>CANBWP010000009.1 GCA_947373185.1 Comamonadaceae bacterium | reverse complement strand
CACCCTCTACCGCGACACCCAACGCAGAATGGAATCGCTCGAAGGCACCGGCATCTTGTACGTCGGCTCTGGCGTCAGTGGCGGTGAAGAAGGTGCTTTGAAAGGCCCCGCTTTGATGCCCGGTGGCAGCGCGCAAGCTTGGCCTTTGGTGCGGCCCTTTCTGCAAGCCATCGCTGCCAAAGCCGACGACGGTCAACCCTGCTGTGAATGGATGGGGCCAGGTGGTGCAGGCCATTTTGTGAAGATGGTGCACAACGGCATTGAATACGCGGACATGCAAATGATTTGCGAAGCCTATGCGCTCATGAAGGGCCTGGGCATGACCGCGCAGCAAAAGAGCGCGGTGTTCCGTGAATGGGGCCAAGGTGAGTTGAGCAGTTATTTGATTGACATCACGGCCGACATCTTGTCGCACGAAGATCCAGAAACCGGCAATGCTTTGGTCGACATGATTCTGGACACCGCCGAGCAAAAAGGCACAGGTAAATGGACCAGCCAAATTGCATTAGACATGGGGGTCAGTGCGCCCACCATTGCCGACGCTGTGTTTGCGCGCACCATGAGTGCCGTGCAGCCCGAGCGCGTGGTGGCTTCCAAATTACTGAAGGGCCCTCAGCCCCAAGCTGTACAAAACCTCCAAGAAGTCTTGCCCAAAATTCAAAAGGCTTTGCTGGCTGCCAAAATTTGCGCCTATGCCCAAGGTTTTGCGTTGATCAAAGCCGGTGACAAAGAACACGACTGGCAATTGCCCATGGACAAAGTGGCGTCGGTGTGGCGCGCCGGTTGCATCATCCGTGCGCATTTGCTGGAAGACATTCGCCGTGCGTTTGCCGTCCAACACAATCTCACCAACTTGCTGGTGGACGATCACTTTGCACGCCTGATGGCCGAGTGCCAACAAGACTTGCGTGAGGTGGTGGCCATGGCTGCCATGAATGGTGTGGCAGTGCCTGCGTTCATGAGTGCTTTGAGCTACTACGATGCTTACCGCACAGCGCGCTTGCCCGCCAACTTGTTGCAAGCGCAGCGCGACTACTTCGGCGCCCACACCTATCAACGTTTGGACAAACCTGGCAAGTTTCACACCCAATGGCCTAAGGCAAGCAAGTCATGAGCTTCAACGTCGAACTGGTGGCTGCCATGGCCATGTTTGCATTTGTGACCTCGGTGACCCCAGGGCCCAACAACATGATGTTGTTGGCCTCGGGCGTTAACTTTGGTGTGAAGCGCACACTGCCGCATTGGCTGGGCGTTTCTTTGGGTCACTTTGTGATGCTGCTGTTGGTCGGCGCGGGCCTTGAAAGTTTGCTGAAGGCCTATCCCTTTGTGTACCAAGTGATGAAGGTCATAGGCTTTGCTTACCTGGTGTATTTGGCGTGGGGCGTCGCCCGCAGTGGTGCGCCAGAGCGCAACGGCGAAGCGGCCACACAACCCATCAGCTTCCTGGGTGCGGCCGCTTTTCAGTGGGTCAATCCCAAAGCCTGGATCATGGCCATTGGCTATTTCAGCAACTACATGCCCACCGATGCATCGCTCACTTTTGTGGTGCTCACCTGCATGATGTTCAGCGCCATTAATTTTCCCAGTGTGGGTTTGTGGGTGTGGCTGGGCGCTAAGTTAGAGCGCTATTTGCAACAAGACACATGGCGCAAAATCTTCAACGGCACCATGGCCATCTTGTTGATCGCCTCCATGGTGCCCGTGTTGATGGTCTGACGCGGCTTAAAAGGATTTCTTGTAGCCGATCCGCATGCCGCCTGGCAAGGCTTGCACCAACCAGTTGTGTTTTTCTTGGCCCGCATAAAGGCCTGTGCCAACGCCCAAGGCCATGCCAGCCAACACATCGGTTTGCCAATGCGCTTGAGATTTCATACGGGCCATGCCGTCATACAAAGGCAAGGCTGCCAACGCCCACACGGCAGGATGGTCTTGGCCATATTCTGCAATGAAGGGCGTCACGATGGCGGTGATGTGCGTCACTTCACCACTTGGGAAACTTTTGTTGCTGGCCGATTGAAACCATGCGTTGGGATCGTTGCCATCGATAGGGCGTTGTCTTCTGAAGACCAATTTGCCAGCCTGTGCCAGCACATCGCCCATCAACATGGACTCCGTTGATTTCCAAAATGTTTTGCCCAAACGTGTGTCATTGCCTTCCCACAGTGCACCGCCCAGAACCACCGCTGCCGAACCCATCTCTAAGTTTTTCTGATTGCTTCTGGACCAGATGCCGGAATTGTCAAAGTTCAAACGATGGTCAATGCCCAAGAAGCCGTCGGCATGGGCCGACAGGCCAGTCAGAAGCATGCTGAGTGAGAGAAGCAGTTTGCGGGTCATAGGGTCTTTCTGTTAAGCCTTGGCTTTAGGTTTGCGATCGAACCACGCCACATACAGCGCAGGCAGCGCGATCAGGGTCAGGAGCGTGGCGGTAAAGAGGCCGCCAATGACCACGATGGCCAAGGGACGCTGTGTTTCCGAGCCAATGTCGTGGGACAGTGCCATGGGCAAAAGACCCAGTGCTGCCAGCATGGCGGTCATGAGCACGGTGCGCAGGCGTTGCATGGAGCCTTCTAAGACGGCCTCCACCACGGTCATGCCAGAGGATTGCAATTGCTGGAACACGGTCAGCATCACGACGCCATTGAGCACAGCTTGGCCACTCAAGGCAATGAAACCAATGGCGGCAGAAACAGACAGCGGGATGGAGAAAATCCACAGCGCCACAAAACCACCAATCAGGGCCAAGGGAACATTGATCAAAATGAGGCTGGCTGTTTTGAAGGAGCCAAACGCATCGAACAAGAGCACAAAGATCAAGAGCAGCGAAATGGGCACCACCACCGACAAACGCTTCATGGCGCGTTCTTGGTTTTCAAATTCACCCGACCAGGTGATGTTGTAGTCGTTTGGCACTTTGATGTTTTTGTTCACACGCGCTTGCATGTCTGCCACCACAGAGCCCATGTCACGGTCTTTGATGAAGATGCCAATGGCCATGGTGCGACGGCCTGCCTCGCGTGCGATGTTCATGGCGCCGCTGGTTTCTCGAATGTCGGTGACAGAGCCAAGGCTTGTGTAGCCACCGTCAGGTGTCGCAATGGAAATGCCTGACAAGTGCGTGATGCTGCGACGGTCTTCAGGCAGTCGCACCGCCACGGAGAACTTGCGTTCGCCTTCCCAAATTTGAGTGGTCGATTTGCCGGCCAAAGCCGTTTCAATCACATCTTGGACGTCACTGACGTTCAGGCCATAGCGGGCGGCCCGCTCTCGGTTGATGTCAATCACCAACTGCGGCAGGTCGCCGGCGCGGTCAATCTCAGCACGGTAAACGCCTTTGACTTGTTTGATTTCACGCTCGATGGATTCCGTCAATTGCTTGAGTTCGACCAAATCATCGCCGGCCACCTTGATCACAATTTGGCCGTCAATTTGAGAAATGGACTCCAGCACGTTGTCTCGAATGGGCTGAGAGAAAGAGGGCTCCATGCCGGGCAGGGCTGAAACGGCGCGGTCCATCTCTTCAATCAATTGGTCTTTGGTCAGGCCTTTGCGCCATTCTTCAGGTGGTTTGATGTCCACGAAGACTTCGGCCATGCTGATGGTTTTCGGGTCGGTGCCGTCTTCGGGTTGGCCGGCCTTGGACACGGTGGTTCTGACCTCTGGCACTTTCATCAAAGCTTGCCGAACGTCGTGCAAGATTCGAGTGGCTTCCAGATTTGACACGCTGGAGGGCAAACGCACATTGACCCAGATGGTGCCTTCGTTGAGTTCAGGCAAGAACTCAGACCCTAAGCGTGAAGCCGCCAAGATGGCCACGGCAAACAAGGACAAGGAAATGGCCACCACTTTGCTGCGGTGGTTCAAAGCCCAAGCCAAAATGGGACGGTAGAAGTTCTTGGCACTGGCCACCAACTTGTTGTCACCGTGCGGCAGTTTCTTGCGCAGCATCCAATAGGTGAGGAGGGGCACCAGGGTGAGCGAGAAGATGAGTGAGCCCACCAAGGCGGTGGTGACGGACAAGGCCATCGGCTGGAAAATTCGGCCTTCATGGCGCTGGAGCGCAAAAATAGGAATGTGCGCCGCAATGATGATCAGCATGGAGAACAAAGTAGGGCGCCCCACTTCGTTGGTGGCATTGATGATCACTTCCCGTCGCTCACTCTCCGACATGTCTTCTCGGTTCTCTGCCAGTCGGTGCATGATGTTTTCAACCACGATGACCGCGCCGTCCACAATGATGCCGAAATCCATGGCGCCCAAGCTGAGCAAATTGGCGGGCACGCCCATGATTTTGAGGCCCAAGAAGGTGGACAACAAGGCCAAAGGAATGACCAAGACCACCGCCAAACTGGCACGCATGTTGGACAAGAACAGGTACAAAACGAGCGACACCAACAATGCGCCTTCGACCAAATTCTTGAACACTGTGGAGAGGGTTTTGTCCATCAGCCATGTGCGGTCGTAAAACGGCACAATTTGCACGCCTTTGGGCAATGTGCGCGCGTTCAATTCGTCGACTTTGACTTTGATGCCTTTGAGCACTTCGCTGGGGTTTTCGCCTTTTCGCATGACGATGATGCCGGTCACGATGTCATCGTCATTGTCCTGGCCGACTGTGCCCAGGCGCGGCACGGCGCCCACTTTGATTTGGGCAATGTCGCGAATCAAAATGGGTGTGCCGTTGCGTGAGGTGACCACAATTTGACCAATGTCTTGCGCCGATTTCAAAAGGCCAATGCCCCGAATGGCAAACTGCTGAGAGCCCTGTGACACATAGCTGCCACCCGCGTTGGCGTTGCCCCGTCCCAGTGCGTCGAGCAAGTTTTGAAAGCTCAGCTTGTAGGCGCGCAGTTTGTCCAAATCCGGTTGCACTTCATACTGTTTGATGAAGCCACCCATGGCCACCACATCGGCCACACCGGGGACTTGGCGAATGGCACGCTCGACCACCCAGTCTTGCAAGGTGCGCAGCTCTGAGGTGGTTTTGCCATCGCCCTTTAAGCGGTAGCGCATGACTTCGCCGACAGGCGTGGCGTTGGGGGCAATGTTGGCTTCGACGCCTTGCGGCAAATCGACACCGCGCAGACGCTCGTTGACTTGTTGTCTGACCAAGTTCACATCGGCTTTGTCGTCGTAGGTGATGACGGTGAAAGACAAACCGAACTGCGTGTGCGAGAACATCCGGATGGAATTGGGCACGCCTGACAATGCCACTTCAATGGGCAAGGTGACTTGCTTCTCAACCTCTTCTGCAGCGCGCCCTGGGTAGAGCGCAATGATGGTCACCTGTGTGTCGGTGACATCCGGAAAAGCTTCCACTGAAAGATTTTTAAACGCTAACAAGCCCGCCATGGCGAACAGCACCGTGCCCAGCACAATGAACAAAGGCTGGTGCAATGCATAGTGAATGATTTTTCTCATTTGGACTCTGTCGCTTTACCGTTGGCTGCTGCTGTGCTTTTGGCGGTTTCTTCTGCAATTCGGAACTCTCGCGCCAGAAGCAAGCTGTTCTCACTCACGACTTGGTCATTGGTTTGCAAACCACTGCTGACAATCGACACTTTGCTGCCTTCGTAGCTCAGCTTGACCATGCGGGGCTCAAAAGTGTCTGCCGCTGTTTTAACGAAGACCCAATGTTGGGTGCCACGCAGCAAGACCGCGCTGGCGGGCACGACCAAGCCTTGGCCCAGAGAACGGTGGATTTGTGCTGTGCCCAACATCTCCGCTTTCAACATGCGTTGAGGGTTCTCCACGACACCGCGGACCTTGATGGTGCGGGTGTTGGGGTCAATCACATCGGCACTGGCCATGACCCGGCCTTTGAATTTTTGGTCGCCCAAGGCTGCCACGCTCAACTCGAAACTGGCACCAGGCTTGAGCGCGCTGATGTCGGCTTCTTGTGCATCAATTTGAACCCAGAGGCTGGATGGATCGGACACCACAAACAGCGCCAATGCGCCAGGGCCAAATTGTTCGGGCCTGATTTCTTGGCCAGGGTTGACGTTCTTTTCGACCACCACGCCGGCCATGTCGCTGTTCAAGGTCAATTGCTGGTTGACCATGCCGTGCGCGCCATAGAGGTTGATGCGTGCAACGGCGCGATCGGCTTCTGCTTTTGCGCGCAGGGCGTCTGTTTCTGTTTGTTCAAAATCTTTGCGGGCGACGATGCCCGCGTCAAAGAGTTCTTTTTGTCGGTAGAAATTTTTCTCGGCAAATCGCAAATCAGCCATGGCTTTGGACGCATCGGCCTGTGCCGCGCCAAATTCGGGTGAAAGCAGGGCCAGCAAGGTTTCGCCTTTGCGCACGGACTTGCCCAAGTCGGTGTGAATGCTGGCCACACGGCCCGCCAAGGGGGCGTAAATGCGTTGGGTGCGGTCTTCATTCCAAACCAAATGCGCAGGCAGATCAACCGCGATGGCTTCTGATGCTTTGGCGGGCACGGTGACCAACAAGGCCAATTGCGAGTTGCCTTCTGGAAACCGCAATTGATTGTTTTGCATGATGGGCTGGGGCTCAGCCACTTTGGGAGTGGGCGCTTCAGAGCAGGCCGCCAAGCAGCCAGCCATCAGGAGGGAGAGGTAAATGTTTTTCACGTGAATACTGAGGTTCGGTCAAATTAAAGAGGAGGCGTTTCAAGCTCAAGGCTTGGGTGCACGCAATTGCAAAGCGGTGGCGGTCTTGGCGTGTTCGGCTTGAACGTCTACCGCTTCGAGCAAAGAATTTTTGAGGGTGCGGCGGGCATCCAACAAGTCGACCAATGGCATCGCGCCTTTGGTGTAGGCCAATTCAGCTTGGGTGGCGACTTTTTGCGCACGCGGCACGATCTCTTGCATGTAGATGCTCAAGCGTGCCAAAGAGGCTGCATAGGCTTCTCGCATGCTCAGCCATTCGGCTTGTGCATTCAGCTTGGCTTGTTCCCATTGGGTTTGTGCTTGAAAGGCTTGCGCCGTGGCGCGGCCAATTTCACCATCGTAGGTGCTGCCCACTTGCAAAGGGAATTGCACCCTCAATTCGGTCAGGCGCTTGTTGGTGCCAGGGTTGTTGTCTACCGACAGGCCAATGGTGGGGTCAATCTTGCCCAGTGCTTTGGCATTTTCCAAAAGCGCTTGGGCGGCCTGTGCACGCAACTGGAATGCTTGCACATCGGGGCGTGCGCTGAGCCAATTTTCCAGAGATTGCGATTGTTCCAGAGCCCGCATGGAGGTTTGCGGCCAGTCGGCAGCCACGCTCAGTTTGTGGGTGGCCGCGTTGTTCAAGCCTAAAGTTTGACTGAGCAGATAGCTGGCGCGCTTTTCGTCCAATTGCGCTTTTCGCAAGTCTGACAGGGCGTGCTCGGCTTCGATTTCGACGCGCATCGTATCTTGGGCCGACAAATCTCCCGCCTTGGCGCGCAATTTGGCAGCGCTGGCGCTGGCTTCGACCGCTTGGGCGATGGCTTTCAGGTGTTGCGTGCGCTCTTGTGCGGCCAGCAATTCAAAGTACAAATCTTTGGCCAGCAGTTGTTGCTGAATTTGAGTTTCAGCAAATTCTGCCTGCGCAGCTTGGGCATTCAGTTTGGCCGCTTCGGTACGGTGGGTGCGTTTGCCGCCCCGCTCCAAGGTCCAGTCGAGGCCCCAGGACTTGTCAGTTCTGCGTTGCGAGGTCAGGCTACCGGTCGTGGTGCTGGCTTGCCCGCTGTTGTCTGTGGCGCTGGCCTTGGCAGAAAATGTTGGCAAGGGAGCGCGGTCTGCTGCCAAAATATCCGAATGGGCTGCGGCCAGGTCTTGTTGGGACATGCGAGAAGCTGCATTGAATTTGGCGGCTTCCAGCGTTTGGGCCAAGGTCAAGGGACCTGACACTGCAGCCAGTGCGGGGGGGAGGGTTTGTGCTGCTAAAGAAAAATTAGTCAGACACGCCACATAAAAAATTAACTGTCGTATGCTCATGCCTCGTTTATCTGCGATATGACCTGACCATGACCTGACCAAGTGCCTGTACCAAGGTCTGACATTTGCTCACATTGAACACAGCCCATGCGAATTTTGCTCATTGAAGATGACCCCACCTTGCGTGTCGTCATGTCTCAAAAACTGGCGGACACAGGCAATCGCGTGGACACGGCCGGCGATTTGGCCAGCGCGCGCCAATTGTGGGCGGTGCAGACCTTTGATGTGGTTTTGCTGGATTTGAATTTGCCGGAATCGTCGAAAGCCCATGCGCCCATGACCAGTGGCCTGACTTTGTTGCGACAAATGCGCGCCAAAGGCGACCGAACACCTGTGCTGATCTTGTCAGCCAGAAACCGCACAGAAGAGCGTATCGCAGGCTTGGACGCAGGCGCCGATGATTACTTGGGCAAACCCTTTGAGCTCAATGAAGTTGAAGCCAGGCTCAGGGCCATTTTGCGGCGCAGCCAGGGTGCCGATGACCTGACCCAAATTGGCCAATTGCAACTCAATCGACAACAGCGACGATTTGCCTTGGCCGATGAATCGCTTCAGTTGCCTGCGCGTGAGTTTGAAGTGCTGTGGGAGTTGATGAGCCCGCCCGGCCGCGTCATCAACAAAAGAAATTTATCGGAAAAATTGTCCTCCTTTGACGAATCTTTGGGGGACAACGCCTTAGAGACTTTCATCTCCAGGTTGCGACGCAAGTTAGAAAACTCTGGCGCCGTGATTCGGACCATGCGCGGCATTGGATATTTGATCGAGGAAGATGCATGAGCGACTCGACAACGTTCGGTCAAGCAGCCAAATCTTCGCTGCAATACCGACTCATGCGTCACGTTCTGTGGCCACTGGGCATGGTCTGGTTGCTGGGCACCTTGCTCTCTGCGGGCATTGCCAATTACTTTGTGCAACAAGCTTTCGATCGCTCCTTGCTGGACGATGCATACATGGTGGCCAGCCATGTCAAATTGAAGGGCATGCCGCAATCGGGCTTGGAGGTCAACATGACCTCTGCAGAACTCAACAGTTTGTTGTTTGACCAAAGCGAAGCCGTTGCCTTTGCACTGATCAATGCGGATGGCAGTTTGTTGGCCGGGCATCCTGGTTTGACCACGCCCAGCGTGTCACAAAGAACGGGCAATCTGATTGAATTTGAGAACATTGTGTTTCAAGGTCGAAACATGCGTGCGGTGGTGTTGCGCCAAGAGCGACCCGAGCGTTTTTCGGTGATCGTGGCGCAAACCGCCATGAGCCGAACCCAGTTGCTCGAGAAATTGTTGGCCTACTCCGTCATTCCTGAGCTTCTGTTACTGGTCATGATTGGTGCTTGGTTGCGTTGGGTCATTGCCAAAGATCTGCAACCCTTGGCCGAGCTGATGCAGGTGGTGCAAAACCGCGATGGTTCAGACTTGTCACCGATGCAAGTGAGGGCCAGCACCATTGACTTGGAAAATTTGGGCAATGCGGTGAATGCCCTTTTGCGCCGCATTGAAGGTGGCTTGAATGCCCAAAAAGAATTCACGGGCAATGTCGCGCACGAGTTGCGAACGCCGTTGGCAGGCATTCGTGCCTTGGCTGAATACGGCTTGGAGAGTTCCCAGCCCGCGTTGTGGCGTTCCCAATTGCATCAAATTCGAGACAGCAGCATCCGCGCAAGCCATTTGACCGATCAACTCTTGGCTTTGGCCATTGCCGATGAAGCCGACATGGAGAAAAAAACGGAGCTGGTGCAGCTGGACGAGGTGATCACCGCCGCCATTTTGCAACGCAGTGCGTCTGCCCGAGACCTGCACATTGACCTGGGTGCGGTTGGCATGGAACAAGCCTGTTTCATTTTGGCCAACAAGGCTTTGGCAGAAGGTATTTTGAACAACCTCTTGGACAATGCCATGCGCTATGGCAAGCCCGCTGGTGGTCAAACCCAAGAAGTGACCGTCTCATTGCAAACGCACACGGAAGGCGTCGAGATGGTGGTCTTGGACAACGGGCCAGGCATTGCCGCAGAAGACCGTGAGAACATTCTCAAACGGGGTGTGCAAGGCGCTAACCGCGATGGCTCGAACCAAGGTTTGGGCTTGGGCTTGTCAATCGTGACGCGTTATGCGCAATTGTTAGGGGCCAAGTTTTGGCTTCAAAATGCCGACCATGGCACGGGCTTGCAAGCCCATGTGTTGTTTCAACGTTGATCAATACAGTGCTGGCGAGAGCAAGCGCAAGCCCATGGAGAACCAACGCTGATTGAGGGCGCCATGGCCTGAAGGTCCCCAGACATTGCCCAGCGTGGTGTCAATTTGAACCCGCTGCGGGATGATCCAGAAGCGCAAGCCCACTTGGTATTTGCTGGACTGCTTTTCTTCTCCATAGGTTTCTAAGATGCCGATCACATGGCTGTTGAAGGGTTGCTCAAATGCCAAGCCCCAGGTTTTGGCGCCATAGCCCTGTGCTTGATGCTTGACCCACCCCAAGTTGAGGTGCGTGAACCGGTCTTCGCCCATCGACCAGGTGATGGGGACATTCACATACACATCGTCGACTGTTTCTGACGCAACGCGGGAGGTGTGTTGGAGCGTCCCCAAGGTGGTGGAGAGCCCCCAGCTGTCTTGCTCTAAAACGCGCCATCTTTTCTTGGCTTGCAGCAAATGGTATTGAGCGCTTTCAAGCCCAGTGTCAGATTGAAAATTGGCCCCCACCGATATCTCGGTGTCGCCAAAAAAATTGCAACCCGGCACGATCCATCGCTCGATGCTGGTTTTTGATTTTTTGACCCAACTCTCGTCCTGGCAACTTTGGGGGTCGACCACATTGGCATCGTCCGTGTTCAAAGGGCGTGCAGCAAATGCACTGCCAGAGGCAAGGACGAGGTTGAACCAGAAAAAGGCGGAGACAGTTTTGGAAATGACGTAGCGCATGGTTTTAAAAGCGAAAGCCTGCTGAAATTCGATGTTGATCGTGGTCGGTGAAATTGACTTTTTGTTCTTTGGCCACCCGGAAGAAATGGTTGCCAATGTCATAGGTCACAGACAAAGCGTTGCCTTGCACAGGGGGGGCATCGGCGGTCAGCCTACCCGTCTTGCGTGAAAAGTCTGTGACCAGACGCTGTGCGTCATTGATTTGCCAGCGCCACATGCCGTGCGTCACGGTTTGGCCTGTGTGGAGGCGATTATCGCGCACACTGAAGAGATTGAAGACGTGGCCTGGGATGGCCTTGCTGCCCACGCCAATCACATAAGAATCGTTGGGGTCAAAGGTCAAGTTGTAATAATCTTTCAAATTGGTTCGACCCAAACCCGTGAGCAGGTAATTGGCGCCGCCGATTTGAAAATTCAGGGAGCCGCCCACAAAACCTTTGGAGGCGATTTGCAGCGAGGGCACCATTTGACCCCACGCGAAGTTGGCGTTGTACTCATAGCCAAATCGCGTTTGTTGGAATTCATTGCCCCGCACATATTGGCCCACCCAGGTGGTGTGCTGGCCTAAGTTGCCTCGGAGGTTGACATCGGCTGCTTGGGTTTCATGGTGTGTGGCATACCAAGAAGGTGTGAGTTTGAAAGCCCATTCAGGATCGGTCGGCGCGCCTTGCGCATGCGCCCAACCCATGCTCAGCAAGCTGAATAAAAAGACCACAACGTGGTGCCCGCGTTGACGCGCAAAATGTGGCATGGCTTTAAGCCTCCAGAATGTTGAGGGCCAAAGCTTCGGCCACTTTGATGCCATCGACGCCTGCCGACAAAATACCGCCGGCATAACTGGCGCCTTCACCTGCGGGGTAAAGCCCCAGTGTGTTTAAACTTTGGAAGTTGTCGTTACGCGTCATTTTGAGAGGCGAAGACGTGCGTGTTTCGACGCCCGTCAGCACGGCATCTTGCATGTCGTAGCCTTTGATCTTGCGGCCAAACACCGGCAGCGCTTCACGCATGGCTTGCACGGCAAATGCGGGCAGCACTTGTGACAAATCGCCTAAGCTCACGCCCGGTTTGTAGGAAGGCTGCACCGCACCAAAATCTTTGGACGCCCGCGCTGCCAAGAAGTCGCCGACCAATTGACCGGGCGCGGTGTAGTTTTCACCGCCTGCCACAAAGGCTTTAGATTCCAACAGACGTTGAAACACAATGCCCGACAGCGGGTGATACGCCTTGGGCGATTGCTGCGCCATCGTTTGCGCTTGCAGAGCCCATTTCAAACCATCGGCTTGGCCAAATGCGGCTTGCCATGCAGCAACATCCAATGGATAGTCTGAAGGTTCGATGGCCACCACCATGCCCGCATTCGCGTTGCGCTCGTTGCGCGAGTATTGGCTCATGCCGTTGGTCACCACGCGGCCTGGCTCGCTGGTGGCGGCCACCACCGTGCCGCCGGGGCACATGCAAAAGCTGTAAACCGCACGACCGTTTTGTGCGTGGTGGACCAATTTGTAATCGGCGGCACCCAGCAAAGGATGGCCCGCATGACGTCCCCAACGCGCTGCATCGATCACACTTTGCGGATGTTCAATGCGCACGCCTACCGAGAAGGCTTTGGCTTCCATGTAAACGCCGCGCTCGTACAACAAGGTGAAGGTGTCGCGCGAGCTGTGGCCCAAAGCCAGCACCACATGCTGGGTGGCCAAGTGTGAACGCTCGCCCGTGTTGCGGTCTTCCATGTGCAGGCCGGTGACTTGTCGGCCCTGCGCGGTGGTTTGAATGTCGATGTCAACCACGCGTTGTTCAAAACGCACTTCGCCGCCCATGGCAATGATTTGCTCTCGCAAGTTTTCCACCACCTTGACCAATTTGAACGTGCCGATGTGGGGATGCGCCGCAAACAAAATGTCGCTAGGCGCACCCGCTTGCACAAACTCGTTCATCACCTTGCGACCCAAATGGCGCGGGTCTTTGATTTGGCTGTAGAGCTTGCCGTCAGAAAAAGTGCCGGCGCCGCCTTCACCAAACTGCACATTGCTTTCGGGGTTGAGTGTTTGTTTGCGCCACAAGCCCCAGGTGTCTTTGGTGCGCTGACGCACGGGACTGCCGCGTTCAATGACGATGGGCTTGAAGCCCATTTGCGCCAAGCTCAAGGCTGCAAAAATGCCGCAAGGTCCAAAGCCCACCACCACAGGGCGCTCGCCCTCTTGTTCGCCAAAATGGGCGGGTGCATGGCAAGGCGCCTGCCAAGTCATGTTCGGCGTGGCTTGAATGTGAGGGTTGCCAGAAAACTGCTTGAGCAGCGAGTCCTCAGCTGCGGGATCTTTCAAGGTGATGTCGACAATGAACACGGCCAACAAATCGGCTTTGCGTGCGTCGAAGCTGCGTTTGAACACTTGCAGTTGGTCAATCGCCAACACATCGATGTCCAGTGCTTTTGCGGCCAGTTGGCGCAGCGCTGATTCGGGGTGAGGGGGCGGAATGCGGTCTTCGTCGGTTTCAGACGGCGCATCTGCGGCGCGGCGCACTTCCACCGGCAATGCGGTCAAGGGCAGTTTGAGTTCTGAGATTCGAATCATGGCTGTCGGTAGTTGGGCTTGTGGTTATCAAGCAGACCCGCCAATTATCGCGCCAGATGCCAAGCAAGGAAACCCTGCTTTGCATCTGGCGGCTCTGATATTCAGTTTGGCAAGAAGCCTTCAATCGACAAGTAACGCTCGCCAGTGTCGTAGTTAAAGCCCAGCACGGTGGCGCCGGCGGGCAGCTCTTTCAATTTTTGGGCAATGGCGGCCAAGGTGGCGCCTGAAGAAATGCCCACCAACAAACCTTCTTCGCGGGCAGAGCGGCGTGCGTATTCGCGGGCGTCTTCGGCTTCCACTTGAATCACACCGTCGAGCAAGCTGGTGTCCAGATTTTTAGGAATGAAGCCAGCGCCAATGCCTTGAATGGGGTGGGGTGCCGGTGCGCCGCCAGAGATCACAGGCGATGCGGTGGGCTCGACGGCAAACACTTTGAGATTGGGGAATTTGGCTTTCAGCACTTTGGCGGTGCCGGTCAAGTGGCCACCGGTGCCAACACCTGTGATGATGGCATCAATGCCCTCTGGGAAATCGGCCAAGATTTCTTGGGCCGTGGTGCGAACGTGCACATCGATGTTGGCCGGATTTTCAAACTGCTGAGGCATCCAAGCGCCGGGGGTACTGGCCACCAATTCTTCGGCGCGTGCAATCGATCCCTTCATGCCTTTTTCGCGGGGGGTCAGGTCAAAGCTGGCGCCGTAGGCCAGCATCAAGCGGCGGCGCTCAATGGACATGCTGTCGGGCATGACCAAGACCAATTTGTAGCCCTTGACGGCCGCCACCATGGCCAAGCCAATGCCGGTGTTGCCCGAGGTGGGCTCAATGATGGTGCCGCCAGGTTTGAGGGCGCCTGATTTTTCAGCATCTTCCACCATGGCCAAGGCAATGCGGTCTTTCACCGAACCGCCGGGGTTGCTGCGCTCGGATTTGATCCACACATTGGCATTGGCGCCAAACAGTTTGTTGATGCGAATGTGGGGCGTGTTGCCAATGGTCTGTAAGACGTTGTGAGCTTTCATGGTCTTGGTCCTTGTGGGTTGGTCGAGTTCAAATGCGTTGAAATGCATTTTGACCTACTTGTTCTGCCAATTTCAGCATAAGTTAATGCCAAAGGGCGATAATGCGGGGGTGAAGCTCGCCAGACCGTCGCTGGTGCAAGCAGCAATGCCATTGCGCAAGCAATGGGCCGAAAGGCCGCACTGGAGGAACGTCCGGACTGCACAGGACAGCGTAGGAGGTAACACCTCTCCACCGAAAGGCCGCAAGGCACCAAGGTGAGGATTAGAGCAACAGAGACGAGCCGATTCAGTTCGGGTGAAACGGGCAATCTCTACGCGCAGCAATACCAAATAGGCACACGTTGATCTGGTTCCGGAGAGTGTGCGGGTAGGTAGCACCGAGCCGAGTGGGCAACCCTCGGCCCAGAGTAATGGCGGTCACATTGAGGGCAACTTCAATGCACAGAATCCGGCTTATCGGCGGGCTTCACACTTTTTCAGCGCGTCGGCACCAAGCTGGCTGCCAACGCAAACACCGAGTTGGGCACGTTCAGTTTGACGGGCTGACTTTTGGGCTTGGCAAATACGCCGCGCTTGACCACAGAGGGGGCCGGCTCCACAGTGACGCCTTTGGCGCGCTGCTCTGCCACCAGTTGACGCAAGCTGATGGACTGCAAATGGGCCAACATCTTCTCGTTCAGACTGGCCCACAACTCGCTGCTCATCCAAGTGCTGCCTTCTGCATTGGTGGCGTCTTCAGACTCGGAAGGGCTGTCAACGGCACTGACGATGTCGGCCATGGTGATTTTTTCGGCATTGCGAGCCAAAGAATAACCACCGCCAGGACCGCGGGTGCTTTCCACCAGTTGGTGTTGGCGCAATTTGCTGAACAGTTGCTCCAGGTAGGAGAGGGAAATTTGGTGACGTTCGCTGATGGCCGAGAGCGAGACGGGGCCTCGATCTTCGCGCAAGGCGACATCGATCATGGCCGTGACGGCAAAACGACTTTTGGTGCTCAAACGCATGGTGGTTTCCTTTCAGCGCAAGCGGCGAATCAAATGTGAGCGTATTTTCTCAAACATAACACCTCAATTGAGGGTGACCTCATGAATTTCAAGGGCTAATTGACAGGGAATGTCGCAAAAATGCCCTAAAAGCTGTTTTTTCAGAATCTTTCATAGGGCATCAAGGCTCGCCACTGACCCGGCGCCAAGGGGGCCAGGAGGACGCGGCCCATGCGGCTGCGTTTGAGCCCCACCAACTGAAGGCCGGCGTGTTCTATCACCCCTGCTGCGTAACCTGGCTGATAGCCCTTGAAGGCCATGCGCAAGCCCGTTTTGCTGGGGTTTTCGCTGTTGATGCTGGTTTTCAGGCCCATGGGGTTCATGGCGCGCAGTTGTTCATCGCTGACGCTGCCGTGCACCTCGGCCAGCAATTCGTGCTCTAGCGGGGAGCGATCGTCTTGAAGTTTGCGCAGCATGCTGGGGTCTTCCGACAAGACGACCAAGCCCGTGGCGGCATCTTCCAAGGCGGCGGCGCATTGCAATATTTTTTGCAGTCGCGGCGTCAGGGTGATGCCCGAACGGTCTTGCTTGGACCGCCACTCAGGCGTGAAGCTGGTCCACACATTGGCTTTCAGGTGGGGCAAACAGCTCTGTCCTGCTGTTTTGTGCAAAATGACCGTGAGCAAGGGCACTTTGCCGCGCTGCGCGGTGCTGTGAATGTCAATGTGCTCATTGGACACGCGGTGGGCGGGCTCGTCCACCACCTTGTTGTTGACCTTGACCCAGCCGCCCACAATGACTTGCTCTGCTTCACTGCGTGAGCATTTCAAAATTTCGGCCACGCGCTTGGACAATCGAATGCCTTCTGCGCGTTCGGAGGCGCTTCTTGGCGCAGCTTGGGGTTCAGTCATTCAATGCAATTCTTTGGAAAATGGGGTCAGGAGGTGCCTGGGGGCCAATCAGTGGTTGCCAGGCGGCATCGATTGAATGCGGTCGACGTGGGCTTGCAGGGAGCGAGCGGCCACAGGCCACAAGCGGGCATGCACATCGTCATACGCATGGGCCACCCATTCTTCGAGGGTGCCATGCGGCAAGGCCCGCATGGCGGCCAAGACTTTGGCCTCACGTTTCAAACGATGGGCTTTGAGTTGGGCAATGGCTTGTGCCGCAAACCCCAAGACGTAGCCGTGCGCAGGCAGAATGAAATCAAGGCCATGGGTTTGGCACGCTGCGGCCAGCAAGTCCAATGCGTCGAGGTAATCGTTCATGTTGCCATCGGGCGGGTTGACCACGGTGGTGCTGCCGTTCAACACATGGTCGCCCGAGAACAGCAAGCCGTCTTCTAGCAAAGCCAGGCAGACATGGTTGGCAGCATGGCCAGGGGTGTGCAGCACTTTGAGGCTGTGTTCGCCGACTTGCAATAGTTCGCCATGGGCCAGCGCGCGATCGGGTGTGAATTGACTTTGCGCATTGGCGGTGCTGGCAGATGGCAAGCCTAAGACGGGGGGTCTTTGGCCGCTGGAACTGGCGCACAGGGCCTGCAAAGGCTTGGCCCCAGGTGAGTGATCCGGGTGTGAGTGGGTGCACACAATCATGCGAATTTGACCGCTGGTCGCTCGCCAAATTTTCTCCAAATGATCGGGGTCGGCAGGGCCGGGGTCGATCACGATGTAGCCGCCATGGGGGTCGCCCACCCAGTAGGTGTTGGTGCCAGGGCCTGTCATGACGCCCGGGTTGGGTGCCGTCAACCGCTGCACGTTTTTCAAAAGCGCCACCGGATGGTCTGACTGCCAATCAAGGTGGTGCACGATTTGACCGTCGGGGCTGGTGAGGGCCAGCTCGCCAAAGGGCGGCTCGTGCTCCATGTAACGCTCGACCTGACCGGCCAACCAGCCTGCACGCGGGCAGCTGGTCCACAAGGGTTCATCGCTGACAGCACAGGCGTCCAACACCGCTTGCACTGTGTCAAAAGCTTGAAGCCGCTGTAGCGTGCGAATGGTGGGGAAGATGATGAAGAAATCGCCTGCTTCGTGGCGCTTCAGGGCCTCTGCAGGCTGCACCCACACGGGCTCGAATTGTTCCGACTCATCGGCCACGGGGGTTTGGTTTGCCGGCATTCTGGCCACCAAAAATGGCACCTCAAAGCGCTTGGCCAAATCGCGATCGGTGGTCCACTGCGCCAACACAAACACCTGATCGGCGGCCAACTTGAGTTGCTGTGCTTGGCACTGCGCTGCAAAGGGCTGGCTTCGGTCAAGCTTGGCAATGTCGTCGCCCGTGGCCATGTGTTGGTCTGAACGATAGGCCAGCAAAATGCCCAGTTCTTCAAAGCTTTCGCGAATGGCGGCAATGGCCTGCGTGAGGTGCAAGTCAGTTTGCGTGGGGCGCCGAGATGCTTGGGCATGGGAGGCGGCGTCAAGGTCGTCAATGCCGCCACCCGGAAAGACAAAAGCACCCGGTGCAAAACTGGCTGTCAAGGCGCGGCGAGTCATGAGCACTTCGATGCCCTGCGCGCCATCGCGCAGCAGCAATACGGTGGCTGCAGGTCGAGGCTGGGCAGGCTCGCGTTGAGGATGAAGAAGTTGGTGAGGTCGGACCATGGGAGAGATTATCGGCCCTAGTCTGAAGGCTTGTGCAAACTGCGTCCCGAACCGAGGATAATTCGGCCATGCGAATTCGCTTTACAAAAATGCAAGGGGCGGGCAACGATTTTGTGGTGCTCGACGAAACGCGTGGCCGCTTGAATCTGTCCACGGCGCAATACCGTTTTTTGGCAGACCGCCACTTTGGCGTGGGCGCCGATCAAATCCTGAGCGTTCGACCAGCCCCCAATGCATCACTGGACTTTGAATACGTGATTCACAACGCCGATGGTGGCGAAGTTGAGCATTGCGGCAATGGGGCGCGCTGTTTTGTGCGCTATGTGCGCGACAAAGGCTTGACCGTCAAAGACCGTATACGGGTCAAAGTGCAGCAAGGCGAAATTGAATTGCACATGAACGCCGATGGCCGCGTCACCGTCAACATGGGGGCGCCCATTTTGGATTTGCCCAAGGTGCCCTTCAAGCCTGAAGGCCTGCAACACAGCCTGGTGAATGCTTGCGAAGTTTGGCAGCTGCCATTGAGGGAAGCGGGGCAGAATTCGGTGGCTCAGGTTGCCGTGGTGTCCATGGGCAACCCCCACGCAGTGCTGGTGGTGGACCAAGTTGAGACGGCCCCCGTCCTCACGCAAGGCCCCTTGATTGAACACCACCCGGCATTTCCCAACCGTGTCAATGTCGGGTTTTTGCAAATTGTGAATCGCGATCTTGTGAAGTTGCGGGTGTTTGAGCGGGGTGCTGGCGAAACCCTGGCCTGCGGCACCGGCGCATGTGCCGCTGTGGTCGCGGGCATTCGCATGGGCAGGCTCAACCCCCAAGTGGATGTGCAAACCCATGGGGGTGTGTTGACCATCGAATGGCAAGGCGCTGCCTTGAGCGACCTGTCGCAGCCGGTGCTGATGACGGGGCCGGCCACCTCTGTGTTTGAAGGGGACATTGAAGTCCCTGATTTACCTTGAATTGAAAGACAGGCATGACACCCACACCCATCAATCCGATGAACCCCATCACCGAAGATGACATCGCTGATTTTTTAGCCAACACGCCTGACTTTTTTGAACGCCATGCACAGCTCTTGGCCACGGTGCAATTGCTCAGCCCCGACAACCACCGCTCTGTGAGTTTGCAAGAGCGCCAAGCGCAAATGCTGCGCGACAAAATTCGGGCACTTGAAATGCGCATCATGGACATGATTCGCCATGGCAACGAGAACATGATCATGACCGAGAAGTTGCAAAAGTGGGCGTGCGAGTTGTTGCAAACCCCCGCGGCCGAGCGCGTGCCGTCTGCTTTGAAAAACATTGAGTCGCGTTTTCAGGTGCCGCAAGTGGCGCTGCGTTTGTGGGGTGTCTCTGAAGCCTTTGCCGATGCGGCTTACAGCCAAAACGTCAGCGATGAGGTGAAGCAAGCTGCGGTCAGCTATGCCGCTCCGTTTGTGGGTGCCACCTCGGGCGTGGAGGCTGTGCAGTGGCTGCAAGAACCAGCGCAAGCCGCTTCTGTGGCTTTGTTGCCTTTGCGCTTGGGCAAAGACCAAGCACCCTTCGGTTTGTTGGTGTTGGCCTCGCCCGATGCGCAGCGTTTTCACAGCGGCATGGGCACCGACTTTTTAGAGCACTTGGCCGAATTGTGCAGCGCGGCCTTGTCGGCTTTGTTGCCTAGCAAGGACTGAGGCTTTCGCCATGGACGAGCGCGTCGCTCGTTATCTTGATCACGTGCGTTTTGAAAAACGCCTGGCTGAGCGAACCACCACGCTGTATTCGCTCGACTTGCAAAAACTCGCCAGCTTGGCCGAAGAGGCCAAGGTGGATTTGGCCCAAGTTCAAACCCAGCATGTACGGCGTTGGGTGGCTCAAATGCACAGCGGCGGCCGAACGGGCCGCGGCATTGCCCTCATTTTGTCGGGCTGGCGCGGCTTCTACCATTGGCTGGCCCGTGAAAACCTCATGGCGCACAACCCTGTAGAAGGGGTGCGTGCACCCAAAGTGTCTAAACCCTTGCCCAAAGCTTTGGGGGTCGATGAGGCGGTGCAATTGGCAGAGCACACCGAAGAAGCCGATGACCCATGGTTAGAGGCGCGTGACGCAGCCATGGTGGAGTTGCTGTACGGCTGCGGCTTGCGTGTGGCGGAGCTGACGGGTTTGGATGTGGTGGCCAGCTCAGAAGCAGCCCACAAAGGCCGAGGTTGGATCGATTTACAGGGTGCCGAGGTCATGGTGCAGGGCAAGGGCGGCAAGCGCAGAACGGTGCCTCTAGGTCAGGCGGCCATCAAGGCCCTGGAGGCTTGGTTGCCTTTGCGCAGTCAAGCGGTGGGCATGCTGACGCAATCTGCCCCAGGTTTGTCGGACGCCGCTTTGGCTTTGTTTCCAGGGCGACACGGCACGCGCTTAACTGCGCAATCGGTTTGGCAACGTTTGAAACGGCGCAGCCTCTTGGCCGGATTGGCAACGCCCGTGCATCCGCACATGCTGCGGCATTCATTTGCCAGCCATGTGCTGCAATCGAGCAGCGATTTGCGGGCTGTGCAAGAGTTGCTGGGGCACGCCAACATCAGCACCACCCAGGTTTACACCCGCTTGGATTTTCAGCATTTGGCCAAAGCCTATGACGCGGCGCATCCACGCGCCAAGCGTGGCCCCAAATAAGCAGGGCGTTGGACCGACATTGGTGCGCCACACAGTGGGACAATGTCGGTATGAAAACGATTCGACTCAAAGCCGGCAAAGAGCGCTCGCTGCAACGCCAACACCCTTGGATTTTTGAATCGGCCATTGCCAAAGGCAATGCCGATGCCGGTGAAACCGTGCGCGTGGAGTCACACGACGGTGTGTTCTTGGCGTGGGCGGCTTTCAGCCCAACTTCGCGCATTCGCGCGCGGGTTTGGAGTTTTGACGAAGCCCAGCGAATTGATGCCGCTTTCATTGAGGGCCTCATCCAACAATCTGTGCAAGCCCGCAGCTTGTTTGACATTCAGAGCAATGGCCTGCGCTTGGTGCATGGCGAGTCCGATGGCTTGCCAGGCTTGGTGGTTGACCGTTATGGCGACACCTTGGTGGCGCAATTCACCTCGTGCGGCACCGAGCGATTCAAGTCCGTGATGGCCGATGCCTTGCTCAAGGCCACGGGCCTGCGCAAGCTCTACGAACGCTCAGATGCCAATGTGCGTTCTTTGGAGGGCCTGCCTGAAGTGACGGGCTGGCTGCGCGGCGAGGGGCCCACCGAATTGCTGTTGCAAGAGCATCAATGGCAACTCTCGCTGAACATTGCAGAAGGTCATAAAACAGGCTTTTATTTGGACCAACGTGACAGCCGATTCCGCTTTTATCAGCACACCGTGTTTCGAAAATTTCAAAACGTGCTCAATTGCTTTTGCTACACAGGCGGTTTCAGCGTGGCAGCATTGGCAGGTGGTGCAGCGCATGTCACCTCCATCGATTCATCGGCCCCAGCACTTGAAAAAGCCAAGACCAATGTGCTGCTCAATGGCTTTGACGCGTCGCGCACCACGTTCATGGATGCCGATGTGAATGCGTCGCTGCGTGCCTTCATTGAGCAGGGGGTGCAGTTCGATGCCATTGTGTTGGACCCACCCAAATTCGCACCGACGGCAGCCCACGCCGACCGCGCCGCACGGGCTTACAAGGACATCAACCGGTTGGCCTTCAAGTTGTTGGCGCCGGGGGGCGAGTTGTTCACGTACTCTTGCTCAGGGGGGATCAGTGCCGATCTGTTTCACAAAATTGTGGCCTCTGCGGGCACCGATGCGGGCGTCGATGGCTACATCAGTGAGCGCTTGCAAGGTGCGCCTGACCATCCAATGACCATTCATTTTCCTGAAGGGGAGTACCTGAAAGGTTTGGTGGTGGTGAAAAAACGATGAGAGGGGCGCAATTTGCTGACCCAGCAAAGCATTTCTGTGGGTGGCTACACTTCAGCCTCTTCTTGACGACTGTTTGATCTCTCTTTTTCTGGAGCATGTCCATGGCTTTGATTCCCGCCACCATCCTGACTGGCTTTTTAGGCGCAGGCAAAACCACGCTGCTTAAGCGCGTGTTGACAGAGGCTCACGGCCAAAAAATTGCCATCATTGAAAACGAGTTTGGCGAAGAAAACATCGACAACGACATCTTGGTGTCTGACACCAACGAGCAAATCATCCAGATGAGCAATGGCTGCATTTGCTGCACCATCCGCGAAGACCTGCGCACCACGCTGCAAACCCTGGCGGCCAAAAAGCGCAAAGGTGAATTGGATTTTGAACGGGTGGTGATTGAAACCACAGGACTGGCCGATCCGGGTCCTGTGGCGCAAACTTTTTTCATGGACGATGAAATTGCCGAAAGCTTTTTGCTGGACGCCATTTTGACCTTGGTCGATGCCAAACACGCTGCGCAGCAGTTGAACGATCGCCAAGAGGCGCGTCGCCAGGTGGGCTTTGCCGATCAGATTTTCATCAGCAAGGCCGATTTGGTCGCGCCCTCTGAGCTGGAGGCCTTGCAACACCGCTTGGCCCACATGAACCCCCGCGCACCCCAAAAAGTGGTGCATTTTGGAGAAGTGTCATTGGCCGAGGTGTTTGATTTGCGAGGTTTTAACCTCAATGCCAAGTTGGACATTGACCCCGACTTTTTGAAAGAAGAGGTGCCGCATGTGCACGACGAGCATTGTGGGCACGCGCATGGCCAAGCCGATGAGCATGAACACCACGATCACGAAGGTCATGAACACGGCGACCCTTGCAATCACCCGTCGCATCAGGCTGAAGGACACGGCCACCACCATCATTTTGACGACGATGTGAAGAGTTTTGTCTTTAAATCCGACAGGCCCTTCGATCCGGCCAAGTTGGAAGACTTTTTGGGCGCCATCGTCAACGTGTATGGACCCCGCATGTTGCGATACAAAGGCGTACTGAACATGAAGGGCGCCGAGCGAAAAGTCATTTTCCAGGGTGTTCACCAGCTGATGGGCAGCGATTTGGGGCCCGTTTGGGCTGAAAACGAGCCTAAAGTTAGCAAAATGGTGTTCATTGGCATCGACTTGCCCAAAGACATTTTGTTGCAAGGTCTTGAGCAAAGTTTGGTTTAGTTTTCCGGAAAGCGTTTTGAGGCCGTTCAGTCGCTACAATCTGCGCCCTGACGGGGTCCCTTAATTGGGCCCCTCCATGCGCCCAGAAGGTCGAAAAATATGGGTTTTGACGCAAATGAGCCGATGACCACAATTCATTTGCCAATGGCTGGTGCTTCTAGGAAGCACGCAAGCCGCCACGGCTAGGAGACAGGACGTGAAAAAGCCCCTTAAAACGAGCTCAAAAACCGCAGTGAAGAAAACCAGTACGACGAAGAGTGCGACCGCTAAACCGGCTGCAGCTGCGAAGAAACTGACCAAGACAGCGCCTGCAAAATCGGCCAAAACTGCTGTGGCCAAAGCCGTCTCCAAGGGCAAACCTGTCGTGAAAAAGGCAACGCCCAAAGCAGCGCCCAAGTCCGCAGCCAAACCCGTGAGCAAAGCAGCGGCCAAGCCTGCAAGCAAGTCGCCTGCGAAGCCGGCAGTCAAAGCCAAGGCCAAGGCCAAAGTGGCGACCAAAGCAAGCATCAAGGCCCCTGTGAAAGCCAAGGTTGTGGCCAAGCCCGCGGTCAAAAAACAAGCCGCAAAACCTGCAAGCAAGGCTGCGGTCAAACCGGTCGGCAAAGCGGCCAAGCCAGCACCCAAAGTGCTTGTGAAGGCGACACCGAAAGCGGTCCCTAAGGCTACAACTAAGCCTGCAACTAAGCCTGCAACGAAGCCTGCAACGAAGCCTGCAACGAAGGTTGCAACGAAGGTTGCAACTAAGCCTAATTCAAAGGTCACCCCGCCAGTCGCTGCCAAAGCTGCGCCCAAGGTGGTGGCCAAGCCGCCCGTGAAAGCGGCCGAAAAACCAGCCGCTCCTGTGAAAGCAGACAAAGCGGTCAAAGCGCCGAAGCCCGCCAAAGCTGAAAAAGCACCTGTGCCTGTCGCCACCCCGGTGGCCGTGGCCCCAGTGGCCTCGGGTGATGTGCCAGCCCGTGCTGTGCGTCCTTCTGCGCGACTCGCCCAAATTACCGTGCCATCGATGGCTCAATCGGTGGCCTCTACGGCTGCAAAAGCCAGTTATCTCCAAAACATGCCTTCTCAAGTTCTGACTCCTCCTCCCTTTGTGGCCGTTAAAAAAGATGCCAAGTTGGCCAACAACTGGAAAACCAAAAAACCCGACCAGCTGACCGACGCTGAAGTCATGGCCATGTCCGACAACGACTACATGAACGATGCGCAAATGGCTTTTTTCCGCCTTAAATTGGTTCAGCTCAAGCAAGGCATTTTGGCCAATGCGGGTGAAACCACTGAGCATTTGCGTGAAGACACCGTGGTCGTGCCCGATCCCGCAGACCGTGCCACCATTGAAGAGGAGCATGCGCTGGAGTTGCGCACGCGTGATCGCGAACGCAAATTGCTGAAGAAAATCGAGCAATCCATTCAGCGCATTGACGCTGGTGATTACGGCTATTGCGACGAAACGGGCGAACCCATTGGCGTGGGTCGTTTGTTGGCTCGCCCCACTGCCAATTTGTCTTTGGAAGCCCAGCAGCGCCGCGAACTGAAACAAAAGATGTTCGGCGATTGATGCGGCTTTTTTCGAACATTCAAAAGGCTCCCATCGGAGCCTTTTTTTCGTTGGAACTGGCAAAGATGTCTGGCTTGAAAAATATTTACGCGATTTTCGGAATTTTTTAAAGTCCAAAATGTCTCAGAAGTTACTTGCAGACAAACTTCTAAGTACCTAATTTTCAACGATTTTTTCAAGCAGTTTCTCATGCACAGAGCGTCCTAAGCCCTTGATTTCATTGAAAAAAACTTGAAAACCCCCTTGTGGGCGCGTGAATTCCTGATACAGTGCAAAAAAGTGCAATTAAGTGGGAGAAATGCCCAAATTGCGTGTGTCGTAACCAGGAATTGAGAATCAAGTGTTTCAAGGTGCATCTTCGTTGAGTTTGGACGCCAAAGGCCGCCTGTCGGTGCCGACGCGTCACCGCGAGGTTTTGAGCGCCACGGCGGGTGGTCAATTGACCATCACGAAACATCCTCATGGTTGCTTGATGGTGTTTCCGCGTACGGAGTGGGAGCGCTTTCGCGAGCGCATTGCTCAGTTGCCCATGGAGGCTCAGTGGTGGAAGCGCATTTTCTTGGGCAACGCCATGGATGTGGAAATGGACGGCACCGGCCGAGTGCTGGTGTCGCCCGAATTGCGCGCTGCAGCCGGCATTGCCAAAGACACCATCTTGCTCGGCATGGGCAATCACTTTGAGTTGTGGGACAAAACGGCTTACGACGCACAAGAAGCCAAAGCCATGCAGGGCGAGATGCCCGATGTCTTCAAGGACTTTTCGTTCTGAGGCCTGTGTGACAACGACTTGGCAACACACCACCGTCTTGCTCGCTGAAGCGGTTGATTCATTGATTGACCATGCTGATGCAGCGGGCACCTACGTGGACGCAACGTTCGGCCGTGGTGGACACTCTCGTCTGATTTTGTCGCGCTTGCCTGCACAAGCCAAACTGATTGCTTTCGACAAAGATGTCGAAGCCATTGCTGAGGCGGCCCACATACAAGATGGGCGCTTCACGATTCGGCACGAAGGTTTCCGGCACTTGGGTGAGCTGCCCGCAGGCAGCATTGCAGGTGTCCTGATGGACCTTGGGATCAGCTCCCCCCAAATTGACAACCCCGACAGGGGTTTTTCTTTTCGTTTCGATGGCCCCTTAGACATGCGCATGGACACCACGCGCGGTCAGAGTGTGGCCGAGTGGCTGGCCACTGCCAGTGTGGATCAGATCACGGAGGTTGTACGTGACTATGGCGAAGAACGGTTTGCTTTTCCGATTGCAAAGGCGATTGTGGCTCGCAGACAAGAGCGGGGCCCAATTTCATCCACCGCCGATTTGGCCGGGATCGTGGCTAGCACGGTCAAAACCCGCGAGCCGGGCAAGGACCCTGCAACGCGGACATTTCAGGCTCTTCGGATTTTCATCAACGCCGAGCTTGAGGAGCTTGAACAAGCGCTAGAGGCCAGCTTGAAAGTGCTGCAACCCGGGGGGCGTTTGGTGGTCATCAGTTTCCATTCTTTGGAAGACCGCATCGTCAAGCAATTCATCGCCAAACATTCCAAAGAAGTGTATGACCGCCGCGCGCCCTTTGCGGTGCCGCAGGCCATGAAATTGAAATCGCTGGAGCGCATTCGGCCCAGTGAGGCGGAAGTGGCGGCCAACCCTCGCTCGCGCAGCGCAATCATGCGCGTGGCCGAGCGAACAGAGGTGCCAGCATGACGCGCCTGAATCTGCTTTTGGTCATCGCCATCATTGGCTCGGCCATGTTTTTGGTGCACAGCCACTATGAAGCGCGCCGCTCTTTCATGGCCTTAGAGGCGGCCACCAAAGAAGCGACGCGGTTGGAGTTGGAGCATGAGCGTTTACAAGTTGAGCGCCGTGCGCAAGCATCCCCTTTGCGCATTGAGCAAATCGCCAAACAACAATTGCAAATGCGATTGGTCACACCGGGCATCACGCAGTATGTGAAACCACCGGCTGACATGGCTAAGCCCATGGAGAAGAAGCCATGAGCCGCAGTGTTCAGTTGTCTTCAAGCCCCTTGCTGGCAAGCAAGACGCCGGTTTGGCGCAGCAAATTGATTGTGGCTGCCAT
Source organism: Comamonadaceae bacterium (assembly GCA_947373185.1). Classification (GTDB taxonomy): domain Bacteria; phylum Pseudomonadota; class Gammaproteobacteria; order Burkholderiales; family Burkholderiaceae_C; genus Limnohabitans_A. The sequence goes on along the minus strand of CANBWP010000009.1, from coordinate 65,829 downwards.
GGCCTTGGCCTTCGTGGGCTTGGCGGTGCGGGCATCGTATGTGCAGGTGTTTGAAAATGCTTTCTTCAAACGCCAAGGTGAAGTTCGTTTTGCCAGAACCCTGACACTGCCTGCCAACCGCGGCCGCATTTTGGACCGCAATGGTTTGATTTTGGCGTCCAGTGTGCCTGCGCCCAGTGTGTGGGCCAATCCTGAAGAGATCGACCGTTCGCCAGAAGGTTTGCGTCAGTTGGGCAAATGGTTGGAAATGACGCCTGCCGAATTGGCCAAGAAACTCGAGAACGAAGACAAAACCTTTGTTTGGCTGCGTCGTCAAATGGACGAGCAGGCGGTCAAAGAAATCATGGCCTTGAACATCAAGGGCATCTACAGCATCAAAGAATACAAGCGCTTGTATCCAGAGGGCGAATCCGCAGCACACATCGTAGGCTTTACCAATGTGGAAGACAAAGGCCAAGAAGGTGTGGAGCTGATTTTCCAAAATCAACTGGCCGGCAAGCCTGGCGCACGCCGCGTCATCAAGGATCGATTGGGACGTGTGGTCGAGGATGTGGGTCAGATGACGCCGCCTTTGGACGGTGAAGATTTGCAGTTGAGCATTGACAGCAAAGTGCAGTTTTTTGCGTATCAAAAATTGCGTGAAGCGGTGCTGGAGAACAAGGCCAAAGCCGGCAGTGTGGTGGTGTTGGATGCGCAGTCTGGCGAAATTTTGGCATTGGCCAATTACCCCAGTTATTCACCCGACAAGCGTGTCAATTTGAGTGGTGAGCAATTGCGCAACCGTGCCCTCACCGACAGTTTTGAGCCTGGCTCCACCATGAAACCTTTCACCATTGCTTTGGCGTTGGAAAAGGGCTTGATCAAACCTGAAACAATCATTCAAACGGCACCGGGCAGCATCAACATCACGGGCTCGACCATCACCGACTCTCACCCCCATGGTGCCTTGACGGTGAATGAAGTCATTCAAAAGTCGAGCAACGTGGGCACCGTCAAAATTGCCATGCAAATGCAGCCCCGCGAGATGTGGGAAATTTTCACGGCAGTGGGTTTGGGACAAAAACCCCAATTGCCATTTCCAGGTGTGGTGAGTGGTCGTTTGCGTGCAGCCAAAACATGGCGACCCGTTGAGCAGGCCACGATGAGCTATGGCTATGGTGTGTCTGTCAGTTTGTTCCAAATGGCGCGCGCGTACACCATCTTTGCCAGTGACGGTAAATCACTGCCCGCCACCCTGATCAAGAACGGTCAAATTCCTGTGGGCGTGCCTGTGATTTCGCCTGCCAATGCCGAAGCCATGCGCCACATGTTGAACATGGCAGCAGGCCCTGGCGGCACCGCACCCAGAGCGCAAGCCAATGGTTATTCTGTGGGTGGCAAAACTGGCACAGCACACAAGCAAGAAGGCAAGGGCTATGCTGGTAAAAAATACCGCGGCGTGTTTGTTGGCTTGGCACCCATTGAGCATCCGCGCATCGTGGTTGCAGTCATGATTGATGAGCCCTCCAACGGTGTTTATTTTGGTGGCGATGTGGCAGCGCCGGTGTTCAGTCAAACAGTGCAGCAAAGTTTGCGCTTGTTGGGTGTACAGCCCGACATGAATGTCAAGCCGCAAATTGTGGCCAATCGTGTGGAGGAGTCGTTCTGATGCAAACTTTGCACAGTCCCACGCAAGCCGCAGAATGGTTGCGTCAACACGTCACGGGCGCATTGTGCACAGACAGCCGTGCCGTGCGAGAAGGCGACGCCTTCATTGCGTGGCCAGGTGCAGCCACCGATGGCCGGGCCTATGTTGCGTCTGCTTTGAAGCAAGGTGCGAACGTGTGTTTGGTCGAGGCACAAGCTGCTCAAGCATGGATGGCCACTTGGCAGTCAGATGCCGCCACAGCGGAGATGACATCCAATCGCGTTGCGGCCTACAGTGGTTTGAAAGCGGCCACAGGTTGGATTGCCGATGCGTATTATGAGCAACCCAGCAAGTCTTTGAAGGTCTTGGCCGTGACGGGCACCAACGGCAAAACCTCGACCGCTTGGTGGTTGGCGCAGGCCTTGAATGCCCTGCCGAATGTGGCCGATCAGCGTGCACCCCGCTGCGCTGTGGTGGGCACTTTGGGCGTGGGTGTGCCCCCCCATGTGGTGGCCACAGGCATGACAACACCAGACCCTGTGTTGTTGCAAGCCGAATTTAAAAAGTATGTGGCAGCGGGTGTGACTCACTGTGCCATTGAAGCCAGTTCGATCGGCCTTGAAGAGAAGCGTTTGGCAGGCACACAGATTCAATTGGCGGTGTTCACGAATTTCACGCAAGACCATTTGGACTATCACGGCTCCATGGCCGCCTACTGGCAAGCCAAAGCCGAACTCTTTGCATGGCCCGCATTGAAAGTGGCTGTGATCAACATTGATGACGCGCAGGGTGCACGCTTGGCTGAAACTTTGAAAGTTCATTCGCACGATGGCTTGGACATCTGGACCTGCTCGCGCCAAAACAAAGCAGCACGCTTGCAGGCCTGTGACTTGAAACGCACAGAAGCAGGACTCGCGTTTGAAGTGCGGGAAGGCAATGAGCGTGTGTCCATGCACACCTCGTTGATGGGTGACTACAACGTCGACAACCTCTTGGGTGTGTTGGCGTCCTTGCGTGCCTTGGGTGTGCGCTTGGTGGATGCTGCATCGGTCTGCGCGACTTTGAAGGCCGTGCCCGGCCGCATGGAAAAAGTGACGGTGCCTGGTGAGCAGTTGCCACTGACTGTGGTGGATTACGCGCACACGCCCGATGCGGTGGCGCAAACTTTGTCTGCATTGAAACCTTTTGCACAAGCCATGGGTTCTCAATTGTGGTGCGTGCTGGGTTGTGGTGGCGACCGAGATGCCAGCAAGCGTCCCTTGATGGCCGCTGCGGCAGAGTCCGTCGCCGATCATCTGGTGTTGACCAGCGACAACCCCCGCAACGAATTGCCTGAAGCCATTGCGGCCGACATGCGTCAAGGCTTGAAAGCACCCCAGGCTGCGCACCAAGAGTTGGACCGTGCCAAAGCGATTGGGTACGCCGTGGCCCATGCACAAGCGAAAGACATTGTGCTGATCGCAGGCAAGGGCCATGAAGAAACCCAAGAGATTGCCGGTGTCAAATACCCCTTTGACGATCGCCGCCAAGCCGAACAAGCTTTGCGCTTGCGTGCGTCGGGTGCATTGCGTCCAGGAGTCAGTGCATGAACATGACGCTGGCACAACTTCAAGCATGGTTGCCATTGGCTGTGGCCATGCCTGCTGAACAACTTGCTGTCCATGCGCAGGATGTGGTGATCAAAGCGGTTCGCACCGACAGTCGCAGTGTGGTGCCTGGTGATTTGTTCATCGCTTTGAAGGGTGAGAATTTTGACGGCACAGCCTTCTTGGCACAAGCGGTGACTCAGGGCGCCGTGGCTGTGGTGTTCGAAGCCACCGACCCTGCGCAAGGCTTGCGTGGGGCCCATTTAGAAGGTGTGACCGTACCCGCATTCTGTGTGCCCAACGCGCGTGACGCATTGGGTGAGTTGGCCGCCCAGTGGCGTCGGCAATTTGAGTTGGCGTTGATTGGCGTCACAGGCAGCAACGGTAAAACCACTGTGACGCAAATGATTGCGTCGGTGTTGCGCGCAGATGCCTCACACCCTTCCTTGTCGACGCAAGGCAACTTGAACAATGAGATCGGCGTGCCGCTGACCTTGCTCAACCTGCGTGCCAAGCATCGTCGTGCGGTGGTCGAGTTGGGCATGAACCACCCTGGTGAGATTGAAGTGCTGGCGCGTTTTGCAAAGCCCAGTGTGGGCCTGGTCAACAATGCGCAGCGCGAGCACCAAGAATTCATGGCCACCGTGGAAGCGGTCGCCAGAGAAAACGCCGAAGTCATTCGGGCCTTGCCTGAAGAAGGTGTCGCGGTCTTTCCTGCGCAAGATGACTACACCGCTTTGTGGCAGTCTTTGGCCGGCGCTCGCAAAGTCATGACCTTCGGATTTGAGGCGGGTGATGTTCAAGCTCATGACATTGCGTGGGTTCAGGGTGCTTGGCAATTCACGCTGTGCACGGACCAAGGCCGCTTGCCTTGTCGTTTGGCCATTGCTGGCAGACACAACGTGTTGAATGCGTTGGCAGCCAGCGCGTGTGCGTTGGCCGCTGGCATGCAACTGGTCGATATCGTGAAGGGGCTCGAAAGTTTCGAGCCTGTGAAGGGGCGCTCCAAATCTTGGCAGTGGCAAATTGACGGCCATGCCTTGACCTTGGTGGATGACACCTACAACGCCAACCCCGATTCTGTGCGGGCTGCCATCGATGTCTTGGCCGAATTGCCTGCACCTCGTTTGCTGGTCTTGGGCGACATGGGTGAGGTGGGTGAAAAGGGCCCCGAGTTTCATGCCGAAGTCGGCGCCTATGCCAAGTCCTGTGGCATCGATGACCTGTTCACCTTGGGTGAGTTGAGTCAATTCAGCAGCCAAGCCTTTGCAGGATCGCACCACTTTGAAGACATGGCCCACCTGCAAGAGGCTGTGCGGACGCACATTGCTGATTACCAAAGTGTGGTGGTCAAAGGTTCGCGGTTTATGAAGATGGAACGTTTGGTTGAAACATTGCGCGAGCGCACGCTGTCTGCTCCTGTACAAGAAAGAGAGTCCGTGCATGCTGCTTAATTTGGCCCAATGGTTGCAGAGCTTGTCCCCTGAATGGGGTTTTTTGCGCATCTTTCAATACATCACTTTCCGGGCGGTCATGGCGGCCCTTACGTCTTTGTTGATTGGTTTGATCGCCGGTCCCGCCGTCATTCGTCATTTGACGGCTTTGAAAATTGGCCAGCCTGTTCGCGGTTATGGCATGGAATCACACTTGGCCAAGAGTGGTACGCCCACCATGGGTGGCGTCTTGATTTTGATGTCCATTGCGGTCAGCACCCTCTTGTGGTTTGACTGGTCCAATCGTTTTGTTTGGATTGTGCTCATTGTCACTTTGGGTTTTGGCGCCATTGGCTGGGTCGATGACTGGCGCAAAGTGGTCAACAAAGATCCTGAAGGCATGCGCTCACGCGAGAAGTATTTCTGGCAATCGGTGCTTGGTTTGTTAGCAGCCTTCTACTTGGTCTTCAGCATTTCAGAAAGTTCCAACCTGCGCGTCTTGGATTTGTTTTTCAAATGGGTCATGTCGGGTTTTGATTTGAACTTGCCCCCCAAAGCAGGTTTGTTGGTGCCGTTCTTCAAAGAAGTGAGCTACCCCTTGGGTGTGCTGGGCTTCATGGTCATGACTTACTTGGTCATTGTGGGCTCGAGCAATGCGGTCAATTTGACCGATGGCTTGGATGGCTTGGCCATCATGCCCGTGGTGATGGTGGGGTCAACTTTGGGCTTGTTTGCGTATGTGACGGGCAGTTCGGTGTATGCCAAATATTTGTTCTTGCCCTACATTCCTGGCGCCGGCGAATTGATGATTTTCTGCGCGGCCATGGCGGGTGCCGGTTTGGCCTTCTTGTGGTTCAACACCCATCCTGCGCAAGTGTTCATGGGTGATGTGGGTGCGCTGGCATTGGGTGCGGCACTTGGCACCATTGCCGTCATTGTTCGTCAAGAAATTGTGCTGGCCATCATGGGGGGCATTTTTGTGGTGGAAGCCTTGTCGGTCATGGCCCAAGTGTCTTACTTCAAATACACCAAGAAGAAATATGGCGAAGGCCGGCGCATTTTGAAAATGGCGCCTTTGCACCATCACTTTGAAAAGAGCGGTTGGAAAGAAACGCAAGTGGTGGTTCGTTTTTGGATCATCACCATGCTCTTGTGCCTGGTGGGCTTGTCGACTTTGAAGCTCAGATGAACATGAAATACCTTCAAGGCCAACACATTTTGATTTTGGGACTGGGCGCCTCAGGCCTGGCCATGGCGCGTTGGTGCGCGCACATGGGTGCCGATGTGACGGTGGCTGACACCCGTGACGCGCCTGCCAATTTGAGCCTTTTGCAAAGTGAATTGCCCAACGTCCAGTGGGTCAGCGGCCCCTTCAGTGCTGATTTGATTCATGGCACCTCTGTGCGCGCTGTATTTGCCAGCCCCGGATTGGCGCCGGCAGAAACTGCACCCGTGTTGGATGCGGCCAAGGGCTTGGGCCTGTGGGTGGGGGGTGAGCTGACGCTGTTTGTACAGGCACTGGAAAAGTTGAAAGAGACGCGAGCTTATGCGCCGCATGTCTTGGCCATCACGGGCACCAATGGCAAAACAACGGTCACTTCACTGACCGGTCAATTGCTTGAGCGCGCAGGCAAGTCTGTCAAAGTGGCCGGCAACATTGGCCCCACCTTGCTAGACACTTTGCGTGAATGCATGGACGACGCATTGCCTGAAGTGTGGGTCTTGGAGTTGTCAAGTTTTCAGTTGGACAACGCGGGTCCCTTTGAGCCCAGCGCCGCCACAGTCTTGAACGTGACGCAAGACCATTTGGATTGGCACGGCACTGTGCAAGCCTACGCCGCGGCCAAGCAAAACATTTTTGGTGCCACCTCCTTGATGGTCTTGAACCGTGAAGATGCAACAGTCATGGCCATGTTGCCAGCGCCGATCCGTGCCAAGTTACAAAAACCCATTGAGCGTGAACACCTCACCTATGGCGCAGACATGCCTCAGCGGCCAGGTGATTTTGGTTTGGAAACTGTCAATGGCATGACTTGGTTGGTGCGTGCACTGGCGTCGGATGAAACGCGGCGTTTGCGCAAAGGCGAAGTGGAAGAGATTCACATCCAACGCATGATGCCTGCCGATGCCTTGCGCATTCGGGGTCGTCACAATGCGGTCAATGCACTTGCCGCATTGGCCTTGGCCAGCAGCACCGGTTGCAGTTTGGCATCGATGTTGTTTGGCCTGCGTGAATACCAAGGTGAGCCACACCGTGTGCAATCTGTGGCCATCGTCAACGACATTGAATATTTTGACGACAGCAAAGGCACCAATGTGGGTGCCACGGTGGCTGCTTTGGTGGGCTTGGGCCAAGATCGTCGTGTCGTGGTGATTTTGGGCGGCGACGGCAAGGGCCAAGACTTTTCGCCTTTGGCCGCACCCATCAGCCGACATGCGCGGGCGGTGGTCTTGATCGGTCGCGATGCGCCCCTGATTCGCGACGCTGTGAAGTTGTGTGGTGTGCCCGTGATGGACGCCTCGACCTTGCCCGAGGCTGTGCAGGCAGCCAAAGAAGTGGCCCAAGCAGGTGATGCGGTTTTGTTGTCACCAGCGTGCGCCAGTTTTGACATGTTCAAAGACTATGCCCACCGTGCGCAAGTCTTCTGCCAAGCCGTTGCTGAGATTGCCGATGCGGCCGGTCAATCCATGGAGGGTTCGCTGTGAACGCTGTGTGGTCAGGCATGACATCTTGGGCTGCAGGTTTGTTCAACCGCGCTGGCGGTGCCTCGGTGCAAGCGTCTGGCGAAGTGGGCTTGCCTGTCAATTTGGGCAGCTACGACTACGGCAACAATTCAGGCGCTCAAGGCAAGATTCAAAACATTGATCAAGCCCTGGTGTGGGTGGTGGTGGCCTTGTTGATGTGGGGCATGATCATGGTCTATTCGGCCAGCATTGCCATGCCAGACAACCCCAAGTTTGCGCGCTATGCCCAAACACATTTCTTGGTTCGTCATGTCATCTCGATCCTGATTGGCTTTGGGGTGGCCTTGCTTGCGTTCCAAGTGCCTTTGGAAATGTGGGAAAAGAATGCGCGGCCCCTGTTCATCTTTTCTTTGTTTTTGCTGGTGGCGGTATTGATTCCTTTCATTGGCAAAGGCGTGAACGGCGCGCGGCGTTGGATCTCCTTGGGCGTCATGAATTTTCAGCCCTCTGAGTTTGCGAAGTTGGCGGTGATCATTTATGCCTCGGACTACATGGTGCGCAAGATGGAAGTGAAAGAGCGCTTCTTCCGCGCGGTCTTGCCAATGGGTGCTGCGGTGGGTTTGGCGGGGGTGTTCTTGTTGGCCGAACCCGACATGGGCGCCTTCCTGGTGATCGCCATCATTGCGATGGGCATCTTGTTCTTGGGCGGCGTGAACGCTCGCATGTTCTTCCTGATCTTGGCCATTTTGGTTTTTGCCTTTGCCATGATCATTGCCGCGTCGCCTTGGCGCCGTGAACGAATTTTTGCTTATTTAGACCCTTGGGATCCGACGCACACCTTGGGCAAAGGCTATCAACTCTCGCACTCCTTGATTGCCATTGGCCGAGGTGAAATATTTGGTGTGGGCTTGGGTGGCAGTGTTGAAAAACTGCATTGGTTGCCCGAAGCGCATACCGACTTTTTGTTGGCGGTGATTGGTGAAGAATTTGGCTTGGTCGGTGTGATGGCCGTGATTGGTCTGTTCTTGTGGTTAAGCCGCCGCATCATGGTGATTGGCCGTCAAGCCTTGGCCCTTGACCGCACATTTGCAGGTTTGGTGGCTCAAGGCGTTGGCATTTGGATTGGCTTTCAATCCTTCATCAACATGGGTGTGAATTTGGGGGCCTTGCCCACCAAGGGTTTGACCTTGCCGCTCATGAGTTACGGCGGGTCGGCCATCTTGCTCAACATGGTGGCCATTGCCATCGTGCTGCGGATCGATTCCGAGAACAAGCAAATGATGCGGGGAGGCCGCACATGAGTCGTTGCGCATTGATCATGGCGGGCGGTACGGGGGGGCATATTTTTCCAGGCTTGGCGGTGGCCGAGGCTTTGCGCAGCGAAGGCTGGCGTGTGCATTGGCTGGGTGTGCCTGGCAACATGGAAAGTCAATGGGTGCCCCAACGCGGTTTCGCTTTTGAGCCGGTTGAGTTTGGTGGCGTGCGCGGCAAAGGCTTGACCCGTTTGGCTTTGTTGCCACTGCGTTTGCTCAAAGCGTTTTGGCAGAGCATTCAAATCATTCGCCGTGTCAATCCCGATGTGGTGGTGGGCTTGGGTGGGTACATCACGTTCCCTGGCGGCATGATGTCCGCGCTCTTGGGCAAGCCCTTGGTCTTGCACGAGCAAAACGCAGTGGCGGGCATGGCCAACAAAGTGCTGGCCGGTGTGGCCGATCGCATCTATACCGCATTTCCCAATGTGCTGAAAAAAGGCCAATGGGTGGGCAATCCATTGCGTCTAGATTTTCTCCAACAAGGGTCACCCGCAGAGCGATTTGCAGGCCGCACGGGGCCCCTCAAGGTTTGGGTGGTCGGTGGCAGTTTGGGGGCGCAGGCTTTGAATGACATCGTGCCCAAAGCTTTGGCCTTGTTGCCCATAGAGCAGCGACCCGTCGTGGTGCATCAAAGTGGCGCGAAGCAAATTGAAGCCTTGCGTCACAACTACGCCCATGCAGGCGTGACCGCTGAACTCACCCCTTTCATTGAAGACACTGCACAGGCTTTTGCCGATGCCGATCTGATCATTTGCCGTTCTGGTGCCAGTACCGTGACCGAAATCGCTGCAGTCGGTGCGGCCGCTATCTACGTGCCATTTCCCTTTGCCGTGGACGACCATCAAACCACCAATGCCAATTTCTTGGTTCAGCAAGGCGGCGGCTGGCTGATGCCGCAAGCGCAATTGACACCAACATCCTTGGCAGAGCGTTTGAGCCAGTTGAATCGAACCGAATTGTTGGCCTGTGCTGAAAAAGCATGGGCCTTGAAAAAGACCCATGCCACCCGCGATGTGGTGGCAGCTTGTGAGGCATTGGCCGCATGAAACACGCCATCCGTCATATCCATTTCATCGGCGTCGGCGGCGCCGGCATGAGCGGCATCGCCGAAGTTTTGTTCAATTTGGGTTACACCATTTCAGGTTCTGACTTGGCTGACAGTGCCACTTTGCGCCGCTTGTCGGCTTTGGGCATTCAAACCCACATTGGCCACAGCGCGGACAATGTCCAGGGCGCTGATGCAGTGGTGACATCCACTGCGGTGAAAGCGGACAACCCAGAAGTCTTGGTCGCCCGCGCCAAACACATTCCGGTGGTGCCACGCGCCGTCATGTTGGCCGAGTTGATGCGCATGAAGCAGGGCGTGGCCATTGCAGGCACCCACGGTAAAACCACCACCACCAGCTTGGTGGCCAGTGTTTTGGCTGAAGGCGGTTTAGACCCGACCTTTGTGATTGGTGGTCGTTTGAACAGTGCTGGCACCAATGCCAAATTGGGCACCGGTGACTACATCGTGGTCGAGGCTGACGAGTCAGATGCGTCGTTTTTGAATTTGCTGCCTGTCATGGCCGTGGTGACCAACATCGATGCCGACCACATGGAAACTTATGGGCACGATTTCGAAAAATTGAAATCGGCTTTTGTCGACTTTTTGCACCGCATGCCGTTTTATGGCACGGCCATCTTGTGCTCGGACGATGCCGGCGTGCAAAGCATTGTCGATGCCTTGGCCCGGCCAGTGACCACCTACGGTTTGCAAGAAGGCGCCCAAATCCGGGCGGTCGATGTCAAAGCCGAGCACGGGCAAATGCACTTCACAGTGCAAAGGCGCAATGGCGTGACCTTGCCCGATCTCGAGGTGGTCCTGAACTTACCCGGCGAACACAATGTGCTCAACGCGTTGGCCGCCATTGCCGTGGCGGTTGAGTTGGGTGTCGAGGACGCAGCGGTGCAGCGCGCCTTGGCCAACTTCAAAGGCGTGGGTCGCCGCTTCCAACGCTATGGCGAAGTCAAGCTGTGCAACAAGCCAGGCAGCTTCACTTTGATCGACGATTACGGTCACCACCCCGTGGAGATGGCCGCCACCTTGGCTGCTGCGCGCGGTGCATTTCCAGGTCGTCGTTTGGTGCTGGCATTTCAGCCCCATCGTTACAGCCGAACCCGCGACTGCTTTGAAGATTTTGTGCGTGTCATCAGCCATGGCGCAGACCGCGTTTTGATGTCCGAAGTTTATGCAGCCGGTGAGTCACCCATCGTCGCAGCCGATGGCCGAACTTTAGTGCGAGCTTTACGTGTTGCCGGCAAAATTGAACCCGTTTTTGTAGATAAAATCGAGGCCATGGCGCAGGCTATTTTTGACAATGCGAATGACGGTGACATCGTCATTTGCATGGGTGCCGGCTCTATCGGCGCAGTGCCCGCTCAAGTTCAGAAAATGGGAGGTGCTGCATGAGCACTCATTCCCTGCATTTCGGCAAAGTCGCAGTCCTCATGGGCGGCCGATCTGCCGAACGCGAAGTCTCCTTCATGTCGGGCAATGGCGTGTTGTCTGCACTTCGCGCGCAAGGTGTCGATGCCCATGCCTTCGATCCTGCCGAACGCGATTTAAGCGATCTGAAAAAAGAAGGTTTTCAGCGCTGCTTCATTGCGCTGCATGGCCGCTTTGGTGAAGACGGTACTGTACAAGGCGCTCTCGAATTGCTGGGCATTCCCTACACGGGCTCTGGTGTCATGGCTTCCAGCATTGCCATCGACAAGACCATGACCAAACGGGTGTGGTTGTCTGAGGGTGTGCCCACACCGCGCTATGTGTTGCTGAAAAATACCAACTTGGGTGAAGCGGTGCAAGCGCAAGTGCTGCAAACCTTGGGCTTGCCCCTGATTGTCAAGCCTGCACGAGAAGGCTCTTCCATTGGCGTGTTCAAGGTGCTTCAGGCCAGCGAATTGCCTCAGGCCTTGCAAGCCGCTGCACAATGCGACACAGACATTTTGTGTGAGCAGTTCATTGCTGGCGACGAAGTGACCTGCCCCGTGTTGGGCGAAGGTGACAACGCGCAAGCCTTGCCTGTCATTCGCATCGTGGCACCCGCTGGTAATTACGACTACGAACACAAGTACTTCACGGACGACACCCAGTATTTGGTGCCCTCCGGTTTGCCTGAAGCCGAAGAAAAAGCCATTCAAGCACACGTGCTCCAAGCCTATCGGGTCTTGGGTTGCAAAGGTTGGGGCCGTGTGGACGTCATGATCGATGGTCAAACCCGACAGCCCTATCTGCTGGAAATCAACACCTCGCCGGGCATGACCGGTCACTCTTTGGTGCCCATGTCGGCCAAAGCCGCTGGCATGGATTACGAAGCTTTGTGTTTGCATCTGCTGCGCAATGCGGGTTTAGAGCATCCCGCGACCCAAGAGGTGGGTGCATGAAAAAGTCGATTGCCTTGCCCATGGACGTGCGTCTGATGCAATGGACATCTTTGACGCTGTTCGGCTTGGCCTTTGTGTTGTGCATTGCCAGCGGCATTGGCTGGTTGCTGCGTCATCCTGCTTTTGCCATTCAAGGCATCACGGTCAAGGGCAATGTGGCACACAGCAATGTGGTGACCGTGCGCGCCAACGTGCTGCCCCACCTGTCGGGCAACTTCTTCACGTTGAACTTGTTGCAGGCACGCCAAGCGTTCGAGCAAATCCCATGGATTCGCTCTGCGCTGGTTCGCCGCGAATTCCCCAACCGTTTGTCGGTCACCTTGGATGAGTTTCAACCCGTGGCGCAGTGGGGCTTTGAGGGTGAGGGCAAATTTTTGAGCGCAGAAGGCGCTGTCTTTGAAGTCAATGCCGACGATGTGGACGCCGATGCATTGCCTGTGCTGAAAGGCCCAGAGACGCAAGCCAAAACCGTGCTGGACATGTACAAATTTCTCAAACCCTTGTTGGCCAAGATGGACATGGGATTGGAAAAGTTGGAACTGAGTCAGCGCGGCAGTTGGACAGCGCAGTTGGAGTCTGGTGCCATCCTCGAGTTGGGCAACGGAACACAGCAAGAAATTGGTGAAAAACTTCAAGTGTTTTTCAAGACATTGACCCAAGTGGCTTCGCGCTATGGCCGCACGGCCACGTCATTGTTGTCCGCAGATTTGCGTTACGAGAGTGGTTATGCCTTGCGTTTACGGGGTGTGAGTACGGTGGTGCCAGATGGTTTGAAAAAACCATGATCAGTAGATTGAAGATTTAGACAAGAACGGTTGAACATATGGCAAAAGAATACAAAGATTTGGTGGTCGGTCTCGACATTGGCACGTCCAAGGTCATGGTCGTCGTCGCCGAGGTCATGCCAGGTGGCGAATTGAAACTGGCTGGCATGGGTGTGGCCCCGGGCAATGGTCTGAAACGCGGTGTGGTCGTCAACATCGATGCCACTGTGCAAAGTATTCAACAAGCTTTGAAAGAAGCCGAGCTGATGGCGGATTGCAAAATCACGCGCGTCAACACCGGCATCACGGGCAGCCACATTCGCGGTTTGAATTCCAGCGGCATGGTGGCCGTGAAAGACAAAGAAGTGACGCCAGCGGATGTCGCTCGTGTGGTGGAAACAGCCCGCGCCATCAACATTTCCACCGACCAGCGTTTGTTGCTGGTGGCGCCGCAAGAGTTTGTGATCGATGGCCAAGATGTGAAAGAGCCCATCGGCATGAGCGGCATGCGCCTTGAAGCCAAAGTCCACATCGTGACCGGTGCACAAAGCGCCGCTGAGAACATCATCAAGTGTGTGCGCCGCTGTGGTTTGGAAGTGGACCAGTTGCTCCTCAATCCTTTGTCATCCAGCTTGGCGGTATTGACCGAAGACGAGCGTGAATTGGGCGTTGCCTGCGTGGACATTGGCGCTGGCACCACCGACGTGGCCATCTTCACCAACGGTGCCATTCGCCACACAGCAGTCATTCCCATCGCTGGCGACTTGATCACCAGCGACATTGCCATGGCACTTCGCACCCCCACCAAAGACGCTGAAGACATCAAAGTCGAAAGCGGTTGTGCCAAACAATTGTTGGCCGATCCTGAAGCGCAAGTGGAAGTGCCTGGCCTGGGCGATCGCGCACCGCGCATGCTGTCCAAGCAAGCCTTGGCCGGCGTGATCGAACCCCGCGTTGAAGAAATTTTCTCGTTGGTCCAACAAGTCATTCGCGAGTCAGGCTACGAAGAAGTTTTGTCTTCGGGCATTGTGCTCACAGGCGGCAGCGCTGTGATGCCAGGCATGGTGGAGCTGGGCGAAGACATTTTCTTAAAGCCCGTTCGCCGCGGCGTCCCCAAATACAACGGCGCTTTGTCTGACATGGTCAGCCAACCGCGCGTGGCCACCGTGATGGGCCTGATGGAAGAAGCCCGTTTGGCGCGCTTGCGTGGTTTCAAAGTTTCACAGAAGAAGGGTTCCATGAACAACGCCTTCACACGCTTGAAAGACTTCATCGTGGGTAACTTCTGATGGACTGGCACAAACTTTATTTGGCAAGGGGGAGTCCACATCCGCGATGTTGAATCTCACTTGACCCAACAAAAATAAAATTTTCGAAAATCAATATTTAGGCAACTGCAACAGTTTTAGGAGAGCACCATGAGCATTGAAATGATCCAAGTCGAAGAGTTCAATCAAGGAACGCAAATCAAAGTGATCGGCGTGGGCGGCGGCGGCGGCAACGCGGTCGAGCACATGATCGAGCGCAACGTTCAAGGCGTTGAATTCATTTGCGCCAACACCGATGCACAGGCATTGGCACGCAGTGCTGCGCACCGCTTCATTCAATTGGGTCACACCGGTTTGGGCGCTGGCAGCAAACCCGAAAAAGGTCGCGATGCCGCTGAAGAAGCGGTTGAAGACATTCGCGCCGCCATCGAAGGCGCGCACATGTTGTTCATCACAGCCGGCATGGGCGGCGGCACAGGTACAGGCGCCGCGCCTGTGATTGCGCGCGTTGCCAAAGAAATGGGCATCCTGACGGTGGGCGTGGTCACCAAGCCTTTCGACTTTGAAGGCGGTCGCCGCATGCAAAGCGCTGAATCTGGTTTGGCTGAACTTGAAGCCAACGTCGACTCATTGATCGTGGTGCTCAATGAAAAGTTGATGGAATTGCCCGGCGGCGAAGACATGACCCAAGACGAAGCGTTTGCGCACGCCAACGACGTGCTCAAAAATGCGGTCGGCGGTATTGCAGAAATCATCAATGTGCCTGGCCACGTGAACGTCGACTTTGAAGACGTGCGCACTGTCATGGGCGAACCTGGCAAAGCCATGATGGGCACAGCGTCTGCAAGCGGTCCTGACCGTGCGCGCATTGCGTCCGAGCAAGCGGTGGCATGCCCACTGCTCGAAGGCATCGATTTGTCGGGCGCCAAAGGCGTGTTGGTGTTGATCAGCGCAGCCAAAGGTTCCCTCAAATTGAGCGAGTCCAAGCAAGCCATGAACACCATCCGTGCCTATGCTTCTGAAAGCGCACACGTCATTTACGGTACAGCTTATGACGAAAGCCTGGGCGACGAAATTCGCGTGACCGTGGTGGCCACTGGCTTGTCAAGCCAAGGTGCACGCCGCACTGCGCCGCCTTTGCAAGTGCTGCGCACGGGCACTTACGATGCGCCTTTTACAGTTGACACACAAGACGCTGTGTCGCCCACATTGGGCGCTCAAAGCCCTGCCTTGGGCGGCGACTATGGCCGTTTGAACACGCCGAGCGTGTGGCGCACCAACCGCACACAAGCGGCTGCCAAAGTGGACGGCATGGCCTCTGCTGGTATGGACGACATTGAAATTCCAGCCTTCTTGCGCAAGCAAGCAGACTGATTTTCAAGTCTCTTTGAGTCAGAGTGGGTCTGAAAAACCCTCTTCAAGCAAGCTTGGGCTTGAGAAATTAAAATCGGCCCATGCTTGCTCAAAGAACCATCAAAACCCTCACCCAGGCCGTGGGTGTGGGTTTGCACAGTGGCCAACGTGTTGAATTGACCTTGCGCCCTGCTGCGCCCGACACCGGCATCGTCTTTCGCCGGGTCGATTTGGCGGAGCCGGTTGACATTCACATTTCTGCGCAAAGCGTGACTGACACACGCTTGGCGTCCACCATCTCCAGTGGTCAAGCCAAAGTGCACACGGTGGAACATTTGATGTCGGCTTGTGCCGGCTTGGGCATCGACAACCTGATCATCGACATCACGGCAGAGGAAGTCCCCATCTTGGATGGTTCTGCTTCCTCCTTTGTGTTCTTGCTGCAAAGTGCCGGCATTGAGCTGCAACAAGTGCCCAAAAAATTCATCCGCGTTTTGAAAACGGTGGAAGTCAAAGATGGGCAGGGCGAGAACATCAAGTGGGCCAAGTTGGAGCCTTTTGATGGCTACAAATTGAGTTTCGAAATTGATTTCCAGCACCCAGCTGTCGATTCGACAGGGCAGCAAGTGGTGTTCGATTTAGGCCGCGACCTTTACGCCCGCGACATTGCGCGTGCCCGCACATTTGGTTTTACCAAAGACGTTGAAATGCTGCGCTCCAATGGTTTGGCCTTGGGGGGCGGTTTGGACAACGCCATCGTGATGGACGACTACAAAGTGCTCAACAGCGACGGCCTTCGGTATGACGATGAGTTTGTGAAACACAAAATTTTGGATGCCATGGGCGACCTGTACTTGATCGGCAAACCCCTCATCGCCAGTTACAGTGCTTTCCGCTCTGGCCACGCCATGAACAACCAATTGCTGCGCGCCCTCTTGGACCAGCCCGATGCCTACGAAATGGTCAGCTTTGACGACGTGAAAAAAGCACCCGAAGGCTTTGCCTTGCCGGTGCGTGCTTGGTAATTCAATGACACAAACCACCCCACCCACGCTCCAGGATCTGCTGGCGCACAAACCCTTCTTGCGTTTTTGGCTGGCCCGCGTGTCTGGCATCTTGGCCAATCAAATGCTGATGGTGGCACTGGCTTGGCACATGTATGCCATCACTGGCAGTGCTTGGGATTTGGGTTTGGTGGGTTTGTTTCAATTTGTGCCGGCGCTCATTTTGACCTTGCCAGCGGGCCACATCGTCGACCGCTTGCACAAGGTGCACATTTATGCCACTTGCATGTTGATTCAAGCGGTCGTCGCCTGCCTGTTGGTGTGGGGCACACACACCGATGCCGTCACGCGTGAATGGGTGTTGGTGGTGTCGGCCATTTTGGGCATGGTGCGATCCTTTCAAATGCCCACCCAGCAAGCCTTAACGCCCCACTTGGTGCCCCCTAACTTGTTGCAACGCGCGGTGGCCTTGAGTTCCACGGGTGTTCAAACGGCCGTCATTGGTGGCCCCGCCTTGGGCGGCATTTTGTACGCCACGCATGTCAATGCGGTTTATGGCACCTGTGCGGTGTTCTTGTTCATCGCCTTTGTGGCCGCCTTGTCTGTGCGTTACGAACACAAACCTTCTCGGGCTGCAGCCGACTTGCGCAGTGTGTTAGCAGGTGCCCACTTTGTGTGGCAGCACAAAGTTTTGTTGGGTGCCATTGCACTCGATTTATTTGCCGTGTTGCTAGGCGGTGTGACGGCCTTGTTGCCCATTTATGCCAAAGATATTTTGCACACAGGACCCGAGGGCTTGGGCATTCTCAGGTCTGCACCTGCCGTGGGCGCCTTGCTCATGGCAGCCGTTCTGACGCATTGGCCGATTGAGCGCAAAGTCGGACGTTGGATGTTGGTTGCCGTGGCTGTATTTGGTGCCGCCAATTTTGTTTTTGGCATTTCGACCCACATGGCCTTGTCCTTGGTCGCCTTGATGGTGGCTGGCGCGGCCGACAACGTGAGTGTCGTCACGCGTCTGACTTTGATGCAATTGGAAACACCTGAAGACATGCGCGGTCGTGTGGCGGCCGTCAACTCCATTTTCATTGGGGCTTCCAATCAATTGGGTGAGTTCGAGTCAGGCAGCACCGCGGCCCTGTGGGGTCCTGTGGGCTCCGTGGTCTTTGGCGGACTGGCCACCGTGGGTGTGGCCATTGCCGCCTTGAAGGTCTTTCCAGATCTGGCCCAGCGCGACCGCATGGTCCTGCCCAAATAATTCTCAAGACCCTGAGGTGTCAGTGGCTTCGGCCGTCTCGGTACATGCCGTGTGTTTTTCGATTCAGCACATCCAGCGCCGCCAGCTTGTTCATCGACGGACTGGCGTGTGCGTGGGTGATGGCCAGTCCTAGCGCATCGGCCGCATCTGGCCCCGGTACTTTGGGCAAATTCAACATGCGTTTGACCATCTCTTGAATTTGAGATTTGGCTGCGCGGCCATGCCCCGTGATGGCCTTCTTCATTTGCAAAGCCGTGTATTCGGCCACAGGCAAGTGACAGGACACCAGGGCGGTGACACAACAACCGCGGGCTTGACCCAAGAGCAAAGTGGCCTGAGGGTTGACGTTCACAAACACAATTTCTACCGACGATGTGGTGGGTTGATACCGTGCATTGATTTCGAGCACACCATCAAAAATGACTTTCAGGCGATTGGGCAAATTGCCTTGTTGAACTTTGTCGGTGCGAATCACACCACTGGCCACGTAACTCAGTTTGGAGCCGTTCACATCAATCACACCGAAGCCGGTGGTTTGCAGTCCAGGGTCAATGCCAAGAATTCTCATGCCGTCATTGTCCTTGCGGGCTCAGGGCAGCGCAACATCGTTCATGCGGCCCATGATGGTTTGGGCGCGGTCACTGAGGTAGACAGACTCGGGCAATTTTTCAAAATACCGAGGGCGAGGCAACATCACCGCCAAACGAGCGGCTTCCCACGCCGTCAATTGGCTGGCTGGTTTTCGGAAATAGTGCTGGGACGCAGCTTCTGCACCAAAGACCCCCAAGCCCCATTCCACATGGTTCAAATACAGGGTCAGAATTTGTTGTTTGCTCAAGCACGTCTCCAGTGCCATGGTGATGACCCATTCTTGGGCTTTTCTGAGCATGTTGCGCTCGCCACTGAGCATCAGGTTTTTGGCCAGTTGCTGCGTGATGGTGGAGCCGCCCACAATCTTGGGCACCGCGTGTTTTGCTGCATTTTTCTTGGCAGTTTGTGCTTCGACATTGGCTTGGGCTTTGGCATTTTTGCGCCATGCTTGCTCGACAGCATCCCACCAAACGCCATGGTGTTGCGTGAAGGCGCTGTCTTCTGAGGCCAAGACGGCACGTTTCAAATTGCCAGAGACTTGCGTCGAAGGCCGCCATTCTTGGCGCCAGATCAAGTGGCCTTTCTGCGTGATGATTTGCCAGGCCTGCGATCGCTCAAAGGCGGTGGAGGCAGGATCGACCAACGCCATGAAGGCAATGCGGCCGGTGAAAAAAACTTGCAGCACCAAAAAACCCATCAGCACCAACTTGAGCCACTGTTTGAGCGCCAAGAGGAGGGTCTTCATCTGCTGACGGGCTGGGGCGCCAACATGCGGGTTTCAAGGGTTTCATCGCGGGCAAACAAAAAGCGCGTGACCACCACCAATTGATCGGCTTGGCGCTTCATCTCAGGCGTGAAACTGTCAAAGGGCGCTGCGCCTTGCACAATGGCCACAGCCCGTTGGTCCAACAGCGGCTTGCCCGATGGGGTGGCCACTTCTGTCTGAATTACTTTGCCTTGGGCATTGAGTGTGATCACCATGGTGAGGCTGCCGTAGAGCTTTTCGCCACCGGCTTGTGGAAAGTTCTCGGTGCCAGTGGTTTCAATGCTGCGTCGCATTTTGTCGTAATAGCGCGCAAAAGACACCTCTTGCGTGGCAGGACCGATGTAGCGTTTTTTAGGGCCACCCTGCATCGCTTGTGATTGTTTCTCAATTTGCGCCAACTGACTCGACAGTTGCTTTTGTCGTTCTGCCACCGCATCAGACTTGAGGGACGACACATTGTTTTGAGGGCTTTGGCTGTTGAGTTGCGACAGCTCTTGCTTGAGCTGCTGAATCAGTCGGACTTGTTCGTTTTTGAGGGCTTCAATTTTATGCTCGAGCTGCTGGAGCTCTTGGCCGCTTTGGTCTTGCGCATGGGCACTGTAGGGGCTGGTTTGCATGCTGTTGCCCGCCACTTGTCCGCCCCCCGCCAAGTTGACTTGTGCCAAAGCCAAGGCCTTGTCGGGCGCTTGGCTGCTGCGTGCGTTGACCAACACCACTTCCAAGGGGGTGTTGTCGAAGAGACGGTCAAAACTGGCAGGCGCCACCCATTTGAAACTCAACAGCGCCGCATGCAAAGCGATCGAGATGCCCAAGGTCCACATCAAAGGATGATGTGTGTGAGGCTTCACCGAGAAGGGCGCTGAAGGTGGGTTCATGGCGCAGTGCTGGCGTCGTCGGTGGCGGTCTCGTCGACATTCATGGCAATGGCAATGGGGCCAGAGGCGGCATCGTCCATGTCGTCCAGTGCGTCTTCCGCGTTGGCCTCAGCGTCATCGGTCGCAGTGTGAGGCGACGCCAATTTTTCAATGACGGTGCCGCTCACATCCAGGGCCATGGCATCGATGGCGCCCAATTGAACCCTGACTTTTTCGCCGCGCATCATGCCGCAGGCACCCACCACGTTGAGCATCAATGGCAAGTGGTCGGCACGCACCAACCAACTGCCACCTGCCATTTCTTTGACCAAACTGGCCACCACTTCCGTGATGTGTTCTTGCTTCAAATAGTGCAGTGTCCAAAAACGCTCCATGCCCGATTGGTAGCCGTTGTAGGCCGTGTAGGCCGCATCAAAGGCGCTGATGATGGCAAACATTTGCGCATCTTTGGGCTTGAAGGGCGCTGCCAGTGCGGCGGTTGCGCCATGCTGCGCGCAGGCAATGATTTGCCACTGGTTCACTAAATCGGTGTAGCGGCGCAGCGGCGAAGTGCTCCAGGCGTAGGCCGGCACGCCAATGCCGGCGTGCGGCAGCGCCTTGGTGCCCATGCGCACTTTGACGCCAGGCGCCATGCTGGCTTGGCTTCGGTAAATGGCCGGCACACCCAAGCTGGCCAACCATTGGCCCCAAGTGCTGTTGGCCAAAATCATGGCTTCGGCCACGATCAGATCCAGCGGTGCGCCGCGTTGACGAACACTGATCTGCACAGACTCTTGGCCGGTGGGTGGTGCGTCTGTGTGGTCGCGCACCAAACGGAAGTTGTAATCGGGTCGGTTGAAATTTTCGGGCTTGCCCCGGACCACTTCTCGGCCCGCTTTCAAGTGCTGTGCCAGACGCCAGAAAAATGCCAGGCTCTCGTGCGAAATGGGCAGTTGGGGTTCGCCTTCGCGCGCGGTGGGCGGATTTTCAAGCCAAGCGGGTGTGACCCAATTGTCCAGTTGATCGTGTCTTAAATTGGCTGCAATGGGCACGCGTTCCAATTTGGTTTCGGTATGCTGAATACTGAGGGTGGCTTCGTCGAAGGTGACATACAGCGACACCGCAGGACAAGCTTGTCCCTCGGCCAAAGTGTATTGCTGCACCACCTCGTCGGGCAACATGGTGATTTTGTAGCCAGGCATGTACACCGTGGACAAACGCGCGCGGCCGACTTGGTCAATGGCGCTGTTGGGCGCAATGGCCAAACCGGGCGCGGCAATGTGAATGCCGACCACGACGCTGCCCGAACCCAAACCTTGCAGCGACAAGGCATCGTCAATTTCGGTGGTTTGCGAGTCGTCAATCGAATAGGCCTGCACAGGTGCCAATGGCAACGCGTGTGCAATGCGCGGTGCATCCAGTTTGGGAAAACCAGTGCCCTTTGGAAAGTTGTCAAATAAAAACCGCTGCCAGTGAAAATCGTAAGCACTGGCAATGGCGCCTGCGTTTTGCAACAAGGTGAGCGGCGCGGTTTGACTGGCGCGACTGGCTTCTACCACCGCCTTGTATTCAGGCGCGTTTTTGTCCGGTCGAAACAAAATTTTATAAAGCTGGTCTTTGATGGGGGCTGGGCATTGGCCCGCCATCAACTCATGCGACCAGGCTTCAATTTGTGCGAGCAATTGTTTTTTCTTTTCAATGCCGGCCAAAGCCAATTGAACGGTTTCGGCAGACGCTTTCTTGAAGCGGCCTTTGCCAGCGCGGCGGAAATAATGTGGCGCTTCGTACAAGCGAATCAAGGCCGCCACTTGCTGGATGGTGCTGGCGTCGGCACTGAAGTACTCGCGCGCTACATCGGCAAAACCAAATTCGGATTCGGGCGCAAATTCCCACGCCAAATCGAGCTCAATGCTTTGGCTGATGAGGGTGGCTTCGGTCAGCAGAACGGCCGGCGCAGGTTTTTCAAACTTCAAAAGCACATTGGCGCCTTTGACTTTGACCCTTTTGCCGCTGTCCAATTCCACCTGAACCGAGGCTTCTGCCTCAGACAGGACGCGTCCGGCCAAAAATTTGCCGGCTTCTTCAAACAATAAAAACATGGGCCCGATTGTCCCATGAGGCGGCCCTTTGGGTGCAAGTCCCCGATCAATTCTGAGAATTGAAAAAGAGGGGGGAAGCAAAGGATAATCAGCCCATGCCGCCCGTGATCGAAAAACCCAGCCTGTCGTCTCGCATCCTTTACTTGTTTGAAGGATTTGACGGCCCTTTGGCCTTCGCGGTCTTTGTGCTGGCCTGCGCGGGAATGCTGATCATGTATTCCTCGGGCTTTGACCATGGCACGCGCTTTGTCGACCATGGCCGCAACATGATGATTGCAGCCGTCATCATGTTTGGCATGGCTCAAATTCCACCCCAAAGGTTGATGAGCCTGGCCGTGCCCATTTACACCTTTGGCGTCGTGCTGCTGATCGCGGTGGCCATTTTTGGCATCACCAAGAAAGGCGCCCGGCGTTGGCTCAATGTGGGGGTGGTCATTCAGCCCAGCGAAATTTTGAAAATTGCCATGCCCTTGATGCTGTCTTGGTGGTTTCAAAAAAGGGAAGGTCAATTGCGGCCGCTCGACTTTGTGGTGGCGGCTTTGCTGCTTGTGGTGCCGGTCGGTCTGATCATGCGGCAGCCCGATTTGGGCACGGCTTTGTTGGTCTTGAGCACGGGTGCCGCGGTGTTGTTTTTTGCGGGTCTGAGCTGGCGCTTGATTGTGCCGCCGGTGGCCATCGGCTTGGTGGGCATTTTGTTGTTGATCATTTTCGAGTCTCAGTTGTGTGCCGATGGCGTCGATTGGAAGCTCTTGCACGAGTACCAACGTCAGCGCGTTTGCACGCTTTTAGACCCTGCACGCGACCCACTGGGCAAGGGCTTTCACATCATTCAGGGCATGATCGCCATCGGCTCTGGCGGGTTCTGGGGCAAGGGCTTTATGCAGGGGACGCAAACCCACTTGGAGTTCATTCCCGAGCGAACCACCGACTTTATTTTTGCGGCCTTCTCTGAGGAGTTTGGCTTGGTGGGGACGCTGTTGCTCATCACAGGCTTCTTCTTTTTGGTCTTCAGGGGCTTGGTCATTGCGCGCGAAGCGCCCACCCTTTTCACGCGCTTGCTGGCTGGCAGTGTCAGCATGATTTTCTTCACCTACGCCTTCGTCAACATGGGCATGGTCAGCGGCATCTTGCCTGTGGTGGGGGTGCCCTTGCCCTTCATCAGTTATGGCGGCACTGCCATGGTGACGCTGGGCTTGGGTT
Organism: Comamonadaceae bacterium; assembly: GCA_947373185.1. GTDB lineage: Bacteria > Pseudomonadota > Gammaproteobacteria > Burkholderiales > Burkholderiaceae_C > Limnohabitans_A. The sequence continues at coordinate 42,605 of CANBWP010000009.1, read as the reverse complement.
TGGGTATTTTGATGTCGATTGCCAAGGCCAAACGATTGGTTCAGACTTGAACCTGCAGGGCCATCTGAGCTTGCCTACAATCAGGCCATGATTTCACGCGAACCTACCCTTGAACGCTTGGCCACGGCCAGGTCCTTGTTGCTCGAGCCTTTTGGCCTGGACGAAACCCATTTGGCCAAGGCCTTGAGTGCCATCAAAGCGCACAAAGTCGACGATGCCGACTTGTATTTTCAATACACCCGCGCTGAAGGATGGAGTTTGGAAGAGGGCATTGTCAAAACCGGCAGTTTCAGCATCGACCAAGGCGTGGGTGTGCGTGCCGTGGCCGGCGAAAAAACAGCCTTTGCGTATTCAGATGACATCTCTGAGGCCTCCTTGATGGACGCTGCGCAAACGGTTCGCGCCATTGCACAAGCCCATCAGAGCCAAAAAGCCAAAGTACCGGCTCGCAAGATCGCCGGTATTCGTTCGCTCTACCCTTCGCTCGATCCCATGGGGACGCTGAACAGCACCGACAAAGTTCAGTTGCTCGAGAAAGTAGAGCAATTGGCCCGCGCCAAAGACCCCCGAGTGGTCCAGGTCATGGCAGGTTTGGCCAGTGAATACGACGTGGTCATGGTGGCCCGTGCCGACGGCACTTTGGCGGCCGATGTGCGCCCCTTGGTGCGCCTGTCTGTGACGGTGATTGCCGAACAAAAGGGTCGCCGCGAAGTGGGCAGTGGCGGCGGCGGCGGCCGATTTGGCTTGGCGTATTTTGACGATGCCATGATCAATGCCTATGTGGACGATGCCGTGCATGCAGCGCTGACCAACTTGGATGCGCGCCCCGCACCCGCTGGCGTGATGACCGTGGTGTTGGGTTCTGGCTGGCCGGGTGTGCTCTTGCACGAGGCCATCGGCCACGGTTTGGAAGGCGATTTCAACCGCAAAGGCTCCAGCGCCTTCAGCGGCATGATTGGCAAACGTGTGGCCGCCAAAGGGGTGACGGTGCTGGACGATGGCACGCTGTCGGACCGCCGAGGCTCTTTGAATGTGGACGACGAAGGCTGCCCTAGCCAGCGCAATGTGCTGATTGAAGACGGTATTTTGAAGGGCTACATCCAAGATGCCATGAATGCACGTTTGATGGGTGTCAAACCCACGGGCAATGGCCGACGTGAAAGTTATGCACACATTCCCATGCCCCGCATGACCAACACCTACATGTTGGGCGGCGACAAAGCGCCCGAAGAAATTGTGGCCAGCATCAAAAAAGGCCTGTATGCCACCAACTTCGGTGGTGGCCAAGTGGACATCACCAGCGGCAAGTTCGTGTTCTCGGCCAGTGAAGCTTACTGGGTGGAGAACGGCAAGATTCAATACCCCGTGAAGGGCGCCACTTTGGTGGGCAGTGGCCCTGAATGTCTGAAACAAGTCAGCATGATTGGCAACGACATGCGATTGGATTCAGGCGTGGGCGTCTGTGGCAAAGAAGGTCAAAGTGTGCCTGTGGGCGTAGGACAGCCGACACTGCGCATTGAAGGCCTGACGGTGGGCGGCACAGCTTGAAGGCGTCCGGCCTGACTGTGTTGTCAGAAAACTGTCGAAAACTTGTGCTACATTCTTTTCCCATGACCACGCGCTTGAGCTTTTTTAGCTTTTATTTTGCATTCTCAGTCCTAGGCGGACGAGAGGCCAGCGCATAAGTCACTGAACCCCTCTACCAACCGCCGGACTCAACCCCCGGCGGTTTTTTTTTGCCGTCACGATTTTTGAACAGGAGCACACGATGAACACCAAAGCCAAAGCCAGCTCGGAGCCTCGCTATGTCAACCCGCTGGAGCGCACAGGGCAGACCGATGACGAACGCATCAAGGACATCACCGTGTTGCCGCCGCCCGAGCATTTGATGCGTTTCTTCCCCATCACGGGCACCGCGGTGGAGAGTTTGATTTCGCAAACGCGCCGCAAGATTCACAACATCATGGCGGGCAAAGACGACCGCTTGTTGGTGGTCATTGGCCCTTGTTCAATCCATGACCCTGTGGCCGCTTTGGATTACGCACGTCGCCTGAAGCCTTTGCGCGACAAGTACCAAGACACCTTGGAGATTGTGATGCGGGTTTATTTCGAGAAACCTCGAACCACCGTGGGCTGGAAAGGCCTGATCAATGATCCGTACCTGGATGAGAGCTTTCGCATTGACGAAGGCTTGCGCATTGCCCGTCAATTGTTGATTGAAATCAATCGCCAAGGTTTGCCTGCAGGCAGCGAATTTTTGGATGTGATCTCGCCACAATACATCGGCGACCTGATCAGCTGGGGCGCTATTGGTGCGCGCACCACAGAAAGCCAGGTTCACCGTGAATTGGCCTCCGGTTTGTCGGCGCCCATTGGTTTCAAAAATGGCACCGATGGCAACATCAAAATTGCCACCGATGCCATTCAAGCGGCTGAACGCGGCCATCACTTTTTGTCGGTTCACAAAAATGGCCAAGTGGCCATTGTGCAAACGCAAGGCAATCCAGATTGCCACGTTATTTTGCGCGGCGGCAAAGCCCCCAATTACGACGAAGCCAGTGTCACGGCGGCTTGTCAAGACTTGGCAGCAGCCAAACTGCCCGCCACCTTGATGATCGATTGCAGCCATGCCAACAGCAGCAAACAACACGAACGCCAGGTGAATGTCACCCAGGACATTGCCGCACAAATCAGCAAGGGTTCACGTCAAATTTTTGGCGTGATGGTGGAGAGTCACCTAGAGGGCGGTGCGCAGAAATTCACGCCTGGCAAGGACGACCCCAGTGCCTTGAAGTACGCCCAAAGCATCACCGATGCGTGCATTGGCTGGCCAGACAGTGAGAGGGTCTTGGAGACCTTGTCCAAAGCGGTGCTGGCGCGGCGTCACGCTTAAACAGCGACAGCACCTGTTGGCTTGTCTGTTAAGGCCTTCAGGAGCTTGTCATGAATGCCGCCAAAGCCGCCATTGCTCATGCACAGCAAATGGTCACCCGGCTGAACGTGTGCCATCACTTGCGTCACCGCCTCATCGATCGTGCTGGCCACCAGGGCTTTGTGGCCCATCTCGGCCAGTGCGACATGGGCATCCCAATCGAGGCCGCCACTGTGGCAAATCGAGAGGTCGGCTTGCGCCAAGCTCCATGGCAGCTGAGACTTCATGGTGCCCAGCTTCATGGTGTTGCTGCGCGGCTCAAAGATGGCCAAGATGCGCTGTGTGCTGCCAATTTGTCGGCGCAAACCATCCAGTGTCGTGCGAATGGCGGTGGGATGGTGCGCAAAGTCGTCATAGACCGTGACGCCGCCCACCGAGCCACGCACTTCCATGCGGCGCTTGACGTTTTGAAAGCTGGCCAAGGCTTGTGCTGCCACAGCGGGTGCCACGCCCACGTGCTCTGCCGCCGCAATGGCGGCCAAGGCATTGAGTTGGTTGTGAACGCCGCCGAGAGACCATGTGACATGGGCCACTTTGCGGCCTTGTTGCATGACTGCAAAATCACTGGGTTCGCCTTCGGCCACCAAGTCGCTGACGGTCGCACCAAATGTCCTGACCTCACTCCAGCAACCTTGCGCAAGCACGCGCGTCAAACTCTCTTCCAGACCATTCACGACCAAACGACCTTGGCCAGGCACTGTGCGCACCAGATGGTGAAATTGTTTCTCGATGGCTTTCAAGTCGTCAAAGATGTCGGCGTGATCAAACTCCAGGTTGTTCAAAATGGCCGTGCGGGGGCGGTAGTGAACAAACTTGCTGCGCTTGTCAAAAAAGGCGGTGTCGTATTCGTCGGCTTCGATCACAAAGTAATTGCGTGAATGGCCGGGTGCGACCTCACCCAAGCGTGCGGAAACACCAAAATTCAAAGGCACACCGCCCACCAAAAATCCAGGTGTCAGGCCTGCTGCTTCCAGGATCCAAGTCAGCATCGAGGTGGTAGATGTTTTGCCATGGGTGCCGGCCACCGCCAACACGTGGCGGCCTTGCAGCACATGTTCGGACAGCCATTGGGGCCCACTGGTGTAGGGCGCGCCAGACTCTAAAATGGCTTCCATCAAAGGGAATTTAGGCTCGCCCGAGGGCAGGCGGCTGCGGCTGACCACATTGCCAATGACATAGAGGTCGGGCTTGAGGCTCATCTGATCAACGCCGAAGCCTTCAATCAGCTCAATCCCCAGCGCTTCCAATTGATGACTCATGGGAGGGTAAACGCCCGCGTCGCAGCCCGTGACCCGGTGGCCAGCTTCTCGTGCCAACGCGGCCAAGCCGCCCATGAAGGTTCCGCAAATGCCCAAAATATGAATATGCATGGGGGGATTTTAGGCGGTGCACAATGGCGTCATGGCAGATTTGACGGATGAAATTGCAGCTTCGGCTGCGCAATGCGTGGTGGAAGAGGGTTTGGAATACGGCCCGGCCAAAAAACGCGCCTTGAAAGTGCTGGGCTTGCCGCCTAAAACGCCCTTGCCCAACAACGATCAGGTCGAGGCGCAGGTGCGTGAATACATTGAGATTTTTTGTGCAGACACCCAACCCCAGGAGCTCTTGGCTTTGCGCCAGCATGCCCTGATGTGGATGAAGCGCTTGGACAGCTTTCGCCCCTATTTGGGAGGCGCTGTCTGGCATGGAACGGCCACCCGTTTGTCAGACATTTACCTGCAGTTGTTTTGCGATGATGCCAAAGCAACAGAAATTGAACTGATCAACAAAGGGGTCGACTACGAAGCGAGAACGGTCAAGGGCCTGCATGGGGAGCCCGTTGAGGCACTGAGTATTCACAGTTTTTGTGAGGCATTGGGCGAAGAAATTGGGGTCCACCTCCTGGTCAATGAGTTTGACGATTTGCGGGGTGCGCTGAAGTTGGATGGTCAAGGACGTTCGCCGCGTGGCGATTTGGCCGCTGTTCAACGATTAATTGAGGCATGATGTAGGCATGAAGAACGAAGTTAACGAAAATAATGCAAGCAGGTCTGGAAGCTTGGCAGATTTGGCCAGACCAGAAGACGCTGCGGGCAAGCCATTGATGGATCGTCGGCATTGGCTGATGGCGGGCTTGGGGATCACTGCCGGTCTGGCAGGCGCCTTGGTGGCTTGGCAAAAGTTTCAACCGCAGGGTGTGATGGACGCCGCGGTGCAAAATTTTTGGACGCAAAGCTTTGAAAAGCCTGAGGGTGGTACTTTGAGCATGCTTGAGTTGCGGGGCAAGCCTTTGTTGGTCAACTTTTGGGCCACCTGGTGTCCCCCTTGCATTGAAGAACTGCCATTAATTGATGCCTTTTATAAGTTAAATCAGGCTAAATCGCTTCAAGTCGTGGGCCTGGCCGTTGATCAACCCAGCATGGTGAGGCGCTTTTTAAGTCAAAAGCCTTTGAGTTTTCCTGTCGGCTTGGCAGGTTTCAACGGGACGGAACTTGGCAAGACCCTCGGCAATGCAGAGAGTGTTTTGCCCTACAGCGTGATTTTTGATGCAAAAGGCAAGCTTTTGGCGCAAAAAGCAGGCAAATTAGATCAAGAAGATTTGGATGCCTGGTTGAAAAAGGTCCTTTGACCTGGGCCTGGGAAGATCTTTCAGGCCGCAACCCTCACCTAGCCTCGCCAACAACCGTGGATGCGCCTGGTTGAGCCTGACTAAAATTGATAAATGAGAGCAATTGCGCCCATTTGACTGTGTTTTTGGTGTAAATTCGACGTTTTCGCTAGCAAACACAGGGGGTAACATGGATTTGCGCAAACTTAAAACCTTGATCGACTTGGTTTCTGACTCTAACGTCACTGAATTGGAAATTACCGAGGCTGAAGGCAAGGTCCGCATCGTCAAGGGTGCTGTTGCTTCGGGCGCTCCTGTGTTAACCCAGCAAGTGATGGTGCCGGCCTCCGCACCCGCCGCGCCTGCTGCCCCGACGGCCGCTCAAATTGCCGATGCTGCTGCTGTCACGGCTGCCGCTGTGGCTGCCGACGCTGCTGCTGCCGGTCACAACGTCAAGTCCCCCATGGTGGGCACTTTCTACCGCTCTTCCAGCCCCGGCGCTGCGCCGTTTGTTCAAGTTGGCGACACCGTCAAAGAAGGCGACACGCTGTGCATCATTGAAGCCATGAAGATTTTGAACGAAATCGAATCTGACAAAGCCGGCACCGTCAAGCAAGTCTTGTGCGAAAACGGCCAGGCTGTGGAATACGGTCAAGCCTTGTACATCATCGAATAATCGACCGGGATTCTTATGTTCAAGAAAATTCTGGTTGCCAACCGCGGGGAAATTGCCCTGCGCATTCAGCGCGCCTGCCGAGAACTCGGCATCAAAGCGGTCATGGTGTACTCCGAAGCCGACCGCGAAGCCAAATACGTCAAGCTGGCGGAAGAGGCCGTTTGCATTGGGCCTGCTGCTTCGGGTCTGAGCTACCTCAACATGCCGGCCATCATTTCAGCGGCCGAAGTGACCGATGCCGAAGCCATTCACCCGGGCTATGGTTTCCTCAGTGAAAACGCAGACTTTGCAGAACGGGTCGAGAAAAGTGGGTTCCAATTCATTGGCCCCACCCCCGAATCCATTCGCATCATGGGCGACAAGGTGTCAGCCAAGCAAGCCATGATCAAGGCCGGCGTGCCTTGTGTGCCTGGCTCTGAAGGTGAGTTGCCTGATGACCCCGTCATCATTCGGCGTACCGCCAAGAGCATCGGTTACCCTGTGATCATCAAGGCGGCCGGTGGCGGTGGCGGCCGCGGTATGCGTGTGGTGCACACCGAAGCTGCGCTGATCAACGCGGTACAAATGACCAAGGCCGAAGCGGGCGCTGCATTTGGCAATCCTGCGGTCTACATGGAAAAGTATCTGCAGAATCCGCGACACATCGAAATTCAAATTTTGGCGGACAAGCACAAGAATGCCGTTTACTTGGGTGAGCGCGATTGCTCCATGCAGCGTCGTCACCAAAAAGTGGTTGAAGAAGCACCGGCACCGGGTATTCCCCGCAAACTCATTGACAAGATTGGTGAGCGTTGTGTGGCGGCTTGCAAAAAGATCAATTACCGCGGTGCGGGTACGTTTGAATTTTTGTACGAAAACGGCGAGTTCTATTTCATTGAGATGAACACCCGTGTTCAAGTTGAACACCCCGTCACAGAGTGGGTCACAGGCATTGACATTGTCAAAACCCAAATCATGGTCGCTGCAGGCGAGAAATTGCCTTTCACGCAGCGCCAAATTGAAATTCGGGGGCATGCCATTGAGTGCCGTGTGAATGCGGAAGATCCCTTCAAATTCACGCCATCACCTGGCCGCATCACCACTTGGCATGCGCCGGGGGGGCCTGGCATTCGTGTCGACTCACATGTCTACAACAACTACTTTGTGCCGCCGAACTATGACTCCATGATTGGCAAAATCATTGCCCATGGTGACACACGCGACCAAGCCATTGCCCGCATGCAAACGGCCCTGGCCGAGACCGTGGTGGAAGGCATCAGCACCAACATTGCATTGCACCGAGAAATTTTGCGTGATGCCAAATTTGTACAAGGCGGCACCAACATTCACTACTTGGAAGAGTGGCTGCGTCACCGCAAAGGTTGAACATGTTTGAGTTGAACTTGTTGTGCCCAGAGGCACGTGTCGAGGTCTTGAGTGATGCGCTTGAAGCATTGGATGCTTTGAGCGTTTCGGTGGAAGACGCGGACGCCCAAACGGCGCACGAACAAGCCTTGTTTGGCGAACCCGGCATGCCGCCGCCCAAAGACGGTTGGCAGCGCTCCAAGCTTGTGGCTTTGTTTGCCAAAGAAGACGCGGCCCAGGAAGCGGCGGTGTTGTTGGCCGCGCAAGATTTCTTTGAAGCTTGCCAAATCTTGTCGATTGCTGCCGTGCCCGATCAAGATTGGGTGCGTCTGACGCAATCGCAATTTGCCCCCGTTGAAATCACGCCAGAGTTTTGGATTGTGCCAACTTGGCACGAACCGCCTGAACAGGCCAAGGCGATCATTCGCTTGGATCCTGGTTTGGCATTTGGTACGGGCACTCACCCCACCACGCGCATGTGTCTGCGCTGGATTGCCACGCACCCGGTCAAGGGACAGCGCGTGCTGGACTACGGTTGCGGTTCAGGCATTTTGGCCATTGGGGCTGCCAAGTTTGGTGCCACGCAAATTGATGCGGTCGACATCGACGAGGCAGCCGTGACATCCACTGAGCTCAACGCACTCGCCAACGCTGTGAGTTTGAATGCGGGCCAGCCCGAATTGGCGCAAGGAACTTATCAAACGGTGCTGGCCAACATTTTGGCCACCCCCTTGAAAGTGCTGGCGCCCTTGTTGTGCAACCACCTCGAAGCGTCGGGTCATTTGGTCTTGGCCGGTATTCTGGAACGTCAAGAAGAAGAATTGATTCAGGCTTATGCACCTTTCGTGACCCTGTCTGTGGCAGATCGTGAAGACGGCTGGATCTTGATGACCGCTCAGCGCAGCACGGCGGCCTAAAGTCTATTTCTCACATGGCTTACCGAGGCTTATGGCTCTGGGCCCTCCTAGGCATTCTGGGCTTGTTGTTTCAGCTTGCCCTTCACTTCAAAGATACCTGGGTGGCGCATGAGCCTCGTTTGAAGCCTTTGGTCAGTTCCATCTGCCAGTGGGCAGGCTGCCAGATTTCGCCATTGCAAAAAGCCGATGCCATGGTGATCGACCATGCCTCGGTCGACTTGATGTCGGAAGGCTCTGGCTGGCGCTTGGAATTGAATTTGCGCAACACGTCAACACTGCCAGTGGCCAGCCCATGGGTTGAACTGACATTGACCGATGCTCAAGACAAAGCCCTGATGCGCAAAGTGTTCAATCCTGCCGAAACGGGAGGGGCGCCATTTTTGTCGCCAGGAGAAATCGTTGAATATGAATGGCAGCTTCAGCTGCGACAAAACGACCCCGTTTTTGTCGGCTATCGCCTTCTCACTTTTTACCCTTGAAGCCCTGTAAAAAAAGCCCGACGCTTTGCAGCATCGGGCTTTTGCTTTGGCTAACGAATCAACGTTGAATCAAGGCTTGGCGGCCGAAGGAAACGGCCATGCAGCTTGTGGATTCAATGCAGTCGCAGCGGCAGCAGGGGCAGCGGGCGCTTTCGCAGCTTTCTTAGCGGCTTTTTTAGCAGGCTTTTTAGCGGCTTTTTTAGGAGCGGCTTTTTTGACAGCTTTCTTAGCAACGGCTTTTTTAGCGGCTTTTTTAGGAGCTGCTTTTTTAGCTGCGGCTTTTTTAGGAGCTGCTGCCTTCTTAGCTACGGCCTTTTTAGGAGCTGCTTTTTTAGGTGCTGCTGCCTTTTTGGCGACGGCTTTCTTAGGCGCTGCAGCTTTTTTAGCTACGGCTTTCTTAGGTGCTGCTTTTTTAGGCGCTGCAGCTTTTTTAGCGACGGCCTTTTTAGGGGCTGCTTTTTTAGCGGGAGCTGCTTTTTTAGCAGGTGCTTTTTTCACAACGGCTTTTTTAGGTGCCGATTTTTTTGCTGCGACTTTTTTGGGTGCCGCTTTTTTTGCAGTTGCCATGATTTTTTTCTCCTTGATCAATTAGAAAAATCAACAGGGTGAAACACTTTGCGAATGTTGGAGTCGCAAAGCGATTCAAGGTGCTGAGAATGAATCTCAACACCTTGAATGGGGAAAAACCTCACCCCAGCGCCGCAAAGCGCGATCGTGGTGTGAGGTTTAAACAGGAACGTCATGTAGAAAGTATCAGTCCCAAGACAGGGCGCCGCCCGACTGGTATTCAATGACGCGGGTCTCGAAGAAATTGCGTTCTTTCTTCAAGTCAATCATTTCGCTCATCCATGGGAAGGGGTTCTCTTCGTTGGGGAAGAGAGCTTCCAAGCCGATTTGGGTGGCACGGCGGTTGGCGATGTAGCGCAAGTAGCCTTTGAACATGGAAGCGTTGAGGCCGAGCACGCCGCGGGGCATGGTGTCTTCGGCGTAACGGTATTCCAATTCAACGGCTTTCATGAACAGTTCATTGATTTCGGCTTTGAATTCAGCGGTCCACAACTGGGGGTTCTCAAGCTTGATCTGGTTGATCAGGTCGATGCCGAAGTTGCAGTGCATGGACTCGTCGCGCAAGATGTACTGGTACTGCTCGGCAGCACCTGTCATCTTGTTTTGGCGGCCTAAAGCCAGAATTTGGGTAAAGCCCACGTAGAAGAACAAGCCTTCCATGAGGCAGGCAAACACGATCAGTGACTTCAAGAGGGTTTGGTCAGTTTCCTGAGTGCCCGTTTTGAAGTGAGGGTCCATGATGGCGTGAATGAACGGAATCAGGAACTCGTCTTTGTCGCGAATGGACTGAACTTCGTTGTAAGCATTGAAGATTTCGCTTTCGTCCAGACCCAAAGACTCCGTGATGTACTGGTAGGCATGGGTGTGAATGGCTTCTTCAAAAGCTTGACGGAGCAAGAACTGACGGCACTCGGGGGCCGTGATGTGACGGTAAGTACCCAAAGTGATGTTGTTGGCAGCCAAAGAGTCGGCTGTCACGAAGAAGCCCAAGTTGCGCTTGACCAAGCGGCGCTCGTCTTCGGTCAAACCGTTGGGGTCTTTCCAAAGTGCGATGTCGCGTGTCATGTTCACTTCTTGCGGCATCCAGTGGTTGGCGCAAGTGGCGAGGTATTTTTCCCAAGCCCATTTGTATTTGAAGGGCACCAACTGGTTGACGTCGGTTTGGCCGTTGATGATGCGTTTGTCTGCGGCATTGACACGGCGTGCGGCGCCTGTCGTGGGTGCTGCTTGTGTGGCAGCGGTCATCACAGGGGATGGCGCTGCACTGGCCGCATTGACGGAGGATGCGCTGATGGAGGATGCGTTGGCTGTGAATGAAGACAGATCAGCGAAGCGGTCGGCAGATGGACCGCTTGGGGGAAAGCTTGGCATTGCAGGTTGCAACGCAGGTTTAGATGAATCGTCCCAGGACAACATAGAAATTTCCAATGTGTGAATTATGAAAGCTTGCGGACGAAATGCAAAGCAATGTTTTGAAATGAAATGAAATCACGCGAAGAAGTGTTGCGTTTTTGCATTGTATTTCTTCGTCGTGATTTGAAGATTGTGAAAATTAATTTCCTGAATCTTTGAAAGTTATTGGCAAGCTTCGCAGCCCACATCGTCAATGGCTGTGAACTTCACATCGGTTGCGGGCACACCAGAAAACTGTGCAGGTGCAGATGCATTCGATGCAGAAGAACCGCCAGTTGTGGAACCAGACGACACCGCATTCATTTGGTTGTTGGACACCGTTGATTTCTCGGCGTGTGTGGCGCTGATGGTGCGCAGGTAGTAAGTGGTTTTGAGGCCACGCAACCATGCCAACTTGTAGGTGTCGTCTAACTTTTTACCAGACGCGCCCGACATGTAAATGTTGAGTGACTGCGCCTGGTCAATCCATTTCTGGCGACGTGCAGCCGCTTCCACAATCCATGTGGTTTCCACTTCGAAGGCGGTGGCGTACAAGGCCTTGATTTCTTGCGGCACGCGGTCGATGGGGCGCAGTGAGCCATCGAAGTGTTTCAAGTCCATGACCATGACGTCGTCCCACAGACCCAGGCGCTTCAAGTCGCGCACCAAGTAGCTGTTGATGATGGTGAATTCGCCAGACAAGTTGGACTTGACCGACAAATTGCCAAAGCAAGGCTCGATACAAGCGTCCACACCAATGATGTTGGAGATGGTGGCGGTTGGCGCAATGGCCACGCAGTTGGAGTTGCGCATGCCGTCTTTGGCAATCTTCTTGCGCAAAGCATCCCAGTCCATGGTGCTGCTGCGGTCGACTTCCACATAACCACCGCGGGCTTGTTGCAGCATGTCCAAAGTGTCCAAAGGCAAGATGCCTTGGTCCCACAAAGAGCCTTTGTAGCTGGAGTACTTGCCGCGCTCGGCAGCCAACTCGGTGGAGGCCCAGTAAGCGTAGTAGCAGATGGCTTCCATGGACGTGTCTGCAAATTCCACGGCTTCTTGCGAAGCATAGGGCACACGCTTTTGGTACAGCGCGTCTTGGAAGCCCATGAGGCCCAGACCCACAGGGCGGTGACGCATATTAGAGTCACGCGCTTTTTTGACCGCGTAGTAGTTGATGTCGATCACGTTGTCGAGCATGCGCATGGCCGTTTTGATGGTGCGCTGCAGTTTGGCGTGGTCGATTTGTTTGCCGTTGGGGCCGTCCATCAAATGCTGTGGCAAGTTGACAGAACCCAAGTTACACACCGCAGTTTCGGTGTCGCTGGTGTTCAAAGTGATTTCGGTGCACAGGTTGGAGGAGTGCACCACGCCAGCGTGCTGCTGAGGTGAGCGAATGTTGCAAGCATCTTTGAACGTGATCCAAGGATGGCCTGTTTCAAACAGCATGGAAAGCATTTTGCGCCACAGGTCGTTGGCCTGGATGGTGCGGCTGGGCTTGATTTCGCCGGCGGCGGCTTTTTGCTCGTAGGCCACGTAGGCTTTTTCGAACTCAAGGCCAAACTTGTCGTGCAAATCGGGGCAATCGGAAGGCGAGAACAAAGTCCAAGTGCCTTTTTCCATGACACGGCGCATGAACAGGTCGGGAATCCAGTTGGCGGTGTTCATGTCGTGCGTGCGGCGGCGGTCGTCGCCGGTGTTCTTGCGCAGTTCCAGGAACTCTTCAATGTCGAGGTGCCATGTTTCGAGGTAAGTACAGACCGCGCCTTTGCGCTTGCCGCCTTGGTTCACGGCCACAGCGGTGTCGTTGACCACTTTGAGGAATGGCACCACACCTTGTGATTCGCCGTTGGTGCCCTTGATGTGGCTGCCCAAAGCGCGAACGCGTGTCCAGTCATTGCCCAAGCCGCCGGCAAATTTAGACAGCAATGCGTTTTCTTTGATGGACTCGTAAATGCCGTCGAGGTCGTCGGGCACGGTGGTGAGGTAGCAGCTGGACAGCTGTGAGCGCAAACCAGCGCTGTTGAACAGGGTAGGGGTGCTGGACATGAAGTCGAATGAAGACAGAACTTCATAGAACTCGATGGCGCGGGCTTCGCGGTCGGCTTCGTTCAGGGCCAGGCCCATGGCCACGCGCATGAAGAAAGACTGGGGCAACTCGATGCGTGTTTTGCGCACGTGCAAGAAGTAGCGGTCGTACAAGGTTTGCAGGCCGAGGTAATCGAACTGCAAATCGCGCTCGGCTTTGAGGGCTGTGGCCAGCTTGCGCAGGTCGAATTGCAGGAGCTTTTCGTCGAGGAGGCCGTTGTCGACGCCCTTTTTGATGTAGCCAGGGAAGTAGTCCACATAGTGAGTAGCCATGTCCTTCAAGAGCACTTCTTTGCCCAAGACTTCTTTGGCAATGGTGTGCATCAGCAGACGGGCTGTGACGTAGGTGTAGTCGGGGTCTTTCTCGATCAGGGTGCGAGACGCCAAGATGGACGCCTTGTAAACCTCTTCCATGGGCACGCCGTCATAGAGGTTGCGCATGGTTTCGGCCACGATGGGATCGGGGTGCACGTCTTGGCCCAAACCCTGGCAGGCGTTGACGATGAGGCCTTGCAAATAGTTGACATCGAGGGGCACGCGCTGACCACCCTCCAGCACATGCAGGGTGGGGGCGTTGCTGACCGCGGCTTTTTCTTCTTTGACTTGGGCGCGCTCTTGGGTGCGGCGTTCACGGTAGAGCACGTAGGCACGGGCCACTTCGTGGTTGCTGCTGCGCATCAGGCCCAGTTCCACTTGGTCTTGCACGTCTTCAATGTGGAAGGTGCCGCCACCTGGACGTGAACGCATCAGGGCGCGCACCACGGTTTGGGTCAGGCCATCGACCACTTCGCGCACGCTGGCAGACGCCGCGCCTTGCGTGCCGTGAACTGCCAAAAAGGCTTTCATCAAAGCCACGGCAATTTTGTTGGGCTCAAACGGCACCACCGCGCCATTGCGGCGAATGATTTGGTAGTTGGCCAAAGCGTGTGAGGCTGCTGCGCCAGCTTGTGAGGCATCGAGTGCGCCAGGGAAGGCGGGTGAGGACGATGTCGGATTCATCTCAATTTGCATAAGTTTCTCAGTGGTCAATGTCAGTTCAAATTTCAGTCTGCATGCGAGCTCAACAAAGGGCTTGAACTCGCTTCAGGTTCAGGGCGTCAAATCAGGGCTTTTTTGTGTTTTTCATCTTACCGTGTCTTTGGCGTTGAGACACTATATCTGGGGTCTAAGATGAATTCAAGCCACTAGGGGTAGTGTACCGTGGTCATTTGTGCATGCTTGCGAATCAGGGGGGTGTCAGGCTTGTGGCGTGCACCGCTTTGCTCACTTTTGGGGCATGAAAACGATGCCTTGGAATGCGCATCAAATCAGCCTGTTTTGGATGCGCATGAGATCTGGTGCGCCTTTGCTTGCATTTGCCTGCGCAAAGCCTTGCAAATCGTTGCGTCTTCAAAATGGAGCCTGGGTTTCAAAGCGCAGACTGCGCGCATTCGGTGCGAAAGATGCCGGCAAAAATATTTAAAAAATATTTTGAGATGGCAGAAAAATCATTCAAAACTCGGGAAAGTACTGAGGCGGCCATGCGACATTTTTTTCAAGTCGAGGCCAATCAAATCCTGGACCTGGATCTTTTTTCCGGCCTGGCGCAATGTGTTCATGCCCAGCGATGTGCCGAATGGGGTAGCGCTTGGCCAAGGCGTGGCAAAGTTGGGTGAGGCAGTCGTATTGTGCATCTTCAAAAAGCTGGCCATCCAGGCCTTCCAACTCAATGCCAATGCTGTCGTCATTGCAGTTGGAACGGCCTCGGTAAGCAGAAGTGCCTGCGTGCCAAGCGCGTTGGTTGCAACTGACAAACTGCCAGAGTTTGCCCGTTCGCTCAATGAAAAAATGAGAAGACACTTGCAAGCCACGAATGCTTTGAAAGTAGGGGTGAGCTTCCCAATCGAGTTGGTTGGTGAAGAGTTGCTGAACAGCTTGCCCGCCGTATTCGCCGGGCGGCAGGCTGATGGCGTGCACCACGATCAGGTCAATGTCGGCTTGGTCGGGGCGCGGACCAAAGTTGGGCGATTCGCATGTTTCAGCACCCTGGTACCAACCGGTGTGTCCCACATCAAAGTGCATGTTGTTTCAAATTCGAGTGTCAGAAGCGGCCTGGCAGTGCGCTTGGGAACAGTAAGGGCCTTGGCGGCCTTGCACCATGTCTTGTTCTGGCATGTGCAGGCCGCAGTGTTTGCAGGCCAGCATGGGGCTGGGTGTCAGGTCCGCTTGATGTTGCTGCGCCGCTTGTTTCTGGGTTGGGGCACCTGCACTGTCGCGTTCACGCCGTTCTTTCAGGCGGTTTTGCCGCCACAGCCAAACGCCAAACAAGATGGCCAACAGGAAGACGAGTAGTTTCAAACGCTGCGTTCCAAAATGACTTCAAGCACAAAGCGAGAGCCGGCGTAGGCCAAGAGCAGCATGGCTGCACCGGTGTACAACACGCGCACGGCACGCCGACCGCGCCAACCGAATTGGTGGCGGCCCAGCATCAAAGCGCCAAAGGTGAGCCAAGACAGCACAGAGAACACGGTTTTGTGGTCCCATTTGAAGTGCGCACCTGCAGCGCCGTAGAGTTGTTCGCCAAAAACCCAACCGGCGACCAACGTGAGGGTCAGCAAGATGAAACCCAAGGTGACAAAGCGGAACATCAAACGCTCTAAGGTGAGCAAGGGCAGGCCGCTTTGGTTTTCATTGCCCAGGCGAATTTGAGTTTCTGCGCTGTTCATGAGGGCGGCGTGGATGACTGCAGCCGCAAACATGCCGTAGGAAGCAATGCCCAAAGCCCAGTGCAAAGGCAACCAAATGGAGGCTGTGAGCAGCAAGGGATGACCGGGAAAGTACCAAGCCAATGCGACAGCGGCACTGCCCAAGGCGGCCATGGCCCAGCGGGCTTTGAGTTGCGGGAAATATTGGGTTTCGACCGCATAGGCGGTCAGCACCCACCACACGGTGACGGACAGGGCAGGGGCAAAGCCAAAGCGTGGCGATTCACCCCACAAGCCCTGGCCCAGCGTGAAGGCATGTAACAACCACGCCAGCCAAAGATAGCGCCTGGCCAAACTGGGGCCCATGCGGTCCGCTGTGATGGCGGGAATGGCGTAGGCGATGGCGGTTAAAAGTGTCAACCACATCGCCAAATCAAGTGGACTGGCTAAAATCATGCTTCCTAGTTTAGCGTTTTGAGCCCCAGCATTCTGGCAAAGGGCTTAAAACCTAACGGTTTATAAGAAATGATGCTATGGCCTCCGCCCTGACCGACAAACTCTCGCTCCTTGTTAAGCAAATCAGTGGTCAAGCACGGATCACGGAATCGAACGTCACCGACATGCTGCGTGAGGTGCGCATGGCCCTGCTGGAAGCCGACGTGGCTTTGCCGGTGGTGCGCGATTTCATTGCGCGTGTGAAAGAAAAGGCTCTGGGACAAGAAGTCTTGGGTTCTCTGAAGCCGGGTCAAGCTTTGGTGGCCATCGTGAACCGCGAATTGGCCGCAACCATGGGCGAAGGCGTGGCCGACATCAACTTGGCAGCCCAACCTCCGGCTGTGATTTTGATGGCTGGTTTGCAAGGTGCGGGTAAAACCACCACCACGGCCAAATTGGCCAAGCACCTGATTGAAAAGCGCAAGAAAAAAGTCTTGACGGTTTCCGGCGACGTCTACCGTCCTGCGGCCATTGAGCAGCTCAAAACCGTCACAGCCCAAGCGGGTGCTGAGTGGTTTCCCAGCTCGCCAGATCAAAAGCCTTTGGACATTGCCCGCGCTGCCATCGATTACGCCCGCAAGCATTTCTTTGATGTGCTGTTGGTGGACACGGCGGGTCGCTTGGCCATTGATGAAGCCCTCATGGCCGAAATTCGAGAATTGCATGCGGCCTTGAACCCGGTGGAAACTTTGTTTGTGGTCGATGCCATGCAGGGTCAAGATGCGGCCAACACCGCCAAGGCCTTCAAAGATGCCTTGCCACTCACAGGCATTGTGCTGACCAAGATGGATGGTGACTCTCGCGGGGGGGCTGCTTTGTCCGTGCGTCAAATCACGGGCGCCCCCATCAAGTTTGCAGGCACCAGTGAAAAACTGGATGGCCTGGAAGTGTTTGATGCCGAGCGTCATGCCGGTCGCATTTTGGGCATGGGCGATATCTTGGCGCTGGTGGAGCAAGTCACGGCTGGCGTTGACATGGAAGCGGCGCAAAAGTTGGCGGCCAAAGTCAAAAGTGGCGGTGGCTTCGATTTGAACGATTTTTTGGCGCAGATTCAGCAAATGAAACAAATGGGTGGCTTGTCCAGTTTGATGGACAAATTGCCCACGCAGTTGGCCGCCAAAGCGGGCAGCATGGATTTGGGCAAAGCTGAAAAAGACATTGTCCGCAAGCAAGGCATCATCCACAGCATGACGCCCAAAGAACGCAGCAAGCCTGAGCTCATCAAGGCGACGCGCAAGCGCCGGATTGCCATGGGCGCCGGTGTTCAGGTGCAAGATGTCAACCGCTTGCTCAAAGAGTTTGAGCAGATGCAAGACATGATGAAAAAAATGTCGGGTGGCGGCATGATGAAAATGATGAAACGCTTGGGTGCCATGAAGGGCATGGGCGGTTTTGGCGGTATGGGCGGGGGCGGCTTCCCAGGTCGAAAACTATGAGCAATATTCACAGCAACATCCACAGCAACACCTCGCCCTACGGCACCTTGCCGCCTGCGTCGCCCGTGGCTGCGCGCAAGCCCATCAGTTTGCCGCGCATGCATGAGATGCGCGCACGCGGTGAAAAAATCACCATGCTCACGGCCTATGACGCCACCTTTGCTGCAGTGGCCGATGCGGCTGGTGTGGAATGCATTTTGGTGGGCGATTCGCTGGGCATGGTGTGTCAAGGCCTGTCCAGTACGGTGGGCGTGACCTTGGACACCATGCGCTACCACGTGGAGTCAGTGGTCCGTGGCATCCGACGCGTGCAAGGCACCGCTTGGATCGTGGGTGACTTGCCGTTTGGCAGTTACCAAGAGTCCAAAGAACAAGCCATTCGCAGTGCCACCGTGCTGATGCAAGCAGGTGCGCACATGGTCAAGTTGGAAGGCGGCGGTTGGACCGCTGACGTCGTTCATTTTCTGGTGGAGCGCGGCATTCCCGTGTCGGCACATTTGGGCCTGACGCCGCAAACCGTTCACAGCTTGGGTGGTTATCGGGTGCAAGGGCGTGGCGACGAAGCGTCTCAAAAATTGCGGCAAGAGGCCTTGGCTTTGCAAGACGCTGGCGCCAGCATGCTGGTGCTGGAAATGGTGCCAGAGCCTTTGTCGACAGCGTTGACGAAGGCGCTTCCCACCTGTCACACCATTGGCATCGGCGCGGGCAATGGCACCGCAGGCCAAGTGCTGGTGATGCATGACATGCTGGGCATCAATTTGGGCAAGAACCCCAAGTTTGTGCACAACTTCATGGAAGGCCAAGCCAGTGTGCATGAGGCCATGCGAGCTTATGTGGCCGCTGTGAAAAACGGCACATTCCCAGACAACAACAAACACGCGTGGGTGTGAGTCATGCACGTGGTTCACACCTTGTCAGATTTGCAACGCGCGTTGGCGGGTGCCAGTTTGCGCGCGTTTGTGCCCACCATGGGCAACTTGCACCAAGGTCATTTGGACCTGATGCAAACCGCCAGAAATGAGGTCGATGCACGCGTCGGATTGGGTGGCAAAACGGTCGCCAGTATTTTTGTCAACCGGCTGCAGTTTGGACCCCACGAAGACTTTGACACCTACCCCAGAACCTTGGACCAGGATTGCGATGCATTGGCGGCCCATGGATGTGATGTGGTGTTTGCACCTTCAGAAAAAGAGCTTTACCCCGAGGCACAGGTATTCAAAGTGCATCCGCCCGCCGAGCTGGCAGACATTTTGGAAGGTGCTTTTCGGCCCGGGTTTTTTGTAGGTGTCAGTACGGTGGTGCACAAACTCTTCAACATCGTGCAACCCAACTTGGCGGTGTTTGGCAAGAAAGATTATCAGCAGCTCATGGTGATTCGCCGAATGGTGCAACAAATGGCTTTGCCCATTGACATTTTGGGCGCCGAAACGCGGCGGGCTGCGGATGGTTTGGCACTGAGTTCGCGCAATGGCTATCTGAGCGAGCTTGAACGTGCCGAGGCCGTGCAACTGTCCATGGCCTTGAAGGCGCTGGCTGTCGCTGCCCGGGAAGGCTGTGTCAGCGGTCGCTTGGATGTGCCTGCATTGGAGGCGCGCGCCATGGATTCGCTGCGACTTCGGGGTTGGCAGCCCGACTATCTGACGCTGCGTTTGCAACACGATCTGTCACCCGTCTGTGGCCCCAGCACGCAGCCCTTGGTGGTGCTGGGTGCAGCCAAATTGGGCAAGACACGTCTGATAGATAACTTGGAAGTGTGAGCCGCTGACGCTGCAAATGTGCCGCAGCGTCAACCCACTCAGGCTCAGTGGGGCAGTACCAGCTGACCTCGCAGAGAGTGCGACATGGCGGCATCAATTTGGATGTCAACCATTTGTCCCACCAAGCGCATGCCATTGGGGCCGGCCGGAAAATTGACCACGCGATTGCACTCGGTGCGGCCGGCCATTTCGGTGGCGTCCTTGCGCGCAGGACGTTCCACCAAAATGCGTTGCACCGTGCCCAAACGGCTGTCACCAATGCGTTTCACATTGGCTTCAATGGTGGCTTGCAGATGGTGCAGACGTTTGAGCTTCACATCGTGCGGGGTGTCATCGGGCAAGTTAGCAGCGGGCGTGCCAGGTCGCGGACTGAAGATGAAACTGAAGCTGGTGTCGTAGCCCACATCGTCAATCAGCTTCATCATTTTGTTGAAGTCTTCTTCGGTCTCGCCGGGGAAGCCCACAATGAAGTCGCTGCTCATGGCCATGTCGGGCCGGATGGCGCGCAGCTTGCGAATGGTGCTTTTGTACTCCATCGCGGTGTAGCCGCGTTTCATGGCCATCAAAATTCTGTCAGAGCCGTGCTGTACGGGCAGGTGCAAATGGCTGACCAATTTGGGCACTTTGTCATAGGCATCGATCAGGCGCTGTGTGAATTCGTTGGGGTGGCTGGTGGTGTAGCGAATGCGCTCAATGCCTGGGATGTCGGCCACGTATTCAATGAGCAGGGCAAAGTCGGCAATCTCGGCGGTGTCGCCCATCTTGCCGCGGTACGCATTGACGTTTTGACCCAGCAGGGTAATTTCGCGCACGCCTTGTTCGGCCAAGCCGGCGACTTCCACCAACACGTCTTCGAAGGGACGACTGACTTCTTCGCCGCGGGTGTAAGGCACCACGCAGTAGCTGCAATATTTGCTGCAACCTTCCATGATGGACACGAAGGCGGTGGGGCCGTCCATCTTGGCGGGTGGCAAGTGGTCGAACTTCTCAATTTCAGGAAAGGTGATGTCCACTTGCGGGCGTTTTTTGGCGCTGCGAGCCGCCAAGAGTTCGGGCAGGCGGTGCAAGGTTTGCGGGCCAAACACCACATCGACATAGGGCGCGCGTTTGATGATGTCGGCGCCTTCTTGGCTGGCCACACAGCCGCCCACGCCAATCAGCACACCGCGTTCTTTGAGGTGCTTGACGCGGCCTAAATCGCTGAAGACTTTTTCTTGGGCCCGTTCACGCACCGAGCAGGTGTTGAACAAAATGAGGTCGGCTTCTTCGACGTCTTGGGTGGGCTCGTAGCCCTCGGCAGCCTTCATGACGTCGGCCATTTTGTCCGAGTCGTACTCGTTCATTTGGCAACCGAAGGTTTTGATAAATACTTTTTTGCTCACAAGAGACTCCAAGCGGTGACTGGTTTATATCCAGGGGCTGATGGAAGGTGCACGCCATTGCGGTGCGCGAATAAGTTGTGAATTATCGCAGGCTATGGACGCACCCTGAAAAATCAAGTCTCAGTCGGCTTTTTGAAAAACATGGGGTAGTAGCGGTTCACCAAAGCGCCCTCAAAAGCCCATGTTTTGCATTTCCCAACATAGGGCGGCGGCGTGGAGGGATGTTCTCGCGGAATGCCAGCCTGATCGTTCCTAAATTGGATGGCGTGCGTGACCGTCTGAAACGCCACGGTGGCCATGTTGAACAACATTTCTCTCAAATGAGTGCAGCCTTCTACACCACCGATTTTGGCTTCGATGGTTTTGCGCCAACCAGCACCCAATGTGCATCCAATCAAGCGGTCCATACCCAGCGGGGATTGATCACATTCTGGATGAGGGGTGTGTGCCATGTCGGTGGCCACTTCAAGAATTTTCAACTGGTCATCAACAGTCAGTCGGATGCTCAAATCATGGATCGGCATGCCGGGTGCTTTGGTGCCTTGGCTGGGAATCGTGAATTCATAGGTTTTAACGTCGGTCAGAGCGGCTTCAATGTCCCACAGACCGTCATCACGTTGATAGCCCTTGTACACCACGGTGCGGGTGTGGGAAAGTTTTCGGGGGGAGGGGGAAGGAAGTGCCACTTGCAGACTCTCAATTTTGAAGTTCGTTGGACAGATTATCGATTTGAATTTCGATTTTCAAGGCCTCGTGTGACATGAGAACATCCACCCAGGGATAGACGCAAATGTTCTATTGACAGGACAAATCGAGCGTGAGAATATCTTTCACATTCTTTTGAACTGTTAGGTCGCTATGGAAACGTCTGATAAAACCGCCCGTCAATTGTTTGAACACGTGCAAGCCAACCCCACCCGCAAGCGCTTTGGTTTTGGCAAAGTGCCAGCCCTGATCAACATTGATTTGCAAAAAGCCTATACCTGTGTCGGTGAGTTTGCGACGGCCTATGAAACAGACCCTCAGCAGTTGGACTATGTGAACCAGTTGGCTGAGGTGTTCCGCACCAAAGGTTTTCCAGTGGTGTGGACTTATGTCGCCTACATGGAGTCAGGCGAAGATTGCGGTGTGTGGGGCACGCGAACCAACACCCCCGACTCTTTGCAAAACATCAAGGTGGGCAGCCGCCGTGCCGAGTTTGATGACCGCTTGGTGATCGACCGAAAGCGCGACATCATCATCAACAAGCGGATGGCGTCAACCTTTTTCGAGACCAATCTGGGCTCCATCTTCACCTACCACGGGGTTGACACCTGCGTTGTGACGGGCGGCTCAACATCGGGCTGCGTCCGCGCCACGGTGGTCGACAGTTTGCAGCGCAGCTTCAGAACCATCGTGCCGATCGAGTGTGTGGCCGATAAGCATGAGTCCCCTCACTTTGCCAACCTTTACGACATGATGCTGAAGTACGCCGATGTGCTGACCGTGGCTGAAACTTTGGAGCAGCTGCATCAAGTGCCAGGCAAAGGAGCGGCTGCATGACCACTCAGCGCGACCCCGGGTTTTACGATTACCTGCCCTACAACGACAGGCCCGTCATTCGCTGGCCCAATGGGGCCCGCGTGGCATTTTGGGTGGCCCCCAATGTCGAGTTTTATGAGTTGAATCCACCGCGCAATCCCGCGCGCGCGCCCTGGGCCCGCCCCGCGCCTGATGTGCTCAATTATTCTTACCGCGACTACGGCAACCGCACTGGTTTTTGGCGCATGCTCGATGTCATGAAGCGCTGCAACATGCGTGGCAGTGTGTCGCTGAATGTGGCCATGTGCGAGCACCACCCCGAGGTGATCAAAGCCTGCGCCGACGAAGGCTGGGAGTTTTATTCCCACGGCACTTACAACACCCGCTACCTGATGGGCATGAACGAAACGCAAGAGCGTCAGGTCATTCAAGATTCCATCGACACCATCTACAAGCACACGGGCCAAAAATTGGACGGTTGGTTGGCGCCTGCGCTCACCTACACCGACAACACCATGGACTTGGTGGCCGACATGGGCCTGACCTATGTCTGCGATTTGTTTCATGACGACCAGCCGGGCCCCGTCAAAGTCAAGAACGGCAAACTGACCAGCTTGCCCTATTCCCTGGAAATGAACGACACCATTGTCTACAACGTCAACTTGGTGTCACCCCGCCGCTACGGCGACATCATCAAACGCCAGTTCGACCGCTTGTACGAAGAGGGCGAGCACTCTGGCACCGTCATGTGCATTCCCTTGCACCCCTTCTTGATTGGTCAGCCTTATCGCTTGGCCGCTTTTGAAGAAGCGCTGGCTTACATCACCGGCCATGAAAAAGTGTGGCTGGCCACGGGCCGCGAAATTGCCCACTATTACAACGAACACTATCACGCGGCCTTCACGGCAGCGGGCCAAACTGTAGGGGAGGCACCATGAGCACACCGAGCGTCAACCCCAAAGCCCTGCCGGCAGACTACTTGGAATACCCCCTGCGCCGCTATGGCATGGACCACGACCGTTACGAGTGGTCGATGTTGCCCCAGCGAAAACACGTGGCCTGGCCCAACAACGCGCGCGTTGCCTTGTGGGTGTCACCAGCGTTGGAGTGGTTTCCTTTGAACATGGCTGGTTTGCCGTTCAAGCCGCCAGGCGCCATGCAAACGGCCTACCCTGATTTCCGTCATTACACCTTGCGTGATTACGGCAACCGCGTGGGCATCTTCCGCATCATGAAGGCGCTGGCACGCCACCACATTCCAGCCACTGTGGCTGTCAATGCGGCGGTGGCGGTGCGCCACCCATCGCTCATTGCGCAGTGCAATGCGGCAGGTTGGGAAATCATGGCCAACGGTTTGGACATGGACCATTTGCACCACGGTGGTTTGGCCAAAGAGGACGAGCAACAATGGGTCGAGCAAACTTTGAGCATCTTGCGCAAAGTCAGTGGCCAAGCGGTGCGAGGCTGGTTGTCGCCCGCCAAGTCGGAGTCGTTCAACACCTTGGACATCTTGGGCGAAGCAGGTCTTGACTACGTCTGCGATTGGATCAATGACGACATGCCGTATCTGATGAAAACGGCCAGCAAATCGCTGGTGGCCATGCCGCATTCCGCCGACATCGACGACTACGCCATCTTGGTCAACAACCATCACACTGAGAATGATTTCAGAGACCAGTTGATTGATCACTTTGATGTGTTGTACAAAGAGTCGGCCACAGAAGGTGGGCGCATCATGCCCATCAGTTTGCATCCTTGGGTGATTGGTCAGCCTTACCGCATCAAGGCTTTGGAAGAAGCCTTGATGCACATCATGAGCCATCCTGGTGTGTGGGCGGCCACAGGCTCCCAAATTCTGGATGCTTGGCAATCCCAAGCCACCTGAATGCAAGCTGAGCGTTTGTCCCCGTCCGGTCACGCGCGCATCTCTTACTCTGCGCTGCCCGAGCGCGCCCCCTTGCAATGGCCAGGGGGGGCGCGTGTTGCGCTTTGGGTGGCCCCCAACATTGAACATTACGAGTACTTGCCCGCGCAAGTGCGCGTGCGCAACCCATGGCCACGTGTGCCGCACCCCGACATCTTGGGCTACGGTCTTCGGGACTACGGCAACCGGGTGGGCGTATGGCGGCTCATGGAAGTCTTTGATGCCTTGGCATTGCCCATCACCGTTTCTTTGTCCATGTCTGTTTTGGACATGTACCCCGAGATTGCCCAGGCCATGATCAAGCGTCAGTGGGAGTTCATGTCGCATGGTCTCTACAACACGCGCTATCACTGGAACATGAGCGAGGACGAAGAGCGCGCAGCCATCGAAGTGTGCCAGGCCATTCACGTGCGGCACACAGGACAGCGCTTGAAGGGCTGGTTTTCTCCTGCAGCTTCGAATACCTTGCAGACGCCCGATTTGGTGGCAGAAAGCGGCATTCAATACCTCTGCGATCTCTACCACGATGACCAGCCCACACCTGTTCATGTGAGGCAGGGTGAGTTGACGTCCTTGCCCTATTCCATGGAAATCAATGACAGCATTGCCTGGCGACGCGGCCAAGAAGCCGATGCGTTTGCCCAAAAAATGATCGATGAATTCGAGGTGCTGTACGCGGAGGGCGCCGTGCATGGTCGCGTCATGAATGTGGCTGTGCATCCTTTCATCATGGGGCAGCCGCATCGCATTGGCGCCCTGGCCAAAGCGCTTGATTACATTCGCAGCCATGAGGGCGTTTGGTGCGCCACCGGCTCCCAAATCGTTGACTGGTATCGACAACAAACCGCAAAGGAAACGCCATGAGCGCCCCCAAAGACTACATCCGTGATTTCATGAGCGAACCCCTCATTGATGCCAAAGGCGCGGCCTTGGTGATCATTGACATGCAATACGCGACAGGCTCTCGGGAGGGTGCCTTGGGCCGCACCTTGAAAGCCCAAGGCTCCAGTCTGGGTGACTACCGATTTGCACGCATCGAACAATCGGTGTTGCCCAGAACCTTGGCGTTGCGCGCCCACTTCCACCACATTGGGCAGCCTGTGATCCACGTCACCTTGGGCGCTGCCTTGCCCGATGCCAGTGATGCACCGCGTCACATGCGCAAACTGCTGGCCAGTTGCAACAACTATGTGGGCAGTCCGGATCACGAAATTTTGGACGCGCTCAAACCCATTGCAGGGGAGCACGTGGTGCGTAAAACCACAGTGGGCGCCTTCGCCTCTACCGCCATTGACAGCTTGCTCAGAGCTTTGCATGTTGATCAAATTTACATGGCGGGCGTTTCCACCAACATGTGTGTGGAGAGCACTGCTCGCGAAGCCGCCGATCGGGGCTACCAAGTGACCTTGGTGGAAGACGCATGCGGCACCACCTTTGAAGAATTGCACCAAGTGACGATGCGCAATTTTCAGCGCCTCTTTGGCCGCGTCACCTCCACAGCGCAAGCCGTGGCTGAATTGAAGGGGGCCGCATGACCCGGCCCCAGTCAAAGATTTTGGTGGTCGTGCCCTTTGCCATGTCGGCAGAGAATCTGGCCTTGCGCCAAGCACAGCTCAAAGGCATTGACCTCTCGCCCGACTTGGCGTTTGAGTTTCGGACTGTCAAAGCGGGGCCTGTGAACTATTCCAGCCACCACGATTTTGTCTTGGCCGATGCGGCCAATTTTGAAGCAGGATGCCGTGCCCAGGACGAAGGTTTTGCGGCGGTCTGCATTGACACCATGAGCGATTCGGGCGTGGCGGCTTTGCGCTCGGTGCTCGACATTCCGGTGTTCGGCCCTGGCAAGGTCTCGATGTTGACGGCGTTGATGTTGGGCGACAAATTTTCGGTGTTGACCATGGCCAACCGTTGGAAGCCACTCTACAAAAAAGCCATGGACGAGTTGGGTTTGCATCACAAATGCGCTTCGGTGCGCTCCATTGAAATGGCCACCGACAACCAAGCCTTGCTCTCAGGCAAAGAAGAAGATGTGTTTCCTTTGTTGGAAAAAGCCGCTTACGAAGCCATCGAAAAAGACGGTGCCGAGGTGTTGATCTTGGGCTCCACCACCATGCACCAAGCGCATGTGTGGCTGAGTCAGCGCTTGCCGGTGCCTGTGATCAACCCGGGACCGCTCAGTTACAAAATGGCTGAAGCCGCACTGGGATTGGGCTTGGCGCAAAGTCGCAAGGCTTATCCAAAACCCATGCACCCGCGCTTGGACATGTTGCACGACATGATGAGCGCAGCGCAACAATCGGTTGGCCGGCTCTGAGCGGCCTGTCAGCGACGAGATCCAGGGACTGCCTCATGCCTCAATCACTTAGCACAGCACAGGTGGCCGGATACGAGCGAGATGGGTATGTGTCGCCGATCGATGTGCTGACCAGGCAAGAAGTGTCTGCGTATCGCCAAGAGTTGGAAACTTGGGAGGCTCAGCGAGGTCAGTTGATTGACTTTCCTGAGAAGTCCAAAAGCTACTTGTTGTTCAATTGGGCCGATCAACTGGTGCACCATCCCCGCATCTTGGACGCGGTGGAAGATGTCATTGGGCCCGACATTTTGGTCTATCACAGCACCTTGTTTGTGAAAGAGGCTAACACACCGGCATATGTCCGCTGGCACCAAGACAGTCCTTACTTTTATTTGTCGCCGCATTTGCACGTCACGGCGTGGGTGGCACTGAGTGACGCCAGCATCGAAGCGGGTTGCATGCAAGTCTTGCCGGGCAGCCACCAATGGGGCGTGTTTGAACATGATGACAAACCTGAGCCCATGAACATGATTCGAAGAGGTCAAGGCATCAGCGATCGATTTGACGATGCCCAAGGCAGCTTCATGCCGGTAGGACCAGGTCAAATGTCTTTGCATCACACCGACCTGGTGCATGCCTCGGGTGGCAACCGCACCAACGACCGTCGCTTGGGATTTGCCATCAGTTACATACCTGCACAGGTCAAGCCCGTGGGCGCGGTGAAGCCCTCAGCGCTGTGCGTGCGGGGTCGCAGTCATGGGCATTTTTTAGAAGAGCAGCGCTTGGGACAGCCCTTGTCGGCCGAAGCACGCGCTGCGCATGCCAATGCCTTGACCTTGTTTCGGGCCTTGCAAGACACTGGATTTAAGGAGACCGTATGAGACCCGCAACCTTAGATGCCGCGCAAATGGTGGCCCTGGTGGTGCGCTATTTTGCTGCGGTGGACCGCAAAGATGTGGACGCTACGTTGTCATGCTTTGTGGCCGATGCGCGTTTCAGCATCGCCAACCATGGCGTGTCGTACGCCGGTCGTGAGTTGGAAGTGCGGGGCATGTACGAACGATTGAACGAGCGCTATGCACAAGTGTGGCATGGTGACTTTTCACACACCGTGGATCTGACCCATCAAAAAATTGCCAGCCGATTTCGGGTGGAGAACATCACCCACGAAGGTGAAAAGCTGGTCAAAAACAATTGCAATTTTTTTGAATTGCAGGATGGCCTGTTCAAATCTGTTGATGTCTATATGAGCGGCGAGAACTCACTTCGATAAAGGCAATTCGGGTGAGGTTGTCACTTTCTTCACTTTTGTCACTCTCATTGGGCAGGATGCGCCAAGCGCTGCGTCCAAGCCTCTAAACTGATTTTCAAGTGTGCCAAGTCCAAAGTGGCTTGGAGCAGTTCTTCGCAGTGGTCAGCGGGCCAAATGCGGCCCGTCAAGTTCATGAATTTGTCGCGCAATTCTTGGCGGGTGTAGGGCGAGGCATCGTCGCCTCGGTTGACCCCTGCTTGGCCTGTTCGTGTTTGGCCATTCTTCAAATAGAGCGTGACTTTGGCGGGCCGCTCCATGGGCAGACGTGCACTCATGGCGGGGTCGTGGCTCACACTGACTTTTTGGGCCAGCGCCAAAATGCGGGGGTTGCGAACAGCCTCCCAGGTGAAGCTGGACAAGGCACTTGAATGGTTGATGAGACGCGTGGCCACCGCGAAAGGCACCGAGAATTTGGCGGCCAGTGTGTTTTGGGGGGCTGGGTCATTCAGCTCTGCGGCCAAGTGATAGGTCTGTACTTCAATGCGTTCGATGTCTTCGACAGGGGGCAACTTTTCTGCGGCGTTCATCTGGTCAATGGCATCGAGCGTGCCGTGGTTGTAGCGGCAGCAAGAGTGAAGTTTGAAATAATTGCGCATCAAGTGCCAGTCTTGCCCTAAACCCTCCACCACTGCGTCAGGCTCAAAAGTCTCAGAAATGATCTTGCCTAGCAATGAACGGGGGCCATCGTGTTCACCTGTGAAACCGCATTCCGCCAAGTTCAAAGCCAGCAGGCCATTGCGATTGCTCAAGCCCGCATAGACGTTTCGCACCAAACCACCTTCCAGCATGGTTTGTTTCGAGGTGGCGGTGGTCAGAGACGCGGCGATGTTGATGGTTTGGCGCATGGCGACTTCATCCATGCGTGCAATGCGCGCGCAGGCTGCCGCCGCGCCCAAAGTGCCCCACGTGCCGTGTGGGTGCATGGCGCCACGCAGTTGCGAGGCGGCGCCCAAGCGCGAACCCACTTCGTAGCCCACCACCACAGCCGCTAAAAAATCGGTGGCATTCGCTTGCCGCTCTTGGCTGAGCGCCAGTGCTGCCGGGATGACGTGAACCGCCGGATGGCCGCGTGAAAAACGGTTGCCCTCGTCCATTTCCAAAAAGGTGCCGGATGTGCCATTGATGAAGGCTGCCGCTTCGGGCGTGCTTTGTTGACCTAGGCCCACGAGTTGCGCCGCAGAGCGGCTGACAGCAACTTGCCTGGTGGCAAGGGCCCGCAGTTCAGGCTCAGCCGAACCTGCCGCCATGGCGGCCACGGTGTCTGCCAAGACCCAGCCCACTTGGTCTTGAACCTCTGACGCTAAGTTTGCATAGTCAAGCCCTGAAGCGAATTGACTGAGGGTGTCTAGGTAGTCCATGGCGAAGATCCTTTGGGTGTATCAGGCTGGGGCGCTGCCTGCGCATTGCTCATAAAGGTGCTGAGGGGTGCTGAAAATCAGGCCCTCGGTTTGCGTCAATTGCGCCAGCAATTCGCGCAAATAGCGAATTCGGCTGGGCATGCCCCAGACCCAGGGGTGAAGCCCGAGGCCCATGACGGCACAGCGTTCATGCGTTTCGCATTCTTGGCGCATCTGACTGGCGGCTTGCAAAATTTGCTGAGCGTGCTGGGCGGGCTCAATGGGCCTGAACCATTGTCCTTGGACATCGTCCCATTCACTGGACAAAGGCAGCGCGAGTAACTGTTGTTGTGACGCACCACTGGGCGCCAGCCAATAGGGCTGATCGTCGTTGCCCCAATCCAGGGTGTACCGAATGCCGGCATCCGCCAGCAAGCCCATGGTGTGCGGCGATGTGCCTGAATCTTGACTCAGCCAACCTTGCGCCACGTGGCCAGTGTGTTGGTGAAGGGCTTGCGTGGCGTGTTGGATGTGCGCAGCTTGTTCGCTCAAGGGCATGTTGCTGTGCATCATGCGGGTGGCGGCCACACCATGGGCGAGCCACTGCGCCTTTGACAAGTTCAAAGCCTCAATGACTTGCGGAATGCGTTCGAGCACCATGCTGTTGGCGGCCACAACGGGTTGAATGCCTGCGTCACGCAGTGCGTCCATCAAACGAAAGACACCAATGCGCAGGCCATATTCACGTTGCGTCCAGCTGCGGTAATCGGGGTTGAAGCTGCCAAATTCACCGACGAAGCGCGGGTCGCGCAAACTGCCCTCGGGCGCTTGAAAGTCCCAGTGTTCGAGGTAGAGAACGGCAAACACATGCAGCCTTGGCGCCAAGGGCAATGGGGGGCGCCATGGCAGCGCGCTGTAGCTGTAATGCGAGTGGTCCATCGTGGTGCAAATCCTTGCGTGCAATGACTGGCTGGGTGCTGCTTTGGTGCGCATTCAAGTGCCTTGATTTTCAAGGCGCTGAGATGCCACATTATTTTCAAAACATTGGGAGTTAACCGCTTGACTTCACAAAAAGATTGTTGCACAGTGTACCCAATTGTTCTATGAATGGAACAATTTAACTCAACCCCCCAACTTCTTCATTGAGGAACTACCATGACGTCTGATGTCCGCGTATCCCGTCGTTTGATTTTGCAAGCTGGTGCAGCGACCACCGCACTCGGTGCGCCCGGCCTGTTGCTGGCTCAACCCAAACCCTTGAAGATTGGCTTGATCAATCCCATCAGCGGTGGTTTGGCATACAGCGGCGCGCAGTGCCGTGCCGGTGCTTTGATGGCCATTGAAGACATCAATGCCGCGGGCGGTATCAAAGCTTTGGGCGGTGCCAAACTCGAAGCAGCGCTCGGTGATTCACAATCACGTCCTGAAGTGGGCGTGTCCGAAGTGGAACGTTTGAACCAAGAGGGCGTTTCTGCCTTCATCGGTTGCATGTCCAGCGGCATTGCATTGCCCGCCACACAAGCCGCCGCCAAATACAACACACCGTTCATCATTGACGTGGGTGTCTCTGACGCCATCGTGAGCCGTGGTTTGAAAAACGTCTTCCGCCTGGCACCAGGCGCTGCCAAGTGCGTCGACGATGCCTTTGATGGCCTGAACCAGGTGAACAAAGCTGCGGGTGGCGTTGCCAAAACAGCCGTGTTGGTACACGAAGATTCAGAATTCGGCACCAGCACCGCCAAGTTGCTGCAAACCAAATTGGCCGCCATTGGCATTGAAGTCAAAGATGTTTTGAAGCACGCCACGCCCACACGCGATTTCACCAACTTGGTCTTGCGCATCAAGTCCATCAAACCCGATATCGTGATCATGAGCAATTACCAAAACGAATACGTTTTGATTGCCCGCACATTGCATCAACAAAAAGTTGACCTGATGGGCATGTTCAGCGTCTTGGGTGGCGGCTTTAACTACAAGCTGGTGCAAGAGCAGCCTGAAGTGGCTCAGTACATGATGGACTTTAACCACTGGTACAACCCACGCAATCCAAAAGCTTTGGAAATGCGCAAACGCGTTGAAGCCAAAAACACCTTGTTCACATTCGAGGTCTACTGCGCGTACAACTCGATCAAGTTGTATGCAGATGCATTGCAACGTGCCGCCAGCTCTGACAAAGAAAAAGTCATTGCTGCGCTCGAGACCAGCACCTGGTCCGATCACTTCATGCCTTACGGCGCCACCAAGTTTGTCAATGGCCAAAATACGGGCGGCCGTGCCGTCTTGTTGCAGGCTTCGAAAACCGACATCGATGTGGTCTGGCCCAATGAATTTGCGGCAGTGAAGCCGGTCTTCCCACGTCCTAAGTTCAGCTGATAGCGCTTGCGCCGACCCACGTGGGTCGGCGCAGTTGTGACTTTTGAACCATTGACCTCATCGCAAGGAACTTGTTTTGGACCTGACCATCATCGGCGCGGCTGTTATCAATGGCATCCTCATGGGGGGCATTTACACCCTCGTTGCCGCCGGACTTACATTGATCTATGGTGTCTTGCACATCATTAATTTTGCCCATGGCAGCCTCTTGATGGTGGCCATGTTTGGTGTCTATTACTTGGTCACCAAGTTGGGCATGGACCCCTATCTGTCTTTGTTGGTCACCATGCCCACCATGTTTGCGCTGGGCTATGTCATGTACCGCTATTTGATTGGCAAGCTGTCCTACGGCAAAGATGAAAACATCTTGCTCATCACCTTGGGCTTGTCCATCGTCATTGAAAACTTGGCCTTGATGTTTTTCGCGGGTGATTCACGCACCATCACCATGTCCTACAGCGACAAGATGTTTGAAGTGGGGCCCTTGCTGGTGGGATTGCCCAAAGTGATTTCCTTTGTGGCCGCCATGGTCATGTGTGCCTGTCTGGGACTCTTTATGTCGCGCACAGACACAGGCCGCGCCATTCGCGCGGTGGCCAAAGAACGCATGGGTGCACGTTTGGTGGGCATTGATGTCGACAAAGTGTTTGCCATTTCGTTTGGTTTGGGCATGGCCACGCTGGGCGCTGCGGCTTCTTTGTTGATGCCCATTTTTTATGTCTCACCCACCACGGGGCATGTCTTTGTGATGGTGGCCTTTACCGTGGTGGTCTTGGGCGGTATGGGCAGTTTTCTGGGGGCCGTGGTCGGTGGCCTCATCGTGGGTTTGACCGAGTCATTTGGCGGTCTCTACTTGGGTGAAAGCCTCGGACAAATTGGCATTTCCCTGATCTTTATTCTGATTTTGCTGTTCAGACCTTCTGGCCTTTTTGGAGACAAACGATGAATTTCAATCGTTCCCCTTGGGCCTTGCATGCCTTGTTGCTGGCCGCGGCCATTGTGTTTCCGTTTCTCTCAAACTCGGCTTTCGTCATCAACTTCGGTGTGCTGGCCTTGTTCTATGCCTTCATTGGCCAATCTTGGAACATTGCGGGCGGTTTTGCCGGGCAGTTGTCTTTTGGTCACGTGGCTTTCTTTGGCGTGGGTGCTTATGCGTCCACCATTGTGCAAATGCGTTTTGGCATCAACCCTTGGTGGGGTCTGCCTGCATCTGCTTTGGCGGGTGCTGCCGCAGGATGGTTGATTGGTGTGATGTCTTTCAGAGCGGGCTTAAAGGGCTCTTACTTTGCACTGATCACCTTGGCCTTTGCCGAAGTGTTTCGCATCATTGCCAACTCTGTGGACATCACCGGCGGCGGCTTGGGCATGTTGATTCCCATGAAGCAAACCGCTGCCAACTTCCAATTTGGCGACAGGCGCGTGTTCTATTTCATCATCTTGGTGTTGACTGTCATCTCGGTCGCTGTGGCTTTGTGGCTCAAGGCCTCACGCTTTGGCGCTCGATTGGCCGCCATTCGTGAGAACGAAGATTCAGCGCGGGCATTGGGCATCAATGTCTTTGCCGAAAAGATCAAGATCATGGCCATTTCTGGTGCCATCGCCGGTGTGGGCGGCTGCTTCTTTTCACAGTACTTTTTGTACATCGATCCGACCATTGTGTTTGGCGTCGACAAATCGGTGGAGATGTTGCTGGTCAGCATGATCGGTGGTGCTGGCACGGTGTACGGCCCCCTGATTGGCGCGGTGCTGTTGGCGGTGGTGAGTGAGTTGACACGCTCCATGTTCAGCTTCCAAGGCTTGTCATTGGTGTTGTACGGCACTTTGTTGGTCATCATCATTGCTTTCTTGCCCAATGGCCTCATTGAATTGTTCAAACGCAAAGAACGAAAAGAAGCCGGTCGTTTGACTTCGGCTGCATCGTCTAAAGCAGGAGAGGCGTGATGCTCAAAGTCAAAGGGATTAGCAAAATATTTGGTGGCTTGCGCGCTGTTGACAATGCGTCGTTGGAAGTGGGACAAGGGCAAATCATTTCCCTCATTGGCCCCAACGGTGCCGGCAAAACCACTTTGTTTGCATCGATTGCGGGTTTTCACAAAATCGATGAAGGTGATGTCGAGTTTTTAGGCCAAAGCATTGTGGGTTTGCCCGTGCATGAAATTGCCCGCTTGGGCATGGTGCGCACATTTCAAATCACACAGCCCTTTGCCAAGCTCACCGTGCTTGAAAACATTGCCGTGGGCGCGTTTCAGCAGTTCAGCTCAAAGGACGAAGCGCATGCCCATGCGCGCGTGATCGCCGACAAAGTGGGCATGTCGGGCATGCTGGAGCAACCCGCGGCGGAGCTGACTGTGGCAGGCCGCAAACGCCTTGAATTGGCCCGCGCTTTGGCCACTGGCCCTAAATTGTTATTGCTCGACGAGGTGATGGCGGGTTTGAATCCGCAAGAAATTGTCGAGATCATTGCGCTGATTCGCAGCATTCGAGACGCGGGAGTCACCATTTTGCTCATTGAGCACGTGATGCACGCGGTGATGAGTTTGTCTGAGTACATCTATGTGCTGTCGTATGGCAAGGTCATTGCGCAAGGCAAACCGCAAGAAGTGGTGAACAACCGCGAAGTGATTGAGGCCTACCTGGGCCGGGGTGCTGCCGATCAAATGGCTGATCAAGTGGCCACCAAAGCGCAAGGAGAGGCACATGCTTGAAATTCGTGATTTGCATGCGGGCTACGGCCAAATTGAGATTTTGCGCGGCATCCATCTGGATGTGGCCGCTGGCGAAATTGTGGCCGTGCTGGGCAGCAACGGGGTGGGCAAGTCCACCCTGAACAACAATATTTCTGCACTGTACAAACCCTTCAGTGGCACGATTCGTTTTCAGGGCGAAGACATCACGGGCATGTCCTCCAGCGAGGTGGTGCAGCGCGGTTTGATCCATGTGCCAGAAGGTCGCCGTATTTTTCCGAACCTCAATGTGCGAGAAAATTTGGAGTTGGGCAGCCAAGTGCGCGGTAAAGCGCGACGTGTCCAAAACTTAGAGCGCATTGTGGAAATTTTCCCGCGCTTGAAAGAACGCTTCACTCAATTGGCGGGCACCCTCTCGGGCGGCGAGCAACAAATGCTGGCCATTGGCCGCGGTCTGATGTCCGAGCCGGCACTGCTCATCATGGACGAGCCTTCTTTGGGCTTGTCGCCCTTGTTGGTGGAGCAAATGTTTGAACTGATTGCACGCATCAACAAAGATGGCATGCCCATTTTGCTGATGGAGCAAAACGCCGTGCAAACTTTGGCCATTGCGCACCGTGCTTACATCATTGAAAACGGTCAAGTGGCCATGCAAGGGCAAGCGGCTGAAATGGCGCGTGACCCTGAGCTTCGCAAAAACTATTTAGGACTTTGAGTCATGTCCTCGGCCGTTTTGGAACTGGCTGGGCGCCATGCCCTTGTGACCGGCGCAG
Source organism: Comamonadaceae bacterium (assembly GCA_947373185.1). Classification (GTDB taxonomy): domain Bacteria; phylum Pseudomonadota; class Gammaproteobacteria; order Burkholderiales; family Burkholderiaceae_C; genus Limnohabitans_A. The sequence continues at coordinate 7,655 of CANBWP010000009.1, read as the reverse complement.
GCTCAGGCATTGGCTTGGCCACAGCGTGTGCACTCAGCCGGCACGGCGCCAAGGTGGCTGCCGTGGTGCAGCATGAAAGCCAGGTTGCCACGTTGAAACAAACACTGCCGGATGCCGTGGTGTTTGTCCAAGACCTGTTGGACGATGAGGCTTGTGCGGCCTTGCCTGCCAAAGCAGCGGCAGCCTTGGGTGGTCTGGATGCGCTGGCCTGTTGTGCGGGCCTCTTTTTCAAAAAACTCTCAGACGAGATCACCTTGGCGGAATGGCGTCAAACCTTGGCCTTGAATTTGGACGCCACGTTTGTCTTGACCCGTGCCGCCATTGCGCAAATGCGCGCAGACCGTCATGGCGATGCCAGCGTGGTGGTCATCAGCAGCCAAATTGGTTTGGTGGGACATGCACGCGGTGCGGCCTACGCAGCTTCCAAAGCAGGCCTCAATGGCATGGTCAAGTCCTTGGCCTTGGAGTGGGCCACGCAAGGTGTGCGCATCAACGCGGTTGGCCCTGGCCCTGTGGCCACACCGATGGTGGCCAACACGATGGCCGACCCCGTAGCCTTGGCCGCCATGCAAGCGAGCATTCCGATGGGGCGCTTAGGACGGGCCGACGAAATTGGCGAAGTGGTCAGTTTTTTGCTGTCGCACAGAGCCTCTTTTGTGACCGGTCAAATTTTGTGTGCCGATGGTGGCTTCACGGCCCGATAAGCGCATCGCCATCCGTTACACACGTCTCAGCCATGCCAAGCCCCGCATTGCCCTTAACCGAATTGGCCAGCGTCATTCGCAGCAAAAATGCGGGACCTTTGTGCTTTACCGTCGATTTGTTTTTTCGCGATCAAGCCGCCTACGAACGGGCAGCTAGCAGTCAAGCCTTGCAAGCGTCCACTGTTGCACAGTGCTACGGCCTGTGGGTCTCGCAAGTGCGGCGCTTTGAGTTGCCTGAAATTTGGGCCATCAAGTTGTCAATGCCCCGCGCCGTTTGTGCGGGCAATCCTGGCGACGGTGATTTGTATGGTGCGCAGCAGCATGCCCCTTTGCTGTCCCTGATGGTATGAGCCTGGCCATGAACACCGCCCACCCCACCACTGCTGTTTCGCAGCTCTTGGCCAGCCATCGGCCCGGTGCCCAGCGCTTGCGGGTGTTGTCGGCCGCAGGTCAGCTGGGATTTGGCATTGTGCAAGCCTCATTTGAGCGCGGCATTGCAAGGCGTCCGCACTTCATTGGCTGCGACATGGGCTCGATTGATCCAGGTCCCTACTACTTAGGTTCTGGTCAAATGGCGGCGCCCAAAGACATGGTGCGACGCGATCTGGAAATGGTTTTGTTGGCCGCGCGCCAATTGAATGTGCCCTTGATCATTGGCAGTGCGGGCACCGCAGGCGCCAAGCCGCACCTTGAGGCCACACTGGCATTGCTGCGAGAGCTGGCCGAGCATCATGGTTTGTCCTTCAAAGTGGCCACAGTGACCAGCGACGTGCCGCGCGACTTGCTGGTCAAAGCGTCACAAGAAGGCCGTTTGACGTCCTTGGACGATTCGGGCGCTTCGCTGACATTGCCTGTCCCTGAAGAGGCTGGTCTGCTCGCTGCCTCTCATGTGGTGGCGCAATGTGGCGTGGACACCTTCAAACTGGCACTTCAACAAGCCCCCGATGTGTTGATTGCCGGTCGCTCTTGCGACACGGCCATTTTTGCCGCCTTGCCGCAGATGTTGGGCTATGACGCAGGCTTGGCTTTGCACATGGCCAAGATCATTGAGTGCACCTCGCTGTGCTGTGTGCCCGGCGGGCGGGATTCGATTTTGGCTGAGTTGGGTGAAACCGATTTTATTTTGGAAAGCATGAACCCCGCCGCGCATGCCACACCTGCATCGGTGGCCGCGCATGCGCTGTATGAGCAGTCTGATCCGTGGGTGGTGGAAGAGCCTGAAGGCACTTTGGACTTGCGCACTGCGCGCTATGTGGCCTTAGACGCCCATCGCACGCAGGTCAGTGGTGCACGATTTGTTGCGCGCCAAGTGGCCACCCTGAAAGTGGAGGGCGCTGCCTATGGTGGTGCCCGTGCCGTGTTGTTGGCTGGGGTGGCTGACCCCACCATGATCCAGGCCCTGCCCCACGCTTTGGCCGAAGTGGCCGAGCGCGTTCGAGGCTTGGTGCCCGGTGCTTGGACCTTGGTGCCGCATGTGTATGGCCAAGGGGCGGTGCGAAGCTTGCCGCAGGCGCTGCGCAGTCAGCAAGAAGTTGGCTTGGTGATTGAGTTCTTGGCGCCTGACGCGTCCATGGCCAAAACAGTGGCAGCCGTGTTCAAACAAAACTTGTTGCATTTTGGTTTTCCCGGTCGACTGACCACGGGTGGCAATTTGGCTTTTGCTTTCACGCCCAGCGAAATCGATGCCCATGACTGTTATCACTTTGTGCTCTATCACTTGCTGACGGGCGTGAAGCCCGAGGATGTGTTTGGCATCGACATGCAAACCTGGCATTTTGAAGCGGTGAAGGCATGACGCCCCGTTTGCCCCTCACCAAGTACCACCAAATTTATTTGGTGCTGCGCGAGCAGTTGCTGGAAGGTCGTTTTGTCAAGGCCATGCCGGCTGAAATGGAGTTGGCCAAGCAGTTCAATGTGGGCCGCGTGACGGTGCGTCACGCCATGGAAAAACTGGTGGCTGAAGGCCTGATTGTGCGCGTTGCAGGGCGCGGCACGTTTCCGAAACCGCCGGCCAATCCATTGCCCATGATCGGCACGGCAGGTCAAACCCAGCCCACCGGTTTGGCCGGTTTGATGGAAAACATTGTGAGTGCCAGTTTGGCCACCACCGTCAAAGTGCTGGACTGGCGGACCATCGAAGCCCCCGAAGACGTGGCGCTGGCTTTGCAAATTCCGGTGCGATCGCCCGTCAAAAAAGCCATTCGTTTGCGCAGCTCCAAGGAAGGCCCTTTGTCTTACATCACCACCTACGTGCCCCTGAACTTGGCCGCTGACATGGTGCGACGCGACTTGGCCGCCAAACCCATGCTGCAGTTGTTGAGTGAAGCCGGGGTCGAATTAGGTCGCGCCCAGCAAACCATTTCTGCACGCCAGGCCGATGCCCGCGTGGCCGAAGCTTTGGATGTGGCCATTGGCAGCGCGCTCTTGTCAGTGCGCCGCCGGGTTTTTGATGCTGACGACAAACCTGTTCAATGGCTGGAAGGTTTGTACCGACCCGACCGCTACGAATACCAATTGGAAGTCTCGCGCATTGGCAATGTCGATGCCCGCGTTTCGATGAAAGACAAAGAAGCGAGATCATGAAATCACAACCCCTGAATTTTGGAAAGAAGTCCTTATGAGTGCCTCCACCTTGGCGCCACAAACATTGGCGCAAAAGTTGATTGCCAAAGCGGCGGGTCGCGCGCACGTTGCCGTGGGTGAGATTGTGAATTGCCAAGTCGACTTGGCCATGTTCCACGATTCGTCGGGTCCAAGGCGTCTCAAACCCATGCTCGAAGAATTGGGTGCTGAGATTTGGGACAAGTCCCGCGTGGTCTTGATCATGGACCATTACGTGCCCGAGCAAGACGACGACTCACGCCGCATTGTGCGCATTGCCCGCGACTGGGGCGCTGAACAAAAATTGCCACACGTTTACGACAGTCAAGGCATTTGCCATGTGGTCTTGCCGCAAAAGGGTCACCTCAAACCCGGCATGTTCTGTGTGGGTGGCGATTCACACTCGCCCACAGGCGGTGCGCTAGGCACCTACATGTTTGGCGTTGGCAGCACCGAGATGCTCGGCGTGGTCGTGACGGGTCAATTGTGGGTCCGTGTGCCGCAAACCTTGTTGATGCGTTGGCATCACACACTGCAAGCCGGGGTGACGGCCAAAGACATGATGCTGCACATGATCGGCAAATTTGGCATGAACGGTGGTGAATACCAAGCGGTTGAGTTTTGCGGCGAAGCGGTTCAGGCCTTGTCGATGCAAGAGCGCATGACCCTGTCCAACATGAGCGCCGAGATGGGCTCGCAAGTTGGCCTCATTGCGCCCGATCAAGTCACCCGCGATTGGCTGGCCACCACGGGCGCCAAAGATGTTCAGATTGAAGGCTGGCAGACCGACGAAGGTGCTGAGGCGGTGGTGCATGAATTTGACGCGGCCACCCTGGTGCCCCAAGTGGCTGCACCGCACAGCCCCGCCAACACGCGTGCCGTGGGCGAGTTTCACAACACGGCCATTCAAGTCGCCTACATTGGCGCTTGCACAGGTGCCAAGTTGGATGACTTGCGCGCCGCTGCGCAAGTCTTGAAAGGTCAACGGATGCCAACGGGCGTGCGCTTGATGGTGGCACCTGCCAGTTTGCAAGATCAGGCGCAAGCGGAAAGCGAAGGCGTGATGGGCGCCTTGCGCGATGCAGGCGCAGAAGTTTTACCGACGTCTTGTGGCGCTTGTTCAGGTTATGGCGGCAGCATCCCAGATGGTGCCAACGTGATTGCGACCACGGCACGCAATTTCAAAGGTCGCATGGGCTCTGCCACAGCGCAGGTTTATTTGGCGTCTCCCTATACCGTGGCGGCTTCTGCGCTGCGCGGTTTCATCACAGATCCAAGAGAGGTGTTGGCATGAGCACACAACACAAAGTGTGGAAAGTCGGGGCCGACATCGACACCGATCAGTTGGCACCCGGTGCCTACATGAAGCTGGGCATTTTGGACATTGCCAAGCATTGCCTTGAGGGCGTTCGCCCTGAATTTGCGGGCCAAGTTCAAGCCGGTGATGTGCTGGTGGCAGGCCCTAATTTTGGCATTGGCTCTTCCAGAGAGCAGGCGGCAGACGCTTTGGTCAAGCTCGGTGTCAAGGCCGTTATTTCATCGTCCTTCGGCGGCTTGTATTTTCGCAATGCCTTCAACCTGGGCCTCTTGCTTTTGACGTGCAAAGACGCAGCCCTGATCGAAGAAGGTGAACAGGTCACACTCGATTTGACGCAGTGGGCCGTGGTGCGTGCCAATGGCCAAAGACTGGCCTGCGACCCGATTCCTGATTTTCTGTTGGCCATGGTGCAAGCCGGTGGTCTTTTGCCTCAACTCAAGCTGCGTTTGCAGCAACAAAGAGCAACCCCATGAAAACAGCCAAAGTCCCTCAAATCGTTCGTGCTGACAAGATGCCCGAAGGCACACCCGACATTCCGGTGTGCATTGTGGGGGGCGGCTCGTGTGGGTTGACCGCGGCCATTGCGCTGCGCAAGGCGGGCATCGAGGTGTTGGTGTTGGAGCGCGACGATTCAGGCACGGGTTCATCTGCTTTGTCTTCTGGCTTTATTCCGGCCGCCGAAACGCGTTTGCAAAAATCTTTGGGCATCGCAGACACCCAGCAGTTGCTGATTGACGATGTGATGAACAAAGCCCATGGTCAAGCGCCTTTGCATTTGGTCAAAGCCTATGTGACGGCTGTCACTCAGGCCATTGACGCCCTCGAGGCCATGGGCCTGCCTTTTGAAATTGTCGACGGCTTTTTGTATCCGGGCCACAGTGTGCGCCGCATGCACACCATGCCCGAAAAAACAGGTGCAACTTTGATGACCCGCTTGGCACAGGTGGCCAGCGATTTGGGTGCCGATGTGTTGGGACAAGCCCGCGTGTGCGAGCTTTGGGTCAACGATCAAGATCGGGTGGTTGGGGTTGGCTACCAACGCCCCGATGGTGCGATTGAGCATTTGGCATGTCAGTTTGTGCTGTTGGCTTGCAATGGTTTTGGCGGCAATACCGCCATGGTGAAAGAGTTGTTGCCAGAGATGGCCAATGCCGTGTTTGCGGGTCACCAAGGCAACGATGGCACGGCCATTCAATGGGGCCGCCAGTTGGGTTTGCAGATGGGCGATTTAGATTCATACCAGGGCCACGGCTCGTGGGTGACGCCGCAAGGGGCGCTCATGACGTGGGCCTTCATCATGGAGGGGGGCGTGCAAATCAATGCGCAAGGCAAACGTTTCAATGATGAAACCGGCGGTTACTCAGAAGCGGCTGTGCACGTGCTGGATCAACCCGGCAGCATTGCGTGGAATGTGTTTGATGCACCTTTGTTGGCATTGCTCCAAAGTTTTCCGGACTTTCGCGATGCGCAAGCAGCAGGCGCTTTGCGCACAGCGGCTGACGTGCCTGCACTGGCCGCTTTGTTGGGCTGCGATGTGGCCACTTTGCAGGCCACTTTGGACGAGGTTCAGGCGGGCCACACCGATGCCATGGGCCGCACCTTCTCGCGCGCTTTGAAAGCACCGTACCACGCCATCAAGGTGACCGGTGCACTCTTTCACACGCAAGGCGGCCTGGAAGTGGATGCGCACTGCCGCGTGATCAAAACCAACGGCCAAACTTTGCAAAACCTGTATGCCGCCGGCGGCGCTGCCCGAGGCGTGTCAGGCCAGGGAGCGGCCGGCTATTTGGCTGGCAACGGTTTGCTCAGTGCCGTGGGCGGCGGTTGGTTGGCCGCACAAGACATTGCCAAGCAGCTGCAGGCAATTTGACGCTGCAAGTTGGCCTCAGATTTTTTGAATAATTTTTAGATTCTCAAGGAAACACCTTTATGTCATTGGCTCAACGCTTGAAACAACCCAGCGCCTTGTTGGCGCCTGGTATCTACGACGCTTTGACAGCGCTGATTGCAGAGCAAGCCGGTTTTGAAGCGCTGTATCTCTCAGGTGCTTCTATCGCTTACACCCGCTTGGGCCGCTCGGACATTGGCCTGACCACGGCCAGCGAAGTGGCCAACACCTTGGCCAACATCACCGACCGCGTGCGCGTGCCGGTCATCGTCGATGCCGATACGGGCTTTGGCAATGCCCTGAACATGCAGCGCACTGTGCGAGATTTTGAGCGTGCTGGCGCGGCCATGATTCAAATGGAAGACCAAACCTTTCCCAAACGCTGCGGCCATTTGGATGGCAAAGGCGTTGTGCCGGCCAAAGAAATGCAAGGCAAAATTCGCGCAGCTTTGGACGCACGCCGCAGCAGCAACACCCTGATCTTGGCGCGCACAGACGCCTTGGCCGTTGAGGGCATGGAAGCCGCCTTAGAGCGCGCTGAAATGTACTTGGAATGTGGCGTCGATGCGCTCTTTATTGAAGCCTTGCGCACGCCCGAGCAAATGAAAATGGCATGCGACCGATTTGCGCATCGCATTCCTTTGTTGGCCAACATGGTGGAAGGCGGCAAAACGCCCATATTGAGCGCCGCCGAGTTGGGCGAAGTGGGCTTCAAGATTGTGATTTTCCCAGGCGGTACAGCACGCGCGGTGTCGCACACGCTGCAAGGCTATTACGCCAGTTTGAAATCACATCAAACGACGGCACCTTGGAAAGAGAAGATGTTGGACTTTGATCAGCTCAATGAACTGATTGAGACGCCTCAATTGTTGGCATTGGGCAAGAAGTACGACGGCACTGCCTAACGCGCATTGGACGGTTGGAAAAACAAAACCCCCGTCTACAGCGCTGGCTCTTGACAGGGGTTTGAAGCAGGGTATTTCAGCCCTGTTGGTTTACTTCTTCACAGGCTCATCAGGCTTGACGTCGTTGCCAGGAATGTAAGGGCTCCATGGCTTGGCTTTGACGGGGCCCGGTGTCTTCCACACCACATTGAACTGGCCGTCAGCTTTGATTTCGCCAATGAACACCGACTTGTGCAAGT
>CANBWP010000008.1 GCA_947373185.1 Comamonadaceae bacterium | reverse complement strand
CCCCACCGTGGCCATCGGCCGCAGCTTCCGTCGCGTCAGGATCGACGACTGGTTTGGGATTGAAATAGCCTGTGAAAAACAGAGTCCCCATCACAATGGCCACAATCAGGACGATCAAACCTACCACCCCCCCAATGATGAGGACGATGGGACTCTTCTTTTTCGGCTCTTCTGCGACTTCTGGTTCTTCTGCTGCTGCTGTGGCCATGGGGCACCTCTATATAAACAAGTTCACACCGGGGTTACCGGACCTTGACTTTAACAACTCACGCCAGCGTATCCCAAGCGTTGGAAGATCGGAGATCTTTCACGCGGGTTTCTGTGGCTGACACTTCCTTCACAGGGGCGTTGACGGATGAGTCAGCGGCCGTCTGTTGACGAGGTGTCGAGTTTCCGCCAGATTCCCTTTGGTTTTCACTGTTCACCCAGACATTAGCAACTGTCATGCCTGATTGTGAAAGGCTGTCCTTCAATTTTGGCATGCCCTGGGTGATCAATTCACGGGTGAGCAGGTTGTCTGACTTGAAGACTGCGTCCAAACCGCTGGCGTTCATGTCCAGTTCAACGTCAATTTTGCCCAAATGTGCAGGGTTGAGTTTGAGCTGGAGTTTCCACTCGCCGCGTTCCATTTGTTCCTGCAGTCGCTCGCCCATGGCCTTGCCGAGTTTGTCGGCCAGGTCTTGAATCTGGGCTGCGCGGTCGGTCATTTCCGGGTTGGCCAAGGCTGCGCTGGTGGCGGCTGCGCCCAAAGCGCCGGTGCTGGCTGTGTTGCGGGCGGAGTCTAAATTGACAAGTCCGCCATTGTTTTGGCTGTCCTGCATGGCGTCCAAGGCCGACATCAGGTCGGGGTCATCGGCGCCCAAGTCAAGCAGGACCTCCTTGCCCTCCCCCCCTTGAACTTTGCTGTTCAGGATGTTGGCACTCAGTTGGCCCCAAGCGGCAGCTTGGTCGGTGCCATTGAGTTGGGCCAGTTGGCGCGTCATGTTTTCCCAGGCGGGCACCATGCGCATGCGCATGGCATCCAAAGGTCCCAATTCAGGTGAGAGCGCGGCCAGTTGGTCTGCACTGCCCAGCGCATTGGACGGCGGCACGCCCAAGCCAGAGCCTGTTCCCTGGATGGCTTGGATGACGCCGGTGGCGCCTGCAGCTTGCAGCAAATCTGCCACCGCGGAACTGCTGGGCAGTGATTGCGCCCAACCCAAGCTGGTCGCGCTGGGCATCACCGTCAAGGTGGTCGGGTCGGTGCTGGGTGAAGGAAAGAGGGGGTTGATGGGCATCCCCATCATGCCAAGATTTGACAAACCCAAGGCGGCCGGGTCTGTGAGGGGCGTTGTTTGGAGGGCATCGGTCGGCGAAGTCGCCAAGACGGAACCCAGCGCCCCTTTGCTGCCTGAAAGATCGCCAAACAGTGCTTGCACGGCAGATTCACTCAAGCCTTGAGCCCTTGCAAATTCAGCCAAGCTGGACGAGTCTGGCAGGGGTGATGCCGTGGTGATGACGGCAAATTGATTGCCCAAGGTCGTGGTTTGGAGGGCGCTGGTGCCGGCATCCTGGGGGGTGCCATTGGCCGTTCCGGCAATCTCTTGCCGTTCGCCCTTGGCGATCAACTCGCGCATGACGCCTGCAAACGCCTGCCCATTCATGGGCTTGGCGAGGTTGGGGTCGACACCGGCCGTCCCGCCGGAAGGCCCCATTGGCGGGACTTTGGCGTTAGGAGCGGTCAAGTAATTGAGGTTGGCATCCATGGTTTTTCCGTCTTCAGTTTGCTGTTTCGGTCCCGCTTTTCAGGTCGGGCATGCCTTGTATTAGCAAAAACCGTGACAGGTCAGACCTTGCCGCTTCGGCCTGTTCCTCTGAAATGCCTGTGGTGTCGGGATTCCACATGGCATGGACTTTGCTCAACAAGCTGAACTATGGAAGAAAACCATGCAGTTTGATTGTTTTAACCCTGTGAACAGCCACTTAGGCCAACCATGAGCACCTTGACCCTGTCAGCGGTTCGACAGAACCTGTCCAAATTTGATTACACCGGCCTTGGCTTGCCCGCGCTGGTGTTGTTGATCATGGCCATGTTGGTGGTGCCGCTGCCTGCGTTGCTCTTGGATGTGCTGTTCACTTTCAACATTGCTTGCAGTTTGCTGATCATCATGATTGCCATTGGCACCCGCAAGCCGCTCGAGTTTTCTTCATTCCCATCTGTGTTGTTGTTTGCCACCATGCTCCGTTTGGGACTGAACGTGGCGTCGACCCGGGTCATTTTGGTCAATGGCCACGAAGGCCATGAGGCGGCTGGCAAAGTCGTGGCTGCTTTTGGCGAGTTTGTGATCGGCGGCAACTACGTGGTCGGTTTCATCATCTTCGCTATTTTGATGATCATCAACTTCATTGTGGTGACCAAAGGTGCGGGCCGTGTGTCTGAAGTGAACGCACGTTTCACCTTGGATGCCATGCCAGGTAAACAAATGTCGATCGACGCTGACTTGAATGCCGGCGTGATTGACCAAGAGACGGCTAAAAAACGCCGCGAAGAACTGTCGCAAGAGTCTGACTTCTTTGGCTCCATGGACGGTGCTTCTAAGTTTGTGTCCGGCGACGCGGTGGCTGGCTTGCTCATTTTGGTGATCAACTTGATCGGTGGCCTGACCATTGGCGTGGGCCAACACGGTTTGTCCTTGTCGGATGCCGGCCGCATTTACACCTTGCTAACCATTGGCGATGGCTTGGTCGCACAAATTCCTTCCTTGTTCTTGTCACTGGCCACCGCCATCATCGTGACGCGCGTGACCACCTCTGAGTCCATGACCGAGCAGGCCACCACGCAGTTGTCCAACCCCACCGCTTTGTACATGTCGGCTGGCATCTTGGCGGTCTTGGGCTTGGTGCCTGGCATGCCTCACTTGGTGTTCATTACCCTGGCTTTGGCCAGCGCTGGTTTGGCTTACCGCATTACCCAAAAACAGGCCACGCCGATCAGCACACCGGCTGAGCAAGCGGCGCAAGCCGCCATTGAAGAGCCCAAAGAGTTGGACTGGGACGATGTCGATCAGGTGGACTTGATTGGCCTTGAAATTGGCTATGGCTTGATTCCATTGGTGAACCCCGAAACGGGCGGGCAGTTGATGAGCCGCGTGAAGGGTGTGCGTAAAAAATTGTCAGCCGAGTTGGGCTTCTTGGTTCAGCCTGTGCGCATTCGCGATGCCCTGACCATTGACCCCGACGCCTATCACATCGTCTTAAAGGGCGTGGTTCGCGGCAAGGGCCAAATCAAGGTGGGCAAGGAGTTGGCCATCAACCCAGGTCAGGTCTATGGCCCCTTGGAAGGCCAAGCCACCCAAGAGCCCGCCTTTGGTTTGGATGCCGTGTGGATCGACCCATCGCAGCGCGATGTCGCCCGTACCTTGGGCTACACCGTGGTTGACGCCAGCACCGCCGTGGCCACCCATTTGAACAAGGTCTTGCGTGACAACGCCTCTGATTTGCTCAGCCACGATGAAGTGCAGCAACTCTTGGACAAGTTGGCGGCCAAGTCGCCCAAGTTGGTCGAAGATTTGGTGCCAGGCAAGTTGTCTTTGGGGGTGGTTACTCGCACCTTGCAAAACTTGCTGAACGAATCGGTGTCGATTCGCGACATGCGCACGATTGCTGAAACTTTGTCTGAAGTGGCCAGCCGCACGCAAGAGCCTGAGCAACTCACCTCTTTGGTTCGTCCAAAGTTGGGTCGCATGATTGTTCAAAGTTTGGTGGACGACAGCAATGGCTTGTCAGTCATGACGTTGGACCCTGGCCTGGAGCAATTGATTCACAACATCTTGCAACAAACAGCCCCTGGTCAAAGCATTGCCATGGAGCCCGGTTTGGCAGAACGATTGTTTGGTGCTTTGCGCGATGGCGCACGTGCTGTGGAAGAGATGGGACACCCTGCTGTGTTGGTGGTGTCCCCCGTGATCCGCCCTTGGTTGTCCAAGGCGGTGCGATATCGCGTGAACGATTTGACCTTGTTGTCGTACAGCGAAATTCCAGATGATCAGACTGTGAAAGTGGTTCACACCGTTCACGCTGAGACCCGCTGAACGCCAAGTCCTGACTTAAATACAAACAGATTCAACCTGCAGATTGACCGAGAGATAAAACGCCATGGAACTCAAACGCATACTTGCCCGTGATACGCGCAGCGCCACCGAAAAGGCGATGGCTTTGTATGGCCCCGATGTGTTGATCATCTCTAACCACCGCGTGGAAGGTCAGACCGAATTGATTGTGGCTTTGGATGTGGCGGAGGTTTCTGCCGAAGCCTTGGCGCAAGACATTCAAGCAGAACCAGAAATTTCGACGACACAAGCGTTGTTGACACGCAAGCGCCCCGCCAGCAGCCCTGTCTCCGCATTCAGCGATCATTTGCACCAGGCCTTGAAGCCGGAGGCCGCCCCTGTGACGCCACCTGTTGCTGAGTCTGTGGCCCCTACCGAGCACCTCTTGACGCAAGGCCGCGAACAAGCGCGCAGCCAAGAGCTGGTCAGCCTGGTCCGTGAAGAATTGGCGGCCTTGCGTCAAGAGTTTCGATTGAGCCAACAAACGGCCCACTGGCAAATGAACACCTATTGGCCCGCACACATTCAGCCATTGGTCGAGGCCATGACGGAAGCCGCTGTCCCCACTGCCTTGCGCGCATTGTTGCAAGAAGGTCTGCGCGAGCAGCCCAGCTTGGACAGTGCTTTGGGCAGCCTGCGGGCCCAATTGACGCACAATTTAGAGCGTCCGCAAGAAGGATTCCCTCAACGCGGCGTCCACGTGTTGGCCGGCCTGTCGGGCTCTGGCAAAACCTTGATGACCGCCAAAGCTGCACAGCAAGTGGCCCTGAATTATGGTTCCGAGTACGTTGCCGTGGTGAGCTACAACGACATGCGCGCTGGCGCATGGGCGCAAACGCAAGTGCTGTGCGCGCAACTGGGCGTGGACTGTTTTCGCGCAGCCGATGCAGACACTTTGAAAGTGCTGCTCAACGAGTTGTCACCTCGCCGTTTGATTTTGATCGACACGCCCGGTGTGCAAATGGCGGAGCGTCTCCAAGAAATTGTGCAAGTTTGCCCCAGCGCCGGTCTGCATGCCGTGGTGCCCGCTGATGCCTCTGGCGTGACCCTGTCGCGCATCATGTTGAAGTCGCATCTGAATTGGCAAAGCCTCATGATCAGCAAATTGGACGAGTCGCATTCGCCTTGGCCGCTGATACAATTTTTGATCGCAGAGGGTGCGCAGTGTGTGGTTTCTGCAGGATCCAGTTCCGACCGGGTCATGGAGGGTTTGAAATCCTCCGGCTTGCAGAAGCTGATCAACATTGCCATGGCCCAGTTGGCCCCGCCTGCGGAACCGACAAAGGACGTCATGATGGAGGCCGAGGCAGCCAATGAATCTCTCACGCATACTATCGGGTTGAATCGTCCTCATTGGACGGTTGAAATTCCTCAAAGTGAGCTTCATGGATAAAGTTAAAAGTACCCAAGTCATTGGCGTGGCCAGTGGCAAAGGAGGGGTGGGTAAAACCACAGTCTCTGTGAACCTGGCGGTTGCTTTGCAAGCCATGGGTCACCGCGTCATGCTGTTTGACGCCGACATGAGTCTGGCCAATGCCCAAATTGCTTTGGGTTGCCGCTGCCCCTACAACTTGAGTCACTTCTTAAGTGGCGAAAAAACCCTCGCTGAGATCATGGTGACCACACGCCAAGGCGTGAAGTTGGTGCCTGGCGCCTCGGGCATTCAAGAAATGGCGGCCTTGGGCGAAATGCAAGCGGCCAACATCGTTCGTGCATTCAGCGCGCTCGATGAAGACATTGACTTTTTGATTGTGGACATGGCGGCGGGTATTTCGCCCGAAGTCTTGGCCTTCATGGCGGCCTGTACCCGGCGCTTTGTGGTGGTCCGCGACGACCCCTCGTCGATTGCCGACGCCTATGCCACCATCAAGGTGCTGATTCAAGACCATGGCTTGGATGAGATTTACCTCATCCCCAATGGTGTGGCCAGTGCCCAAGAGGGCTACCAATTGTTTGAGCGCATCAACCAAGTTTGCGCACGCTTTTTAAACCGCACCATCCGATATTTGGGGTCGATTGAAAACGACGAGCTCATTTTGGCGGCGCTCAAAAAATACCAACCGGTGGCCGAATTTGCGCCTGGCAGTGCCGGTGCCCGCGATTTCAGACGCTTGGCCGAGGCCACGCGTCAGCTCGAGCCGATTGAAGAAGCCTCGGGTGGCTTGCAGTTTTTTGTGGAGCGACTGGTGAAAGCCAGAACCTAAGACCATGGCCACTTCCACCCGCCTTTACGAACAGGTTCAAAACAACAGCGAAGCGCTGGTCATGGCTCATTTGGGCATGGTCAAGCGCGTGGCTTTGCACCTGAAGGTGAGGTTGCCGCCTTTCATGGAACTGGATGAACTCATTCAAGTGGGCATGATTGGCTTGTTGGAAGCGGCCCGGGCCTATGACCCTGTGAAGGGCATTGAATTTGAGAATTTTGCACACAGCCGTGTGCGCGGGGCCATTTTGGACGAAGTGCGTCGCCTGTCCTTCTTGCCGCGCTCGGCGGTGGCCATCAACAAGTCGCACAGCGAGGCCACCCACGAGTTGGGTGCTGAACTGGGCCGCACGCCCACCCAGGCCGAATTGGCTGATTACATGGGCAAGGACATTGAACTGTTTCACAAAGAGCGCACACAGGCGCGCCGCTTTGAGACCTATTCCATGGAAGTGGTGACAGAGGAGGTGATGAACATTGCCACTGACTCGTCGCAGCAACCGGAAGTCATTGTTGAGCATGAAGAATTCATGGGCGCCCTGACCGATGCCATTGCAGACTTGCCCGAGCGCGACCAATTGTTAATGAATTTGTATTACATTGAAGAGCTCAACCTCAAAGAGATTGGCGAAGTCTTGGGCGTGACGGAGTCGCGCGTGAGCCAGTTGTTGTCTGGCGTGGTCAAAAAACTGCGCGGCACCTTGAAGGTCGAGCCCGTCGCATCGGCCAAACCAAAGGCAGGCAAGTCATGAACTTTGGCGCCTTACACAGCCCCCGCGCCCACATATTGAGGGCTGGGTCAAAATTTCAGCCTTCATTTGCACCCTTGGACTCAAGTTTCCCGATGTCCCTCCGATTCCTGCTGTGTCAGGATCAAAAGGAACAAGACATCATGCGAGTACATTTCAAGGCGATGGAGAGCTACGGCGAAGGCAATCACGCATCACAGGCGTTGGTGGCGGATAAGGTTGAACTCATTCAGATGCTTTTTGATGGCCTGATTGACAGCTTGGTGACCGCCAAAGGTCACATCCAGCGCAACTCGATTGAAGACAAAAACAAAAGTTTGATGCGCGCAGGCCGAATTGTGTTGGGCTTGCAAGGTTCATTGGACTTGGACAAAGGCGGCGACTTGGCCCGTAACCTGTACGAGCTGTACAGCTATGTGACACGCCGCTTGGTGCATGTGAATGCCCGCAATGACCTCGATGCATTGCAAGAAGTTCATACATTGTTGAATGAAATCCGCCAAGCCTGGCGTGATGTTCCTAATTTGTTGCCCAAATCGGCACCGGCCTCCGGTGTTTCAATGTCAGCAATGCATTGAGATGGCGCCAGTGATGGCGTGACGATGAAGTAGCAATGACGGGCGCAGCTGGGAAGCCAGCCGCCCGTTTGGTCGTTTTTGGAGAGAAATATGGTTGCGATTATTGGTATCGTTGTTTTGATGGTTGCCGTGTTCGGGAGTTACATCCTGCACGGTGGCGATATGCATCCGATCATCAAAGCGGCGCCGCTTGAGATCATGTGTATTTTGGGCGCTGGCATTGGCGGTATGTTGGTCGGCAACTCGATGGACATCTTCAAGGGCGCCATGGCTGGCATGGGCAAGGTTTTTAAAGGTCCGGCTTATCACAAAGAAGATTATTTGAGCACCATCTTTGTGGTGTCCAAAATCATGAAGACCCTGAAGACCGAGGGCCCGGTGGCCCTCGAGGCGCACATTGAGAACCCCGAGTCCAGCGCCATTTTTGGCGAGTACCCCAAAATTTTGCATGACCATGCCTTGTTGGATTTGGTCTGCAACACCGTTCGTTTGATGGTGGTGTCCACCAGCCCCTTAAGCCCCTATGCGGTGGAAGATGTGATGGACGCATCCATCAAAACCCACCACCATGATGCTTTGAAACCCCAGGCGGCATTGGCCACTTTGGCGGGCGCTCTTCCTGCGCTGGGTATTGTGGCTTGCGTGTTGGGTGTGGTGAAAACCATGGGCGCGATTGACCAACCGCCTGCCGTCTTGGGCGGCATGATTGGTGGCGCCTTGGTGGGGACCTTCTTGGGTGTGTTCATGGCCTATGGTTTTGTCGAGCCGATGGCCTCCCGTTTGGCCCAGATCATTGAAGACGAAGGCCAAATTTTCAAGGTGGTGAAGCAAATCATCATCGGCACATTGCACGGCCACCCCATGCCCCTCATCATTGAGGCGGCCAGATCTGGCATCAGCCACCACAATCAGCCCAGTTTCGCTGAAGTGTTTGACGGCTTGCGAGGCTAAGCACCATGGCTGAAGCGGTTTTAGAAGCGCCCCCCGAAGCACAGGCCTTGGTGCCTGAGGCGTCCGTGGAAGCGGGCGTTGAGGCTGGCGCTGTGACTGAAGCGACACCGGAGGCAGAAGCCGCACCGCTGATTCCGGAAGAGGCAGATCCTGATGCGCCTGTGGTGGTGGCCCCGTCCATCACCATCAAGAAAATCATGGACGATGGCCACGGCGGTGCTCACGGCGGCGCTTGGAAAATTGCGCTGGCCGACATGATGACCGCGATGATGGCCTTCTTCTTGTTGATGTGGCTCTTGGGTGCGTCCAACGCCGACCAACGCAAAAGCATTGCCGACTATTTCAAGCCGACTTCGCACAGCAATGTGACCATGGGCAAACTGGCCGGCTCTGATGGCATGTTGGGCGGCAGCTCTGTGATTGACCCAGACGGTTTCCCCTTCTCAGCCAAGCAAACCAGCGCGCTGAACATGGTGACACCACGCTCGCAAGGCGGCCCGACCGAAAACGATCCATCGCCCAAAGGCGCTGACAGCAAAGAGTCTGGCCAAGATGGCGATCCAGGCAAGAAAGCCGCAGAAGCCGCTGACAAAGCCAACTTTGACAAGATGGAAAAAGAGATCAAAGAGGCCATGGCCAAGAACCCCAAGCTGGACAAGTTGAAAGACCAGGTGCAGTTTGCAAGGGACAAGGACGGCCTGCGCATTGAGATCATCGACAAAGCGGATTTCGCCATGTTTGGCCTTGGCACCACCAACATGACGCCCAAGGCGCAGGCCTTGCTGGCCGAGGTGGCCAAAACCCTGGCGGCCATGCCCAATAAAGTGGCCATTCGGGGTCATACCGACAGCGTGCAATTTGCCAACACCGACGACCGCAACAACTGGTCTTTGTCGGCCGAGCGGGCAGAGGAAACGCGCAAGATCATTGAAAAGAAGGGCATCCCCAATAACCGGTTTGCCAAGATTGAAGGCGTGGCCGATACCGCGCCATACAACCCCAACGATCCGAAGGACCCTCGGAACCGGCGGATCAGTATCACGGTGATGAACCAATAAGCCTCCCCCAAAGCAGCTCTTTGAAGCTGCTTTTTTGAGGGTCTTGACCCTTGTTCCAGGACCGGTCATAATTATTTCAAGCTTAAACTATTTAAGCTGAAACAATCAGCCGCCAGGGCAAGGAGCAGCAACATGAACATCGTGTGTTTGGGCGGAGGTCCTGCAGGTCTGTATTTCGGTTTGCTCATGAAATTGCGTCACCCCGAGCACAAGATCACGGTGCTCGAGCGCAACAAACCCTACGACACCTTTGGCTGGGGTGTGGTGTTTTCAGATGCCACCATGTCCAAGTTGCAAGTGGCCGATCCTGTCACAGCTTCAGAAATTTTGGGCGCCTTTAACCATTGGGATGACATTGCCGTGCATTTCAAAGGCGAGACCATGCGCTCCAGTGGCCATGGTTTTTGCGGCATTGGTCGAAAGCGTTTGTTGAACATTTTGCAAAAGCGTTGCGAAGCCTTAGGCGTTGAGCTGGTGTTTGAAACCGACGTCGATGCCAACGACGACATCGGCGCCAAGTACCAAGCCGATTTGGTCATTGCGTGCGATGGCATCAACTCGAAAGTGCGCGCGCGTTTTGCAAACACTTACCGGCCCGACATCGATGAGCGCAAGTGCCGCTTTGTGTGGCTGGGCACGCGCAAGTTGTTTGATGCGTTCACTTTTGCCATTGAAGAAACAGAGCACGGTTGGTTCCAAGCCCACGCGTATCAATTTGACGGTGACACCTCCACCTTCATTGTGGAAACGCCAGAGGCGGTCTGGAAGGCTGCTGGCTTTGAAACCATGACGCAAGAAGAGTCGGTGGCGTTTTGTGAGAATTTATTTGCCAAGTATTTGGATGGCAATCCCCTCATGACGAATGCCAAACATTTGCGCGGCTCGGCCCATTGGATCAAATTTCCGAGAGTGATTTGTGATCAGTGGGTGCATTGGGACACTTCGTCCGATGGCCGCGAGGTGCCCTATGTGTTGATGGGGGATGCCGCGCACACCGCACACTTCTCGATTGGATCGGGAACCAAGCTGGCCTTAGAAGATGCCATTGAATTGGCTGACACCTTTGAGCGCGTAGGGCACGACGTCAAAGGCATGAAGGAGGTGATGACTTCTTACCAAGCGACAAGGTCTGTGGAAGTGCTGAAGATTCAAAATGCTGCACGCAATTCCACTGAATGGTTTGAGAATGTCGCGCGCTATGTCAATTTGCCGCCACAGCAATTTGCCTATTCATTGTTGACACGCAGCCAACGCATCTCGCACGAAAATCTGCGCTTGCGCGATGACAAATTTGTGGCTGCCTATGAACGTTTCATGGCGTCTTTGGCTGACTTTGACGATGCCCGTTGTGCCAAATCGACACCGCCCATGTTCTTGCCTTTGCAAGCGCGCGGAGTGACTTTGAAGAATCGCGTCATGGTGTCCCCCATGGCGACGTATTCCGCAGTGGATGGTGTTCCGGGCGATTTCCATTTGATGCATTACGGCGCACGGGCCGTGGGCGGTGCCGCCATTGTGTTCACTGAGATGACCTGCGTCACCCCAGAAGGTCGCATCACGCCGGGCTGTCCGGGCTTGTGGAATGACGAACAGCAAACAGCATGGGCCCGCATTGTCCATTTTGTCCACACCCAATCGGATGCCAAGCTGGCACTGCAGTTGGGTCACGCCGGACGCAAAGGCTCGACACGCCGCGCATGGGATGGCATTGACATGCCTTTGAACGATGCCGAGCGTGACGGCGCCAATTGGCATTTGATGGCGCCTTCAGCATTGCCCTACATGGCGGGAGTGAGCCAAGTGCCACACGAAATGACACACGCCGACATGGACGAGGTGTTGGCGGCTTTTGTGTCAGCCGCTGAGCGGGGGGCCCAAGCTGGCTTCGATTGGTTAGAGCTGCACTGCGCGCACGGCTATTTGTTGTCAGGCTTTATTTCACCGCTGACCAACCAACGCAGCGATGAATTTGGTGGCAGTTTGGCAAATCGACTTCGTTATCCTTTGGCGGTCTTCAAAGCGCTGCGCAAAGTCTGGCCGCAAGACAAGCCGATGTCAGTGCGAATTTCTGCACACGACTGGGTCGAGGGCGGCATCACCCCAGACGACGCCATTGAGATGGCCAGGGCGTTCAAAGCGGCGGGTGTCGATTTTGTCGACTGTTCGTCCGGACAAGTGGACAAGCGCGAAAAGCCTGTCTATGGCCGTATGTTTCAAACACCGTTTGCCGATCGCATTCGCAACGAAGCCGGCGTGCGCACCATAGCGGTGGGCGCCATTTCAGAAGCTGACCATGTGAACAGCATCATTGCGGCAGGCCGTGCCGATTTGTGTGCAGTGGCGCGCCCTCATCTGGCCAATCCATCTTGGACCCTGCAAGAAGCGGCCCGCATTGGCTACAACGACTTGAAATGGCACAAAGCCTATGTGTCAGGCAAGCGCCAAATGGAAACCAATTTTGAACGCGCTGCCGCAATGGCAGCCATGAGCACGTCACCTGCGGCGAAAGGAGAAAACTGATGCGACACGTATGGATCACGGGCGCGGGTCGTGGCATTGGCGCCGCCATTGCCATGGCCTTTGCACGCGAAGGTGCTTCACTCAGTTTGTCGGGGCGCGACCTGAAACGTTTGAAGGCGCAAAAACTGGTCTTGGAAAAAGCCTGCCCTGGTGTGAAAGTGCACGTGAGTGTGATGGATGTCACCGACCCCGAATCTGTCTTGGCAGCGCACCGGGATAACCAGGCTGCACGGGGCCCTGTCGAGGTGTTGATCAACAACGCCGGACAGGCATTGAGCCAGCCCTTTGCCAAAACAGATGCGACGCTGTGGCAGCAGATGCTGAACGTCAACTTGACAGGGACTTATTTGTGCATGCAGGCGGCGCTGCCAGACTTGTTGGCCGCGGGCGCGCAAGGCAAGGCGGCACGCATCGTGAACATGGCCAGCACCGCAGGCTTAAAGGGCTACGCCTATGTGTCGGCCTATGCGGCGGCCAAGCACGGCGTGATTGGTTTGACCCGCAGCTTGGCTTTGGAGTTGGGCCGCAAAGGCGTGACCGTCAATGCGGTGTGCCCAGGCTTTACCGAGACCGACATGGTGCGTGACTCGATTGCCAACATTGTGGCCAAGACAGGGCAGAGCGAAGCGCAAGCGCGCGAAGCCTTGGTCGCGCACAACCCACAACAGAAAATGATTCAACCTGAAGAGGTGGCGCAAGCGGTGGTGTGGTTGTGCAGTCCGGCTGCGGCCTCCGTGAATGGTCAATCGATTGCCGTGGATGGCGGGGAGACGATGTGATGGCTTCAGTTTTGGCAGCGCCTGTGAATGCGGACCATGAATTCAGAGCGCATGCCGATCAGCATGCGTCCCTGCGCTTGTGGTTGCGCTTGTTGTCTTGCACCACCCGGGTGGAAGACAAGATTCGGCAAAAACTGCGCGATTCATTTGAAATCACCTTGCCACGGTTTGACTTGATGGCGCAACTCGAGCGTCATCCTGATGGCCTGACCATGGGCGAGCTGTCGCGACGCATGATGGTGACCGGCGGCAACATCACAGCCATTGTGGACCAGTTGGAAAAAGAAAAGTTGGTGTTGCGCCAAGTGGGGCAACACGACCGCCGTTCCTACACGGTCAAGCTGACCAAGGCTGGGCGCGAAGCCTTTGCCACCATGGCTGTCGCGCATGAGGTTTGGGTGGCCGATCTGTTTGCGGGGCTGTCTGAGAACCAACAAAACCAGTTGTACACCTTGCTCGGTGCGCTGAAAAAGAATTTGCAAAAACAAGAGGAGATGTGATGCGTCAGAAATATTTGCCAGGTCAGCCACAACAGCTGCCACGTCACAACAACAAGCTGGCCAATTACCAAGCCGAGCATGTCTTGTTCGACGTCAAGGAAGGTGTGGCCACGCTCACTTTGAATCGCTCAGAGCGCAAAAATCCATTGTCCTTTGAGTCGTATGCCGAAATGCGCGATTTGTTTCGTGCGCTGGCCTATGCCGACGATGTGCATGCGGTGGTGGTCACTGGCGCTGGAGGCAACTTTTGCTCTGGTGGCGATGTGCATGAAATCATTGGGCCGCTCACTCAAATGGACATGCCCGGCCTGTTGACCTTCACACGCATGACGGGTGATTTGGTCAAGGCCATGCGCGCTTGCCCGCAGCCCATCATTTCTGCCATCGATGGCATTTGCGCGGGTGCGGGGGCTTTGTTGGCGCTGGCGTCTGACATGCGCTATGGCACGGCTCGCAGCAAAACCTACTTCTTGTTCAACAAGGTGGGTTTGGCGGGGTGTGACATGGGCGCTTGCGCTTTGCTGCCCCGTGTGATTGGTCAAGGTCGTGCCTCTGAGTTGCTCTACACCGGCCGCGGTTTGCCTGGCAAGGAGGCTGAGCGCTGGGGCTTTTACAACCGCGTGTGTGCCCCCGACGCCGTCTTGGCCGATGCGCAAGACATGGCCAAGGTGTTGGTGAGGGGGCCCACATTTGCCAACGGCATGACCAAGAAAATGTTGCAGCAAGAATGGAACATGGGCGTGGACGAGGCCATTGAAGCCGAGGCCCAGGCACAGGCCATTTGCATGGCCACCAACGATTTTCACCGCGCCTATCACGCCTTTGTGGCCAAGCAAACGCCCCTCTTTGAAGGAGACTGAGCATGAATTCAGCCGCTCACTTGGCTTGGCCTTTTTTTGAAGCACAACATCGTGACTTCAAAACCCAATTGCAAATGTGGACTGCGCAGCAGTTTGCAGGCGCGCATGTGCAGGATGAATCGCGCGATGCCATTGACCGTGAGTGCGTGTCCCTGGTGAAAGCCATGGGCCAAGGGGGCTGGCTCAAGCCAGCCATCGCAGGCACTGCACATGGCGGGGCCGCCGAAGTCATTGACACGCGCACCATCTGTTTGCTGCGTGAAGAACTGGCATGGCACCACGGCTTGGCTGACTTTGCCTTTGCCATGCAAGGGCTGGGCTCGGGGGCCATCAGTTTAAAGGGCACGCCCGAACAACAAGCCGCTTATTTGCCTCGGGTTGCGCGCGGTGAGGCATTGGCTGCTTTTGCATTGAGTGAGCCGGAGGCGGGCTCTGATGTGGCGGCCATGCAGTGCCGTGCCGTTGAGACACCCGAAGGCTATCGCCTCAATGGTTACAAGACTTGGATTTCCAACGGCGGCATTGCAGACTTTTACGTGGTGTTTGCACGCACCGGTGAAGCGCCTGGTGCTCGGGGCATCAGCGCGTTCATTGTGGATGCCGATGCGCCAGGTTTGAACATTGCAGAGCGCATTGATGTGGTGGCGCCACACCCCTTGGCCACCTTGCACTTTCAAAATGTGCTGGTGCCACATGCCAAACGCATCGGCGCAGCAGGTGAGGGCTTCAAAGTGGCCATGGCCACTTTGGATGTGTTCAGAACCTCTGTGGCCGCGGCAGCTTTGGGCTTTGCGCGGCGGGCTTTGGACGAGTCCATTGCGTGGGCCAAGCAGCGAAAAATGTTTGGCGGCACCCTCGCAGACTTTCAGATCACACAGAGCAAGTTGGCGCAGATGGCCACGTTGCTGGATGCGGCCACGTTGCTCACCTACCGCGCTGCTTGGCTGCGTGATCAGGGACAACGCATCACCCAAGAGGCGGCCATGGCCAAAATGACCGCCACAGAAAATGCGCAACAAATCATTGACATGGCGGTGCAAATGCACGGCGGCATGGGCGTCAAAAAGGGTTGCATCGTTGAGTCGTTGTACCGAGAAATCAGAGCGCTGCGAATTTATGAAGGTGCCACAGAAGTTCAGCAATTGATCATCGGCCGTGATTTGCTCAAGTGAGGATGGACATGACTCAAACGCTCTTGCCTTCCTCTCACATTGACACCTTCACACGCGATCGTTTGCCGCCGGCAGACCAGTGGCCTGTGTTTGTCTTTGACCGCTTGGAAGTGCAGTACCCTGCACAACTCAATTGTGTGCAAGCGCTGCTGGACACCCATGTCATTCAAGGCAAAGGCTCACGCATTGCAGTGCGGGGAGCGGATGCAGCCGGCCCCATCGAATGGACCTATGCCACTTTGCAAGCCAAGGTCAATCAAATTGCCCATGTGTTGGTGCATGACATGGGCTTGAAGTCTGGCGAGCGCTTGTTGCTGCGCGGCGGCAACAGCCCCATGATGGCGGCCAGTTTCTTGGCGGCCCTGAAAGCTGGCTTGGTGGTGGTGCCCACCATGCCTTTGTTGCGCGCTGCAGAGCTGAAACAAATCATTGACAAAGCCCAAGTGCGTGCGGCTCTGTGTGACAGTTTGTTGGCCGAGGAGTTGGCGCATTGCACCGACAGTGCCCATGCGCAATGCGCGCCTGCCTTGCAGCAAATGTTGCTGTTTCGATCAGATGACGCGCAAGGTGTTGAGGCTCGCATGACCAAGCACGCGACACGTTTTGATGCGCACCCCACCAGCCGCGATGATGTGTGCCTGATTGCCTTTACCAGTGGCACCACTGGACAACCCAAAGGCACCATGCATTTTCATCGCGACATTTTGGCCATGTGTGATTTGTTTCCCAAGCATGTGCTGCAGATGGACGAGAACGATGTGGTCTGTGGCACACCGCCCATTGCCTTCACGTTTGGTTTGGGCGGCTTGCTGGCATTTCCATTGCGCTATGGCGCATGTGCCGTGCTGCTCGAGAAATACACGCCGGAGTCCTTGCTGATGGCCATCGACACATACGGTGCCACACAGTGCTACACCGCGCCCACCTTGTACCGCCAGATGGCATTGCTGGTGGCAGACCACGTTGGCAAGTTTGCTTTGACAAAACTCAAGCACGCCGTCTCTGCCGGCGAAGCCTTGCCCGATGCCACACGGCAGTTGTGGAAAAAGGCCACTGGCTTAGAAATGACCGATGGCATTGGCGGCACGGAGGTGATTCACATCTACATCTCCAGCGCAGGCCAAGCGGTGCGTGCAGGCACCATTGGCAAAGTGGTGCCTGGTTACCAAGCACAAATTGTGGACGAGGACATGCAACCCGTGCCACCCGGAACCGTCGGTCGTTTGGCGGTGCGTGGTCCTACCGGCTGCCGCTATCTGGACGACCCGCGTCAGAAAGATTATGTGAAAGCCGGGTGGAACTTGCCCGGCGATACGTTTGTGATGGACGCCGATGGTTACTTTAGCTACCAAGCGCGCAATGACGACATGATCATTTCGGCGGGCTACAACATTGCAGGGCCCGAAGTGGAGAGCGCATTGATTCAGCACCCTGCCGTGGCCGAATGTGGGGTGGTGGGCGCGGCCGACATGGCGCGTGGCCAGGTGGTGATGGCTTTTGTCGTCTTAAAGGCGGGGCACGCTGGCACGCCTGCTTTGGAAAAAGAAATTCAAGAGTTTGTGAAGCAGACCATTGCGCCCTTCAAATACCCTCGGCGTGTGGTGTTTTGCGAGGCCCTGCCGCGCACCGAAACGGGCAAGTTGCAGCGCTTCAAATTGCGGCAGCAAGCGCCTGCCTTCAATTCAGAAAAATAAGGAGCAGAAGATGTCTCACGAAATGTTGCGAGTCCTTCAGCCAGAAGGATGGGCGCCTGCCAAAGGTTATGCCAATGGCATTGCGGCGCGAGGTGAAATGATTTTTGTGGCCGGCATGATCGGCTGGAATGGTCAGTGCCAGTTTGAGACCGATGATTTTGTAGCGCAGTGCAAGCAGGCCTTGCAAAACATTGTGGCCACCTTGGCGTGTGCCGGCGCTGGGCCCGAGCACATGGCGCGAATGACCTGGTATGTCAAAGACAAAAAAGAATATGTGACCCGAGGCCGTGAATTGGGCAAGGTGTACCAAGAGGTCATGGGCAAAAACTACCCAGCCATGACCTTGGTTCAGGTGGCCGATTTGGTGGAAGACCGCGCCTTGGTCGAAATTGAAGTGACAGCGGTCAAAGCCTGAGCGTCATTCGGACTGTTTTGCAAGGCGCGTGAAGCCGCCTTGCTGATAGACCAAGGGTGAGCCGGCCGAAAAGCCACAGCGTTCAACTTCGCCGACAAAAATGATGTGGTCCCCTTCCGGGTATTGACTTCGATTGCGGCATTCAAACCATGCCAATGACTGATTCAAGATGGGCAAGCCGCATGCCCCTAACTCAAATCCGGTGCTGTCAAACCGGTTGCCCTGCCCATAGGCAAATTTTTCGCAGACATCCTGTTGTGAATCGCTCAGGACATTGATCACATAGTGAGAGGCTTTTTGAAACGAGGGGACGTTCCGTGATTTCAAACCCAAGCTCCAAACAATCAGCGGGGGTGTCAGTGACACGCTGTTGAAGGAACTGGCAGTTAAGCCCACAAATTGATGGCCCCAATCCGCTGGGTTGGGCTCGCCCATTTGCCGCGTGGTAATGACGGTGACGCCCGTTGCAAACTGAGAAAGTGCTTGCTTGAATTGCTGAGTGTCTAAAGGCGGGCTAGAAAAATTCATGCGCAGATTGTAGTTGTCGTCAGAAAATAAGGTCTTTCGACAGTGCAATGCGTCAAAATACGCCATGAGTGGCTTCTGAACATTTCTTGAAAGCCGCACATTTTTGGAGATTCCTGTATGCCTGTCATTTCCGTCACGCTTTTGCCCGGCTATCCACAAGATGCGCAGCAGCGCTTGGTGCAACGTTTGGCACACACGGCCCGTTCCGTGATTGACGCCAGCGATGCAGGCACCACGGTGTTTGTGCAAGAGGTGAGCACATACCGCCGCGATGGTCACGTCTTCACGGGGGGCGGACCTGTGTTGCCTGAAGCCAGCCAATTGGTGGCTCAGTTTTTAGACTGCATGGCCGCGCGCAATTTAGAGGCCGCACAGGCTTTTTTGGCGCTAGATTTTCAGATGGTATTTCCTGGCGGGGACACCATGACGCAGCTTGCCGAACTTCTGACGTGGGCTGCACCGCGCTACCGCCGTGTGGCCAAAACCGACATGAGTTTTGACGAGTCTTGGCAAGGCGACAAGACCGTGGTGTATTGCCGCGGCATGCTCAGCGGCGAGTGGCTCGATGGCAGTGCGTTCAAGGACATTCGCTTCATTGACCGGTTTGAAGTGGTCAAGGGCAAGTTGCACCGACAAGATGTTTGGAATGACTTGGCCGAAATCCGCGCCAAACTTTGATTGCCAAGTTGCCAGCCCCATCGCAAAATCCGTCCATGACGTCGCCTTCAACCCCTTCCACGCCAGACCTCAGTCCCTGCGCGGCTTCGGATGCCGTGTGGTTTGATGGTTTTGAAAAACGCCAATTCAATGTCAATGGTGTGGTGGTGTGCGCACGCATTTCTGCCAATTGGCTTTCGCAATTGGACAAGCCGGTGTTGGTGCTGTTGCACGGATTTCCACAAACGCATGTCATGTGGCACCGGGTGGCACAGGCCTTAAAGCATGACTACCGAATGGTCTTGCCTGATTTGCGCGGCTATGGCGATTCGTCCCATGCGCCAGGCTTGCCCGATCACAGCAACTACAGCAAACGCGCGATGGCGCAAGATGTGGTGGGCTTGCTGGACCAGCTCAATGTGGACGATTTCTTTTTGTGTGGCCATGATCGTGGCGCTCGTGTCGCGCACCGCTTGGCCATCGACTACCCCACGCGCGTGGTGAAATTGTGTGTGATCGACATTGCGCCCACCTTGGACATGTACAACCGAACCGACATGGACTTTGCGCGGGCCTATTACCACTGGTTCCACCTGATTCAGCCCAGCCCACTGCCTGAGAGAATGATCGGTGGCAACGTGTTGCACTATTTGCATGCCAAGTTGGGCGGGTGGGGTTCTGACGGCACATCGTTCATAGAAGCTGAAGCCTTGGCCGAATATGAGCGCTGCATGACCATGGCACCCGAGCAAGCCGGTGATCTGTTGCCTGCGGTGCACACCGCCTGTGAAGATTACCGGGCCAGCGCCGGCATTGACCTGGTGCACGATCGCGAAAGCCGTGCACTGGACCAAAAAATCAAGTGTGATGTTTGGGTCATGTGGGGCGAGCGCGGTGTGGTTCACAAAATGTTCAAACCGCTTGAGCTTTGGCAAGCCCAGTGCGATGGCACCGTGTCAGGTCAGGTGTTGCCATCAGGTCACTTCATTCCTGAAGAGCGACCCGAGGACACCATCGGCGCACTGCGCCATTTCATGCGCTAGTTGGCGCCGCAACACTTTTTGTATTTTTGACCGCTGCCGCAGGTGCACAGTTCATTGCGCCCGGGCGTGGCTTGTTTGATCACTTGGGTCACACGAGGTCCAATGCTGCGCCAAATTTCCCGCAAATCGTAAACGGCCCACAAGGCTTCGCCATAGGCGTTCAAACGCGATTCACTGACGCTCAATGGACCGTCTTCACTGAGCGCTGACAGTGTGGGCTCGTCGGTGTCGTCTTCGGTCAGGGCCACGATGGCTTCCAAGGCCGTGTCATGCCACTGCGCGGCTTCTTTGTCTTTGGGCGCGGCCCATTCGTCGGGCCAGTTTTCGACCGCGAACATGAAACCCAAGGCCCACACCTGGGCAAAGGCTGGAATTTCTTCGCTGGCAATTTCTGCGCGTTCCTCAGGGGGCAGGCTGGCAATCGCACCGCGCACATCCATGACTTCGGGCGCATAGGCGCTGTCTTCATCGAGCGCCTTGATTTCAGTGTCTAAAGATTGTTTGACTTCGTCATGACGCTGTTGCCACAAGTCCAGAAACTTGCGCTTTTGGGCGTCATCCGAAAAACCTGCGCCGCCTTCGTCGTCGTCCAGGCCCAACAAGACGGGCAACCATTCTGTTTCTGGCAAGGCCCGCCGGCAGCAAATGAGCGCCACCATGAAGCCCTCACAAAATTCCCATTGCGGGGTTTCTTCGTAACGCGTGCGCAAGTCGTCCAAGATGTCGTCGAGGGCGTCAAAGTCTTCGGGTTGGAGGCCGGTCATGTGGAGGTCCAGGGGTCAGAGGGTGGGAATGTCGGTGGGGTTCAAGACCACGCCCGATTGAGACAGTCGTTTTTTCATGCACAAGATGGCAGCGTCCTTGCTGATCAAGGGGGCCGCATGGGCCACCGCCAAGTCGATGAACTTTTGATCGTCCGGGTCTGTGCAAGTGCAGGGCGCTTTGGCCGCGGGTTCTGCCGCCACATGGTGTTCGTCAAAGCGCTTCAAAATATCTTGCGCTTGAATGTCGGACTTGGCCATGCGCTTGACGAGGTGAGGGTAGGTCAGCACGCGCGCTAATTCTTCGCGCATGCTGTCTGTGGCCAGGTGCGAGATCAGGCCTTGCTGCAAAGCGGCCCGCAATGGCTTTGTCGCGGGGTCTTCAAACAACCACAGGTCGAGCACGATGTTGGTGTCCAGCACCCAGGGCTGTCCTGGGCGTGTGGCCTCAGAGCTTGTCACGCACAGAGCCCTTCATGAGGTCAAAGCGGAACATGCGGCATTCAATGGGGCCGTTCCACATGGGCACGCGGCGCGATTCTTTGAGGCGCATTTTGGTGGGCAGTTTCAAATCGGGCGTCAGCATCCAAGCGGTCCAGCCGTTGTAATTCTTTTTCCAGTGCGAGGCCAGTTGCGCAAAGAACTCGCCCCCATCGTCACCTTCGGCCACTTCGCGGGCACGGCTCAAGTCGACGGGCGGGCGTGAGCGGCCAAAATCGCCGCTGTCCCGAGCGCGTTCCATGCTGGACACACCTGCCACGCCGGCCGCTGCAATGCGCTCGCCGTAAGGCGGATTCAACAGCATGAGACCGGGCGTCTCGCAAGGCGGCATGCGCTGCAGGGCATCGCCACCGCGGGCTTGTACCACTTGCCCTACGCCAGCGCGCTCGGCATTGCGCTGCGTAAAGTCAACCATGCGGAATGCCACGTCAGAGGCGTGTATTTCTGCCGTGGGGGCATGTTCCTGCGCGCGCGCTTCGTCTTGCAAGGCGTGCCAAACGTGGGGCTGAAAGGGCAACAGTTTTTCAAATGCAAAGCGGCGCATGATGCCTGGCGCAATGCCACAGGCAATTTGAGCCGCCTCAATGGCGATGGTGCCGCTGCCGCAGCAGGGGTCGTACAAAGGCGTGTGCGCATCCCAGCCGCTGGCGGCCAACATGGCGGCCGCCAAGGTTTCTTTGAGGGGCGCATCACCCTTGTCTTCGCGCCAGCCGCGTTTGAACAAAGGCTCGCCCGAAGTGTCCATGTACAGCGTGCAACTGTCGGTGGTGAGGTGCACGTAAATGCGCACATCGGGCCACTGGGTGTTGACGTCAGGACGCTCGCCGCGTTTGGCGCGAAAACGATCGGCCACGGCATCTTTGATTTTGAGGGCCGCAAAGTTCAGGCTGGTGAGCGGGCTGTGCTGCGCCGTGATTTCAATCTTGAAAGTCTGCTTCGTGGTGAACCAAATTTCCCAAGCCACCGCACTGGCCGCATCGTACAAATCTTTTTCACTGCGGTAAAAAGTTTGCGACAGTTGAATGAGCACGCGCTGTGTCAGGCGGCTGTGCAAATTCAGACGCAAGGCATCACGCCATGACGCGTTGGCCATGACGCCACCGCGGCCTGTCAGCAAATCGTTGCCCGTGAGGCCCGTGAGTTGATGGACCTCGTCGGCCAATAAGCCTTCAACGCCGGCGGCGCAAGGCATGAAAAGTTGAAGCGAGTTCACAGTGTTTTACGCAGGTTGGCGGGCGCAATTTTGAGCGCCTCGCGGTATTTGGCAACGGTACGACGCGCGCAATCGATGCCTTGTTCTTTGAGCATTTCAGACAGTTGGTTGTCTGACAAGGGTTTGTTGGGGTTTTCGGCCGCCACCAATTGTTTGATCAGGGCGCGCACGGCGGTGCTGGAAGCGGCACTGCCACTGTCGGTGCCAAGGCCCGAGCCAAAGAAAAACTTCAGCTCAAAGGTGCCCATGGGCGTGGTCATGTATTTGGCGGTGGTGACACGGCTGATGGTGGATTCGTGCAAGCCCAATTCGTCGGCAATTTCGCGCAGGACCAATGGCCGCATGGCCAATTCGCCATGGATGAAGAAGTTGCGCTGACGCTCCACAATGGCCGTCGACACACGCAAGATGGTGTCAAAGCGCTGTTGAATGTTTTTGATGAACCAACGCGCTTCTTGCAAGCGTTGCTGCAAACCCAAATGACCTTCGCCTTTGCCACCACGCAAGGCGTTGGCATAAATGTCATGGACGCGCAACTTGGGCATCACATCAGGATTGAGCTGCACGCGAAAGTGAGGCTCACCGCCTTTGCGCGTGCCAATCACCAACACATCGGGCACGATCACGTGCTGTTCGGCATTGGCAAACGGCCGACCGGGTTTGGGCTCTAGGCGAGTGATGAAGGTCAGCGCTTGTTTGACAATGGCTTCGTCTTCGCCGCACTGAACCGCCAAGCGTTTGAAGTCGCGCTTGGCCAGCAACTCAAGCGGCAGTGCACAAATTTTCAAGCCCACTGCAGCCACTTCATGGTCGGGCTCGTCGTTCAAAATGGCCTTGAGTTGAATGCGCAAGCACTCGCCCAAATCGCGTGCGCCAATGCCCACGGGCTCGAGCGATTGCAACAAACTCAAGGCCACCGTGAAGCGGTGCACCAGCTCTTCCAGTTGCTCGATGTCATCGGTGCCCGCCAAGCCTTGCGCCAAAGACTCGAGGCTGTCTTCCAAATAACCATCGTCGTTCAAAGATTCAATCAGGAAGCGCAGCGCAGCGCGGTCAATCTCAGACAGGCGCATCGACAAAGCTTGACGGTGCAAAGCTTCGGTGAGTGAACCCAAACCGCGCGCCAATTCGATGGCGTCGGCCCCTTCTGAGTCGTTGTTGGTGTTGTTCTTGCGCGCGCCGGCATCGGTGCCCCACTCGCTGTCGTCGGGGGCCATGTCAACACTGCCGTCGCCGTCCCAGCTGTCGGCCACGTCGGTGACCGCTTCGTCGTTGGACACCGACGCGGTCGATTCGCTGGCGGCATCGCGCGAGTCTGCGCCGGCATCGCTGGCGGCTTCTGACACACGGTCGCCTAAGCTCACACGCGCATCGGCCTCGGGCAAGCCGAAGTCTTCTTGCGGCGCGTCGTCTGTGCTGCGCTCGAGGAACGGGTTTTCATCGAGCATTTGCTCGACTTCTTGACTCAGCTCTAGCGTGGAGAGTTGAAGCAGCCGAATGGATTGTTGCAACTGGGGCGTCAGCGCCAGGTGCTGGGACATCCGAAGGGAGAGGCTTTGCTTCATAGACGTTGGGCCATCACATTCGGAAGTGTTCGCCCAAGTAGACGCGGCGCACATCGGCGTTGTCTACGATGTCTTTGGGCGTGCCTTGAGCCAACACGCGACCTTCGCTGATGATGTAGGCGTGGTCGCAGATGCCCAATGTTTCGCGCACATTGTGATCGGTGATCAGCACGCCAATGCCGCGCTCTTTGAGGAACTCAATGATGCGTTGAATTTCGATGACCGCAATGGGGTCGATGCCGGCAAAGGGTTCGTCGAGCAAAATAAAGCGAGGACCTGTCGCCAGCGCGCGCGCAATTTCAACCCGCCGGCGCTCACCGCCCGACAAGGCCAAAGAAGGGGAATCGCGCAAATGGTCCACCCGCAAATCTTTCAGCAGGGCCATCAGGCGCTCGTCGATGAGTGCTTCGCTCAAGGGCTTGCCTTGCGCATTTTCTTGCAACTCCAAAACGGCGCGAACGTTTTCGGCCACCGTGAGTTTTCTAAAAATAGAGGCTTCTTGCGGCAAGTAAGACAAGCCCATGCGAGAGCGCCGGTGAATCGGCATGCGGGTGACGTCTTCGCCGTCAATCAAAATTTGACCCCCGTCGGTGCGCACCAGTCCCACAATCATGTAAAACGAAGTGGTCTTGCCCGCGCCATTGGGGCCAAGCAGCCCAACCACTTCGCCTTTTTGCACTTTGACCGACACGTCAAACACCACCTGGCGACTGCCGTAGGACTTTTGCAGATGGCGCGCTTCTAAGCTGCTGACTTCTGAGGGGGCGTTCATGGTTTGTCGGTGCCCAGACGTTGGCTGGATTTCAAAGGGGGGCTGACCGGCGCTGCCACAGGTTCGGCATTTTTAGCGCGTGGCGTGATGGTGGCCTTGACGCGCTGACCACTTTGGCCGCCTTGCTGGCTGGTGTTGCTGGGCTTGCCATCGACGGAGAAAACTTCGGTGGTGTTGTTCACCACAATTTGCTGACCTTGGATGCGATCGGCCACGACTTGGCCACGCAACAAACGCAACTCGGCGCGGCTGCTCAAGGTGAGGGTGTCGGCTTGGCTGTTGTAGACGGCCGTCTCGGCCTCGCCTTCGGTGAATTCGTCCAAGCCTTCACGTTTTTGGCGGAAGAAAATTTTCTCGCCCGGGTCGGCCCACAATTTGGCCACTTGATGGCCTTGGCCATCTTGCTTGACTTCCATGCGGGCGGCTTTCAAGACCAGCGTGCCTTTGCTCATCAAGACCTTGCCTGTGAAGGTGGTCAGTTGTTGCTGGTCATCGTGCTTCAAGGCGTCCGCCTCAATGTTCATGGGCTTGTCGCGGTCTGCTTTTTCCGCAGTGGCACTTTGCACCACGCAGGTGGCGAGCAGGGCACAGAACAGGGACAGGAAGTTTGATTTCATAAAGGCGCGAATCTTGCTTGATTGTAGGTGTTCAGAGGGGATGCAAGCCAGTTTGCAAGAAAATTCACGCAAAAAAGCCCGCCGAAGCGGGCTGATGTGCAACACCTTTTAAAAACGCAGTTTAAAAACTCAGTTTGAAAACTCAGTTTGAAAACTCAGTTTGAAAATTCAGGCGCGGCCTTGGCGAACTTGCGTCAACAAAGACTCGGTCACGGCCAGCGCGCGCTCCATGCTGCCTGCCAAGCTGCCGTCGGTGTAGTACTTGCCGGCAATGCCCAACGAGGGCACGCCTTCGATTTTGAAATCGTTTTGCAATTGCACCGCACGCTTGACCTTGCTGGCCACGCCAAACGATTTGGCGATGTCGGCAAATTTGTTTTTGTCGACGCCTTGTTTTTCAATCCAAGCCACGATGCTGGCGTCGGTGTTCAGGGCCAAGCGCTCGACGTGCACCGCTTGGAACACTTTGCTGTGCATTTTCTCTAACAAGCCCATGGCTTCCAATGCAAAAAACAGGCGCTGTTGCGGCGCGAAGTCATCGCGAAAGGCCACTGGGATGCGGTGCACCACCACATCCTTGGGGGCATTTTTGACCCATTGTGCAAAGGTGGGTTCAAACGCATTGCAGTGCGGGCAGCTGTACCAGAAGAACTCAATCAGTTCAATCTTGCCGGCTTCCGAGTCGGTGGGCACGGCACGGTCCAGCTTGATGTAGTCCTTGCCCGGCACAAACTTAGAGGGGCCTTGCGCCAGGACGCTTGGGCTCACGCTGAGTGCGCTGACGCAGGCCCCTAAAGTGGCCACATTGAATTCACGACGTTTCATGTTCCTGCTCCTGAAATGGAAATAAGGCTTAACGCTGCACGCGCACCAGCGCGGCATCGACACCGCTTGAATCTAAGCGGACTTTGATTTTTTCGGCCTGATCTTTGTCATCAAAGGGGCCGCTGCGAACCCGGTAAATGCTGCGGCCTGCTTGCTCGCGTTCGCTCACTTTGGCTTCAATGCCCATCATCGACAGTTTGGCTTTTTGGGCATCTGCATCTGCCGCAGATTTGAAGGCGCCAGCTTGCACAAAGTAAGTGAAGGGGTCTGCACTGGCCGATGCTTTGGGCGCAGCAGGTGCTGGGGTTGCGGCTGGGGCCGGTTGGGCGGTGGCAGCAGCCGGCGGTGTCACCGCTGCCGCCTTGCTTTTGGCCAAGTCTGCCAAAGGATCGGCGGCGACAGCCGGTGCTGCAGGCGGTGTTGCTGTTGCAGCAGCCTCCGTGCCACCTTCTGGGGTGCCGGCGGGTTTGGCTTGCAGCGCCCCGTTCGGGTTCCAGTCTTTGTTCTTCTGCGCTTCGACCGCATCCTGCTCAGCGGAGCGGCTTTGGTTTTTGTTGCTGAACGGCATCGGCACTTTGGTGACGTACATGGCCACGCCCAGCGCCACCGTGAGGCCAATGACCAAGCCCAAAATAAAGCCTAGCAAGGTGCCGCCGCGTTGGCGCTGAATGTGATGTGGAGTCATGGTGGACGCAGTTCTCAGGGTAAGTTCAAAGTCGATAGAAAAATCACATTTGTTCGGGTGCGGACACACCCAAAATCTTCAGGCCATTTTGCAAGACTTGTGCACAAGCTGCAACCAAAGCCAGGCGCGCCAGTTTTTGATTTTCATCGTCCACCAAAATGCGCTCGGCATCGTAGTAGCTGTGATAGCTTGCCGCCAAATCACGCAGATAGAACGTCACATCGTGGGGCGCAAAATCTTGTGCGGCTGCGGTGAGCATTTCGGGGTACTTGGCCAAGAGCAACATCAGGGCTTGTGCCTTTGGATTTTCAAGGCTGGACACATCGGCTTTGGCCAAACTGGCCACATCGCCGCCCCAGGTGCGCAAGATGGAGTGAATGCGCGCGTGTGCATATTGCACGTAGTAAACCGGGTTGTCATTGTTTTTGGCCAAGGCCAAATCGATGTCAAACACATACTCGGTGTCGGGCTTGCGGCTGAGCAAGAAGAAGCGCACGGCGTCTTTGCTGGTCCATTCAATCAGGTCACGCAGCGTGACGTAGCTGCCCGCGCGTTTGGAAATTTTGACCTCGACGCCACCGCGCATCACGCGCACCATGGTGTGCAGCACGTAGTCGGGGTAGTCCTCGGGAATGCCCACGCCAGCGGCTTGCAAGCCTGCGCGCACGCGCGCGATGGTGCCGTGGTGGTCGGTGCCTTGAATGTTGACGACCTTGGTAAAGCCGCGCTCCCATTTGGTAATGTGATACGCCACATCGGGCACAAAGTAGGTGTAGGTGCCGTCGCCTTTGCGCATCACGCGGTCTTTGTCGTCACCGTAGTCGGTCGACTTGAGCCACAGCGCGCCGTCTTGCTCGTAGGTCTTGCCGGCTTCTTGTAATTTTTGAACAGTGCTGTCGACACGGCCGCTGGTGTAGAGGCTGGACTCGAGGTAGTAGTTGTCAAACTTGACGTCGAAGGCTTTCAAGTCGAGGTCTTGCTCGTGGCGCAAATAGGCCACCGCAAATTCGCGCATGCCGTTCAAATCGTTGAGGTCGCCACTGCCGGTAAATTCGCGGTCGTCGGACTTGACGGTTTTCTTCGCCAAGAAATCTTGCGCAATGTCTTGGATGTAGTCACCGTTGTAGGCGGCTGCATTTTCGCCGCTGGGCCACTGTGCATCACCGGGCTTGAAACCTTGCGCGCGCAATTGCGTGGACGTGGCCAAGGTGTTGATTTGCACGCCCGCATCGTTGTAATAAAACTCGCGGTAAACGTTCCAACCTTGCGTGGCAAACAAATTGCAAATGGCATCGCCCAAAGCCGCTTGTCGGCCGTGGCCCACGTGCAAGGGACCTGTGGGATTGGCCGATACAAACTCCACCAACACTTTTTCATGGCGCTCGGCTTGTTTGCCAAAGCACGATGCCGCATGCAGCACTTCTTTGACCACCGCTTGTTTGGCGCTGGGCTTGAGTTTGAGGTTCAAAAAGCCGGGGCCTGCAATGTCGATGCTTTCAACCCATTGGCCAAAAGCAGGCGTGGCCATGAGCGCGGTGCGCAAAGCTTCGCCCACCTGTCTGGGGTTTTGACCCAAAGGTTTGGCCAAGTGCATGGCGGCCGTGCAGGCCAAATCGCCATGGGCGGCCACCTTGGGCGATTCAAAAGCGGCTTTGGCACCGGCACCGGTGTGCAGGCGTTCGAGTTCGGCGGCGAGGGCCGAGAGTAATTCTTGTTTGGCTTGAAGCATCCCCCGATTTTACGGGGCGCTTTGCCAAGTTGCGGGCAGACTGTAGTGATGCTTTAAAAAGTCGATCCAAAGTCGCAAACGCAGGGGCAGGTGCTTGCGCTGCGGAAAAACGCCGTAAATGCCATTGGGTGGGGCTGCAAAATCGGCCAAAACCTCGACCAATTGACCCGATTGGATGTCGTTTTCGACCTCCCAGGTGCTGCGCCAGGCAATGCCCATGCCGGCCAAGCACCAACTGTGCAAAACCTGACCATCCGAGCAGTCGAGCGGGCCATGGGGTCGCAGATGAATCACCTCATGGCCTTCCGTGTTGTCGCTGGCGGCCACTTTGAAGGCCCAGCCCCGGGTTTGCGAGGCGTCGCTCGACAGCGTCAGGCAGCTGTGTTGAAGCAACTCGGAGGGGTGTTGCGGCATGCCATGTTGGGACAAATAGGCCGGTGTCGCCACACACAGGCGCCTGTTGTCGGCCAAACGCACACTGACCAAGGACGAATCTGGCAGATCGCCCACCCGCACCGCAAAGTCAAAGCCTTCGGCAGCCAGGTCAATGACGCGATCACTCAGGTTCAAAGAAATTTTGACATCTGGGTTTTGCGCATGGAACAGCGGGGCCAAAGGCGCCACATGGCGTCGACCAAAGCCGGCAGGTGCTGTGATGCGCAGGTGGCCGCTGGCTTTGAGGCCGCCAGCCGAAACGCTGTCTTCTGCATTGGCCACATCGCTGAGCAGCCGTTGGCAGTTTTCCAAAAATGCGCTGCCCTCGTGCGTCAGGCTGATGCGCCGTGTGGTACGCAGCAGCAACTTAACGCCCAGGTGCGACTCGAGGGCATCCAAGCGCCGCCCCATGATGGCGGGCGCAACGCCTTCCGCGCGCGCCGCTGCACTCAGGCTGCCCCGGGTGGCCACCGAGACAAAGGATTCAAATACTTTGAGTTTGTCCATGTTCTGCCTCGTTCAATCTGGGTTCAGGGCTGATTCAGCGGTGCGCCCAATTGCGCAATTTGCGCATCGCTGTAACCCAGGCTTCGCAAGATGTCCGTGTTGTGTTCGCCCAGTTTGGGCACTGGCAGGCGGACTTTCAAGCGTTCATGGTTCAGGGTGATGGGCAGCAATACGGTTTGAATGCTTTGACCGTTGTCGAGGGTGAGCGGCGCCAAGCCCCCTGTGGCTCTCAAGTGGGCGTCGTCCAGCAATTCGTGTGGTGCAGTGATGGGCGCATAAGGCAAGGCATTTTGTTCAAACACCGCGCTCAAATGCGCTGACGAATGAACGCGCAATCGTTCGCGCAACAAGGGAATGAGCCACTCGCGCGCCCTGACCCGGGCGTTGTTGGATGACAGCCGCTCGTCTGCCAACAGGTCGGCAAATTCAAAGACCTCGCAAAACACATTCCAAGCGGTGTCGCTGACCACCGCCAAGAAAATTTGCTCGCCGTCTTTGACTTCAAACACATCGTAGATGGCCCAAGCCGAAATGCGCGCTGGCATGGGCATGGCCGCTTTGCCCGTGACTTGGTACTGCAGCATGTGCTGTGCCACCAGCAGCACGTTGTTTTCAAACAGGGCGCTTTGCACCTCTTGGCCTGCACCTGTTTGTGCGCGTTGCGCCAAGGCCGCCATGGCGCCCATGGCGCCAAACATGCCGCCCATGATGTCGTTCACGCTCGCGCCTGCGCGCAAGGGGTCACCCGGTCGACCGGTCATGTAGGCCAGGCCGCCCATCATTTGCACCACTTCGTCCAGCGCGGTGCGGTGCTCATAAGGGCCCGGCAGAAAACCTTTGAGGGACACGTAAATGAGCCGTGGGTTGAGTCGCTTCAAGGTTTCGTAATCGAGCCCCAGCTTTTGCATGGTGCCAGCCTTGAAGTTCTCGCTCACGATGTCGGCCGTGGCAATCAAACGCAGGGCAGCCTCCTTGCCCTCGGCGGTTTGTAAATCAAGGGCCAGACTTTTTTTGTTGCGATTGAAGAGCGGGAAAAAGCCAGCGCCAGAGCCAATCAATTGGCGGGTGCTGTCGCCCTCTCGGCCATGGCCGATGGTCTCGACTTTGATGACCTCGGCACCCAGGTCGGCCAACACCATGCCGCAGGTGGGGCCCATCACCATGTGGGTGAATTCGACCACCCGAATGCCTTCGTAGGGGAGAGGCTGAGAGCTGCTCATGGGGCTGTCCACTTTCAAGGTTGGAAGGAAGCTTTGCGCTGTATTTTCTCTATTTTTGGGTGAAACAGCGTTGTATCTTTGCAAAAAAGTCACAAGTTATAGGATATTTGTCTGATTTATAAACCCTGAAACATCGAATAAAGTGAGGGTCCTTGATAGCAAGTGCCGGCGTGGCCTTGCACTCCCAGTTTGATGTTGATTTTCAGAAGAGGCACCTATGACCCAACGCACCAGCATTCACGGCCTGCACGTGGCCACCCCCTTGTATCGTTTCATTGAAGACCAGGTCTTGCCCGCTGTCGGCGTGAAGAGCAAGGCGTTTTGGTCGGGCTTTGATGCCATCGTGAAAGACTTGGCGCCGCAAAACATCGCCTTGTTGGCGGAGCGTGATCGCATTCAATTGGCAATGGACAGCTGGCACACCGCCAACCCCGGCCCTGTGAGTGACGCCAAAGCCATGAAGGCCTATCGCAAACATTTGTCGGCCATTGGTTATTTGGTGCCAGAGCCTAAGAGCCCCAAAGCCACCACACAACATGTGGATGCCGAATTGGCGGTGTTGGCGGGTCCTCAGTTGGTGGTGCCTATTTTGAATGCGCGCTATGCCTTGAATGCCGCCAACGCACGTTGGGGTTCTTTGTACGATGCCTTGTATGGCACCGACGCATTGAGCGAAGCCGATGGCTGCGAAAAAGGCACAGGCTACAACCCCAAGCGCGGCGCGAAAGTGATTGAGTACTGCCGCTATGTGCTGGACCGTTGCGCGCCTTTGAAGAAGGGTTCGCACATTGACAGCACGGGTTACAGCGTGAAGGGTGGCAAGTTGGTGGTCAGCCTGAAGTCGGGCGCCACCACTTTGGCCGATGCCAAACAATTTGTGGGTTTCCAAGGCGATGCCAAAGCGCCCACCGCCTTGCTGTTCAAACACAACGGTTTGCACCTCGATTTGCAAATCAACACCTCACACCCCATTGGCAAAACAGACCCCGCAGGTGTTTCTGATTTGGTGGCCGAGTCTGCCTTGTCCACCATTCTTGACTTGGAAGACTCGGTGGCTGCCGTGGATGCTGAAGACAAAGTCTTGGCCTACAGCAATTGGCTGGGCATCTTGCAAGGCACGTTGGCAGAAGAAGTGCAAAAGGTCGGCAAAACATTCAAGCGCACCTTGAATGGCGACCGCGTGTACACCAAGCCCAGCGGCAAAGGTCACGAAGTGTTGCATGGCCGTTCTTTGTTGTTCGTGCGCAATGTGGGTCACCTCATGACCAACCCTGCCATTTTGTACAACGCAGCAGACGGCACGCAAAAAGAAATTCCAGAAGGCATCATGGACGCCATGATCACCACCACTTGTGCCATGGTGGACCTGCAGAAAAAGAAGGGTGCCGATTTCCGCAACAGTCGCACAGGCAGCGTGTACATCGTGAAACCCAAAATGCACGGTCCCAAAGAAGTGGGCTTTGCCGACACCTTGTTCGGTCGTGTTGAAAAAGTCTTGGGCTTGAAGCCCTCGACTGTGAAGCTGGGCATCATGGACGAAGAGCGCCGCACCAGCGCCAACTTGGCCGCGTGCATTGCGGCAGCCAAGTCGCGCGTGGCCTTCATCAACACCGGCTTCTTGGACCGCACCGGCGACGAAATGCACACTTGCATGTTGGCCGGCCCCGTCATGCGCAAGGGCGACATCAAGGGCAGCACTTGGTTGGGTGCCTACGAAAAAGCCAACGTGGCCGTTGGCTTGCAAGCTGGACTGCGCGGACGTGCGCAAATTGGCAAGGGCATGTGGGCCATGCCCGATTTGATGGCCGACATGCTGAAACAAAAAATTGCACACCCCCATGCGGGCGCCAATACCGCCTGGGTGCCTAGCCCCACCGCAGCCACTTTGCATGCCATGCACTATCACCAAGTGAACGTGCCTGCATTGCAAAAGCAGATGGAAAAAGCCATCAGCAAGCAAGACGCCAAGGCGATGCGCGAAGAAACACTCAGCAAGTTGTTGCAGTTCCCCGTGGTCACGCCAGCGCAAGCCGCGGAGTGGACGGCGAAGGACAAGCAAGACGAACTTGACAACAACGCACAAGGCATCTTGGGCTATGTGGTGCGTTGGGTGGACCAAGGTGTGGGTTGCTCTAAAGTGCCGGACATTCATGGCGTGGGCCTGATGGAAGACCGTGCCACCCTGCGCATCAGCAGTCAGCACATTGCCAACTGGCTGGCGCATGGCGTGGTCACCCAAGCCCAAGTCAAAGCCACCATGGAGCGCATGGCGGCCGTGGTGGATCAACAAAATGCAGGCGACCCGTTGTATCAAAAAATGGCGGGCAACTTCAAAAGCTCCAAGGCCTACCAAGCGGCTTGCGATTTGGTCTTCAAAGGCAAAGAGCAACCCAGCGGTTACACCGAGCCTTTGTTGCACGCCTGGCGTTTGAAGGTCAAGGCAGGCTAAACTCTTTCAAGGCGGCCAGCTGTTGGCCGCCCTTGAACAAGGCTTAGACATGTGCCAACTCTTGGGCATGAATTGCAACACGCCCACCGACGCCACCTTCAGTTTCAGTGGCTTTTCTCAAAGGGGCGGTGTCACCGATCATCATTCAGATGGTTGGGGCATTGCTTTTTTTGAGGGTGCGGGGGTTCGGCATTTTGTAGACCACCAAGAGGCCAGCAAGTCGCCTGTGGCCGAGCTCATCAGGCGCTATCCCATCAAGAGTCAGAACGTCATTGCGCACATTCGAAAAGCGACGCAAGGCGTGGTCTCGCTTGAGAACTGCCATCCGTTTGTGCGTGAGTTGTGGGGGCGTTATTGGGTGTTTGCGCACAACGGCAATTTAGAAAACTTCCATCCGCGCCTGCATGGCAGCTTTCATCCTGTGGGCCAAACCGACAGCGAACTTGCGTTTTGCTGGCTCATGCAAGAGCTGTCTAAGTCGCATGCGTCGGTGCCCAGTGTCGAAGAACTCACCTTGACGTTGAAAGAGCTGGTGCCGCACATTTCAAAGCACGGCACCTTCAATTTTTTACTGTCCAATGGCCAAGCCCTGTGGGCGCATGCCAGCACCAATTTGCACTATGTGCTGCGAAAGTTTCCGTTCAAAACGGCCACCTTGAAAGATGAAGATGTGCAGGTGAATTTTGCCGAGCAGACCAACCCCACCGACCGCGTGGCGGTGGTGGTCACAGCGCCGCTCACCCTTGACGAGCCATGGACAGCGTTCGTGCCCGGCGAGGTGATGGTGTTCAGGGACGGGGTGTTGCTTTGACGGCAGCTTCGAGTGCGTCCATGTAAATCGACGCCACATCACAACCCGTTTGATCAAATATTTCTTGGAAACAGGTGGGGCTGGTGACATTGATTTCGGTCACGTTCGTGCCGATCACATCGAGGCCAATTAACAGTAAACCCCGCGGCGCTAGGACTGCGCCCACACTTTCTGCGATGGCGCGGTCGTTGTCGTTCAAAGGCTGCGCCACCCCCTTGCCGCCTGCGGCCAAATTGCCGCGCACTTCGCCGCCTTGCGGTATGCGCGCCAAACAGAAGGGCACGGGTTGGCCACCAATGATCAAAACGCGTTTGTCACCCTGAGCGATGGCCGGCAAGAACTTTTGCACCATGACCGATTGCGCACCGTCTAAGTTCAAAGTTTCAATGATGGCGCCCAAATTCATGCCATCGGTGCCCACTCGAAAAATGCCCATGCCCCCCATGCCATCGAGGGGTTTCAAGATGATGTCTTGGTGCTCTGCATGAAACGCTTTGATGGCATCCGCTGAGCGCGTCACCAAGGTGGGCCCAATGAATTGGGGGAATTCCATGATGGCCAGTTTTTCGGGGTGATTGCGCAAGGCTTCTGGTTTGTTGAACACCTTGGCACCTTCGCGCTCGGCTTGGCTGAGCAGGTGCGTGGCGTAAAAAAACTCGGAATCAAAGGGTGGGTCTTTGCGCATCAAAACGGCGTCAAAGTCTTTGAGCCATGCCTGGCGCGTTGCCTTCACTTCAAACCAAGCCTGTGCATCACCCGTCAAGTGCAGGTCCTGCACCAGCGCTTTGACGCACTCGCCTTGTTGCCATTGAATGTGCGGCACTTCGCAGGCGCTCACGCGGTGGCCGCGTTGTTGGGCCTCACGCATCATGGCAAAGCTGGTGTCCTTCTTGGTGTTGAAAGACGCGAGGGGGTCAACGATGAAAAGAATGTTCATGCGCGTAATGTCGCACAAACTAGAAAGCAAAGTAAATCAGCAGGGTTTTCAGCTGAAACGCTGGCTCAGCTGAAGTCCTGCCTGCAGATTTACATGTTGCGTCGGTACTGACCACCCACTTCGAAGAGGGCGTTGGTAATTTGACCCAATGAGCAAACGCGCACGGCGTCCATCAGCACTTCAAACACGTTGTCATTGTGAATGACCGCTTGTTGCAGGCGGGCCAACATGGCGGGCGATTCTTTGGCGTGCTTGGCATGGAAGGCATGCAAACGATCGAGTTGAGATTTCTTCTCGTCATCGGTGGAGCGGGCCAATTCCAGCTTCTCTAGCACTTCGTCGCCTTTGGGGTTGCGGAAAGTGTTGACGCCAATGATGGGGTACTCGCCGGTGTGCTTGAGCATCTCGTAGTGCATGGACTCGTCTTGAATCTTGCCGCGCTGATAGCCGGTTTCCATGGCGCCCAACACACCGCCGCGGTCTGCAATCTTTTCAAACTCAGTGAGCACGGCTTCTTCGACCAACTCGGTGAGCTCTTCAATGATGAAGGCGCCTTGGTTGGGGTTCTCGTTTTTGGCCAAGCCCCACTCGCGGTTGATGATGAGCTGAATGGCCATGGCACGGCGCACACTGTCTTCGGTGGGCGTGGTGATGGCTTCGTCAAACGCATTGGTGTGCAGTGAGTTGCAATTGTCGTAAATGGCAATCAGCGCTTGCAGTGTGGTGCGAATGTCGTTGAACTGAATTTCTTGCGCGTGGAGTGACCGGCCTGAAGTTTGAATGTGGTACTTCAACTTTTGGCTGCGCTCGTTGGCGCCGTACTTGTTCTTCATGGCCACGGCCCAGATGCGGCGTGCCACGCGGCCCAGCACGGTGTACTCGGGGTCCATGCCGTTGCTGAAGAAGAAGCTTAAGTTAGGCGCGAAGTCATCGATGTGCATGCCGCGCGCCAAGTAGGCTTCTACAAATGTAAAGCCATTGGACAGCGTGAAGGCCAGCTGGCTGATGGGGTTGGCACCCGCTTCAGCAATGTGATAGCCGCTGATCGACACGGAGTAGAAGTTGCGCACATCGTTGTGGACGAAGTACTGTGCAATGTCGCCCATCACTTTCAAGCTGAACTCGGTGCTGAAGATGCAGGTGTTCTGACCTTGGTCTTCTTTCAAGATGTCGGCTTGCACGGTACCGCGCACATTGGCCAAGACCCATTCACGAATTTTGGCGGCTTCGGTCGCTGTGGCATCTCGGCCGTTTTCGGCTTTGAACTTTTCCAAGTTTTGATCAATGGCGGTGTTCATGAACATGGCCAAGATGGAGGGGGCAGGGCCATTGATGGTCATGGACACGCTGGTGCTGGGGTTGCACAAGTCAAAGCCGCCGTACAAGACTTTCATGTCGTCCAGCGTGGCAATGCTCACACCCGAGTTGCCCACTTTGCCGTAGATGTCGGGACGGGGGGCGGGGTCGTTGCCGTACAAGGTCACTGAATCGAATGCGGTTGACAAACGCTTGGCGGGCATGCCTTCGCTCAAGAGCTTGAAGCGTGTGTTGGTGCGAAAGGCATCGCCTTCGCCGGCAAACATGCGGGTGGGGTCTTCGCCTTCACGTTTGAAGGCAAAGGTGCCGGCGGTGTAAGGAAAGCTGCCAGGCACGTTGTCCAACATCAACCATTTCAAAATTTCGCCATGGTCTTCATAGGTCGGCAAAGAGACTTTGCGAATGGTGGTGCCAGACAAGCTCTTGGAGGTGAGTGCTGTGCGAATTTCCTTGTCGCGAATCTTCACAACATATTCGTCACCAGCGTAGGCTTTTTGCATTTCGGGCCACTGGCCTAAAAGTTTTTTGGCAGAAGGGTCTTGCGTTTCTTCGCGGCGAACGGCCAGGTCGATGGCGGCTTCAGAGGCTTTGGCGCGACCGGGCTTGTCCACCTCTAGCATGACAGCGGCAGCGCGCAGCTGTTGAATTTCGCGGGCCAAGCGCGCTTGAGCGCGGGCTTGTTTTTTGTAGCCACGCACGGTGTCGGTGATCTCTGCCAAATAGCGAGCACGTGCAGGCGGCACGACGGGCGTTTGGTTGGTGCTGTGGCGCACATCGACTTGCGGTAACAAACCTTCTTTGAGTTTCAAACCCAACTCGCCCAAACGCACTTTGAGCGCTTGGTACAAGGCGGTCACGCCATCGTCGTTGAAGCGCGCAGCCATGGTGCCAAACACCGGCATCTGTTCTGTAGGCACTGTCCAAGCTTCTTTGTTGCGCTGGACTTGTTTGGCCACATCGCGCAGCGCATCGCTGGCGCCTTTGCGGTCAAACTTGTTGATGGCCACA
Organism: Comamonadaceae bacterium; assembly: GCA_947373185.1. GTDB lineage: Bacteria > Pseudomonadota > Gammaproteobacteria > Burkholderiales > Burkholderiaceae_C > Limnohabitans_A. The sequence goes on along the minus strand of CANBWP010000008.1, from coordinate 63,889 downwards.
AACTCGGCAAAGTCGAGCATGTCGATTTTTTCCAACTGGCTGGCAGCGCCAAACTCGGGCGTCATGACGTACATCGGGACATCCACATGCGGCACGATGGCGGCATCGCCTTGGCCAATGCCAGACGTTTCCACCACCACCACATCAAAGCCGGCCACCTTGCAAGCGGCCACCACATCGGGCAAAGCCGCAGAAATCTCGCTGCCAAAGTCGCGCGTGGCCAAACTGCGCATGAACACGCGTGCGCCATTGCGCCAAGGGTTGATGGCGTTCATGCGAATGCGGTCGCCCAGCAAAGCGCCACCGCTCTTGCGGCGTGAAGGATCGATCGACACCACGGCAATGCGCAGGTCGTCGCCTTGGTCCAAACGCAAACGGCGAATCAGTTCATCGGTCAATGACGATTTGCCAGCGCCGCCCGTGCCCGTGATGCCCAACACGGGGACCTTGTGCTTGGCGGCTTCGGTGCGCAATGCGGCCACCATGTCGGCGGATGCGTTGCCGTTTTCCAGCACGGTGATGAGTTGTGACAAGGAACGCCAGTTGGCCTCTGTGCCACCTTGAATGGCTTTTAAATCTTTGGGCGCGTAAGCGCTGATGTCTTTGTCGCAGCGCATCACCATCTCGCCAATCATGCCGGCCAAGCCCATGCGCTGGCCGTCTTCAGGGCTGTAAATGCGGCCCACGCCATAGGCATGCAGCTCGCGAATTTCGGCGGGAACAATCACACCACCACCGCCACCAAAGACTTGAATGTGTTCGCCGCCGCGTTGGCGCAGCAAGTCCACCATGTATTTGAAATACTCCACGTGGCCGCCCTGGTATGAGCTGATCGCAATGCCTTGTGCGTCTTCTTGCAAAGCGGCCGTGACCACTTCATCGACCGACCGGTTGTGACCCAAGTGAATGACCTCAGCGCCCATGCTTTGCAAAATGCGACGCATGATGTTGATGGCCGCATCGTGGCCATCGAACAAACTGGCCGCCGTCACGAAGCGAACTTTGTGGGTGGGGCGGTATTCGGCGAGGGCTTTGAATTCTGCTGACAGATCGGTCATGGCTAAGTTCCAGAGAAAAGTAAAAAGGGCCGCTGAGAAGCGGCCGATGTTCTGCGGGAGCCAGTCTAATTGACGTTTACGTTAACGTCAACTCGAGATCGGGGTGTTTTTGCGAAAAAATCTCTTGCAAATCAACATGCCAGTCATCATGGCGACAGCAAACACCATTGCGTCGGTGCTCAGCAGGACGCTGGCCAGAGCGGGTCCTGGGCAATAGCCGGCCAAGCCCCAGCCCGCACCGAACATGGCGGCGCCGCCCACCAAGGGGCCATCGATGCGGTTCAGCAAGGGTTCATGAAAGTGATGGGCCAACCAGGGCTTGTTGGCGAGCCGTTGGGTCCAGGCAAACGCCAACAAAGTGACGCAGACCGCGCCGCCCATCACAAAGGCCAAGGTGGGGTCCCACTGACCGGGAAAAGTTCCTTCCCAGGCCGCGGTGATGTTCAAAAACGCCAAGACCTTGAGGGGCTGGGTCATGCCGGAGAGGACCAGGCCTGCGGCAAAGATGAGACCGGCTGTGAAAGCCAGGCCAAGGCGACCTGCTTGAGGCGATTTTTGAGGCGATTTGTTTGAGTTCATGCCGCACCTCCCAAGCATGTGACGGTGATCATGCCGGTGGCCATGAAAGTCAACACGGCGACCAAAGACCGTGCAGACAAACGACCCAACCCGCAGACGCCGTGGCCACTGGTACAGCCGCTGCCCCAAACCGTGCCAAATCCGACCAACAGGCCCGCGGGAATCAAGAGGACGTATGACCGCGTGGGCAGGGTGGGGATTTCCAAGCTTTGCCCGAGCAGGCCGCCGCCCATCAGCAAGCCGGCCAAAAAGGCCCAACGCCACGCGTCTGGGTTGAGGGGGACCGTCAAGGCTTCAACCGCAATGCTGCTGACACCTGCAATTCGGCCCAAGCCCCACCACAACAGCCAGCTGGCCAGACCGATGAAAACGCCGCCAAGTGCCGCGATGGCATAGGGGTGCAAAAGAGCAAGCATCAAAAAGACTTCCTGAAGGGGGTGTTGAAAAGCCCGCAAAAGTTATCATAATTTGCAGTCCTGCAGAAAGATTCACATGAGCCGCATTGCTGACCCCGAAAAAAAGAAAGCCCTTTGTGCCCGATTGGCCCGCATTGAGGGGCAATTGCGAGGCTTGCAAAAGCTCATTGACACCGATGCCGACTGTGAAAAAATTGCGCAGCAAATGGCCGCGTCTCGCAAAGCCCTGGACAAAGCGTTCTTCTCGATGGTGGGTTGCATGATTGAACAAGGCGACCAATCGGCCGAGCATGTGGCCGAAATGCTGACCAAGTTTGCCTAAGATGAGTGCCAACCTCACCGCTGGTTTGCGTCACGATGCGGGTGACGACGAAGCGCCGCAAGACTTGCTCAAGGTGCATGAGGCTAAGGGTTATGCCGGTGACGTATCGCCTGAATTGGCTTGGCAGTGGGTCCAGTCTGGCGAAGCTTTGCTGGTTGATGTGCGATCAGACGCCGAACGCGCATGGGTCGGGTTTGTGCCCGAAGCCAAAGCGCTGGCATGGAAGCAATGGCCCGCCATCGACGTGAATCCTGAATTCGAAGCGGGCCTCAAGGCCTTGGCCGAGCAGCATCTCAAACTCGTGCTCTTGTGCCGCAGCGGTGTGCGCTCTGTGGCGGCTGCCCAACGGGCTGCCCAATTGGGCATAGAGGCCTACAACATCTTGGAAGGCTTTGAGGGCGACCCCGATGCCAACGCACACCGCGGACAGGTCGGTGGGTGGCGCAAACGGGGTTTGCCCTGGCGGCAGAATTGAGACTCAAGCTCGGCACACCAAGCAAGATGCTGTGGATGTTTCAAAGTCCTCCAATCTCGATATCATCCACCCATGACATTTTTGGCCATTGACGTCGGTAACACCCGCTTGAAGTGGGCGCTCTACGATCGCCCGCATCCTCAAGCGACTGTCTTGGCGCAAGGTGCGGAGTTTTTGGAGAACATCGAAACCCTCGCTGAAGGGCCATGGGCCAACTTGCCGGTGCCCACGCGCATGTTGGGCTGTGTGGTGGCCGGCGACGCCGTCAAAAGGCGCGTCCAAGAGCAGATGGAACTGTGGGATGTGACGCCGCAATGGGTCGTCTCTTCGACCGAAGAGGCCGGCATCAGCAACGGCTACGACCACCCCACGCGTTTGGGCTCTGACCGCTGGGTGGCCATGATTGGTGCTCGGCATCGCATGCTAGACAAAGGCATTGTGAGGCCTTTGGTGGTGGTCATGGTGGGGACGGCCGTGACGGTCGAGGCCCTGGACCAGCACGGCAAATTTTTGGGCGGCTTGATTTTGCCGGGGCATGGCATCATGCTGCGCGCACTGGAGTCTGGCACCGCCGGTCTGCATGTGCCCACCGGCGAAGTGCGGCCCTTTCCAACCAACACCAGTGACGCCTTGACCAGTGGCGGCACCTACGCCATTGCAGGCGCCTGCGAGCGCATGGTTCAGCACCTGCGTGATCACACTGGCATGGCACCGCAGTGTGTGATGACCGGCGGCGCGGGTTGGAAAATGGCGCCCAGCATGGCCATTCAATTTGAACTGGTCGACAGCCTCATTTTTGATGGCCTTTTGAAAGTGGCGCAAACCCGATTTGCCGGAGGGCCAGACAGTCCTTGGGCTGCCGCTTAAGTTTCGTCTGCGGCGTAGGCTTGCGTGAGTTGCATCAGATGCGCGCGCTGCGACGCATCTTCCAAATAGGGCGCCAGCAGCAACAACACATGACGGGCACCGCGCGCCAAGGCATCGCCTGCGCTTTCGGGCTCCATGGCATGGCGCGGGTTTCTCACATACTCATAACTGAGCCAATAGGTGACCACCACTGCCATGCTGGCAGACAGGGTGCTAAAGGTGTCCGGCTCATTGCGAATGTGGCCTTGCCTCGCCAAGGCCTGCAACAGGTGATGCAGCGATGCCGTTTTGACTTCCAGGATGTGTTTGAAATGAGTTTCTAAATGGCGGTTTTTAGACAGCAAATCGTTCAGGTCGCGGTATAAAAAACGGTGTGTCCAAATGAGCTCAAACAAAGAGTGCAAAAAGAACCAAGCATCTTCGACATCCTTCACATCTTGGCTGGCTTCGAGCAAGCTCAAAATCTCGGTTTTGTAGGTGTCAAACAGATGGCTGACCAGTTGGTCTTTGGCCGGAAAGTGGTAATACAAATTGCCCGGACTGATGCCCAACTCGGAGGCAATGAGCGTGGTCGACACATTGGGCTCGCCATAGCGGTTGAACAGGTCCAAAGAGACCGTGGTGATTCGCTCAGCGGTGCGTCGAGGGGCTTTTTTGGCCATGCGGAATGCTTCAGGCGCGACGCTTAAGCCGCTGTCTTTTTGGTTTTGGCCGGCGCTTTGGGGGTGGGCGCCTTTTTGCCTGTTGCGGCCTTCAAGGCCCGCTCTAAGGTGCTCACCCTGTCTTGCAAGTCAGCCACCTCTTGCGCTGTCGGCAGGCCCAAGCTTTTGAGTGCACGTGCCACGCGGTCTTCAAAGAGGTGTTCAAGGCGGTCGACTTTGGCGCCTGCGGGTTGAACCAAGTTGGCCCCGATGCCAGCACCAATGCCAGCACCAATGCCTTGGGTCAGTTGGTTGAAATGAGCCGCCGCCTCATGCAGTTTTTCTTGGGCCACTGCCTGCGATTTGCGCTGGAAGGCCAAGCCATCTGCCACCAAAGCTTCAAAGGCCTTGCTGCCCTGCGAGCGGACTTGTGCTTGAGCTTGCGCCATGGCACCCAGACCGGCCAGCCAAATGTCTTGAGAGGCTGCACGGTGGGGCGGCAGGTCTTTTTCAGGGCGGCTTTGCGCTGACTTGGGGGCGGGCTTGGTGGCCATGAAAACTCCGTACTTCTGGGTTGAATCCTCTAAGATCGACTTTAACCGCAGTCACGGTGACTGCCAAGGCTTATAAAATATCGTTTTAGAAAGAATAAAGATGACCGTGTTGATCACTGGCGGTGCAGGCTTCATCGGCGCCAACTTTGTCTTGGACTGGGTGGCGCAGACCGATGAAAAAATTGTGAACTTGGACAAGCTGACTTATGCCGGCAATTTAGAGTCTTTGGCTTCGCTGAAGAACAATGCTCAGCATGTGTTTGTGCAAGGCGACATTGGCGATTCAGACTTGTTGCCCCAATTGTTGGCCGCGCATCAGCCGCGCGCTGTTCTGAATTTTGCCGCAGAGAGCCACGTCGATCGCTCGATTCATGGCCCCGGCGACTTCATTGAAACCAATATTGCGGGCACCTTCCGTTTGCTGGAGTCGGTGCGCGGCTATTGGCAACAACTGGACGCTTCAGCACAAGCGAACTTTCGCTTTTTGCATGTGTCCACAGACGAGGTCTATGGCAGCTTGGCCCCCAACGAGCCCGCTTTCACCGAACAACATCGCTACGAACCCAACAGCCCCTACAGCGCCAGCAAAGCGGCCAGCGACCACTTGGTGCGTGCTTGGCACCACACCTATGGCTTGCCTGTGCTCACCACCAATTGCAGCAACAACTATGGGCCCTTGCATTTCCCCGAAAAGCTCATTCCGCTCATGATCGTCAATGCGCTGGCCGGCAAACCGCTGCCCGTCTATGGCGACGGCCTGCAAGTGCGTGACTGGTTGTATGTGAAAGACCATTGCAGTGCGATTCGCCGCGTTCTCGAAGGCGGCCAGTTGGGCGAGACGTACAACGTGGGGGGGTGGAATGAAAAGCCCAACATCGAGATTGTCAAAACGGTGTGCGCTTTGCTTGACGAGCTGCGTCCCCGTGCCGATGGCCAAAGTTATGCCACGCAAATCACTTCGGTGAAAGATCGCCCCGGTCATGACCGCCGGTATGCCATCGATGCGCGCAAGTTGGAAAAAGAGCTGGGATGGAAGCCCGCTGAAACCTTTGAAACGGGCATTCGCAAAACGGTGGTTTGGTATTTGGACAACGCTGAATGGGTCGCCCACGTCCAAAGCGGCGCCTACCGCGAGTGGGTTTCCAAGCAATACGCGGCATCAAGCAAAGCCACGGCATGAAAATTTTATTGCTCGGCAAAAACGGCCAAGTTGGCTGGGAACTCCAACGCAGTTTGGCGCCTGTGGGCGAGTTGCTGGCGCTCGACCGCCACAGCACGTCACACTGTGGCGACCTCCGCAATTTGGAGGGTCTGGCCGAGACCGTGCGGGTGTTCAAACCCGACGTGGTGGTCAACGCTGCAGCGTACACGGCGGTCGACAAGGCGGAGTCTGATCTGTCCAACGCGCACTTGGTCAATGCCTTGGCGCCCGAAGTTTTGTCGCGCATGTGTGCGGCCGTGGGTGCTTACTTGGTTCACTTTTCGACCGACTATGTGTTTGATGGCGCGGGCCAAGTGCCTTGGCTGGAAACCGATCCGACAGGCCCTGTGAATGTGTATGGCCGCAGCAAGTTGGCGGGCGAGCAGGGGATTGCCAAACAAGGCGCCAAGCATGTCATTTTCAGAACCAGTTGGGTCTATGGCACAGAGGGCGGCAACTTTGCCAAAACCATGTTGCGCTTGGCCCAAGAGCGAGAGAAGATGGCCGTCATCAACGATCAGTTTGGCGCGCCCACTGGCGCGGCCTTGTTGGCCGACATCACCGCTTTGAATGTGCAAAGGGCAGCGCCCTTGACTGGCATTTATCACTTGGCGGCCGCAGGCGAAACCACTTGGCATGCTTATGCGCAGCATGTGCTGCAAACATCGCAGCGTTTGAAGCCCGGTTTGCAATACACCGTGAAGGAAGTGGCTGCGGTGCCTACCAGTGAATTCCCAACGCCTGCCAAGCGCCCGCTCAACTCTCGCCTGAACTGCCGCAAGCTGGAACAGGTCCTCGGCGTGTCATTGCCGGCTTGGCAAACGGGTGTCGATCAGATGTTGTCAAAAATTTTGTGAACTTGGCCAGAGGGGGTGACATAAATGCCCCAAATGTGTTCACAATACGGCTCTGACAGCCTTTCCTCCCATGAGCAAGTACTGACTTGCATGCTTACACTCTGACGACCCATCATGACAGACACCAATTCTTTGGCCCATATCTCACCACGCGACAAAGCGGAAATTTTGGCTCAGGCGCTGCCCTACATTCGCAAGTTTCATGGCAAGACCTTGGTCATCAAATATGGCGGCAATGCCATGACCGACCCCGCATTGCAAGCCGACTTTGCCGAAGACGTGGTGCTCTTGAAATTGGTGGGCATGAACCCTGTGGTGGTCCATGGCGGAGGGCCTCAAATTGAAACAGCCTTGAAGCGCTTGGGTAAAAAGGGCGAGTTCATTCAGGGCATGCGCGTGACCGATGCCGAAACCATGGAAGTGGTCGAGTGGGTGTTGGCGGGTGAAGTACAGCAAGACATCGTGGGCCTCATCAATCAAGCTGGCGGCAAAGCGGTGGGCTTGACCGGTCGTGATGGCGGCATGATTCGCGCCAAGAAACTCAAAATGGTCGACAGTGCCGACCCGGCCAAAGAATACGATGTGGGCCAAGTGGGTGACATCGAGTCGATTGACCCCAGCGTGGTCAAGGCCTTGCAAGACGATGCCTTCATTCCCGTCATCAGCCCCATTGGCTTTGGTGAAAACAACGAAAGTTACAACATCAATGCCGATGTGGTGGCCGGCAAGTTGGCCAGCGTGCTCAAAGCCGAAAAACTGGTGCTGCTCACCAACACCCCAGGCGTGTTGGACAAGGCGGGCAATTTGCTGACCGACTTGAGCGCACGCCGCATCGATGAGTTGTTTGCAGACGGCACCATCAGCGGCGGCATGCTGCCCAAAATCAGTGGCGCTTTGGATGCGGCCAAAAGCGGTGTGAACGCCGTGCACATCATTGACGGCCGTGTGCCGCACGCCATGTTGTTAGAGATTTTGTCCGATCAAGCGTTCGGCACCATGATTCGAAGCCATTGAGCCAGGGGATTCACATGAACACAGAGACCAACGACACAGGCCACATGTCTCCTCCTTCGGTCGAGGCTGAATCTTCGCAGGCGCCAGCCAGCCCGGCACGCAAGCGACCCAAGCCCGGAGAGCGCCGCTTGCAAATTTTGCAAACCTTGGCGGGCATGCTGGAGCAACCCGGCGCTGAGCGCATCACCACGGCCGCTTTGTCCGCCAAGTTGGGTGTGAGCGAAGCGGCGCTGTACCGTCACTTCGCCAGCAAAGCGCAAATGTTTGAAGGCTTGATCGATTTTGTCGAGCAGTCGGTGTTTGCGTTTGTGCGTCAAATAGCCGACCGCGAACCGGCAGGCCCTGCGCAAGTGGCGCGCACCGTCGCCCTCATTTTGCAATTTGCAGAAAAGAACCCCGGCATGGCACGCGTCATGACGGGCGATGCCTTGGTCTTTGAAAATGAGCGTTTGCAAGAGCGCATGAATTTGCTGTTTGACAAACTCGAAAGCACCTTCAAGCAATCTTTGCGCGATGGCGGCGTTCAAAGCGATACGCCTACGGTCGATGCCCAAGTGACGGCCTCTTTGTTGGTGGCGTTCATGATGGGCCGCATGCAGCGCTTTGCGCGTTCAGGCTTTAAGCGCTTGCCTTCAGAAAACTTGCAGGCTTCATTGGCCCGCGTGCTTTAAAGTCGCGCAGCATCGAAAAAGGCACCGCGAGGTGCCTTTTTTGTATCTGCTTGTTGAGGAATTTACCAGCTCCAAAGGGTGCCATCGTGCTGCAATCGGTTGACGGGCAAATACGCACGTTGGTAAGGGTACTTGGCGGCCAGTTTTTCATCGATGTCTACGCCATGGCCTGGAGACTCGCCGCAGTACAGCATGCCTTTTTCAAAACGCCAATCGTGCGGAAACACCGACAGCATTTCTTCGCTGTGGGCCATGTGTTCTTGAATGCCAAAGTTGGGCACCCACGTGTCAAAGTGCAAAGCCGCGCCCATGCAAACGGGCGACATGTCGGTGGCGCCATGGCAACCCGTGCGCACTTGGTAGAGACTGGCCAAATTGGCAATTTGCCGAAGGTGTGTGATGCCGCCCGCATGTGTGACGGTGGTGCGAATGTAGTCGATGAGCTGCTGCTCGATCAATTCTTTGCAATCCCAAATCGTGTTGAAAATCTCACCCACCGCCAATGGGGTGGTGGTGTGATGTCGAATGAGCTTGAAGGCTTCTTGGTTTTCGGCCGGGGTGGGATCTTCCAGCCAGAACAAATGAAAGGGCTCGAGCGCTTTGCCCAAGCGTGCTGCTTCAATGGGCGTGAGGCGATGGTGCGCATCATGGAGCAAATGGATGTCGGGCCCGACCGCTTCACGCACCGCTTGGAACAAGCCGGGCGTGTGATTCAAATATTTCTCGGTGCTCCAGTCGTGCTCGCCGGGCAAGGGGCCGTCTGCCGGCTCGTACTTTTTGCCGTGGCCACTCACACCATAGACTTTGTTCAGGCCCGGAATGCCGCTTTGCGCGCGAATGGCCAAGTAGCCCATCTCTTTGTGACGCAAGACTTCGTCCACAGTTTCCTCGGTGTCGCGGCCAGTGGCGTGGGCATACGACATGATGGCCGTGCGACTTCTGCCGCCGAGCAATTGGTAAAGGGGTTGCCCTGCAATTTTCGCCTTGATGTCCCACAGTGCCGTGTCGACAGCCGAGATGGCGGTCATGGTGACAGGCCCTTTGCGCCAGTAAGCACCTTTGTAGAGGTACTGCCAAATGTCTTCAATTTGCTGGGGGTCACGGCCCATCAAGCACGGGATGACGTGCTCTTCTAGGTAGCTCACCACCGACAGTTCTCGGCCGTTGAGGGTGGCGTCGCCAATGCCCGTCAGGCCCTCATCGGTTTCTATTTTGAGCGTGACGAAATTGCGGCCAGGGCTGCAAACAATGACGCGAGCGGCTGTGATTTTCATGGTGTGTTTTGCAATAAAGTTTTCACGGCGGCATCTACGCCGTGTTGCAAGATGTGTTGGTGCCATTCGGCCACGCGTGCGTGCCAGTCTGCGCGGCTGGGCAATTCAGCGCCCCAGAGATCTTGCCGTGCAAGCAAGGCTTGGATGCAAGCGCTCGCTTGTGAGCGTTGAGAGGCGCCAATGGCCATCAAGCTTTCGGCTTGTGGGTCGTTCAAGGCATAGGCCTTGCCTTGTTCGTCCACAGCCAAGGTGTAGCGCAAAAATAGGGCGGCGGCCAAAGCATGGTGCTCGTAGGATTGGCCTTTGGCCATTTGCCCCAAAATCGAGGGCGGCCAGCGCTGCGGAATTTTTTGCGAACTGTCCATCGCAATTTGATGCACGCTGTGTTTCAAATACGGATTGCCAAAACGCCGAATGAGCGCGTCGCGGTAGTCTGCCCAATCGGCGCGGCTTAAATGCGGTGCGACTTCGCGGCTCATCAGGCGATGGACAAATGCTTGAATGTGTGGCTCGGCGATGCAGTCCGCGATGTGCGCACGACCGGTGATGGCGCCCATCAGCGCCATGGCCGAGTGGCTGCCGTTCAGCATGCGCAGTTTGGCTTCTTCGTAGCTGTGCACATCGGGCGTGACGCGCACGCCGCACTTGGCCAGCAAGGCGCCATCGGCGGGGTCGACAAACTTGTCTTCAATCACCCACTCCCAAAATGTTTCGGTACTGAGCGCGCATTCGTCGTGTACACCCAATGCGTCCTTTGCGGCTGACAACACTTCGGGCGTGGCCGCCGGTACGATGCGATCGACCATGCTGCAAGGAAAGGCGCAATGCGCATCTGTCCATTGCATGAGCGCGGCATCTTGCGTCGTTGCTGTGGCATGTATCAGCGCCTGAAGTTTGTGACCATTGCCTTGCAGGTTGTCGCACGAGGCAATGGTGAGGCCTGCATGGCCGGCGGCATGGCGCGCTCGAAGGCCATCGATCAAAAGTTGGGCCAGCGCTGGTGTGTAGCCTTTTTCTGTCACGGTGAGTGTGATCCAGCGCGTGCTGGGGGCCGCCATGGCGTTCACAACCTGGACACGTTCTGTGGTGGCCACGCTGGTTTGCCACAGCGCGCCTGGCACTTGCCATTCAACGCCGGAGGCACCCGCAATGCGCACGGCATACAGACCCTCTTGTGCGCGCAGTTTGTTGACCAATCCCGCTTGTGTCATGCCCACCCCATGAACGCCCCACCGGGTATCACCTTCACGCAGCAGTTGGTCAAAGACCATCGCTTGGTGGGCGCGGTGAAATGCGCCCAAGCCCAAATGCACAACACCGGTTTCTTCCGGCCGAGGTGCGTCGCTGGGTGTTTTGACGGATGCGGGAATGTGCGCGAGCGTGCCGCGCGAGAGTTGAGGTTCAGGCATGTGATTTCTTGGAGGCCGGTTCTGGGGAGACAGTTTTCAGTGTCGGTTCTTGAGTTTGGCTTCTGCGTCTTGGATTTCGGCCCAGGTGGTGTCGTCAATCCAGATGCCATGGAGTTCGCGATCGGCGCGGGCTTTGCGTTCAGGTTCACCGGCCATCAGCACACCTTCGCTGCCAGGTGCATTGGGGCTTTGGCGCAGCCAGTCTTCAAAGGCCAGTGCTTCTTTTTCAAAACTGTCTTGGGTGCCCAGGCGAACGGGGTCGATGATCATCGTCAGCATGCCATTGAGCACGGCGCGTTGGTCGTCCGCTTCGCGGTGCCAGGTGCCGCCACCCGTCAGGGCGCCGCCCAAAAGTTCGCAGGCCATGGCCATGCCAAAGCCTTTGTGTTCGCCAAAGGTCATGAGGGCGCCAAACAAACCATTGGACTGCGGCACCACCACCACACCGGGCTTGTTGGTCGGGTGACCTTTTTCATCGATCAAATAACCGTTGGGAACTTCTTCGCCTTTGTTGTAAGCCACCCGCATCTTGCCTTGAGCCACGCGGCTGGTGGCAAAGTCGAGCACGAAGGGTGGGCGACTGCCCATGGGCACGCCAATGCAGCAAGGGTTGGTGCCAAAGCGGCCATCGCCGCCGCCAAAGGGTGCGACCACCGGGCGGGACAACACATTGACGAAATGTACCGACACCAAGCCTTGCGCCACGGCCATTTCGGCAAAGTGACCAATGCGGCCTAAATGGTGTGAGCGACTGAGTGCCACCGTGCACACGCCGTGTTGTTTGGCGCGCTCGATGCCCATTTGCATGGCCTGGACACCCGTGATTTGACCGTAGCCACGCTGACCATCCAGGTTCAGCAGGGGGCCCGTGTCTAGCCGCACTTTGACGCCCGTGTTGGGGCTGAGGCCACCTTCTAAAACGGCATCGACATAGCGCGGCACCATGCCCACGCCATGGGAGTCGTGGCCACTCAAGTTGGCCATGACCAAATTGGCGGCCACTTGTTCGGCTTCAGCGTGTTCGCTGCCCGCCATGTGAAGGATGTTGGCAATTTGGGTGCGCAGTTGTGCGGCAGGAATGGATTGACTCATGGCTGGACTTTCTTCACATCACCGCGCCCACTTGCCAGGGCACAAATTCGTTTTGACCATAGCCGTGCCGTTCACTCTTGGTGGGCTCGCCCGAGGCCGCCTTCAAGATCATTTCGAAAATGCGTTGACCCATCTCGGCAATGCTGACGCCGTCGTCCACAATTTCGCCGCAGTTCAGGTCCATGTCTTCTTCTTGTTTTTTCCACAAGGCCGAGTTGGTGGCAAATTTCAAACTGGGTGAGGGCGCGCAGCCATACGCACTGCCGCGCCCGGTGGTGAAGCAAATGAGGTTGGCGCCGCCCGCCACTTGGCCTGTGGCGCTCACAGGGTCATAGCCTGGCGTGTCCATGTACACAAAGCCATGCGCGATGACGGGCTCTGCGTATTCGTACACAGCTTGCAAATTGCTGGTGCCGCCTTTGGCCACTGCACCCAATGACTTTTCCAAGATGGTGGTGAGGCCGCCCGCTTTGTTGCCGGGTGAGGGGTTGTTGTTCATCTCGCCGCCATTGGCCTCGGTGTACTGCTCCCACCAGTGAATGCGGTCAATCAGTTTTTGCGCGACTTCTGGCTTGACGGCGCGGCGTGTCAGCAAATGTTCCGCGCCATAAATTTCAGGCGTTTCACTGAGGATGGCGGTGCCGCCGTGTTGCACCAGCAAGTCCACTGCGGCGCCCAAGGCCGGGTTGGCGCTGATGCCCGAGTAACCATCGGAGCCGCCGCATTGCAAGCCCACCGTGATGTGTTCTGCACTGCAAGCTTCCCGTTTGACTTGGTTGGCGCGGGGCAACATGTCTTCAATGAGGGCGATGCCTTTTTCAACCGTCAGGCGCGTGCCGCCGGTGTCTTGAATGTTGAAGACCTTGAGCGTATCGCCTTCGCGCAAGCTGCTGTGCGCCAGCCAGGTGTTGAGCTGGTTGGCTTCGCAGCCCAAGCCCACCACCACCACGCCCCAGAAGTTGGCGTGCGTGGCATAGCCAGCCAAGGTGCGCTCTAACAGCTTCATGCCCAAACCTTCGGTGTCCATGCCGCAGCCGGTGCCGTGGGTTAAAGCCACCACGCCATCGACATTGGGAAAATTGGCCAAGGCCGCAGGGTTGTTGCGTTTGGAGAAATGATCGGCAATGGCGCGTGCAGCCGTGGCCGAGCAGTTGACGCTGGACAGCACCCCGATGTAATTGCGGGTGGCCACGCGGCCGTCCGAGCGTTGGATGCCCATGAAGGTGGCTTGCTTGCGCGGTGCCTCGGGCTTCACGTCTTGGCCGATGGCGTAGTCGCGCTCAAAATTGCCTTTCTCTGGCCCCATGTTGAGGTTGTGGGTGTGGACATGCTCACCGGGTTGAATGGCGGTACTGGCAAAGCCAATGATTTGGTTGTAGCGGCGAACGGCTTCGCCGGCTTGAATGGCACGTGTGGCCACTTTGTGGCCGGGCGGCACCAGGCCGCGCACCGCCACGCCATCGACCTTGCTGCCACTCATGAGTTGTGCGCGTGCAATGACCACGTCATCGGCGGGATGGAGACGAATGAAAAGGCTCATGCTCAGCTCTCAATAAAACTGTTTAGGCAACCACAAGACCAAGCTTGGGACATAAGTGATGACGATCAAGCTGCCCAGCAAGGGGAACAGCCACGGCAAGATGGCCGCGGTGGTGCGCTCGACACTGAGCTTGGCCACACGCGCCAACACAAACAAAACCATGCCCATGGGCGGATGCAATAAACCAATCATGAGATTGAGCACCATGACCAAACCAAAGTGAATCAAATCAATGCCCAGCTTTTGACAGATCGGAACCAAAATAGGCACCAAGATGGTAATGGCGGCAGTCGGCTCCAAAAAGCAACCGACAAACAACATGAGCAAGTTGGCCAGCAGCAAAAACTTCCAGGGCTCTTGCGTGAACCCGAGCACCCATTCGCTGATGGCGGCCGTCACGCCGGTGGCGGTGAGCATCCAGCCAAAAATGCTGGCCGCCGCCACAATGAACATGACGGTGGCCGTGGTCTCAACGGTGTCGAGGCAAATCTTCACGAACATTTTGAAGTGAAGTGTGCGATACCAAAAGAAGCCCAACACGATGGCCCAGACGCACGCTGCAATGGCGCCTTCGGTGGGCGTGAATACGCCCGTCGTCATCCCACCAATGAGCAGCACGGGGGTCATGATGGGCAGCACCGCTTGGAAGTCAAACAACTTGTCGGCGGCGAACAAAACAGCCAGTGCCACAAACACGGTCATTTGAGGCGGCGTGTTCAGCGCTGTCACGCAGTACCAAATTGACAGTGGCCATGCGATGACCACGGCCGTCTCTGCCAGTGCCTTGAAAACGCGAGGCCAGTTGAAGGGCACGTCAGAGCCCCAGTTGTTTTTGTGTGCAAAGTACGCCACCGTGACCATCATCAAGAGGGCCATCATGGCGCCCGGCAAAATGCCCGCCAAAAACAGGGAGCCGACGGACACATTGGCCATCATGCCGTAAATCACAAAGGGCAGGCTGGGCGGAATGATGGGGCCCAAGGTGGCGGAAGCTGCCGTGACGCCGACCGCAAATTCAGTGCTGTAGCCATGGTCTTTCATGGCCTTGATTTCAATGGTGCCCAAACCCGCCGCATCGGCAATGGCGGTGCCGCTCATGCCCGCAAACACGACGGAGCCGACCACGTTGACGTGGCCCAAGCCGCCTTTCATCCAGCCGACCAGCGCTAAGGCGTAGTTGTAGATGCGGTTGGTGATGCCCGTATTGTTCATGAGGTTGCCGGCCAAAATGAAAAAAGGCACTGCGAGCAACGGAAAGCTGTCAATGCCAGAGACCATGCGGTGGATGACCACAAAGGGGGGCGAGCTTTCTGTGACGAACAAATAAATCAGCGAGGCGCCTGCCATGGCAATGGCCACCGGAATGCCGCCGCTCATGAGGATCAAGAACAAAATTTTCAACATGGTGTTTTCTTTCTAGCGTCGCAATGAGTGGGTTAACGGTCCGTCATTTCTGACTCGGGGCGCTGCAACACCGTAAAACCACGTTGCCAATGAATTTTCATGACCCAGATGGCGCGCAAGCACATGGCCGCAAAGCCGACCATGACCACGGCGTACACGATGTTCATGGGCAAGTCGATGATGGTCATTTTGTAATTGCCCAGTTTTTCCATCATTTGCCCAGTGAGCAACGTGGCCGTGCCAAAAAATGCAATCCGCATGATGTCCACCAAGGTGCCCATGAATTTGGACAACCAGGTCGGCATGAATTTGTAGAAGAAGTCCACTTGAATGTGGTTGTTTTTAGCCACGCCAATGGTGGCGCCTGTGAAGACCGTGGCAATCAGCAGGTACCGCGCAATTTCTTCGGTCCACGAGGCTGAGTTGTTCAGCACGTAACGTGTGAAAAACTGATAGAACACCGTTGCACCCAAGAGCCAGAAAAAGCCCAAAGCCGCCCATGCCTCAATGGGGGTGCCCGACAAATCGACTTCGTCGTCTGTTGCGTGAAACTGCCCATCGTCGCCCATCACTTTGGGCATGGCGTCTAGATCGGGGAGGTTGCTCATGTTGAATCCTGGAAAGTGAATCACAGGTTGAGCGGTGAAGGACTCAACCTGTGCAAAACCTCAAGCGCTGCCACCGCTTTTTTTCAGTGGCTGTGCGCGCCCATCACTTGACCGCTTGAATGCGATCGAAGTCAGCTTTGGTGAAGCCCAAAGACTCGAGGGGTTTGTTTTTCAAGACGGCGTCTTGGAACGACTTGCGATCGACTTGCACGATCTGCAAACCCTTTTTCTTGAACTCTTCGACCAGCTCGGTTTCGCGGGCTTTGATCTTGGCGGTTGCGCGCACAGCGGCTTCTTGCGTCACATCGGTGAAGATTTTCTTTTCCGCATCGCTGAGCTTGTTCCAAACGTGGGGTGCGATTTGGGTGGTCAAGCCGTCCACGATGTGGCCTGTGAGCATGATGGCCTTTTGCACTTCATAGAACTTCTTGGCTTCAATGGTGGTCAAAGGATTTTCTTGCGCTTCCACGGTGCCGTTTTGCAGGGCCAAATAAACTTCGGCAAATGCAATGGGGGTGGGGTTGGCGCCGCAAGCTTCGGGGGTGGCGCGGTAAGCGGGAACGTCAGGCACGCGAATTTTGATGCCCTTCATGCCGGCGCAATTGGTGAAGGCTTTTTGGGCTGTGGTGTGGCGTGCACCGTAGTAGGTGTAGGCCGTCACTTGAATGCCAGTCTTGGCGCGGAACTCGTTCACCATTTCATTGAAGATGGCGCTCTTGGAGTACGCAATGAGGTGGTCGCCATCACGGAAGATGAATGGGTAGTAGGCGATGCCGAAACGAGGGTAGGCGCGCGCCGCAAAGGAGGGACCGCTGATGATCATGTCGACCGTGCCCAAAGTCAGGCCTTGGTTGATGTCGGTTTCTTTGCCCAATGTCGATGCGGGGAAGACTTGAATTTCAAATTTACCGTTGGTGCGCTTTTTGATTTCGTCAGCGGCCCACACAGACTCTGTGTGGTAAGGCTCTGAGGTTTCGTAGGCGTGGGCCCACTTGAGTTTGGTTTGCGCCTGAACAGCAGTGCTGCCCAAGGCGCCGACCAGGCCCAAGGCCACGAGGCTGGCGCTGGCCAGGACTTTCAGGGTGTTTCTTTTGAGGCTCATGTTGTCTCCTTTGGATGAATCATTTTTTGAAGGTGCTGGCGAAAAATTCAAGTTCGGGAAGGTGCGCTGCGCCAGCTAGCGCTGAAACGTTTGTGGGCTTGTCGAAGGTGTTTTTGCATGGCTTTGCGAGCACGTTGAGGGTCGTGGGCCTCAATGGCGGCCAAGACTTCGCTGTGTTCCGCCAAGGCGGCAGCCCAGGACGCGGGTGATTCAAAGTAGTCTCCCAGTCGCTCAAACAAAGGGCCTCGACGTGCTTGGCCGTAGCGGTCGACGGTGTCCATCAGCACGCCATTGGCAGAGGCTTGGGCCACGGCCAGGTGAAAGGCGACATCACCCTCTGCGGGCGGTTTACCTTGTCGCACCTCTTTGTGCATGGCCTTCAGGGCTTTGCCGATGGCTTTGATGTCGGCGGGGGTGGCGTGGGCTGCCGCCAGCGCAGCCACTTCGGCTTCGACCAACAAGCGCGCGCTCAAAACTTCCAAGGGGCCCCAGTCTTTGGGGGTGTTGCTGGTCGCGGCTTTGAGTTGCGCGCGTTTGCTGATCGACTTCACATAGATGCCAGAGCCGGTTCGCACTTCGATGATGCCTTCGACTTCCAAAGCGATCAAGGCTTCGCGCACGGAGGGGCGGCTGACGCCCAGTTGCACGGCCAAGTCGCGCTCGGCGGGCAAACGGGCGCCGACTGCAAATTCACCAGAGGTGATCAGGCCTTGCAATTGTTTGGCAATTTGGCGGTAGAGCCTTTGCGGTTCGACGTGGATCAGGGGCATGAAGGCAGCTTGTTTCTTAAAATGTCAGGGCGTGGCCGTCTGATGTGTGAAGGTCTCAGGGAATACGCGGATTGGACAAGTGGTCAGACCAGTTGCACAATCTTCACATGGAACCCCGACGGGGGTCAAGAACATTCATCTCCGCACAAACCCGAATCCGTGGTTCAAATTTTTTGGAATTTATGAAGCCCGTCACCATTGACCGTGTTCGCTTGCGCCAAGTCAATCTGCCGCCCAAGGTGGTGCGCACCGATGCCATTCAATCTTTTGTGACACAAGAGACGGTGTTGCTCACGCTGGTGTGCAGCGATGGCATTGAAGCCACCGGCTATGCCTACACCATTGGCACGGGCGGCAGCTCCGTGGTGGCCTTGCTCAAAGACCATTTGGTGCCACGGCTCTTGGGTCAAAACCCCGTGCGCATTGAAGCCATTTGGAAAGATTTGTTTTTTCACACGCACGCTACGGCCGTGGGGGCCATCACCAGTTTGGCATTGGCCTGTGTCGACACCGCTTTGTGGGACTGGCGCGCACAAAGTCAGCAACTGCCCTTGTGGCAATTGCTGGGCGGCGCGCAAAGCAAGCTGCCGCTGTACACCACCGAAGGCGGCTGGCTTCAGCTGTCGCCCGAGGTCTTGGTTGAGCAAACATTGAAGGCCCAAGCCGATGGCTTCAAAGGTGCCAAAATCAAAATCGGCCGCGCGCATGTGAGTGAAGATGTGGCCCGTTTGTCGGCCGTGCGCGATGCGGTCGGCCCCGGTTTTGAAATCATGACCGATGCCAACCAAGGCTTTCACCGCGCAGAGGCGGTCCGGCGTGCCAACGCTTTTGAGGGGCTTGATTTGGCGTGGCTGGAAGAGCCCCTGCCCGCCGAAGACGTGTCGGGCCATCGGCATTTGCGTGAGCACACTGCCATTCCGGTGGCTGTGGGTGAGTCGATGTACCACCCCATGCAATTCAGAGAATATTTGGCGCAAGGCGCATGCAGTGTGGTGCAGCCCGATGTGGCGCGGATTGGCGGTATCACGCCCTGGCTCAAAACCGCCCACCTGGCCGAAACATTTGATGTGCCCGTGTGTCCGCATTTTTTAATGGAGCTGCATGTGAGCTTGTGCGCGGCAGTTCCCAACGCAACCTGGGTGGAATACATTCCTCAACTCGACGACATCACCCTGTCACGCATGAAAGTGCAGGATGGTTTTGCTTATCCGCCAGACACGGCAGGCTTGGGCATCGATTGGGATTGGCGCGCGATTCAACAACGGCAACAGATTTCATTGGAGATTTAACATGCGATTGAAAAACAAAAACATCCTCGTCACGGCAGCCGGTCAAGGCATTGGCCACGCTGCGGTGATGGCCATGGTGGCCGAAGGCGCCACAGTCTGGGCCACCGACCTCAACCCCGAGTTGCTCAAAAGCTTTGCCGGCGTGGCCAATGTGCACACTGCTGTCTTGGACGTCATGAACAAAGACAGCATTCAAGCGCAGGTGGCACGCATCCCTCGCATTGACGCGCTGTTCAATTGCGCAGGCGTGGTGCATGGCGGCACCATTTTGCAAGCCACTGACACAGACTGGGACTTCGCATTCAATCTCAATGCGCGGGGCCAGTTTTGGATGATCCAAGCGGTCCTGCCCAAGATGCTCGAGCAGGGCGGTGGCAGCATCATCAACATGGCCAGCGTCTGCTCCAGCGTCAAGGGTTTGCCCAATCGCTTCATTTACGGTGCGTCCAAAGCCGCGGTCATTGGCTTGACCAAAAGCGTGGCTGCCGATTTTGTGGCCAAGGGCATTCGCTGCAATGCCATTTGCCCTGGCACGGTGGACACGCCTTCTTTGCAAGACCGCATCAATGCAGAAGAGGACCCCGTGCAAGCGCGCAAAAACTTTGTGGCGCGCCAACCCATGGGCCGCATTGCCACAGCGCAAGAAATTGCACCCGTTGTGGTGTTCTTAGCGTCCGAAGACTCGGCATTTGCCACCGGCAATGCCTACATGGTTGACGGCGGCATGACCATTTAAGGGCAGGCATGCAGGCGCACTGAGGTCTCTAGTCCGAGTGAAGGATTTGAGTTTTTCAATTTGACTGCAAGCTCTGGTCGTTTATTTTTGAATTTTTACCAACCCATTAACTTGCCATGAATCAATACGACATGAAAGGCCGCCACGCGGTCATTACCGGTGGCGCCACCGGTTTGGGCTACGCCATTGCCGAGCGCGTCTTGGCTTCGGGCGGCAGCGTCACTTTGTGGGACCGCGATGTGGCGGGCATGGCGCAAGCTGCGGCCAGCTTGAAGCACCCGGGCTCGGTGCACAGCGTGCAGGTCGATGTGTCGCAGCATGCCTCGGTGGCCGCGGCCACCCAAGCCACTTTGAAAAACGGCCCCGTTGATGCGGTGGTCAATTGCGCCGGCATCACTGGCCCCAATACACAAGTGTGGAACTACCCTGTGGATGCTTGGCAGCAAGTCATGGAAGTCAATGTCAATGGCGTGTTTTATTGCTGCCGTGAATGGGCACCGCATTTGCGCGAAAGACCTGCCGGTCGCATTGTGAACATTGCTTCGGTGGCAGGCAAAGATGGCAATCCCAATGCCAGCGCTTACAGCGCCAGCAAAGCCGCCGTCATGGCCATCACCAAATCGCTGGGCAAAGAATTGGCCAACACCAACGTGCGCGTCAACTGTGTCACGCCCGCAGCGGTCAAAACGGCCATCTTCGATCAGATGACGCCCGAGCACATCCAGTTCATGCTCTCCAAAATTCCCATGGGTCGCTTTGGCACCCCCGAGGAAGTGGCGGCCATGGTCACGTGGTTGTTGACGCAAGACTGCTCGTTCTCAACGGGCGCCATCTTTGATTTGTCCGGGGGCCGCTCCACTTACTGATGCAATTTCGATCACAATCTCCCCATCTTCATTCAACGAACCTTCACTTAAGGATGACCTCATGAAACTCGTGCGATATGGCCAACCCGGCAAAGAAAAACCAGGCCTCATTGATGCAGCCGGCAAGCTGCGCGATTTAAGTGGTGTGGTGGCCGACATTGGCCCGGCGCAACTGTCCGACAAAGTCTTGGCCAAATTGGCCAAACTCAAAACCGACAAGTTGCCCTTGGTTCGCGGCAAGCCTCGCATGGGTTGCCCTGTGGCCAACGTCTCCAAGTTCATTGCGATTGGCTTGAACTATGCCGACCACGCGGCCGAGTCCAATTTGCCGGTTCCCAAAGAACCGATTGTGTTCACCAAGGCCATCTCTTGCATCCAAGGCCCCAACGACGACGTCATGTTGCCCAAAGGCTCCGTCAAGTCCGACTGGGAAGTTGAGTTGGGCATTGTGATTGGCAAGCGCGCCAGTTATGTGACGCAAAAAGAAGCGCTCGATTACGTGGCGGGCTACTGCACCATCAACGATGTGAGCGAGCGTGAGTTCCAAATTGAACTGGGCGGCACTTGGGACAAGGGCAAGGGTTGCGACACCTTCGGCCCCATCGGCCCCTGGATGGTGACCAAAGACGAAGTGCCCAATCCGCAGAACCTCAAAATGTTCCTGGATGTGAACGGCCAGCGCATGCAAAACGGCACGACCAAAACCATGATCTTTGGCGTGTCCAAATTGGTCAGCTACGTCAGCCAGTTCATGACCTTGGAGCCAGGCGACATCATCACCACCGGCACCCCGCCTGGCGTGGGCATGGGCATGAAGAAAGATGGCAAAGCCGCCCCTGTTTACTTGAAAAAGGGCGATGTGATGCACTTGGGCATTGAAGGCCTGGGTGAGCAAACCCAAAAAGTGGTGGCGTTCAAGCGCAAAGCTTAAGTTCCCGCCTGCCCCACGCAGGCGCATTGTCGCTGTGGGGTGCCGCGAGTCAGGACTAACCCTGACTCGCTTTTTTTTGCTGACGGTTTTCTCGTTTTCATGCAAAATAGCACGAGCGTACTATTTTTAAGACCATGACCGTCAGACACATTTCCTCCGGACCTTCCGCGGCTGTTTCGCAAGCCGCTGCCTCGGGTCGCGCTTTAGACGATGGCAGTGGCCGCACCTTGTTCAAAGGCCGTCAAACCAAAGCCGCCATTGTCGATGCCGCTTTGGGCTTGGCCTCGCAAATTGGCTTGGAAGGTTTGTCGATTGGCGCCTTGGCTGAAGTGACGGGCATGAGCAAGTCGGGGGTGTTTGCGCATTTTGGCGCGCGCGAAGAGTTGCAAATTTCGGTCATTCGCGAATACCACGATCGCTTTGAGAGCGAAGTGTTTTATCCCGCACTCAGTCGAGCCCGCGGTCTGCCGCGCTTGCAAACCTTGTTTGACAACTGGATGCAGCGCACCTCCACCGAAATTGACTCGGGCTGCATTTACATCAGCGGTGCCGTGGAGTTTGACGATCGGCCCGGCGCCGTGCGAGACGCGCTGGCCTCGTCGGTCAACACCTGGCAAAACGCCTTGCAACGTTGTGTGGCGCAAGCACAAGAAGAAAAGCAACTGACCGATGCAGCCGACCCCTTGCAGGTGGCCTTTGAAATTCATGGCTTGATTTTGGCCTTGCACTACGAAGCCCGTTTTTTACGCAATCCTGGCGCCGCAGAACGCGCGCGCAAAGGCTTTTCAGACATCGTGGCGCGCAACCAACCTTGATGCGCCTGCGCCGGCTCTCACTCCTTCGAATTTTCAGAAAGTAAACCATGCCCAGCTATACCCCCCCTCTGCGCGACATGCAATTTGTGTTGCACGAACTGCTCAATTTGGACGCTGAATTGAAGGCCATGCCCAAGCATGCGCAAACCGATGCCGACACCATCAATGCGGTGCTCGAAGAAGGTGGCAAATTTGCGGCTGAAGTGGTCTTTCCCTTGAACGTGTCGGGCGATGAAGAGGGTTGCAAACTCAATCGCGACACGCATGCCGTCACAGCGCCTGCCGGTTTCAAAGCGGCTTATGACCAATATGTCGAAGCCGGATGGGCCGGCCTCAGCGCCGAAGAAGAGTTTGGCGGACAAGCCTTGCCTTTGGTGGTGAACCAATGCTTCTTTGAAATGCTGAACTCCGCCAATCAAGCATGGACCATGTACCCCGGTCTCTCGCACGGCGCGCATGCTTGCCTGTCTGCGCATGGCTCAGAAGCGCAAAAAAATACGTACTTGCCCAAGCTCACCAGTGGTGAATGGACAGGCACCATGTGCTTGACAGAGCCGCACTGCGGGACCGATTTGGGCCTGCTGCGCACCAAGGCCGAACCGCAAGCCGATGGCACCTACCGCATCACGGGCCAAAAGATTTTCATCAGTGCGGGCGAGCACGATTTGGCGGCCAACATCGTGCACTTGGTGTTGGCACGTTTGCCCGATGCGCCGGTTGGCAGCAAAGGCATCAGTTTGTTTGTGGTGCCTAAGTTCAATGTGAAGGCTGACGGTTCGATCGGCGAGCGCAATGGCATTTACTGCGGCGGCTTAGAGCACAAGATGGGCATCCATGGCAATGCCACTTGCCAGATGGTGCTCGACGGCGCCGTGGGCGCCATGGTGGGCCAACCTAACAAAGGCTTGGCCGCCATGTTTGTCATGATGAACGGTGCCCGTTTGGGCGTGGGCAACCAATCTTTGGGCTTGACCGAAGTGGCGTATCAAAATGCCTTGGCCTATGCCAAAGATCGCCTGCAAATGCGCAGTTTGTCGGGCGTGAAAGCCCCCGCCAAACCTGCCGACCCCATCTTGGTTCACCCCGATGTACGGCGCATGTTGTTGACGGCCAAGGCCTACGCAGAAGGTGGCCGCGCCTTGGCGTGCTACGGCGCATTGCTGCTGGACAAAGAGTTGAACCATCCAGACGAAGCGGTGCGCGCCGACGCCGCCGAAATTCTGGCGCTGTTGACGCCCATCGTGAAAGCCTTCTTGACCGACAACGGTTACCAAGCCACCACCCTGTGCCAGCAAGTGTTTGGCGGTCATGGCTACATCAAAGAGTGGGGCATGGAGCAGTATGTGCGCGATGCGCGCATCAACATGATTTACGAAGGCACCAACGGCATTCAGTCGCTCGATTTGTTGGGCCGCAAAGTCTTGGGCAATCAAGGCGCCAGTTTGCAAAAGTTTGGCAAATTGATTGGCAAGTTGGTGGCGCAAGAGATGGGCAACGAGGCCATGGCCGAGTTCATCAAGCCGCTGGCCGACCTGGGCCAAAAAATGACTCAGTTCACCACCGAAATTGGCATGAAGGCCATGGGCAATGCCGATGAAGTGGGCGCCGCCTCCGTCGACTATTTGCGTGTGGCGGGCCATTTGGTGTTTGCATATTTCTGGGCGCGCATGGCGCAAGTGGCTTTGGCCAAAATTGCAGCCGCCGAAGAGGAAGCACAGCGCCCCGATCCTTTCTACAAGGCTAAACTGCAAACGGCGCGTTTTTACTTTGCACGCTTGTTGCCAGAAACACTCAGCCTCATGAACACAGCCCGCTCGGGAGCGGATGTGCTCATGGACACCGACTTGGCTTTGGCTTGATGCTGACCACCCACCTGTTTTTTGAGGAGCACTCTGTGACGATTCATTCTTCTTCTTTCTGGCGCAAAGCCACGACTTTGTGGGCGCTCTGCGCCCTTGCAAGTTTGGCGTGGGCCAACACACCCGTGGGCCAATGGCACACCATTGACGACAAAACCGGCGAGCCCAAAAGCTTGGTGACCATTGTGGAGCAACAAGGTGTCATGCGTGGCCGCGTGGAAAAGCTCTTGCGCAAAGAGGCCGATCAAAACGCCAAGTGCGAGAAGTGCAGCGACGACCGCAAAAACTTGCCGATCCTCGGTCTTGAAATCATTCGCGGCGCCAAAAAAACCTCAGGCAAAAATGTCTGGGAAGACGGCGAAATTCTGGATCCTGAAAATGGTAAAACCTATGGCTTGAGGCTCACCCCCATTGAGAATGGCGCCAAGTTGGAAGTGCGCGGCTCCATCGGTCCCTTTGGCCGAACCCAAACTTGGGTCCGTGTGCCCTGATTCACTGAAAGATTGCTCACACCATGTCCGATATCCTGACCCACTTTGATGCGGGGGTGTCCACCCTCACCCTCAATCGCTTCGACAAGAAAAATGCCATCACCGGCGACATGTACGCCGCCATGGCCCAAGCGATTGATCACGCACAGGCCGACCCTGCCACCCGCGTGTTGGTCATTCAAGGGCACGAAAGTGTTTTCAGTGCGGGCAATGACATTGGTGATTTTTTGAACAAACCGCCGTCAACAGAGAGCTCGCCTGTGTTTCATTTCATGCGGGCCCTGAGCACCTTTGAAAAGCCCGTCATTGCCGCAGTGGCCGGCCCCGCCGTGGGCATTGGCACCACCCTGTTGTTTCATTGCGATTTGGTGTACGCGGGTGACAACGCGGCGTTCTCCATGCCCTTTGTCAATTTGGGTTTGTGCCCCGAATTTGCCTCCAGCATCTTGGCCCCCCAAATGTTTGGTTACCACCGCGCCGCCGAAGCGTTGCTCTTGGGTGAGGCCTTCTTTGCCGAAGCCGCCTTGGAAATTGGCTTGGTCAATCGTGTGGTTCCGCCCACCGAGGTCAATGGTTACGCGCAGGCGCAGGCCAAGAAAATGGCCGCCAAGCCACTGACCGCCTTGATCGAAACCAAGCGCCTCATGAAGCGTGGCCAAACACCGGTCCTGATCGAGCGCATGGGCGAAGAGGGGCAAAGTTTTCGCCGCATGCTCACGGAACCTGCAGCGCGTGAGGCCTTCGGCGCCTTTGTGGAAAAGCGCAAACCCGATTTCTCTAAAATCTAAGCCGTTCCTTTGCCCTCATTCAGCCCATGACCTCTTCTCGCTCCGATCTGCCTGCCCATGTCGAATTTGAACCTGAATTCTTGGCCGCATTGCGTGAGATCTACGAAGAGAAAATCTTGTTCAATCAGTGGATGGGCTTGAAGGTCGATTGCATCGCGTCCACTGGCATTGTGGCCAGCCTCCGCATGAAGCCCGAGTTGGTCGGGCACTTTGCCTACCACCGCATGCATGGCGGCGTCATCAGCGCCGCGCTGGACGCCATGGGCAGTCTGGCTGTGATGGCCGCGTTGGGCGCCAAGCACATGGACGAATTGCCGGCCAAGCGCCTCGAGCGTTTCACACGCCACAGCACCATCGATTTGCGGGTTGACTATTTGCGTCCCGGCATTGGTGAGCAGTTCGTGATCCATGCCCAAGCCGTGCGTGTAGGTGCCCGTGTGGGCAATGCGCGGATGGAATTCCGGGGCGCCGATGGCAAGTTGCTCTCAACAGGCACCGCCGCCTACCTCACGTCTTAAGCCCTCTTTCAAGAGCGGCTTCGCAAACAAAGGCACAATGGGCCATTGATCTTGACTCAGATTGTGACCCATGCGCCACCACGGTGAAAGTTCGACTGGCAGCGCCAGTTCTGCGGCCCCAGCAGCCGCTGTCAAAGACCACGACGGTCAAACCCTCCAACGCTTGTTGCCCTATTTGCTGACCTACAAATGGCGGGTGGCGGCGGCATTGCTGTTCATGGTGGGCGCCAAGCTGGCCAATGTGAGCGTGCCTATTTTGCTCAAAAACCTGATCGACAACATGAGCTTCAAGCCCAATGACCCGGCGCAGGTTCTGGTGGTGCCGGTGGCTTTGCTCTTGGGCTATGGCGCGCTCAGGCTCATGACTTCAGCCTTCACCGAGTTGCGCGAATTGGTCTTTGCCAAAGCCACCCAAGGCGCAGCGCGCAGCATTGCCCTGGAGACCTTTCAGCATTTGCACGCCTTGAGCTTGCGCTTTCATTTGGCCCGCCAAACGGGCGGCATGACGCGCGACATTGAACGCGGTGTGCGCGGCATTGAATCGCTCATTTCGTATTCGCTTTACAGCATTGTGCCCACCCTCATCGAAGTGGCCTTGGTGCTGAGCATTTTGGCCATCAAGTTTGATGCATGGTTTGCTTGGATCACCTTGGCGGCGCTGAGTTTTTATATTTTCTTCACGGTGCGCATCACAGAATGGCGCACACATTTTCGCAAACAGGCCAACGAGTTTGATTCAGCTGCGCACACCAAAGCCATCGACTCGCTGCTGAACTACGAGACCGTCAAGTACTTTGGCAATGAGGCCTATGAAGCCAGCCGCTACGATGAAAGTTTGGAGCGACTGCGCCGGGCCCGCTTGAAGGCACAAACTTCTTTGTCTTTGCTCAATACGGGTCAACAACTGATCATTGCATTGGCCTTGGTGGCCATGTTGTGGCGCGCCACGCAAGGCGTGGTGGACGGGCGCATGACCTTGGGCGATTTGGTCATGATCAACGCGTTCATGATTCAGCTCTATATCCCGCTCAATTTCTTGGGCGTGTTGTACCGAGAAATCAAACAAAGCTTGACCGACTTGGACAAAATGTTTGTGCTGATGGACCGCGAGCGCGAAGTGGCCGATGCACCAGGTGCCCCCGATTTGAATTGCCAGCACAGTGCGCATTTGAAATTTGAGTCGGTGTCGTTTGCCTATGAGTCCGACAGGCCCATCTTGCACCACATCAGCTTTGAAATTCCGTCAGGCAAAACGGTGGCCGTGGTGGGGCCTTCTGGCTCCGGCAAATCGACCTTGGCTCGCTTGATGTTTCGTTTCTACGATGTGCAGCAAGGCCGCATCACCATCAACGGCCAGGACATTCGCCAAGTCACGCAGCACAGCGTGCGCCAAGCCTTGGGCATCGTGCCGCAAGACACCGTGTTGTTCAATGACACCGTGGCGTACAACATTGGTTATGGCCGAACGGGCGCCACTCAAACCGAGATTGAAACGGCCGCCAAGGCTGCGCGCATCCACGACTTCATTGTGTCCACGCCCAAGGGCTATGCCACGTCGGTGGGCGAGCGCGGTTTGAAGCTGTCGGGCGGTGAGAAGCAACGCGTGGCCATTGCCCGCACCTTGCTCAAAAATCCACCCATCTTGGTCTTTGATGAGGCCACTTCCGCCTTGGACTCGGCCAATGAGCGGGCCATTCAGGCCGAGCTGGCCAGTGCAGCACAAAACAAAACGACCTTGGTCATTGCGCACCGTCTGTCGACCGTGGTCGATGCCCACGAAATTTTGGTCATGGAGGCGGGGCACATCATTGAGCGCGGCAATCACGCGCAGTTGTTGCAAAGCAATGGGCGCTATGCGCAGATGTGGGCTTTGCAGCAAAACGCGGAGGCGGGCGCTTAAAACCTGCGGCCCGGCCAACTGCGGGATAATGCGCACATGGAAACCAAGTGGCTGGAAGACTTTGTGAGCTTGGCTGAAACGCGAAGTTTCAGCCGGTCTGCACAGTTGCGGCATGTCACGCAGTCCGCATTTTCCAGGCGCATTCAGTCCCTGGAAGCCTGGGCGGGCCTGCCTTTGGTGGACCGCAGCTCCTACCCCACCAGCCTGACGACGGCAGGTGAAATTTTTTATGTGCAGGCACTGGCGCTCTTGCAGTGTCTGCAAAGCGCCCGCAGCAAACTCTACGATTGACTTGAACACTGAAACCGCAAGATGACACATTCACTCACGCTCACCCGACCCGATGATTTGCATTTGCATGTGCGCGATGGCGCCGCTTTGAACACGGTGGTGCCTCACACAGCGGCTCAATTTGGGCGTGCCATCATCATGCCCAACCTCAAGCCTCCCGTCACCACGGCAGCGCTTGCCCTTGACTACAAATCGCGCATCTTGGCGGCCGTGCCCAAGGGTGTTCAGTTTGAACCGCTCATGACTTTGTACCTCACAGACAATTTGCCCCCTGAGGAAATTGTGAAAGCCAAAGCTGCGGGTGTGGTGGCCTGCAAGTTGTACCCTGCCGGCGCCACGACCAACAGCGACGCAGGCGTGACCGATCTGAAGAAGATCTACCCCACGCTTGCAGCCATGCAAAAAGTGGGCATGCTGTTGTTGGTGCACGGGGAGGTGACCGGCAGCGACATAGATTTGTTTGACCGTGAAGCGGTCTTCATTGACACGCAGCTCATCCCCTTGCGCCGCGATTTCCCTGAACTCAAAATTGTCTTCGAACACATCACCACGAAAGATGCCGCCGACTATGTCACGGCCGCTGATCGCTTTGTGGGTGCCACGCTCACCGCGCATCACCTGCTGTACAACCGCAATGCCATTTTCACAGGCGGTATTCGCCCACACTACTACTGCTTGCCCGTCCTCAAACGCGAAACCCATCGCGTGGCATTGTTGAATGCCGCCACCTCAGGCCACGCACGTTTCTTCTTGGGCACCGACAGCGCGCCGCACCCCGCGCATTTGAAAGAACATGCCACCGGTTGCGCCGGCTGCTACACCGCGCACGTCGCCATGGAAATGTATGCCGAAGCTTTTGACAGTGTGGGCAAACTGGACCAGCTCGAAGCCTTTGCCAGTTTCAATGGCGCCGATTTTTATGGCTTGCCGCGCAATCAAGGCACGATCACTTTGAAGCGCGAAGCTTGGACACCGCAAGAGAGTTTCCAGTTTGGCGAAGCCGAACTCAAACCCTTGCGTTCTGGCGAAGTTTTGCCATGGCGTGTGACCTAAGCACCATCGACTGGACTGCGCCGTGGCTTGCGCCCTGGCGCGATGTGGGCGAGCCCATGGCCCGCAATGTGGCGCAAGGTGCCACGGTCTATCAGGCTTGCAATGAAGGCATGGCAGCTTGGCATCAGGCCCAAGTCGCCAACGGCCATGACACGTCGCCCGCTTGTCACGTTGAATTTGTGCCCCAAGCCGACTTGCCAGAGGGACATGCCTATGAGCAGTTCATCTTTGACACCCAGACAGTGCCAACGCGCGATGGCCTGCATGATTTTTTCAATGCCTTGTGTTGGTTGCATTTCCCTTTGGCCAAAAAACAGTTGAATGCCGTGCAAGCCGCCGCCATTGCGGCGCAAGGGGTGGGGGCGGTGAGAGGCCCTGTGCGCGATGCCGTCACGGTGTTCGATGAAAACGCCACCCTCATTCAAGTGCCCGATGTGCTGTGGAACGCCTTGCGCCTGCGCGATTGGGTGTCGGCGTTTGTGACGCACCGCGATGCATGGCATGGTGCGCAGGTTCAAATTTTTGGCCATGCGGCTTTGGAAAAATTGGTCAATCCCTACAAGGCCATCGCGGTGCACTTGTGGCGTGTCCCTTCTGAGCTTGCGCGTGCTGAGTGGGATGCATGGTTAGCCCATGATCTGCAGCCGAGCAAACTGGCGCAAAAACCGTTTGTGCCCACGCCAGTGCTTGGCATTCCGGGTTGGTGGCCTGCCAATGCTGCGCCAGCGTTTTACCAAGACAGTGCCGTGTTTCGCACACCGCGCGCCCCTTAAAAACCGTTGAATTTTCGGGAATTAAGTCAGCACACTTGATTTTGTTGACGCTGCCCCTAACATTCGAAGCGTGTGCTTGGCATTCGCTGGGCGATGGATCAAAGAGCCTCATGAAACGTATCCTTTTGTTTGTCTTGACCAACTTGGCCGTGGTGCTGGTGTTGGGTGTGGTGGCCAGTTTGTTGGGTGTTAACCGATACCTCACCGCCAACGGATTGAACCTGGGTGCACTCTTGGGGTATGCGCTCATCATGGGCTTTGGCGGTGCCATCATTTCTTTGCTCATCAGCAAACCCGTGGCCAAGTGGAGCTCGGGTGTGCAAGTGATTGAGCAGGCCCGCAACGCTGATGAGCAGTGGCTGGTGGACACCGTGAAGAAGTTGGCCGATCAGGCTGGCATTGGCATGCCCGAAGTCGGTGTTTTTGAAGGCGATCCCAATGCCTTTGCCACCGGTGCCTTCAAGAACGCTGCCTTGGTGGCCGTTTCGACAGGCTTGTTGCAAAACATGACGCATGAAGAAATTGAAGCGGTGCTGGCGCACGAGGTGGCCCACGTCGCCAACGGCGACATGGTCACCATGACCCTCATTCAAGGCGTGATGAACACCTTCGTGGTGTTCTTGTCCCGCGTCATTGGCTATGCCGTAGACAGCTTCTTGCGCAAAAACGACGAAGAAAACACAGGCCCTGGCATGGGCTACTGGATCACCACCATCGTCTTGGACATTGTGCTGGGCTTTGCGGCGGCCATGGTGGTGGCTTGGTTCAGCCGTCACCGTGAATATCGCGCGGACGCTGGCGCCGCTCAATTGATGGGGCGCAAACAGCCCATGATCAATGCCCTCGCCCGCTTGGGCGGCTTGCACACCGCAGAGTTGCCCAAGAATGTGGCGGCCATGGGCATTGCTGGCGGCATCGGTCAGTTGTTTTCGACCCATCCGCCCATTGAAGAGCGCATTGCCGCTTTGCAAAACAGCTGAGCGATACGGGTAACGCAAGAGACTCGGGCCTTGCGCCCGGTCCTTTATAGTCGCTGGGTGAACCGACTTTTACCGACATCGCTCCAGCGCCTCATCACGCTCACGCGCCTTCAAAACACCCGACGTTTTGAGCGCTTGCCTGCACCCGTGCGCGGCATGGCTTGGATGGCCTTTGGCGGCATCATGTTTTCGATGTTGAACACCATTGCGCGAAATTTTTCGATGCAGATGGACCCTTTCGAAGCGCAGTTCTTGCGTTACTTGTGCGGTTTGATCATCATGCTGCCCCTCATTTGGCATCAGGGGGTGCGTGCTTACGTGCCCCATGATTTGAAGGGGCAGTTTTGGCGGGGCGGCGTGCACACGATTGCCTTGATGTTCTGGTTCACGGCCTTGCCCAAAATCCCATTGGCCGACATGACCGCCATTGGTTTCACTGGGCCAATTTTCATCATGCTGGGCGCCTCTTGGTTTTTGGGTGAACCCATGCGCAGAGACCGATGGATTGCTGCCGCCATTGGCTTCACGGGCGTCTTGGTGGTGGTCTTGCCCAAGTTGTCTGGCACAGGCGGGTGGTACAACTTGGTCATGCTGGCATCGTCGCCTGTTTTTGCGGCGTCCTTCTTAATCACCAAACATTTAACCCGCTCTGAAAACCCAGGTGTGATTGTCATGTGGCAGTCCATCACCGTCACGCTCTTCAGTTTGCCCTTGGCTTTGTTGCATTGGCAAGCGCCTTCGCTGTGGCAGTGGACCGGCTTTGTGGCCACTGGCATTTTGGGAACCGTGGGACATTACAGTCTGACGCGTGCTTTCAGTGTGGCCGATATTTCTGCCACCCAGTCGCTGCGATTTCTCGACTTGGTCTGGACCTCGATTTTGGGTTGGCTGGTCTTTGGTGATTTGCCCAGTCAATGGACTTGGATGGGCGCGGCGGTCATTTTGATCTCGACGGTTTGGATTGCACGCCGAGAAGGCCGCAGAACCGAATTGCCCTCTGCCACCAACTCGTCTGAAACTTGAGGCATTATGAGCATTGTTGGCATTTGAGGCCCCGCCCATCACTCGAGCTTAAGGCGCCGGATTGCTGATGCCACTGGCCACATGGCCTGCTGGCACATGTTGCGACGCCGACTCAATGTGGCCTGTTTGATCGTCAAAGAAAAAGTCGGGCTCAAACTCTTTCAAAAATTCGCCCTTTGGCAAGCCGCCCAAAAACATGGCTTCGTCCACTTCAATGTTCCATTGCATGAGTGTGCGAATGGCGCGCTCGTGTGCGGGGGCGCTGCGGGCCGTGACCAAGGCGGTTCGAATGCGCATGGCCGGTGTGCCTTCTTGCTGCAAACGGTGCAATGCCGTGAGCAAAGGTTTGAAGGGGCCGGCCGACAAAGGCTGAGAGGCCTTGGCATGTTCATGCGCTTGAAACGCAGACAAACCTTGCGCCTGAAACACGCGCTCGGCTTCGTCAGAGAACAGCACGGCATCGCCGTCAAACGCAATGCGCACTTCGTGCGGGTGCGCTTCAGAAGCATGCGCAGAGTTCGGGTAGACCTGCGCAGCTGGCACGCCAGCGTCTAAAGCTGCACGCACATCCGACAAATGCGTCGACAAAAACAAATTGGCATTGAGGGGTTTTAAATAGCGCCAAGGCGATTGACCCCGTGTGAAACTGCCGCGCTGAATGTTCAGGCCGTAGTGTTGCGCTGATCTGAACACCCGCATGCCCGAGACTGGGTCATTGCGTGACAAGATGACCACCTCGACGCGTTGCGTGCTGGCGTCGTTGAAGGCCAAGAGTTTTTTCACCAAAGAAAACGCCACGCCAGGTTTGGCGGGCGCCTCTAAGCGCTCAAGCTGCAGCTTCATGTAGGCGCGGTCATCGCCTTGTTCAAAGACTTGGTTTTCTTCTTCAAAGTCAAACAAAGCGCGCGACGAAATCGCCACCACCAACTGTCCGTCTAGGCTGACTGGCATGAAACGCTCCTGGTTGAATTCAAAATGGACCCGCGCATCAACGCACCCACTGGTTCAGTTCCATGATGGGCATCAGCACGGCCAGCACAATGAGCATGACCACGCCGCCCATCAGCACAATGAGCAAGGGCTCTAAGAGGGTGGCCAAGGCCAGCGCGCGGCGCTGCACATCGGCAGACAGTTGCTGCGCTGCACGTTGCAGCATGATGGGCAATTGGCCCGTTTGTTCGCCCAAGCGCGCAAACATGGCCAGCAAACTGGGAAAGCGTTTTTTCTGGCCGATGGCCATGGCCAAGGGGGCACCTTCGCGCACCAAGACCAAAGCCTCCAGCACATCGGCCCGCATGGCTTGATTGGACAGCGTGTCGGCGGCCGATTGCAAGGCTTTCAAAATGGGCACGCCTGCTCCTGTGAGCATGGCCAGCGTGCTGGCAAAGCGGGCGGTGTTGTAGCCAGTGGCCAATCGACCTACAACAGGGACACGCAAAAACGCTGCGTCAAAGCGAATGCGCAGCGCCGTTTGTTTCATGGCCTGTTGAAAGCCCAGGCTTGCCAATGCCACACCTGCTGCCACCCACCAGCCATAGCCGCGCACAAAAGCACTCAAGGCCAACATGGCCACGGTCAGGGTGGGCAGTTGGCGGTGACTGCCGGAGAACACTTGCGCCACTTGCGGCACCACGGTGCTGAGCAAAAAAATCACAATGATCATGGCGATGACGCTCACGATGGCCGGATACAAGGACGCGCTGAGCAGCTTGGCTTTGAGGGCTTGTTGATCTTGCAAATCGTCCGCCAATTGACCCAGCACTTGGCCCAAATTGCCGCCTTGCTCGCCGGCGCTGATGACCGCGGTGTAGAGCGCAGAAAATTCGGCGGGGTGTTGCGACATGGCCTTGGCCAAACCCAAGCCGGCATTCACTTCTGCACGCAAACTGGCCACCAAATGGGCTTGTTTTTCTGACTCGGCTTCGTCGCTGAGGGCGGCCAAGGCGCGCTCTAAAGGCAAGCCGTTGCCCACCAAGCTGGCCAATTGGCGAGTCCAGACGGCCAACTCATTGGCCGAGAAGCACTTGCGGCTGCCAATGTTGGTTTGCCAGATGCTTTTGGCGACTTGTGCGTTTGGCCCCAAAACTTGCACGGTCAAAGGCACCAAGCTTTGCGAACGCAAGAGGGCGCGTGCCGCCTTGGCGCTGTCGGCCTCCATCACACCTTTGCGCAAGGCGCCATCCGGTTGCAAAGCTTCGTAGGAATAGGCGGGCATGGGGTGGAACGTGTTGGCGCTTTAGCGGTCGAAATACAAAATGCCAATTTGGCCATTGACCAAACTGTGGGGCCCTGACAATTTGGCCACATCCCCCACTTCTTTGTTGAGGCCCAAGGTGCTGTACCAAGCCCACTGCCTGGACAAACTGTGTTTGTAACTCAAGCCCGAGCCCACCGAACCTATGCCGGTGCTCAGTGCGCTGGCACCCTGTCTGCTGGGTCCCGCTGCAGTGCGCCAATGTTCAGCCGGCGCCCATGTCAAACCAGAGTTCAGGCTGAGCTCGCTGTGTGCGCTGAGCGGCCAAGCATAGGCCAGGCCCACGCCCAGCGTGCTGCTGTCGCCGCGATTCAACAAGTCTTGCGTCCACTCCACCCCCGCAGACCAACGTTGCGTGATTCGGAAGTTGGTCAGCACGCGACTGCGCAATGTTTTGCGACCGGGCTCAAACACATCAAAGGCTTCGCCGGTGCTGAGGTTGTGAATGCGCAAAGACAAGCCCAACTCAACATTGCTTTTCTCAATCCACTGGTAACTCAAACTGGGTTCTTTGCGAAAGCTGTTGAAGCGCAGCCACTCTTGACCATCGCCAATGCCTGCACGCCATCGGCCGTAGCGAAGACCCAATACAGGCCTGAGTTTGGCGCTGTGAGTGTCTTGGTTGATGTCATCGGCGCGCAGCCTCAGAGCCAAGGTGTAGTGCAGCACAGTGGCCGGTTCTGCCTCTGCTTCTGCTTTTGCCTCTGCTTCTGATTCTGATTCTGATTCTGCCTGGGTCCTACTCTCATCGGGGGGCAACGCTTGTGCCATGGCCGATGTCAGCCATGCACTCAGCAGCATCAGCACCGCCCACGCTTTGCGTGACGTGAGGCATGTCTGAGTCATGGCTTTGCACATGGGGTCAGTCTCGCGTGACGCGCAGCAACTCTTCGGCTTTGGTGATGCCCAAAGCCACCAGCCGTTCGCCGTCTTCGCGCATCAGCACCATGCCGCCAGCCAAGGCGGCGTCTCGAATGTGTGCTTCCGATTGCTTGGCGTGAATTTGCGCGCGCAGCGCATCGTCGGTCACCAGCAGCTCAAAGATGCCCGTGCGGCCGGCATAACCGGTGTGGCCGCATGGCGTGCAACCATGGCCTTGGCAATGCGTGCAAACTTTGCGCACCAAACGCTGTGCCAAAACACCCAGCAAAGATGAACTCAAAAGGAAAGGCTCAATGCCCATGTCGGTCAGGCGCGTGACGGCGCTGGCGGCATCGTTGGTGTGCAGTGTGGCCAAGACCAAGTGGCCCGTCATGGAGGCTTGGATGGCAATTTGCGCGGTTTCAAAATCGCGAATTTCACCGATCATGATGACGTCGGGGTCTTGCCTCAAAATGGCCCGCAGGGCCTTGGCAAAGGTCAAATCAATTTTGGTGTTGACTTGGGTTTGCCCCACGCCAGGCAGCTCATACTCAATCGGGTCTTCCACCGTCATGATGTTGCTGCCAGAGGCATCCAAACTTTGCAGCGCGGCATACAGGGTGGTGGTTTTGCCAGAGCCTGTGGGGCCCGTCACCAAAATCAAACCATGCGGCTGTGTCACCAGTTGCTCAAAGCGCCTCAGGGTGCTGCCCTGCATGCCCACCGAGGTCAGGCTCAAGCGCGCTTCGGATTTGTCGAGCAGGCGCAAGACAGCGCGTTCGCCGTGGGCGCTGGGCAAGGTCGAGACGCGCACGTCAACGGCCCTTGAGCCCAAACGCAAACTGATGCGACCGTCTTGTGGCAATCGCTTTTCAGCAATGTCCAGCTCGGCCATGATTTTCAAACGTGAAATGAGTGCCGCATGCAAAGCCCGATGCGGCTGCACCACTTCACGCAAATTGCCATCGACCCTGAAGCGCACACTGGAGTGGCGCTCGTAGGGTTCGATGTGAATGTCGCTGGCACCGTCGCGTGCGGCTTGCGTCAGCAAGGCATTG
The DNA here is from genome assembly GCA_947373185.1 of Comamonadaceae bacterium. Classification (GTDB taxonomy): domain Bacteria; phylum Pseudomonadota; class Gammaproteobacteria; order Burkholderiales; family Burkholderiaceae_C; genus Limnohabitans_A. Next base: position 27,549 of record CANBWP010000008.1, on the reverse strand, counting down.
AGCATGCGAATGATGGGCGCATCGTCGCTGGTCTCTAACAAGTCTTCGACCGCAGGCAACTCTTGCATCATGCGCGACAAATCGGCGGCAGACTCCACTTCGCTGACCACGGCGGCTGCGCTGGATTCACCCGGGCCCAATTGCGCCGTATAGGCTTGGCTGATGCGCTGTTTCAAGCGGACGGGCTCTTCCAGGCTCATGTCGAGCGACGCGTTTTCGTGGCCCCATTGGCGCATCACCTCCGACAAGGCGTTGGGCGAACTCTCGGCGCTTCGCCAAAGTGTCAGGCGCGTGCCATCGTCTTCCAACAGAAGCTGGTGGCTGCGCGCAAACGCGTAGGGGAGAGGGAAGCGCTGGGCCATCAAGGTTTCCGTGTGGCTTCTGGCAAGACCGGTGCCCCGATGTTGGGCAAGCCGGCGCTAGGGGCCGGTTGGGCTTGCATTTGTGCGCCGCGCATTTGTTCGTAGCGGTCCATGGAGAGGCCTTCGGTGGCATTGCCATCGCGCACCACCACCGGCCGCAAAAACACCATCAGGTTGGTTTTCTTGCGGCTTCTGGATTCGGCGCGGAACAAGTTGCCAAAGACGGGCACATCGCCCAAACCGGGCACGCGCTCTTGGCTGTTGCCGTAGTCGTCTTGCAGCAATCCGCCCAACACCACGATGGCGCCATCCTCTACCAAGACACTCGATTCAATCGAGCGCTTGTTGGTGATGAGGCCCGTGGCCGAGTTCAGGGACGCGGGGTCCAAGCGGCTCACCTCTTGGTAAATTTGCAACTTGACGGTGCCGTTCTCGCTGATTTGCGGCTTCACGCGCAAGGTCAGGCCGACGTCTTTGCGCTCAATGGTTTGGAATGGATTGACCGTGCCTGCGTTGGTGTTGTTGTTGGTGTATTGGCCCGTCACGAAAGGCACGTTTTGGCCAATCACAATTTTGGCTTCTTCGTTGTCCAGGGTCAGCAAATTAGGCGTTGACAGCACATTGCCGTCGCCCGTGGTTTGTAAAAAGCGCGCTAGAAATCCGAGGACATACGTGCCGTTGGTGTTGTGCGCCACACCCACGTTCAGCCCAGAAGAGGGTGCCACGGTACCACTGGCGCCTTGCGCTGCCAACGCAATCAAGTTGGCGCCACCGACTTTGAAGTTGGTGCCCAGCAAGCCAATGTTGGCGTCGCCCTTGTTGCCCACAGGGCCTTGCCACTGCACGCCAAACTCGGCGGCTTTTTCAGCGCTCACTTCGGCGATCAAGCTTTCGACATAGACCTGCGCGCGGCGCGCATCGAGCTTGTCAATCACGGCGCGAAGTTGGCGGTATTGCGGTTCGGGTGCCGTGATGATCAAGGCGTTGGTGGAGGGATCGGCTTGAATCTGACCGCCTGTAGAGGGCTGTGCACCTGCCGTGTTGAACGTGGCGTTGGCAGCCCCGGCATTGGCGGGCATGTTGTTGGGACTTGTGCTTTGCGCGGCTGTCACGGCCGAAGAAGTTTGGGCTGTGAGGGCTGCGCGCAAGGTCACGGCCAGTTTGCTGGCATCGGCATTTTTCAAATACACCACATGGATGTTGCCACTGGCAGCGTTGGGGCCCACGTCAGAAGGTTGGTCAAGTTGGACCACCAAAGATCTGGCCAAGGCCATGCGCGCTGCATTGGCTGCGCGCACGATGAGCGAGTTGCTGCGGGTCTCGGCCATGACGGCTGTTTTGAAGGCGGTGTCTGCTTGGCCTGCTGCCGGTGCTTGGCCGTTGGCCGCACCAGCGTCGAGCAAGCGTTGCAGCATGGGCACCAAGTCGCTGGCCAGGGCATGCTTCAAGTGAATCACTTCCACGCCCGTGGCGTTGGCCACGTCCAGCGCGCTGATGATGCGCGCCAAACGTTGCAAGTTGTCGGCATAGTCCGTGATCACCAAGGCATTGGTGCCAGGGTTGACGTTGACGGTGTTGTTGGGGCTGATGAGTGGCCTCAGAATGGGCACCAAGTTGTTGGCATTCTCATGGTTCAGCTGAAAAATCTGCGTCACGATTTGGCCATTCGATGCGGGCACGCTGCCGGCAGACACGCTGCCACTTTGCAGTTTGGCATCTGCTTCGGGCACCACCAAATACAAGCCCGCCGATTCCACCAAGGCAAAGCTTTGCGTGCGCAGTTGTAGGGCAAACAAGCGCAAGGCTTGCGCGGGTGCAACGGGCACCGTGCTGGTGAGTGTGATGCTGCCTTTGACGCGCGGGTCTACCACCACGTTGTGACCTGACAAACTGGCCAAGGTTTTGGCCACGGCGTCAATGTCGGCGTTGTTGAAGTTCAGTGTGATGGGCTCTGGGGTGGCCTTGCTGACACTGGCTTTTTTGTCTGCTTTGGGCGTTTGAGCGCTTGCGAAGTCACTCAAGGACAGCAGCGCCAAGGGCAAGCAAACACTGAGGCCCATGAGCGTGAACAAGCCGCGCGGCCTTGGCTGATGAGCTCGCAAAATGTTGGATGCGTGAGTGCGTGATGCCATGATGTTTCAACCCAGTGAAAGCAAACTGCGCGCCCCTTGGCGCCGTCCAATGATGTTCAGTAAATTTGACAAAGCGGCTGCGTGCTCCGGCACCGCAGAGGCTTCGCCGCGAAATTGAAAATGATCACCTTGCCATTGGCCTTGGCCGCTCAGCAGCAAACTGCCAGACAAGGTGCGCAGGCTCAGTTGAGGTGCCGCTTGGCGCTCGGCGTTGCCCGTCAAGCTGAGTGCATAGCTGCCCATGGGATTCAAAGTGCTGAGTTTGGAGGACATGTCTTGGGCCGTCAAATGCAAGTGGCCTTGAAGCTGCAGTGTCTGCGCTTGCGGTGCTTGCGCTGTATTCAAAGTCAGCACCAAATTTTGCGTGACCAGCCGCAATCGCCCTTGCGTTTGCATCGTGTTCCAAGGGGCGCCCAAGCCACCCAACCATTGCGCCGGCCATTCAGACTGATGGTCTTGAACCTGCCATTGCCACGTGCGAAATCCGTTCAGCGGGGTCATGTGAACTTGCAGGGCTTGTGTCATGCAGCAGTCTGCTTGGACTTTGAGTGTCAACTGTGGCCACTGAAGTCCAAGCATCGAAAGACGCATGTGCCAAGCCACCCGTCCGGGCAATGCCAGTGCATCTTGACTGCCAGTGCCGCCGGTCAACAGCAACTGGCCAGAGCCTTGCCACACCGAGCCGCGGGCCGCCTGCAATTGAACTTGGCCGTGCGTGCTTTGCGCCAAGACATGGGCGAGCCAAGCGGCTGGCAAGTGAAAGAGCGTGGCCAAAAAGAGGCCGGTGATGGCGCCCAGTGCCATCCACCGCCAACCGCTTGTCAGGCGGCCACTCAAATCGCTTCGCCGACGAAACGCCGCAGGGGTGAGAAAGTTTGATCGCTGCATGGCCCGGGTCACTGGGTGGGGGCCTGCATGGGCACATTCAGGCTCAAGGTGCCCCGCCAAACGGCGAGGGGGCCACTGCCAGATTTTTGGAGATGCGCCTCGCTTGGCAAGGCTTGTGCGTGGCTTCGGGCTGCACTCAAAAACTGCGCCAAAGAGCCTGCCGAGACCTTCTTGAGCGTGACGGTGGCACGTTCATTGTTGATGCTGAGTTGCGCGTCTGGCCCTAGCCACTCCGGCACACGCTGTTGCAGTGCAGCGCGGGCATCGGTGCTTTGCAGCAGGGGCACTTTTTGCAAAGCTTGTGTTTGCACTTGCAGGGCCTTCAAGTTTTGCGTTTGTGCTTCAAGCTGCGCCAACTTTTGCTGGCCTTGAGACGCCGGATGAGCGGCAGAAGCCATGCCCGCGGATGCGGCCGTTGTCATCCGCCATTGACCCGCAGCAGCTTGCACCTGATAGCCTTTTTGCTGCAGCGCCTGTGCCCATGCACTTTCTTGTGGCGGAGTCAGTTGCAAGCCTTGCAGCCGAAGCTCGCCAGCGCCCTGCACTTGAAAATCCAAAGCGTTGAGGGTTTGTTCAGAACCTGGCGGCATCGAGGTGCCCAGTGCTTGCAACATCGATTCCAAATCAGGGGCGCTCAAGAGGCCCGCGCGGCGTTGCAAACGTTCAACTTCTTTGGCCATTTGCAGCGGCGGGTCTACCACGGTGACGTGCGGGAAGGTTTGCGACAAGATGCGCTTTTGCACCGCCTGTTGCGTTTGAACCTTGTCCTGAAGCTGCCAAGCGGCAAGCCCTTGGCCCCCCAACTGCGCCGCCACCAGTAACGCCAAGCCCCACTTGGCAGGACGCCATGCGCGGTCGTGCGCGAATTGTTGCCACGCACGCAGCAGGTTTTGTCGCCATCTGGCGGGGCCATGGGCCGCCAAGTCAAATTGCGCCAGGTCCCATTGCGTGGCGGCGGCGCGTGCATAGCGTTCAGGTGTTGGGGTGGCTTCGATGCGCCAAGTCCCAATGCATTCAGCCAGCGCAAGCTTTGCAGGCGCAGTGGCTGCTTGACGCCATTGCGCTTGCCAAGTTTGCAAAGCGTTTTGTGCCAAAGCCGCAACAGCGGGCGCCGCTTGAACCGTCAAATTTTGCAAGGCTTGGAGGTCAAAGTCAGGCGCATCGGCTGCATGGCTCAAACGCTGCGCCCACCAGGTCAAACCGTCTGGCAAGGGCAAGCGCCAGGCGCTTTGTGCATCACTGACCCACAGCCATGCATCTTCGGGGCTGCCACTGACCCATGCTTGGGTTTGCTGTGTGCCGGACGCCACGGGCGCCCATTCGGGCACGATGCGATGGGCCTCACGTCCTTGCTGTTGCAGGCTGTGCAGTTGTTGTTGCAGCCAAGCCTTGTTGCAGGCCGCCACCCAAACTTGCGAGCTGCTTTGCCAGCCCGGGGCCAGTGCCAAGTGCATGCTGCCCGGTTCGTCCAGCAGGTGTTCTTCCATGAGGGCCTGCAGCGCGGGCAACAAGCGTTTGCTGTTCTTTTTCAAACCAGCAGGCAAGTGGATCAGGTGCCACGACAAAGCCGCAGCGGGCACCACGGCCCAGACTTCTTTGTCGCGCGCGCCGACCGCAGGCGTCGGTAAGACGATTTCGGCAACAAGTGCGCCAGTTTCTGGGCGCTGTGACAGGGTCAAAACGTGAGTGCTCATGGCTGACTTGATTGTAGGAGCGACTCTTGGTTTGGAGGAGGGCGTATTCCCGCAATTTTTTGCCGCCATACAAAGCGGGTATTGCCGGCATCTCGCAGGATCAGTGCGGTCTCCTCCTGAATGCGATCTTCCATGCGCAATCGGCCCCAGACCTCAAAGTAACGAGAACCCAAGGCAAATTGGCTCGACGCCAGGGTTTTGAGTCCCAGGGCTTGGGCTGCATCGCTCAAGTTGGTCAATGGGGTTTTGGCGCGGTATTGCACAAACTGCTGGGCCGCCGACAAAGACAAACCGGGCAGGGCTGCATAGATCACCTCGGCGCTGGCGGTGTTCAGGTTCAATGGCGTGGCTTCCGGCAAGATGCTGAGGTGGGGCTGAAGGCGTTGCAAGCTGGCGGGGCTCAGGCCCAGCCATTGCAGTTGGGTCACTTGTTGGGGCCGCAGTGAGGCGCCTGCGGGTCTGGGGTTTTGCGAGGCTGCCAGCCATTCGCGCGCCAAGGCGTCTAACTCGGCGCTGGGCAAGCCCAGCACATCGAACAGGCGGCCCATGCTCAGCTGCATGCTGAGCGACAGGCGCGCAGGCCCGCTGCCCCCACTGACCTCGACCCAATTGCTCAGGTTGATGCGCCCTTGTGCATCGGCCACTTGGCCCGACAAAAAGACTTCAGGATCGCCCTCACGCATTTGCTGGTCTTGCGCCAAGAAGGTCGAGAGTTTGGCTTCTTTCAGTGGCAAAGCCCAAGGCTCACCCAAGTGGTCAATGCCGCCGGTGGCGCTCATTTGACCACTGCCCGATGTCAGTGTGGCGCCGGCGACACCTGCCATGGCATCTTCACGCAAAATGAGTCGTGTCCAATCAAAGGCGCCATTCAAGAGCCACGACGATTGCACGCGGTGCCGCTCGGCGCTTTCGACTTCAACATGCCGCCATTGCTGCCACAGGGCGGCGCTGGCCAGCGTGGCGACCAAGCTGACCACCAGCATGGCGCTGATCAAGGCTGCGCCGCGTTGTGCGGTCTGGCGAGGCGTATTCATTGCTTGACCGCCGTGAATGTGGGGCGAACCCAATCAAGGGTCACTTTGCCTTGCAAGGTGGGGCTGTCGGCCAGATCAAGCACCAAGCGAATGCCTTCGGGCAAATGGATGTTGTCTACACCGGCACTGATGTTGGCCGCCATCACAGCACTCGAGAGCGGGTTGCTCCAGGCACCGTCGCGGTGGTAGTAAATTTGCCAGTTTTGCAAAGGGTGAATCAGGACTTCCGAGGCCGAAGGTGCACGCGCATTGCCGGCCGATTCGGCCCAAATTTGCGCTTGAGACCAAGCTTGCGTCCAAGCATCGGCCTGCGTCAGCGGCGCCGATTGCCAGCGCGTCCATTGGCCATTGCCCAGGGTCCAGGCCACCACTTGCACGCCCGACTTGGGATCTTGAGTGTGTTGGCGCGTGATGCGCAGCACACGGCCGTCCCAGTCAAGGGCGGGCGTGTTGTTCAGGCTGAGCATGTTGTCCAAGTCGGTGCGCCATTGCGCCAGACCCATTTGCAAACCAGACGATGCGTCACTGCGCGTTTGCAAAGCGCTTTGCGTTTTAGCCATGCCGTCCAAGCCGCGCCAAGAAATGAGCGCCATCAAAGCCAAGATGGCGGTGGCCACCAAGACCTCGATCAACGTGAAGCCCTTGGCCAGATGGTGAGCCGCCTGTTGAGGGCCTGATGGGGTGCGGCGCATCAGTAACGTCCCATCACGGTAGACAGTTGCAAGAGCGGCGTGGTGTCCGACTCGCTCACCCACATCACTTGCGCATCGATGCGCCTGAAATTGGGGTTGGGTGTCGCCTGCACATTCAGGTTCACACGCAGATTCAACTGGGCTTGCGGGCAACTCATGGTGCTTGAACCCACAGAAGGCATTTGCCGCGACAAGCGCAAACGCGTGAACTCGTTTTCAGCACAAATTTGCGCCAGCCACTGCGTTGATTGGCGTGCCGCATTGCGGCTCAAGGCGTCGGTCGATCGCAAGCCGGCCATCAAGGCAATGGCCACAATGCCCAAGGCCACCAGCACTTCAATGAGCGTGAAGCCCCCCGTCGGTTGGCGGGCGGGTGGCCTTGTTTGTTTCATGGCGCAGCTCGCAAGACGGTAAAAGGTTTGAGGCCATCCGTGCTGACCCAAATTTGGAAATCTTTGGCGCGCAACATCACACTTTGCGGCCCGATGACAGGGTCAGGGCCCAGCACAAGCCGTGTGTTGGCGGGTGCCTGGGTTTGCGCCGAGAGCCATTGCTCGGGCAAGGTGTGAGGGGCTAGCCCTTCAAAGACAAAGGCGGCTGGCGCTGACGCCGTGTCACTTTGCGAAGTGGCTGTGCCTTGAGGCAGCGAGTGCCAAATGACGGGCATGCCACTGGTTCTGGACCGGGCCCGCGCCGACTCAAACAAGGCGGCCAATCGCTCGCCGTCGCGCACCAAGCTGGTTTGGGCCGAGTCGCGCAGGCTGAAACTCACAGCGGCCGTGCCCATGGCAATGAGTGCAATGACCACCAACAATTCAATGAGGGTGAACCCCCTTGAAGCACGCAAAGGGCGCGACACTTGCCGCGGTGTTTTTGACGCACGCACGCCTTGCGTCGGGTTGGCCAATGCAGCCTTATTGCCAGCTGCCGATGTCGGCATTCACACCCTCGCCACCACTTTGGCCATCTGCGCCCCATGACATCACATCGACCTCGCCTTTGAGGCCGGGGTTGAGGTATTGGTAAGGTCTGCCCCATGGATCGGCAGGCAATTTATCGACATAGCTTTTCCAATTGGTGGGAACAGGCTCGGTGCTGGGTTTGACCGCCAAGGCTTGCAGGCCTTGCTCTGCCGTTGGAAAGCGCTGGTTGTCAAGTTTGTAAAGCTTGAGGGCTTGCATCAAATTGCCCACGTCGGTGCGTGCCGCCGTGATGCGCGCATCATCGGCGCGGCCCAACACATTGGGCACCACCAAGGCCGCCAAGATGCCAATGATGGCCAAGACCACCATCAATTCAATGAGGGTAAAGCCCCTTTGCTTGCGCGTACCTTGTGCCAGGTCGGCGCGTTGGGCACTCAGGTCCGCGGTGTCAGATGGCGTGGCTTGTTGTTCGGTAATCATCTCAAAAGACCCTCTGCTTTTTTGCATACTTCTCCATCATAATCGCCTCATGTTGCAAGTCCATGAAGCCCCTCCAAAATCCGTCTGGCCAGCGCTGTGCGCAGGACTGTTGGCGGCTGCGGCGGCGTATGTCCTGCTTGCTTGGGTGTTGGAAATTCAAAGCTTGCGTGCGCCGCCCACTTCTGCACCTGTGGCGCAGAACGCCCCCAGCTTGGTTGGCAACTCAGAACCGGCTCCCGGTGTGGCCGTGGCCTTGGGCGCTGCATCAACAACAGATCAGGCCGGCAACTCGAATGCCAAGGCCGCGCACCAATGGGCGCTGATCGGCGTGGTGGCCAGTGCTTCTGGGCAAGGGGCTGCTTTGCTGGCCGTCGATGGTCAAGCGGCCAAAGCCTTTTTGCCAGGTCAAACGATCGCGCCTGGTTGGGTGTTGCACTCAGTCGGCCCCAGGCTGGCGCGTTTGGCGCTCAGCATGCAAGACGCGCCAAGCGTGACCTTGGCATTGCCTCAAGCAGGCAACTGACCGGCCTTACTGCTGCAAGAACATCCGGTACACCGGGTTGTGGGTTTCTTCCACGTACGGATAGCCCAAGGTGCTCAAGAATTTTTCAAACGCTTTGTCGTCTTTGTCGGGGACTTGCAAGCCCACCAAAATGCGGCCGTAATCGGCGCCTTGATTGCGGTAGTGGAACAAGCTGATGTTCCAGCCGGGGCGCATCAAATTCAAAAACTTGAGCAATGCGCCGGGACGCTCTGGAAAGACAAAGCGCATGAGGCGTTCGTTGTGCGCCAAGCTGGAGTGGCCGCCCACCATGTGGCGAATGTGCTCTTTGGCCAAATCGTCATGGGTCAGGTCGATGTTCTCAAAGCCATGCTTTTTGAAGTTGTTGGAAATCTTGGTGCTCTCACCGGCGCCTTGGGTGGTGAGGCCCACAAACACATGTGCTTTGGCCGCATCGCTGATGCGGTAGTTGAACTCAGTCACGTTGCGCGGGCCACCTGGCAAGTTGCCAATCAGTTCGCAAAAACGTTTGAAGCTGCCGCGCTCTTCTGGAATGGTGACGGCGAAAATGGCTTCACGCTCTTCACCCACTTCGGCACGTTCGGCCACAAAGCGCAAACGGTCAAAGTTCATGTTGGCGCCGCACAAAATGGCGGCATAAGTCTCGCCTTTGGTTTTGTGTTTGGCCACGTATTGCTTGAGGGCCGCTACGGCCAATGCGCCTGCAGGCTCGACGATGGAGCGCGTGTCGACGAACACATCTTTGATGGCCGCACACACCGAGTCGGTGTCAACGGTCATGAACTCATCCACCAAACCGCGCGTGACACGGAAAGTTTCTTCGCCCACCAATTTGACAGCCGTGCCATCGGAGAACAAACCCACATCGTCAAGGGTCACGCGTTTTTTGGCGTTGACCGATTGAATCATGGCGTCTGAGTCGTTCATTTGCACGCCAATGACTTTCACATCAGGGCGAACTGCCTTGATGTAATTGGCCACACCCGCAATCAAGCCGCCGCCGCCAATGGCCACAAACACGGCATCCAGTCGGCCTTGGTGCTGGCGCAACATTTCCATGGCGATGGTGCCTTGGCCAGCGATCACTTCGGGGTCGTCGAAGGGGTGGACAAAAGTCATGCCCATTTTTTTCTCAAGCATGACCGCGTGTTGGTAGGCGTCTGAGTAGCTGTCACCAATGAGCACCACCTCGCCGCCTAAGGCTTTGACCGCATCCACCTTCACTTGCGGTGTCGTCGTCGGCATCACAATGACCGCGCGGCAACCCAGTTTGCTGGCGCCCAATGAAACACCTTGTGCGTGGTTGCCTGCCGAGGCGCAAATAACCCCCTTCTTCAACTGCGCGGGGGTGAGGTGCGCCATCTTGTTGTACGCACCGCGCAGCTTGAAGCTGTGCACGGGTTGTTGGTCTTCGCGCTTGAGCAAAACGGTGTTGTTCAGGCGCTGGCTTAAGTTCTTGGCAATTTCCAGGGCCGACTCCGTGGCCACGTCGTAAACGCGCGCATTGAGGATTTTTGTCAGGTAATCGGCCGGTTTGAGGTTTTTCGCAGTCATCCCTGAATGATACGGGCGAAAAAAATGCCCCGAGCCTTGCGGCGCGGGGCAAATCCACCTTTTCAGAGGGTGGAGGAGACAAAGGGTTCGTGCTTTTGAAGGATTAAAAGCACAACTGTTCGAAATTTTACCCAAAAAATGCTGCGGTGCAACACTTTTGCAAAAGCTTTACGATCGCAGCCTGGAAAATTTTAAAAATCAGAAGCGAAAGTAGAGTCAAACATGGAATGCACAGTCAGCTGGACCGGCGCAAGTGGCACGCGCTCAGGCATGGGATTTGTGGCCGAAACCGGCAGTGGTCACGTCCTGATGATGGACGGTGCCCCCGATGCCGCCAAGCCTGAAAACGGTGGCCAAAACTTGGCGCCACGCCCTATGGAAACTGTGTTGGCTGGCACGGGCGGTTGTACCGCTTATGACGTGGTTTTGATTTTGAAGCGTGGTCGTCATGATGTCCGTGGCTGCTCTGTGAAGTTGACGTCTGAACGCGCCGACACAGACCCCAAAGTTTTCACCAAGATTCACATGCACTTTACCGTCACAGGCAAAGGCATCCCCACATCCGCCATTGAGCGTGCGGTGGCCATGAGCCATGACAAATATTGCTCGGCCAGCATCATGTTGGCCAAAACGGCCGACATCACCACCAGCTTTGACTTGATCGAAGCCTGATTTAAATGCGTTAAATGCGGTGCGCCACGGTGGTCATCACCTTGGCGGCCGCGCCCATCAAGCGTTTGACGGGTTCAGGCAATTCAGACGCGCCCGCACGCTGCGCCATTCGGGCATGCGCCACTTCATCGGTTTTCATTTGCGCCACGATGGCTTTGGAGGCCAGGTCATTGGCGGGTAAATGGGACATGTGGCTGGCCAAATGGGCTTCCACTTGGTTCTCGGTTTCCACCACAAAGCCCAAACTCAGCTTGTCGCCGCCCAATTTGCCTGCGCCATAGCCAATGGCAAATGCGCCGGCGTACCACAGCGGGTTCAAGAGGGAGGGGCGGCTGTTGAGTTGCTGCAAGCGCTCTAGAGTCCAAGCCAAGTGATCGGTCTCTTCGCGGCAGGCTTCATCGAGTTTGGCTCGCAGCACAGGGTCTTTGCTGGCCAAGGCCTGGCCCGTGTACAAAGCCTGTGCGCAGACCTCGCCCACATGGTTGACCCGCATGAGCGAGGCGGACAGGGCTTTTTCGGCGTCACTCAAATCGGGGGTGTCCGAGTTGGCCGCCAAGCTGCCATCGGGCTGCAAGGCGAGGCTTTGTACTGCTTTCGGCGTGGCCCGGGCGGCCCGGGGTGTGGCAAAGAGGGTGCGCAGGGCGCTGTCGGCGGCAAGGATCAAAGCATCGGCATTCATACGCAGAAGTTTAGCCCTGTTGTTGTGTGCGCACAACGAAAAATCCATTGAAAACATCATTTTCTTTGCAGATTGGTCTGACCTCTGATGGAATACATACAACTTCCTGAAGGAGGTTGGCTCTGAGCCCCAGTGGATTGCGGATACGCAAGCACCTAATTCAGGGCCCTTGTTAAACCTTGGAGAACTTCTCAAATGAAAAAAACCCTCATCGCTTTGGCTGCTTTGGCTGCTACTGGTGCTTTCGCTCAGTCCGCAGTGACTTTGTCTGGCTCTATCAACTACGGTGTGTCTACAGCCACTACTGGCGTTCACGCATACGGCGGCTGGAAGGGCGACCGTAACCACGTGACATTCGCTGCTGTGGAAGATTTGGGCGGCGGTCTGAAAGTTTCTGCAACTGCACAACTGCGTTACAACTCTGCTTCTGCTGAGCAATCTACTTCTTATGTTTCTTCAACAACTGGCGCTCGTGGCGACAACTTGTTCGAACAAACAAAATTGGCTGTTGACAGCCAATTCGGTCAAATCGCATTCGGCCGCTTCACCAATGCCGTGGGCGTTGCACCTGTGCACGTTTTGGAAGACTCAGCTCAATCTACAGCATCTGCACAAGCTGCTAACGGTCGTTGGTCTGCCCAAACTCAATACCTGTCACCCGTGGTTGCTGGCTTCCAAGTGTTCGCTTTGAATGCTCAAAAACGCAACAACAACTACCTGGGCGCTGGCTCTGGTGCTGGTTACAACGCTGCCTTCAACATGTCTACACAAGACGTGGCTGCAACACGCATTGGTACAGAGCGTTGGGCTAACGCCAACTTCGTCGGCTTGAACTACAGCAATGGCCCTGTCTACGCTCAGTACTACACTTTGACAGACTTCTTGGGTGTTCAATCCACTAAGTTGTCTGGTACTTACGACCTGGGCTTCATCAAGTTGTTTGCAAACCAGTTCAACCAAAAGGGTGATATCCAAACTCAAGTTGCTTCAGCTGCTGTAGCTGCTGTTGCTTCAACAGCTAACTTGACGACTGGTGCTGTCTCTTCTGCTGTGGCTGCTGCTGCTGCTAAGCCAGCCCTCGGCATGGCTGCACACAAAGCCACTGAATTGGCTGTGAACGTGCCTTACGGTTCATGGAACTTCCAGTTGGGTCGTTTCAACGCCAACAAAAACTTGGACCTGGCTACACCTACAGCTGGCAAAACTGCCAAAACAGGTTGGGGCGCTACATACGCTTTGTCTAAGCGTACAACTGCCATCTACGCAGCTTCTACAACCACAAACGGTTCAGCTAACCTGAACAGCGGTGGCTTGGTGACTGGCCGTAACCAATTCGTTGGTCTGCAACACACTTTCTAATCTCAGCGCTGACTTCGGTCAGTTAGAGGTTTAGAAAACTAAAAACCCACCGTGGCAACATGGTGGGTTTTTTTATGGCACATTGACCGTTATGCATTTGATGCGTCTCACCTTTCCAACTCCCTCGCTGCTGTCTCGCTCACCTGGCTTGCTGGTGAAGTCACTGGTCTTGCTGGCGATCGGCTTCATGACCGCATGCAGCACCGTCTCTCCTTCAATGTCCACAGCGCATCGATCGACTGATCGCGTGTGGCAAGCCGAAGACCAGTTGAAGTGGGCAAGCGTCACGATTCCGGGCAAAGCCCTCACGAAATATTCTTTAAGCAAAGTCAGCGCGGACGGCACATCCCAGCGCAGCCTGCATGCCAACGCCAATGCCTCGGCCAGCATGCTTCACAATCCCGTGCACTTCGAGCCTTCGCAATTCTCTACCTTGTCTTTTTCTTGGCTAGTGGCCCAGTTGATTGAAGGCGCTGACATGACGCACCGCGAACATTCAGACTCGCCCGTGCGCTTGATCTTGGCATTTGACGGTGACCGTAACAAGTTTTCCACCAAAAATGCCATGCTCAGTGAGTTGACGCATGCGCTCACGGGTCAACCCATGCCATATGCCACGCTCATGTACGTGTGGAGCAATGACAAGCCTGTCAACAACATCATTCCGAACAACCGCACTGACCGCATCCAAAAAATAGTCGTGGAATCGGGCGCAACGCGATTGAACCAATGGCTCACGTATGAGCGCAACATCAAGGCCGATTTTGAAAAAGCCTTTGGCGAGCCGCCTGGTGCCCTGATGGGCATCGGCCTCATGACCGACAGCGACAACACCCGCAGCCATGCGCAGGCGTGGTACGGCACCATTGAATTGAAATAGGACAAGGCATGCTGGCTTTTGTTTTGCAACGTTTGATTCAGGCCCTTTGGGTGATGGTGTCGGTCGCATTCATCGCGTTTTTGTTGTTCCAATATGTGGGCGACCCGGTCTTGTTCATGCTGGGTCAAGACGCCACAGCCGATCAAATTGCATTTTTGCGAAAAGAATTAGGCCTGGATCAGCCCTTCCTGGTGCAGTTCTGGCATTTCTTGGTGAACGCAGCGCAAGGTGAGTTTGGCATCAGTTTGCGTCAAGGCGCCAAGGTGTCGCAGCTCATTGCCGATCGCTTTCCGGCCACCTTGGAGTTGGCGGTCATCGCGGCCAGCATGGCCTTGTTGGTGGGCATTCCAATGGGCGTGTATGCGGCGCTTCGGCGCGGCACGTGGGGCAGTCAGTTGCTCATGACCTTGTCATTGTTGGGCGTGTCATTGCCCACTTTTCTGATTGGCATTTTGCTCATTTTGTTTTTTGCGGTACTGCTGGGTTGGTTTCCAAGCTTTGGCCGCGGTGAAGTGGTCAAAATAGGTTGGTGGAGCACCGGCTTGCTCACGGCCAAAGGCTGGCACCACATCGTCTTGCCGGCACTCACCCTCACGGTGTTTCAACTCACGCTCATCATGCGCTTGGTGCGTGCCGAAATGTTGGAGGTGCTGCGCACCGATTACATCAAGTTTGCGCGCGCTCGGGGTTTGTCCAACAACGCCATTCATTTTGGTCATGCCCTCAAAAACACGCTGGTGCCTGTGATGACCATCACCGGTTTGCAATTGGGCGGGCTCATTGCCTTTGCCATCATCACAGAGACTGTGTTTCAGTGGCCGGGCATGGGCTTGCTGTTCATTCAAGCGGTGACGTTTGCTGACATTCCTGTCATGGCAGCCTATCTGTGTTTGATCGCCTTGATTTTTGTGGCAATCAACTTGATTGTTGACTTGTTGTATTTCGTGGTCGACCCGCGCTTGCGCGTGGGCAAAGCGGGAGGGCACTGACGCATGAACCGTTTCTTGTCACGATGGTTGCAAAGCGATGTGGGCTATAGCTTCAGGCAATCTAAAACGGCCATGGTTGCGGCTGGCATTGCCTTTGTCTTTATTTTCTGCGCCCTGTTTGCCAAATGGGTCTCGCCCTACAACCCCTTTGATGCTGCCAGTTTGGAGTTGATGGACGCGCGCTTGCCGCCGGCCTGGATGGCCGAGGGCACTGCCAAACATCTCTTGGGCACAGACGATCAGGGGCGCGATATTTTGTCGGCGCTGATGTACGGCACGCGCATCTCGCTGGTGGTGGGCGTGGCCTCGGTTCTTTTGTCCTTGGTGGTGGGCGTTGGCTTGGGATTGATCGCCGGGTTTCGGGGCGGTTGGCTGGATGCTTTTCTCATGCGCTTGTGCGATGTGATGTTGTCGTTCCCCGCCATTTTGGTGGCGCTCCTGATTGCCGGTGTCGGCCGCGCCATGTTTCCCGATGCCGATGACGCCTTGGCGTTTGGTGTCTTGATTCTGTCGATTTCCCTCACGGGCTGGGTGCAATATGCGCGCACTGTGCGTGGCACCACGCTTGTGGAGCGCAACAAAGAATATGTGCAAGCAGCCCGTGTGACGGGCGTGGCACCGCTGCGCATCATGTTGCGGCATGTGTTGCCCAATGTGCTGGGGCCTGTCATGGTGTTGGCCACCATTCAAGTGGCCACGGCCATCATCACAGAAGCCACCTTGTCATTTCTGGGGGTGGGGGTGCCGCCCACTTCGCCATCGCTGGGCACCCTCATTCGCATTGGCAATGATTTTTTATTTTCTGGCGAATGGTGGATCACTATTTTTCCGGGGTTGACGTTGGTCTTGATTGCCTTGTCGGTCAACTTGTTGGGTGACTGGCTGCGTGATGCCCTGAACCCGCGTTTGCGTTAATGCGCGCCCTCCAAATCAGTGGCATTCAACTTCTATGAGCCTTCTTCAAGTTCAAAATTTGGTGGTGGAGTTTCCAAGTCGGCACGGCAACCTTCGCGCGCTGGACCATGTGTCCTTTGACATTGCCCCCGGCGAAATCTTGGGTGTGGTGGGCGAGTCGGGCGCAGGCAAGTCCTTGACGGGTGCGTCCATCATTGGGTTGCTCGAGCCGCCAGGTCGCGTGGCCGGCGGTCAGATTTTGTTGCAAGGCGAGCGCATCGACCACTTGAACAATGACCAAATGCGCAGCATTCGAGGCCGCAAAATTGGCGCCATTTTTCAGGACCCTTTGACGTCTTTGAACCCCTTGTATTCGGTGGGCCGTCAGTTGGTGGAAACCATTCAAGCGCACTTGCCCGTGTCAGACCGGGAGGCCCGCCAGCGCGCCATTGCCTTGCTGCAAGACACCGGCATTCCGGGCGCCGCTGAACGCATCGATCATTACCCGCATCAGTTTTCGGGGGGCATGCGTCAGCGCGTGGTCATTGCGCTGGCCTTGGCCGCAGAACCGCAGCTGATTGTGGCGGACGAACCCACCACGGCACTCGACGTGTCGATTCAAGCGCAGATCATCAGCTTGCTCAAAAACATTTGCAAGCAACGCGGCGCGGCCGTCATGCTGATCACGCACGACATGGGTGTGATTGCCGAAACCTGCGACCGTGTGGCCGTGATGTACGCAGGCCGCATTGTCGAAGTGGGCCCTGTGCACCAAGTGATTCACCAGCCTGCGCATCCGTACACCGCCGGTTTGATGGCGGCCATTCCCGACATCGAGGTTGAGCGCGAACGGTTGAATCAGATTGATGGCGCCATGCCGCGCTTGAACGCCATTCCCAAGGGTTGCGCTTTCAATCCGCGTTGCCCTCAGGCGTTTGAGAGGTGCCGACACGAACGCCCAGAGCTTGCCAACTTGAGCGATGCTGCGTACAGCGCGAACACGCAAGTGGCATGCTGGTTGCAGCCTTCGTCACAGGGGGGCGTTGCATCATGAGCGACTCATTTTCTAAAGACATCAAGACAGCTTCCAAGGCCTTGGTGATGGCGCACGACTTGGCCAAAACATTTGATGTGTCAGCGCCTTGGTTGACCCGCATGATAGAGCGCAAACCGCGTCAGCTCTTGAAGGCGGTGGACGGTGTGAGTTTTGAAATTGAGCGCGGCAAAACGCTGGCCCTGGTGGGCGAGTCGGGTTGTGGCAAAAGCACCGTGGCGCGCTTGTTGGTCGGTTTGTACGAACCGACTCGCGGCGGCTTGCAGTTTGATGGCGAAGACGCGCATGCTGCGTTCAAGTCGCCGAATGCCAAGGCCATGCGCAAGCGCATTCAAATGATTTTCCAAGACCCGTATGCCAGCTTGAACCCGCGCTGGACCGTGGAGGCCATTGTGGGCGAGCCTTTGCAAGAGCATGGCCTCATCCAGGATGTGCAGGAGCGTCAAGTGCGTGTGGCCGAGTTGCTGCAGTCGGTCGGCTTGTCTGAGTTGGACATGCCCAAATACCCGCATCAATTCTCAGGCGGTCAGCGTCAGCGCATCTCCATTGCGCGTGCCTTGGCCACGGCGCCAGAATTTTTAGTGTGTGATGAGCCTACGTCGGCCTTGGATGTGAGTGTGCAAGCGCAAGTGCTCAACATCATGAAAGATTTGCAGCGCGAGCGAGGGCTCACCTATTTGTTCATCTCGCACAACTTGGCTGTGGTGCGTCATGTGAGCGACAACGTGGGCGTGATGTATTTAGGACAACTGGTGGAGTTGGCGGACAAACACAGTTTGTTCAGCAGACCGCAGCACCCTTATACGCGCATGCTGCTCGAAGCCATTCCAAAGCTGAAAGATACGGGTCGCGCACGTACGCCAGTGCAAGGCGAGGTACCCAACCCCTTGAACCCGCCGGCGGGTTGCAGCTTCAATCCGCGTTGTCCTTTGGCCAATGAGCGCTGCCGTGTGGAGCGACCCGTTTTAAAGTTTTTCGAAGGCATCAAAGTTGCATGTCACGCCGTGGAAGAAGGGCGACACTGAGCCTTGAATTTTTCATTCACACTGGCAATGGACCCCCCAAAAAAAAGACACCCTCGGGTGTCTTTTTTTCATGCGTGAGCTGAATCAGTTCACAGTGACGTAGTACATCTTAGGCGCATCATTGGAATCGTGCGTCATGGTGACGTTTTTCTTCATGGCCCAGGGGCGCATTTGGTGGTGCAAAGGAATGACCAACACCTCATCGCGTGCGATGGTCAAGGCGTCCTTGATCATGGCGTCGCGCTTGGGTTTGTCCATCTCGGTTTTCATGGCTTCCACCAGGGCGTCCAGTTTGGCGTTGTTCACTTTGGAGAAGTTGAAGCTGCCGTCAGCGCCTTGTGTGCGTGTCATGACCAGAGATTGCAAAGAGTATTGCGCGTCGTACGTGGACACGCCCCAACCCAGCAGGTACGCGCTGGAATCAAAGTTTTGCACCTTGGCAATGTAGGGGCCAAAGTTCATGGCGTTCAGCTTGGCTTTGACACCCATCTTGGCCCACATGTTGACCACCGCTTGGCAAACTTCTTCGTCATTCACGTAGCGGTTATTCGGGCAGTCCAGGGTGAATTCCAAACCGTTGGGGTAACCGGCTTCGGCCAAAAGTTTTTTGGCGCCTTCCACATCGGCGGGGCCTGTTTTGTCCATGTCGGCGTTGTAACCGTGAACACCCGGCGCAACGATCAGGCTGGCAGGAATGGACAAGCCGCGCATGATGCTGCGCTGAATGGCGCCGCGGTCAATGGCCATGCTGAGCGCTTTGCGCACCCGTACGTCCTTGAAAAAGTTTTTGCCTTTGGGGGCGTATTTCAGCTCGTCACTGCCCAAGTCGAGGCCAAAGAAAATGGTCCGAACTTCTGGCCCATCCAACACCGACAAGTTGGCGGTGCTGCGCAAACGAGCCACGTCTTGTGTCGGCAAGTCAGTCACCGCATCGACGTTGCCAGACAGCAAGGCTGCAATGCGGGTGGGATCCGACTTGATGGGGGTGTAAGTGATGTCCGTCACGTTGCCTTGCAATTTGTCCCACCAGGCTTTGTTGTGGGTCAGAACCACGCGTTGCTCAGGCGCCCATTCTTTGATGATGTAAGGGCCGGTGCCGTTGGTGTTGGTGGAGGCAAACGTGATTTCTTTGGCCTTGTAGTCTTGAATTTTGTCGGACTTGTTTTTGACGGACCATGATTTGCTCATGATCAAAAAGGTTGTGAAATTGTTCAACAGCGTTGGCACAGGCTTGGCCAAGATGACGTCCACGGTGTAGTCGTCCACCTTCTTCATTTCTTTCACGCCCGCCACATAAATTTGCAGCGTACCCTGAGGTTGGCGAATGCGGTCAAAGGAGAACAGCACATCGTCGGCGGTGAAAGGCGTGCCGTCATGGAACTTGACGTTTTTGCGCAAGTTAAAGCGGATCACGGTGGGGCTGACGTTGGACCAGCTGGTGGCCAGTGCCGGCTCCACCTTGTAAGTCTTGTCGTAGCGCACCAAGCCCTCGTAGGCGTGGCCTACGATGTTGTTGGTGGTGGCGTGATTTTGGGCATGAGGGTCCAGCGTGAGGATGTCGTTTTGGGCGGCCCATTTGAATTCAACGGCTTGTGCGCCGCTCATGCCCAGCACCGCAGCCGATAGCAAAGCGGCTAGGGTGATCAGGCGGGATGCTTTGAAAAAGCCTTGGTACATGCTAAATCCTGTCGAAGTTAAATGACTCGGTCATTCTAGGGAGTGACAGGAGGGGCCGCAAGTTGTATCAGGGTTATTGCCCAGTAGATACCAGACTGCATGAAGGGCGGATGGCCTTTCCGCTGGGCCACTGCAGATGGTGTGGGCCAATCTTCAGGTGTAGCGTTTGTTGCGCAAATTGTTTTTCATCTCGCGCAGGGCTGGCTGCAAAGCCTCGCCAATGCGCAGGGCCACGGTGGTGGCCAAAATGTCAATGATCAACAGGTGCAAGAGTCGAGACACCATGGGGCTGTAGCGGTCGTAGCTTTCAGGGTGATCGGCCGTCAGGTGAATTTGACCGGCGGTGGCCAGGGGCGAGCCGCTGGCGGTGATCACAATGGTGGTCGCACCGCGTTTGCGTGCAATGTCGCAGGCGTCCATCAAGTCGCGGGTGCGGCCTGAATTGGAGATGACCACCACGCAATCGCCTTTGCCCAACATCGAGGCGCTCATCACTTGCATGTGGCCATCGCTGTAGGCAATGGTGTTCATGCCCAAGCGGAAAAATTTGTGCTGCGCATCTTGGGCCACGATGCCAGAGTTGCCCACGCCATAAAACTCAATGCGCTTGCCGGTGCTGTGCGTTTCGGCCAAGGCTTGAACGGCATGCTCCAAAGCAAAGGACGACGCATCGTTGCGGTACTTCAAAAACGCCGCCACGGTGTTGTCAATCACTTTGACGGCCACATCGCTGGTTTTGTCATCGGCATCGACACTGCGGTGAATGAAGGGCACACCCTCGCTCACGCTGCCTGCCAGTTTCAGTTTGAAATCGGACAGGCCGTCATAACCCACGCTGCGGCAAAAGCGAACCACTGTGGGCTTGCTCACGTGCGCGCGATCGGCCAACTCCGTGACGGGCAAGTTGGCAAAGGCGCGAGGGTCGAGCAAAACCAATTTGCCGACGCGTTGTTCGGCCGGCGCCAAAGAGGGCAGAGAGGCTTTGATTCGGTCTAGCATGATTTAAGTTTCTTCTGACCAGCAAAAACCGTCGCGGGCAATCATGGCGCTGGAAGCGCTGGGCCCCCAAGAGCCGGCGGCATAGTGACGAGGGCCTTGAGTGTCTGATGCCCAGTGTTGCAAGATGGGCTCGACCCAGCGCCAAGCTTCTTCTTGCTCGTCGCTGCGCACAAACAAATTCAGACGGCCATCAAGCACATCCAGCAGCAAGCGCTCGTAAGCGCCGACGCGTTCGGAGCCAAAGCGCTTGTCAAAGTCAAGGTCGAGGTGCACAGGGCTGAGGGCGCTGGCGCCTTGATGGCCGGCCTTCAAGCGTTTGTGTTGGCCCTCGGCAAACAGGTGCAACTCCAATCCGTCTTTGGGCTGCAAGTGAATGATCAGTTTGTTGACGCCACCGCCAGGTGCTTGGAAGATGGCATGGGGTGTCGGCCTGAAATTGATTTCAATATAGCCTTCGCGGGATGCGAGGCGCTTGCCCGTGCGAATGTAAAACGGCACGCCGGCCCAACGCCAGTTGGCAATCTCGGTGCGCAAGGCCACAAAGGTTTCTGTGTTGCTGGAGGGGCTGACACCTGACTCTTCGTTGTAGCCTGGCACCGCTTGGCCATGGACGGTGCCTGCGCTGTATTGGCCGCGCACCACATGTTGGCTCAGCGTCTCGGCCGTCCAAGGTTTGAGGGCGCGCAAGACCTTGAGCTTTTCGTCGCGAATGGCATCGGCATGCGCATTGATGGGCGGCTCCATGGCAATGGCACACAGCAATTGCAAGGCATGGTTTTGCACCATGTCTCGCAGCGCGCCGGTGTTTTCATAAAACGCCCCGCGCTTCTCGACACCCAACTCTTCGGCAATGGTGATTTGAATGTTGGCAATGTGCTCGCGGCGCCACAGAGGTTCAAACAAGGCATTGCCAAAACGCATGGCAAACAGGTTTTGCACTGAGGGCTTGCCCAAGTAATGGTCAATTCGGAAAATCTGATGCTCTTCAAAGACCTTGCGTACACTTTTGTTGATGGCGCGGTTGGACTTGAGGTCGTGCCCCAGCGGTTTTTCTAAAACGATCCGGGTTTGGGGGGTGTTCAGTTTGGCGGCGGCCAGTTGTTCACACACGGTGTTGAACAAGCTGGGGGCGGTGGCCAGGTACATCACCACATGGTCGGTTTGACGTTCTGCCAAACGGCCAGCCAATTTGGCGTAGTCGTCTGGGTTGGACAAATCAACCCGCTCGTAGTGCAGCATGGCTTTGAAACGGGCGAATTCTTCGTCATTGGGGCGCTTGGCGCCTTCGACTTGCTCAAAACGCGACTGAATGAGGGTGCGGTATTGCTCGTCCGTCATGCTGTCGCGAGCGACGCCAATGATGCGGCCGCCCTCGGGCAGGGTGCCGTGGCGGAAGGCTTGAAAAAGAGCGGGCATCAGTTTGCGCCAAACCAGGTCGCCAGTGCCGCCAAAAAAGACTAAATCGAAAGACATGTTTATTTGTTACATAAAAATGAGTTTGAAATGTAACTTTGTTTCATCGATAATTCAAGCCTTGTTTAAATTTTTTTGCCATGAACCAACTCGACGCACTCAAACAACACACCACCGTAGTGGCAGACACCGGTGACTTTAAACAGCTGGCCCAGTTCCAGCCGCAAGATGCGACCACCAACCCTTCCTTGATCTTGAAGGCCGTGCAAAAGCCCGAATACGCCCCCTTGCTGACCGAATCAGTGGCAGCCCACAAGGGTCAGCCCCTTGATGTGGTGATGGACCATTTGTTGGTCCGCTTTGGTTGCGAAATTTTGAAGACCATTCCAGGCAGGGTGTCCACTGAGGTGGACGCGCGTTTGAGCTTTGACACCGCCGGTACCTTGGCGCGTGCGCGCCGTTTAATGAGCCTGTATGAAGCACAGGGCATTTCTCGCCAGCGCGTGCTGATCAAAATTGCAGCCACTTGGGAAGGCATTCAAGCGGCAGCCGAGTTGGAGCGTGAAGGCATTCACACCAACCTCACTTTGTTGTTCTCGTTTGCGCAAGCGGTGGCCTGTGGTCAAGCCAAGGTGCAACTGATTTCGCCGTTCGTGGGCCGCATTTACGACTGGTACAAAAAGACAGCGGGCGCAGCTTGGGACGAAGCGGCAAGTGCTGGCGCCAACGATCCTGGCGTGAAGTCTGTGCGCGCCATCTACAACTACTACAAGAAGAATGGCATTGCCACTGAGGTGATGGGCGCCAGCTTCCGCAATGTGGGCCAAATTGTGGCTTTGGCGGGTTGTGACTTGCTCACCATCAGCCCCGACTTGTTGGCTTTGTTGGCCGCCAATGACACGGCTTTGACACCTGCGCTGGACGCACAGGTTGCTAAAGGCATGGACTTGCCCTTGGTGCAATACAACGAAGCCAGTTTCCGTTTTGCCTTGAACGAAGACGCCATGGCCACTGAAAAATTGGCCGAAGGCATTCGTGCGTTCTGTGTCGATGCCATCAAGTTAGAAGGCTTGATGTTGGCAGCGCAAAAGGCATAAAGGACCGCGATGCGAGGAGATCAAACAGCCGCTTGGCAGGGCCTGAGCGAACTGGCCAAGGCATTTTCTGGATTTGATTTGCGCGATGCGTTTGCATCAGATGCGCAGCGTGCCGCGCATTTCAGCCAAGAGGCGCCTGGTGTGTTCGCTGACTTGTCAAAGAACCATTGGGATGCGCGCATTGAAGCGCAACTGTTGATCTTGGCGGCGCAAGCGGGTGTGTTGGTACATCGCGATCGCATGTTTGCAGGTGAGGCCATTAACGCTACAGAAAACCGTGCAGTGATGCATTGGTTGTTGCGTCATCCTGCAGAGGGCGCTGCTGCTGAAGCGCTGCCAAAGCCGGTTCAAGCATCATTGAAAGAAGTGAACGACACATTGAGCGCCATGTTGTTGTTTGCTCAAAAAATTCGTTTAGATGCTCAAATCACAGACATCGTGAACATTGGCATTGGCGGCTCCGATTTAGGCCCGCAAATGGCTGTGATGGCTTTGCAGTCATATGCCATGAAAGGCAAGCGTTTTCACTTTGTGTCCAATGTGGATGGCCATGAACTGGATGCTGTATTGAAGGGCTTGAAGGCAGAGAACACTTTGTTCTTGGTGGCCTCTAAAACCTTCACCACCTTAGAGACCATGACCAATGCCTTGTCGGCCAAGCGTTGGTTTGAAGCGCAGGGTGGCACTGATGTTTCGCGTCACTTTGCAGCGCTTACCACCAACGTAGAAGCCGCTGGCAAGTTTGGCATTCAAACCTGTTTTGGTTTTTGGGATTGGGTGGGGGGTCGATACTCTTTGTGGTCGGCCATCGGTTTGCCTTTGGCCATTGCCATTGGCGCTGACAAGTTCCGTGAGTTTTTGGCAGGTGCGCATGCCATGGATCAGCATTTCCTTCATGCCGATCCTGCGCAGAACTTGCCGATTCGATTGGGGGTATTGGATGTTTGGTATCGCAATTTTTTGCATTACACCAGCCGTTGTATTGCGCCGTATCACAGCGCCCTGAAACGTTTTGCGCCTTACTTGCAGCAGCTTGAGATGGAGAGCAACGGCAAGCAAGTGGACCATGCGGGGCAAGCTTTGCCTTATGGCACGTCACCCGTGTTGTGGGGTGAGCCCGGTACCAATGGTCAGCATGCATTTTTCCAAATGTTGCACCAAGGAACGGATGTGGTGCCGCTTGAGTTCGTAGCGGTGAAAAATGCCACGCATGCGTTGCCCGATCACCAAGCTTTGTTGTTGTCCAATGTGCTGGCGCAAGCGCAAGCCCTGATGTTGGGCAAGTCGGATGCAGGTGGGCACAAAAACTTTGCAGGTAACCGACCCAGCACCTTCATCTTGTTAGAAGACTTAATGCCCTTCAATTTGGGCGCCTTGATTGCTTTGCAAGAACACCGCGTGTTTGTCAGCGGTGCAGTGTGGGGCATCAACAGCTTTGACCAATGGGGTGTCGAGTTGGGCAAAGTGTTGGCCAAAGACATTCACGCGCGTTTGCTCACGGGTGATGTGTCTGGCTTGGATGCGTCTACGGCGCAGTTGTTGAAGCGTTTGGCTTAGTTCTTAGCTTAGTTCTTAGCTAAGTTCTTAGCTCAGTGCTTCGCTTAATGCTTGTGCTGACTGTGGTCATGTGCTGCAGGTGATGCTGGTTTGGTGCTGACGGCTTCTGCTGCTTTGGCGCTTGCAGCTTGCACGCTCAGTTTGCCTTTCATGCCGGCTTCATAGTGGCCAGGCACCAAGCAGGCAATTTCCAGTTCGATCGCTTCGTCAAACTTGACCACCCATTCGCGCACTTCACCCGCTGGCACACTGACGGCAATGGCACCTGCGCCGCCGCCATGTTGGTGTTGTTGATGACCTGTGTTGCCGGCGGCAGCCATGGCCTGCATTTCTTGGGCGTGTGCGGCAATGGCTTGTGCATTGCCCAACACCATTTCATGAGCGAGTTTGCCTTTGTTGCGGATGACAAATCGAATGGTTTCGCCGGCAAGCACTTGGATGCTGTCGGGCGTGAACTTCATGCTGTCGAGCAGTGTCACCTCGATGCTGCGGCTGACTTGCAGGGCTTGCAGTGAAGGCGTTGCTGTAGGGGCAGATGTTTCGTGTGCATGTTCGGTATGAACGTCACGTGCGTCATGTGCATCGTGTGCTTCACTTGGGTTGTCGCCATGCGAGTGGCCACCTGCAGCCCATTCTGGATGTTGCGCAAAGGCTTGATAGCCAACCCAGCACAAAGCGCTGATGGCGGTGCCCAAGCCCAGTGTGTAAACCCACAACGCACGCTGCCAGCGCAATTGCAAAGTCGACACTAGTGCAATCACAGAGATAAAAAAACCGAGTGGCACGACCCAAGCACTGCGCGCTGGTGAATCAGGGAAGTGTTGTAAACCGCCTGTGAAAAATCCCAGGCCAATGGACAGCAAGGTTCCCATGAACAAAGATTGGAACAAGCCTTGAGGATGTTTTTCTTCGCTGGCGCGGTGTTCAAGCCACGCACCTGTGACAAACAAAACAATGCCGATTGCGGCTGTCCATAAAGAACGTGAGCCACTGAAGAACCCATGATTGACCGCACCCGAAATAAAGCTGATGCCGGCGTACTTCATCAGCATGATGCCGTGCTGTTTGCTGAAGGAAGAATTAATCATTGGAAGAGAGTTTTTGTAATTTGGAAAATGGCTTGACAATTGGTGCGCCCATCGTAAACTGAAAAAATGAAGCCCTCAATAGCCCTATCAAATCACAGAGCCATTATTCGTGCCCTCGTGATCGAGCATGGCTTGCAAAATCCAAGGGTTTTTGGCTCAGTCATTCGTCATGAAGATACAGCGTTGAGCGACTTGGATATCTTGGTTGACCCACTGCCAAACACATCCTTGCTCGACATTGCGAAACTTCAGCTATCCCTTGAAAAGCAGCTCGGTGTTCATGTCGATGTACTCACCCCTAAGGCTTTGCCTGAAAAATTTCGCGATCAAGTGCTTGAGAACGCCATTCCGTTATGAGTGCGCTGAATGGCGCAAGGTTGAATGAATTTTTGCAGCACATGCTTATTGCGATTGAACGCATTGGCACTTACATTGAAAATCACACCGTAGACCATTTTTTAAAAACGCCGCTCTTGCAAGATGCAGTCGTTCGAAACATTGAAGTTTTAGGAGAGGCCTCTCATCAACTGATGAAACGATTTCCGGAGTTCACGTCGTCACACCCAGAAGTTCCGTGGGAGGCTATTTATTACATGCGCAATCGCATTATTCATGGTTACGTTTCAATAGACTTTGACCTTGTTTGGACTGTGATCAACAAGGATTTACCTCACCTTCAAATCCAATTGAAGTCCATTAAAGTTTAAGTTTTCTGACATAAAAAAACCCCGCAATTTCTTGCGGGGTTTTTTGTGCGAGGTCAAAGGTCTTGGCAGACCCTTGAGGCAGCAGGCAATTACATGCCCATGCCGCCCATACCACCCATGCCGCCCATGTCTGGCATGCCACCGGCGCCAGACTCTTCTTTTGGTGCTTCTGAAACCATGCACTCTGTGGTCAACATCAAAGAGGCCACGGATGCTGCGTTTTGCAAAGCAGTGCGTGTCACTTTGGTGGGGTCCAAAATGCCCATTTCAATCATGTCACCGTAGGTGTCGTTGGCTGCGTTGAAGCCGTAGTTGCCTTTACCGGCCATCACAGCGTTCACAACCACTGATGGCTCGCCACCCGCGTTGTACACGATCTCGCGCAAAGGCGCTTCGATGGCTTTCAACACCAGCTTGATGCCAGCGTCTTGGTCAGCGTTGTCGCCTTTGATGGCGCCAGCGTTTTGACGAGCGCGCAGCAATGCAACGCCACCGCCAGCCACAATGCCTTCTTCCACAGCAGCGCGGGTAGCGTGCAATGCGTCTTCAACACGTGCTTTCTTTTCTTTCATTTCGACTTCGGTGGCAGCGCCAACCTTGATCACGGCAACACCGCCAGCCAACTTGGCCACGCGCTCTTGCAGTTTTTCACGGTCGTAGTCAGAAGTGGCTTCTTCGATCTGAACGCGCACTTGTTTGACGCGGGCTTCGATGTCAGCAGCAGCACCAGCACCGTCGATGATGATGGTGTTTTCTTTGCCCACTTCGATACGTTTGGCAGAACCGAGGTCAGCCAAAGTCACTTTTTCGAGCGACATGCCAACTTCTTCAGCGATGACTTTGCCGCCGGTCAGGATGGCGATGTCTTCGAGCATGGCTTTGCGGCGATCACCGAAACCTGGGGCCTTGACAGCGACCACTTTCAAGATACCGCGCAGGGTGTTGACCACCAAAGTAGCCAAGGCTTCGCCTTCGACTTCTTCAGCCACGATCAGCAGTGGACGGCCAGCTTTAGCGACTTGTTCCAGGGTAGGCAGCAGGTCACGGATGTTGCTGATTTTCTTGTCGTACAGCAGCACGAAAGGGTTGTCCAGCAAAGCGGCTTGCTTTTCTGGGTTGTTGATGAAGTAAGGGCTGAGGTAGCCGCGGTCAAACTGCATGCCTTCAACGACTTCCA
>CANBWP010000007.1 GCA_947373185.1 Comamonadaceae bacterium | reverse complement strand
TGGGCTTCTAAAAAGCTCAACCGCAACATCAAGTGGAACTGCGATCGCTCAGAAGCTTTCTTAAGCGATGCGCACGGCCGTGACCATTCCAGCCACGCCGAATTGGCCATCGACAAAGACGGCAAGTTCTTGGCTTTGCGCGTGCACACCGATGCCAACTTGGGCGCGTACCTGTCGACGTTCTCTACAGCGGTGCCCACCATTTTGTACGCCACTTTGTTGGCTGGCCAATACGCCACACCGCAGGTTTATGTGGAAGTGGACGCTTGGTTCACCAACACAGCCCCTGTAGACGCATATCGCGGCGCAGGTCGACCAGAAGCCACTTACTTGCTCGAACGCATTGTGTCCCGCGCCGCCTTCGAGTTGGGCATGACGCAAGACGCCATTCGCAGCAAGAACTTCATCACGCAGTTCCCGTACCAAACGCCTGTGGCTTTGCAGTACGACACGGGCGATTTCCACGCCCTTATGAACCACGCCAACAAACTGGGCGACTTGGCGGGCTTCCCTGCCCGAAAAGCGGCAAGTGCCGCCAAAGGCTTGCTGCGCGGCATTGGTTACTCCAGCTACATCGAAGCTTGCGGCTTGGCCCCCAGCAACGTAGCAGGCGCTTTGGGCGCTCGCGCTGGCTTGTTTGAGTGCGGCGAAGTTCGCGTGCACCCCACTGGCAGCGTCACGGTGTTCACCGGCTCGCACAGCCATGGCCAAGGTCACGAAACCACCTTTGCACAGGTGGTGGCCGCACGCTTGGGCATCCCGGTTGAAAACGTTGACATCGTTCACGGCGACACCGGCCGCGTGCCTTTCGGCATGGGCACTTACGGCTCACGTTCCATTTCTGTGGGTGGTGCGGCACTGATGCGCGCGCTCGACAAAATTGAAGCCAAGGCCAAGAAAATTGCAGCCCACCTCATGGAAGCTGGCGATGCTGACATTGACTTTGCCAACGGCGAATTCAGCGTGAAAGGCACCGACAAAAAGATTCCGTTTGGTACTGTTGCGCTCACGGCCTATGTGCCCCACAACTACCCCTTGGACAAGTTGGAGCCAGGCCTGAACGAAACTGCGTTCTACGACCCCACCAACTTCACCTTCCCTGCAGGCACTTACATTTGTGAAGTGGAAATCGACCCCGAAACAGGCGTCACCAAAGTGGACAAGTTCACGGCCGTTGACGACTTCGGCACCATCATCAACCCCATGATTGTGGAAGGTCAAGTGCACGGCGGTTTGGTGCAAGGCATTGGCCAAGCCCTGATGGAAAACTGTGTCTACGACAAAGAAACCGGTCAACTCTTAACCGGCTCTTTCATGGACTACACCATGCCCCGCGCCGACGACTTCCCCGATTTCGCCATCGGTCACGAGTGCACCCCTTGCACCACCAATCCTTTGGGCACCAAAGGTTGCGGCGAAGCCGGCGCCATTGGCTCACCCCCAGCCGTGATCAACGCCGTGCTAGACGCACTGGCCCCTGTGGGCGTCAAAGACTTTGACATGCCTGCCACCCCGCACCGCGTGTGGGAAGCCATTCAAGCCGCCAAGGCCTAATTCAAAATTCGGAGTATTTACCATGTACGCATTCAACTACGAGCGCCCCACTGCACTGGCAGACGCACAAAAACTGGCACAAACCGGTGGCCAAGTTTTGGCCGGTGGTCAAACCATGATTGCTGCCATGAAGCAACGCCTGCAGCAACCCGAAACCTTGGTTGACTTGGCGGCCATCAGCGGTTTGGCCGGTGTCAAAAAAGACGGCAACAACATCGTCATTGGCGCCATGACGCGTCACCAAGACGTGGCCGACAACGCAGACGTCAAACAGCACATTCCTGGCTTGGCAGCTTTGGCCAACAACATTGGCGACAAGCAAGTTCGCTCCATGGGCACCATCGGTGGCTCTGTGGCCAACAACGACCCCGCAGCTTGCTACCCCAGCGCCTTGTTGGCTTTGGGTGCCACGGTCAACACTGACAAGCGTGCCATCAAGGCCGACGACTTTTTCCAAGGCCTGTACACCACCGCATTGGATGCCGGTGAAATCATCACCTCGGTCAGTTTCCCCATTCCCAGCAAAGCGGCGTACGCCAAATTCAACCAACCCGCCTCACGCTTTGCCTTGGTCGGCGTGTTTGTTGCGCAAACCGCTGGTGGCGCTCGCGTGGCCATTACAGGCGCAGGCAATGGCGTGTTCCGTCATGCTGGCCTTGAAGCTGCTTTGAGCAAAAGCTTCACACCCGAAGCAGTTGCCGGTGTCGCGGTAGACTCTACGGATCTCAATGCCGACCTGCACGCTTCAAAGGCCTATCGCGCTCACCTGATCACCGTGCAAACCCAAAGGGCGGTGAAACAGGCGAACGGATGACCGCAAAAGACACTTTCAAAAGCATCGACGAACTTGCCCAGGCCTTAGAAGGCGTGGGCTATTTCGCGGAACGGCGGCTCATCACCGCCGTTTTTTTGAGCCTCAAATTAGAGCGCCCTCTTCTCCTAGAAGGTGAACCCGGCGTTGGCAAAACCGAGCTGGCCAAAGCCTTGGCCAAAGTCTTGGGACGCCCGCTCATTCGCCTGCAATGCTATGACGGCATGGAGCAGCGCGAGGCCCTTTACGAATGGAACCATGCGGCACAATTGCTGCACATGCGCGCTGCGGCAAGCGATTCAGGCGCACTAGGACATGACATGGAGCGCGAGCTGTATCAACAACGCTTCTTGGTCAAACGCCCTCTCCTTCAAGCATTGCAAACACCAGCGCCGGGTGCACTGCTCCTGATCGATGAAGTGGACCGTGCGGACGAACCCTTTGAAGCTTTCTTGCTCGAGTACTTGGGTGAATACCAAGTCAGCATCCCAGAACTGGGCACCATCCAGGCTGATGTGGCGCCCGTCACCCTTCTCACCAGCAACCGCACGCGCGACTTGAACGATGCCGTCAAACGCCGTTGCTTGTACCAATGGATGGACTACCCCGACCGGGAACGTGAGTTGGCCGTGGTTCGATCACAGGTGCCAGAGGCCAGCGCCCAACTCACAGAACAAGTTGCAGAGTTTGTGGGCCGCTTGCGCAGTCAGCCATTTGCCAGCGCATTTCAACGCGCACCTGGCATTGCCGAAAGTGTCGAATGGGCCAAGGCCTTGGTCGCCTTGGACACGCTCACCTTGGACCCCGAGGTGGTTCAAGATACCGTGGGCATTTTGTTCAAGCAACGAGAAGACATTGCGGCCATCACGCCCTTGCTGAACGATTTGTTGGCACCCGCTCCGCCAGCCATTTAAGACGCGGCGCAAGGCAACATGCTGTTAGGTGACGCACGCAGCGGCAAACTCAGTGACAACATCACGGGTTTTGCCAGGGCCTTGCGCAGAGCAGGCTTGCCGATAGACGCTGCCCGCATCAGCTTGGCACTGGCGGCAACACAGTTGATTGGCGTCCAACGCAAAAACGACTTTTCGGCGGCGCTTCAGGCTTGCTTGGTGAGCCGTCAAGAAGACTTGGTGGTGTTTGAGCAAATGTTTGCCGCCTTCTTCAAAGACCCCGAACTGACGCGCCAATTGTTGTCTCAGTTGCTGCCCAAGGCACCTACCGGCACGCCAGGTGTTCCGCGCAAATCGCGGGTGCAAGAAGCGTTGGCGGCCAAAACCAAACTCAATGATCCGCACAAGGCCAAAGAAGACGCGCTGAAATTGGATGCTGCCATGAGCGCCAGCGACCGTGAACGCTTGCAGCATGCAGATTTTCAATCTTTGAGCGCCAGCGAGTTCAACTTGGTCGAAAAACTAGCCCGCCAAGTCAAACTGCCACTGCCCCGCATTCAAGGCCGCCGCACACGTCTGGGCGGCAAGGGTGCGCGCATTGACTGGGCCAAAACCATGCAACTGGCGGCCCGCCATGAGGGTGAAATTTGGAGCATGCCACGCCGACAACGCAGCGACCAAGCTTTACCGCTTTTAATCTTGGTGGACATTTCTGGCTCGATGGAGCGCTATGCCCGATTGCTCCTCGCCTTTTTACACCAAGCCACCCGCGGTTCACCCCGTCAAATTTTTGCGTTTGGCACCGACCTGACCGACTTGAACGCCGCCTTCAAACTGCGCGACACCGATGACATGCTGAACATGGCCAGCCAGCAAATTCAAGATTTTGCAGGTGGCACACAGCTTGGAAAATCACTCACCCAATTGCGCACTGCGCATGCCCAAAAACTCACAGGCAAGCGCACGGTGGTGTTGTTAATCAGCGATGGCTTGGACACTGGCACTGCGCAGGCGCTAGACTCAGAACTTGTTTGGCTCAATCGGCACACCCGCTCTTTGCTTTGGCTCAACCCTTTGCTCCGATTTGAGGGCTACGCTCCCTTGGCAACCGGTGCGCGTGTTTTGAATCAACATGTCGATGGCATGTTGGCCATCCACAATTTATCTCGCTTGGAAGAACTGGCAAGTGCCATGACCAAGTTATTCAAGCTGCACACATAAAAAAACAGGACTTCCACCATGGACATGCAAGGACAACGCGTTTTACACGTGACACAGGCGCAGGCTTGGGACGCACTGAACGACCCCGCCATCTTGAAAGCCTGCATTCCCGGTTGCGACAAGTTTGAGGCCACCGATGCACAAACTTACAACGTGGGCGTGGCCATCAAGATCGGGCCGGTCTCTGCCAAATTCACAGGCAAAGTGACGCTGTCTGACATTCAAGCGCCCAACGCCTATTCATTGAACTTTGAAGCCCAAGGCGGCGTGGCGGGCTTTGGCAAAGGCGAGTCCAAAGTGTCTTTGCACCCGAATGCGCAGGGTTGTGAATTGCAATACACCGTTCATTCCACTGTGGGTGGTAAGTTGGCGCAACTGGGCCAGCGTTTGATCGATGGCGCCGCCAAATCATTGGCCGAAGACTTCTTCAAGCGGTTTGATGAGGCCTTGCAAGCCAAATACCCCAGCGCGCTGACAAGCAGCGAGGCTTCGCTTGCAACACCCTCGCACGAAGCGGCCAGTGCACCCGTGCCAACATGGGTCTGGTTGGCCTTGTTGGTAGGCGCTGTGGCCGTGTGGTCCATGGTTCGCTGATGACCCCACCGAAATCATCGAACGACTGCATATGGAAAACTTAGACATTGTCGTGCTTCGAACGCTCAAAGCGTGGCGTGAAGCGGGGCATCAAGCACTCCTGACCACCGTGGTCCGCACCTGGGGTTCTTCCCCGCGTCCTGTTGGCTCTATCATGGCGCTGTGCGAGACTGGTGCGGTGGTGGGCTCTGTGTCGGGCGGTTGCATTGAAGACGATCTGATTGCTCAGTACAGCAAAGCCCATGCCATTCAAAACGCCCCGCCGCTTCGCTTGAAGTACGGCATCAGCGCCGATGAAGCACACCGCTTTGGTTTGCCCTGCGGCGGCACACTTGAGTTGCTGCTGGAATTCAACCCCGATACCAAGTGTTTGAACGATCTCATTGACTCACTTTCAAAAGGTCAACTGACCCAACGCATCACCCACTTGGCCACTGGCGCCATCACCCTCAAGTCCACCGATGCGCCCAGCGAACTTCAAATCGATGACACGCAACTGATCAACACTTTCGGCCCTGAGTACCGCATGCTTCTGATTGGCGCAGGCCAAATGACCGAGTACTTGGCCACCATGGCGTTGTTCAATGGCTTTGCTGTGACGGTTTGCGATCCTCGCGAAGAATACCGAGGTGCTTGGTCAGTGGCCGGCGTTCAGGTCAAACACGACATGCCCGATGATTTGGTCGAGAGCTTCAAACCCGACCGTCGCAGTTGTGTGATTGCCCTGACCCACGACCCCAAGCTCGATGACCTGGCTTTGCTGGCTGCGCTGGCAACGGAAGCCTTTTACATTGGCGCCATAGGCTCAAGGCGCAACAACTTGCTGAGGCAACAACGCATGATGGAGCACTTCGAACAAACGGAAAGTTCTCTCGCGCGCCTGCGTGGCCCCATCGGCATCTACATTGGCAGTAAAACCCCCGCAGAAATTGCAGTCAGCATCATGGCCGAAGTCTTGGCCGTTAAAAATGGCGTGCCCTTGCCGCGTGACATGGATGTCGCCTTCGCCAAGAACTCACACGAAGGCCCGCCCATCGACCCCACGGCACCCGTCTGCTTCACGGGCCGTTGAGTCATTTGTTGGCGTTGGGGAAAAAGACCGACTCGCCGCCAATTTTGTAAGCGGCAATCGTGGCTTGGCCAGAAGCCGACACGATCCAATCCACGAACTTTTGCGCTGGTGCTTGCTTGACATGAGCATGTTTGGCAGGGTTGACCACCATCACACCATATTGATTGAACATTTTGGTGTCGCCTTCGACCAAAACTTTGAGATCGGCGCGATTTTTAAAATTCAGCCACGTGCCACGGTCTGTCAACACATAAGCGTCAGAAGAGGCTCCAATATTCAACGCAGGCCCCATGCCGCAGCCACACTCTTTGTAGCCGCCACCCTTCTTGTCGGTGAGTCCGGCTTGAGTCCAAAAGCGCAACTCTGCGGCATGCGTGCCGCTCTTGTCACCGCGTGAAATAAAGGGTGCATTGCCGGCTGCAATTTTTCGCAAGGCCGTCACGATGTCATGGCCCTTGACATTGGCGGGATCTGCTTGCGGTCCGACCACCACAAAGTCGTTGTACATGACTGGAAATCGTTTGATGCCAAAGCCTTCGGCCACAAACTTTTCCTCTGCGGGTTGATCGTGGACAAACACCACATCGGCATCACCGCGGCGCGCCATGTCCAGCGCTTGCCCCGTCCCCAATGCCACCACCTTGATCTCAATGCCTGTGGCTTTTTTGAACTCTGGCAACAAGACAGCAAACAAGCCCGACTGCTCAGTCGACGTGGTCGAGGACATCACAATCGATTGCGCCATGGCATGGGCACTCATGCCGGCCATGACGACCCACCACAAGCTGCGACCCGCGATTCGCACGGCAGGATTGCGTGAACCGAAAAAACTCATGGTGTTTCTCCTTGCAAAAATAAAAAAGCCTGCAGACTGTGTTGCTTCAAACAGTCGGCATTGAAAAAATCAGGGGTAGGCAAGTCGGCCAAAATGCGGCCCTGTTCTAAATAAATCACGCGGCTGGCCCAACGTTTGACTTGCCCCAAGTTGTGACTGGCAAACACCAAAGTTCGAATTTTTGGGGCGTCTTCAGGCTTGATCCATTGATGCACCAAGGCTTCAATTTCACGTTTGGCAGGCGGGTCCAAACTGGCGGTGGGTTCATCCAGAAACAACAATTCAGGTTCGCGTGACCAAGCACGGGCCAACGCCAATCGCTGCTGCTGGCCACCCGACAAGGTCACCGCATGTTGCGTGGTCACCCCCGACAAGCCCACCCGCGACAGCGCATCATGTGCCAGTTGTTTGGCCACCTTCCAACTCAGCGAACGGCTTCGGTCTAGCCACAAGCCCAAGGCCACATTGTTCAAACTGCTGGTGCGCAGCATGTGCGGCCGTTGAAACAACATGGCTTGGCCGCAGGCGGCGCCGTGCATTTGCCCATCTGAGGGCTCATGCAAACCATGAAGCATTCGCAGCAGGCAACTTTTGCCTGAACCGTTGGAACCGATGAGGGCCACTTGCTCGCCTGGCTCGATCGACAAGCTGATGTCGCTCAGGGCCTGAACACCCCCCAGCTTCAAACTCACATGAGACAGGGACAGCAAGGCCTTCATGCCACCCACCCCCGCAGGCTGTTTTGACCGACTTGCTGATGACGCGCTTGCCACGCGTTGAACACCGCCAACAAAGCATTCAAGCACCCAACAATGGCCAGCAAGACCAAGCCCAAGGCCAGCGCCAAAGGCAAGTCACCTTTGCTGGTTTCAAGTGCAATGGCCGTGGTCATGACCCGTGTGAAGCCTTCCATGTTGCCGCCCACAATCATGACAGCACCGACCTCTGAGATCGCGCGACCAAAACAAGCGACCACGATGGTTAGGAGTGCAAATCGTTCATGCCAGGCCAGCAATCCACATCGCAAAAAGGGGCCTGCACCCAAGGATCGCCATTGCTCACCATGCATCAGCTCAGCATCCTCGACCACTTGGCGACTGAGCGCTGCAGCCACCGGGACCACCAGCAAAACCTGCGCCAGCACCATGGCTTTGAAACTGAAGAGCCAACCCAAAAAGCCCAATGGGCCCGTGCGCGACAACACCAAGTAAACCACCAAGCCCACCACCACAGAAGGCAAGGCCAAAAAGGTATTCAAAAGCGTCAAAACGCCCCCTCGGCCCGAGAATCTGGTCACCCCCAGAATGGCCCCTAGGAACAGACCCATCACGCACCCGATGAAACAGGCTGAAGCGCTGACGGCCAGGGACCGTCCGGCGATGGACCAAAGACCTGGATCCAAGCTGGTGATCAATTGAATTGCGGTGGTGACGCTGTTGGAGAACGTATTCATCATAAAAAGTGTGTGCCGATCCTAATCGTTTTGAATACCCTCAACCCCATGGGTCTTCCGCTATGAAATGGCGTGCATAGGCCATCCAAGCTCGCGTCATGAAACATGCATAAATGAGGCACACTCAAGCCGTGCCAAAAATTGACCTTTCTTACAGCTGGGGCCCCGACATGTCGCCGCCCAGCGAAACCGATGCGCCTCAGCAGCGCCCCCAAGCTTTGCTGCGCAATCCTCTCATGGACCTGCTGCAAGCCGTGCGCGAGCAAGGCTCTATTGCTGGCGCAGCCAAATCTTTGAACTTGTCCTACCGCCATGTATGGGGTGAGTTGAAAAAATGGGAGCTTCGACTGCAACAAAACCTGATCGTTTGGGAAAAGGGCATGCCGGCCGAATTGTCAGAATTCGCCAGTAAATTGCTCTGGGCTGAAAGGCAGGCACAAGCCCGTCTGGCAGCGCCCATCGAGTCCTTGATGGCCGAACTTGAACGCACCTTTGCTGTTGCATTTGATCCTGATGTGCACTTGCTCACGTTGTATGCCAGCCATGATGACGCCCTGATTCGCCTTCGTGAAACAAGCGCCCGGGAAGGTTTGCATTTGGACATTCGTTTTTGTGGCAGCGTGGACGCCATTCGCGCACTGAACGAGGGACGGTGTGAAATTGCAGGCTTTCACACCCTCTGCGAACCTCATCCTCAAAGTCTTTCTGCACTCACCTACAAACCTTTGCTACAACCAGGGCAACACAAACTCATTGGGTTTGCAAAACGATCACAAGGGCTGTTGGTGCAACCGGGCAATCCCTTGAACATTCATTCGCTTCAGGATGTCGTGACAAAAAGACTCAGGTATGTCAACCGAGGCATGGGCACTGGCACGCGACTTTTGTTGGATGAGCTGTTGCGCAACCAGGGCATTCAAGCCCATCAAATGTCAGGCTACGACCATCAAGAGTTGTCTCACAGCGCCGTTGCCACCTGCATCGCATCTGGTCAAGCGGACACAGGCCTGGCCATCGAAAGCGCAGCCCTTGCCGCAGGTTTAGACTTTGTGCCCTTGGTCACAGAGAACTATTGGCTGGCTTGCCTCAAAAGCGCCATTGACTCACCACAGGTCAAAGCCCTTCGCCTGCAACTCGAAACTGTGCAATGGCAAACGGCATTGGGCGCCATGAATGGCTACGCGGCCCACCAATCCGGCTTGGTCCAATCTCTTAAAAAAGAGCTGCCATGGTGGAACTTGAGGCCCAGAAAACCCGTTTGACCAAAGCTTGATCCATCGCAGGGAAAACCCCCGCTTAGAGGGGTTTCAAATTTTCTACAATAAGCGTATGACTGTAAGCAGTCTTCGGTGTCGCCTCGGCGTCCTGAATTCATCAACCTAGACTTCCGGAGTGAACCCCATGGATCGTCGTTCCCTTATTAAAAATGCCGGTATTGCTGGCGTCTTGGCCGCAGGCGTCGCCCCTGCGGTTCATGCGCAAGCCGCATTGCGCTGGCGCATTGCCTCAAGCTTCCCCAAGTCTTTGGACACCTTGTTCGGTGTTTGCGACGTGTTTGCCAAGAAAGTTGGCGAATTGTCTGGCGGCAAGTTCACCATCACCACCCACGCAGCTGGCGAATTGATGCCCGCGTTCGGCGTGCTCGACGGCGTGTCCAACGGCACCGTCGAAATGGCCAACACTGCGCCTTACTACTTCTTCGGCAAAGACCCAACTTATGCGTTGGATTGCGCCATCCCTTTCGGCCTGAACAGCCGTCAAATGACTGCTTGGATGTACGAAGGCAATGGCTTGAAGCTGTTCCGTGAGTTCTACGCCAAAGTGGGCATCGTCAACTTCCCAATGGGCAACACAGGCGTTCAAATGGGCGGCTGGTATCGCAAAGAGATCAAATCTTTGGCCGATATGAAAGGCTTGAAATTCCGCGTGGGCGGTTTCGGCGGCAAAGTGCTGGAACCCCTGGGCGTTGTGCCCCAAAACATTCCTGGTGGCGAGATTTACCAATCCCTGGAAAAAGGCACCATCGACGCAGCCGAATGGGTTGGCCCTTATGACGACCTCAAATTGGGTCTGAACAAAGTGGCACCCAACTACTACTTCCCCGGTTTCTGGGAAGTGGGTCCACAGTTGGCCTTGTACGTCAACCAAAAGGCCTACGAAGGTTTGTCCAGCGAGTACAAAGCCATTGTGGAGTGCGCTGCAGCTTTTGCCCACACCGACATGCAAGCCAAGTACGACTACAAAAACCCAGCAGCCCTCAAGGCACTGATTGGTCAAGGCGCCAAATTGCGCGTCTTCCCCAAAGACGTGATGAACGCTGCGTTCAAGTCTTCACAACAAGTCTATGAAGACCTGAACAACACCAATCCCGCTTGGAAGAAAATCTACTCAGACTACGCCAACTTCCGCCGCGAAGCCAACCAATGGTTCAGCTTGGCAGAAGGCAGCATGAACAACTTCATGGAAAGCCAAAAGCTGTAAGCCACAGTTCTCGGCCTGGGGCAATGCATGGCCCCAACAAAAAACCCGCCGAGGCGGGTTTTTTGTTGTCTAGAGAATATCGCCAAATACTGTCTGGCGATATTTCGTCCTTGAATCAAGGCTTCTTGGCTTGATCTTCTTTCATGGATTCCATCAAGGCTTTGACCGGATCGACGGCTTCACCCTCAGCGGCTGTCTTCTCAGCCTCTGCGGCATCCGAAGCCGTGTCTGCACGCATTTGCATGAGAACGGCTTCAGCATCCACCGTAGGCTCTTTGGTGAGGCCACTGGACACCAAGCCTGGGAAGGCAATGATCAAAGCAACCATCATGATTTGAATGATCACGAAAGGCACAGCACCCCAGTAGATGTCTTCAATGGTGACTTTCTTGATGGTCTTTTTGGTCACGCGGTCGATGTAGTCTTCAACCGGCGCAACGCTGCGCAAATAGAACAGGGCAAAACCAAAGGGCGGGTGCATGAAGGACGTCTGCATGTTCACCGCCAACAAGACACCAAACCACACCAAATCGATGCCCAGTTTTTCAGCCACAGGGCCAATGAGCGGGATGATGATGAAGGCCAGTTCAAAGAAGTCCAAGAAGAAGGCCAACACGAACACCAAGATGTTCACCACAATGAGGAAGCCCAACTGACCGCCTGGTAAACCAGACAGCAAGTGCTCCACCCACACAGGGCCGTCCACACCTTGGAATGCCAAGCTGAACACAGTGGCGCCAATCAGGATGAACAACACGAAGCACGACAGCTTCATGGTGGAGTCCATGGCTTGACGAATCAGTTTCATGTCAATGCGATTGCGCGCCAAGGCCATCACCAAAGCGCCCACCGCACCCATGGCACCGCCTTCGGTGGGGGTGGCAATGCCCAAGAAAATGGTACCCAGCACCAAGAAAATCAGGGCCAAGGGAGGAATCAACACAAAGGTGACACGCTCGGCCATGTTGGACAAAAGACCCAGCTTGGCGATTTTATTGATCAAGGATGCAACGAAGGCAAAGCCCACACCCACGCACATCGAGACCACAATGGTTTCATCCAAGGGTGTTGTGTCTGGCAACCACTTGGCAAAACCAATGGACATGG
Organism: Comamonadaceae bacterium; assembly: GCA_947373185.1. Taxonomy (GTDB): domain Bacteria; phylum Pseudomonadota; class Gammaproteobacteria; order Burkholderiales; family Burkholderiaceae_C; genus Limnohabitans_A. Next base: position 89,343 of record CANBWP010000007.1, on the reverse strand, counting down.
CCACGGAGATGAGGGTCAAGATAGACAATGAGCGCAAGCCTGAGCTGCCGTCATTTTCTTTGATGGTTCGCGCCTCCAAAGGCAACGCAGGCACCCAATGTGGACGAATGAAGCTGATCAGCAAAATGTAGCCCACATACAAACCTGTGAGCACAAAGCCTGGAATGAAAGCGCCTTTGTACAGGTCGCCCACGCTCTTGCCCAACTGGTCGGCCAACACAATCAGCACCAAGGAAGGGGGAATGATCTGAGCCAAGGTGCCTGAGGCGGCAATCACACCACCCGCCACGCGGCGGTCATAGCCGTAGCGCAGCATGATGGGCAAGGAAATGAGGCCCATGGAAATGACGGAAGCCGCCACCACACCGGTGGTCGCTGCCAGCATGGCACCCACCAAAATGACGGCATAAGCCAAGCCACCGCGGATAGGACCGAACAACTGACCAATGGTGTCGAGCAAGTCTTCCGCCATGCCCGAGCGTTCCAAGATCAATCCCATGAAGGTGAAAAAGGGAATGGCCAGCAAGGTGTCGTTTTGCATGATGCCGAACATGCGAAGCGGCAAGCTTTGCAAGAAGGTGGCTTGAATGACACCCAATTCAACACCGACAAAACCAAAGAACAAACCGCAAGCGGCCAAAGAAAAGGTGACTGCGTAGCCAAACATCAAAAACATGATGAGCGACGCGAACATGATGGGCGCCATGTTGGCGATCAAGAACTCGGTCATTTGGCAGCTCCCATTTGTGCAGCTTCACGGGCAGCCACTTCTTTTTGCAACAAGAATTCTGCGAACTCTTCTTCTGGTGTTTTGGCACCTTGTTTTTTACTAGGGTCGGGAATCATGCCCTTCAAGAACGCCACGCGCTTGATGAGTTCTGAAATGGCTTGAATTCCCAACAGCAGCATACCCAAAGGCAACAAAGCAAACACGGGCCAACGAATCAGACCGCCTGAATTGGAAGACATTTCGTGCGTGACAAAAGCATTGATCACCAAAGGCATTGCCAACTTGATGATGTAGAAAACGAAGGGCAACAAGAAGCAGCAAATGCCGACGATGTCGATCCAGATTTGGGTGCGCTTGGAAAAGCGACCTGACACAACGTCAATCTTGACGTGCTCTTGGCGGAGCAAGGTGTAGCCAGCCGCCAACATGAACACAGCAGCAAACAAATACCACTGAATTTCCAAAAAGGCATTGGAGCTGAAGTTGAAGGCCTTCCGAACCACCGCATTGCCGGCGCTAATCAGCACGGCGGCCAAGACCAGCCAAGCCACCCAACGCCCCACCCACTCACTGAATTTGTCTATCCGTTTGGACAGCGCTAACAGGGATTCCATAAAGACTCCAGGAAAAGTAACAACCGTTGATTGTAAAAAAAATTTAAGCCACAAGCGAAGGGGTTTACCCTTCAGACTGACAAGGGCCACTTTTTGGCGATCGCGGCTTCAATGCCAGCCGCATCCAGACCCTGTAAAGCCATCAATTTGGCAGGGTCGCCATGTTCAATGAACTCGTCAGAAAGACCCAAGTTCAAGACAGATTTTAGAACATCCGCTTTTTGAAGGGCTTCACACACCGCACTACCAGCCCCCCCCATCACGCAAGCATCCTCAACCGTCACCATGCGGTCGTGGCCAGCCGCCATCCGCAAAATCATGTCAAGGTCCAAGGGCTTGGCCCAGCGCATGTTGACCACGGTGGCATTGAGCTTTTTGGCCACTTGCAAAGCGGGATACAACAGGGTCCCAAAAGCCAAAATACACAGGCCTTCACCCTCTCGCCTGATTTCTGCTTTGCCCAACTCGAGCGTGTCAAGGTCTTGACCTGCATCAACACCCACACCCGCCCCACGCGGATAACGCACGGCCACGGGATGGTTTTGCGCATAAGCGGTGCTGAGCAGCAAGCGACACTCACGTTCATCGCTGGGGCATGCCACCGACATGTTGGGAATGCAACGCAAGTAAGCAATGTCGTAGGCACCTGCGTGGGTGGCACCGTCGGCGCCCACTAAACCGGCACGGTCCAACGCAAACACCACGGGCAAGTTCTGCAAGGCCACATCGTGAATCAATTGGTCGTAACCGCGCTGCAAGAAGGTGGAATAAATGGCCACGACTGGTTTCAAGCCTTCGCAGGCCAAACCCGCCGCAAACGTGACGGCGTGTTGCTCGGCAATGCCCACATCGTAATAACGATCCGGAAAGCGCTTGTGAAATTCCACCATGCCCGAGCCCTCACGCATGGCCGGCGTGATGCCCACCAAACGGGTGTCTTTGGCGGCCATGTCGCAAAGCCATTGGCCAAAGATGTGCATAAAAGAAGGTTTTGGGGGCGTGGCCGCAGGCACCAAGCCCACTTTAGGATCGAATTTGCCAGGGCCGTGATAGTTGACGGGATCGTCTTCGGCCAGTTTGTAACCCTGCCCTTTTTTGGTAATCACATGCAGAAACTGCGGGCCCTTGAGGTGCTTGATGTTTTCAAGCGTAGGAATGAGCGAATCCAAATCGTGGCCATCGATAGGGCCAATGTAGTTGAAACCAAATTGTTCAAACATGGTGGCAGGCACCACCATGCCTTTGGCATGTTGTTCAAAGCGCTTGGCCAACTCAAACAGCGGCGGCGCACCTTTCAACACGTTCTTGCCCATGTTCTTGGCGGTTGAGTAAAAACTGCCGCTCATGAGTTGCGCCAGGTAGCGATTCAAAGCGCCCACCGGTGGACTGATCGACATGTCGTTGTCGTTCAAGATGACCAACAATTTGCAGTCTTCAATGCCCGCATTGTTCATGGCTTCAAAGGCCATGCCCGCCGTCATGGCACCATCGCCTATGACAGCAATGGCGTGACGCGATTCGCCCTTTTGGCGGGCCGCAATGGCCATGCCCAAAGCTGCAGAAATGCTGGTGGAAGAATGTGCCGTACCGAATGTGTCGTATTCACTTTCGTCGCGCCTGGGAAAACCAGACAAACCACCCAACTGGCGCAGCGTGGGCATGCGCTCACGGCGTCCCGTCAAAATTTTGTGAGGATACGTTTGATGACCCACATCCCAAACAATGCGATCTTCTGGCGTGTTGAACACATAGTGAAGCGCAACCGTCAATTCGACCGTGCCCAAGTTGGAACTTAAGTGGCCACCGGTTTGCGACACATTGTCGAGCACACACTGGCGCACATCGGCGGCCAAGCGGGGTAGATCACCGCGCTGCAATTTTCTTAAATCAGCGGGAGAGTGAATCGATTCAAGCATGATTAATTTTTCCGTTGCACCACAAGACCGGCCAATGCGCGCAATGCCGCAGTGGCTGTGGTGTTCAAACCGCTGGCATCCAAGGCGCCCAGCGAATCTTTGTAGAGTTTTTCTGCCAGTTGTTGCGCTTGCGCAAGTCCCAACAAGGAAACATAGGTTGGCTTGTCTGCCGCAGCATCTTTGCCGGCAGTTTTGCCCAAGGTGGCAGAGTCTGATGTGACGTCCAAAATGTCGTCCACCACTTGAAAAGCCAAGCCCAAGGCTTCTGCATACCGGGTGAAGGCATCAAAAACCAATGACGATGGTTTGCCCGCTGACACGGCACCCATCTGTACGCTGCAAAGCAACAAGGCACCGGTTTTGAGTTTGTGCATTTGACGCAACTGAGATTCAGTCAATGGCAAACCCACGCTGGCCAAATCGATGGCTTGGCCACCCGCCATGCCTTGGTAGCCTGATGCACGCGCCAATAAGCCGACTTGAACCGCTTGCACAGACAAATCTGTACTGCCATCTTGCGGCGTTAAAAATTCGAAGGCCAAGGCCTGCAAGGCATCGCCAGCCAATAGCGCTTGAGCCTCTCCGTATTTGACATGCACAGTGGGCTTGCCACGACGCAGCACGTCGTTGTCCATGCAAGGCATGTCGTCATGAACCAAAGAGTAAGCATGAATGAGTTCAATGGCGCACGCAGCCCGAAGCGCTGCCAATGAACTGGGTTGGTCCGACACATTGGCCGCTTCAAGGTCTACGCCTACGGCTTGCGCTGCGGCCAACACCAACAAGGGGCGGAGTCGTTTGCCGCCATCTAACACGGCATATCGCATGGCCTCGCCCAATTGCGCGGGCGCATGGGCGTCAATGCCGTGCTTCAGACTTTGCTCAACTTGCGCCAAGCGTTCGTCGGCCCACTCGGTGAAATTAAATTCGTTTGAAAAATGGGCTGTCATGCGCCGTCCCATGGCTTTAAGGTACCCTCGTCCAACACGCTGATTTGGTTTTCAATGGCAGCCAAACGCTCACGGCAATATGCCAAAAGAGCGGCGCCTCTTTGGTAGTGTGTCAGTAACTTATCTAAAGGAAGTTGACCCGATTCCAATTTGGCCAACAGTTGCTCCAGCTCCTGCACGGCCTCTTCGTAGCTCGAAGGAAGTGCCTGCTCGGCCTGTGCATTGGCTGGGGTGGAATTGGCTTTGGGCATGGCAATAAATGATCTAAAGATGGGCATTTTAGGTCGACTTCACCCCAAAATTGCTGACCTGAGGCTACAATGCCCCTTCATCGGCGGACTCAGGTCCGCTTTTTTCGCGAGAGAGCCCCCGGGCCCCCGCGTTGTTCCTGCCCCTTCATAGGGGGAGTCTCTAGGTCAGGTCACCCATGTCTGATTTAAGTCTTCAACTGCAGCAGGCCGCAAGCCAACTTCCAGTTTCAAGCTATTTTGATGATGCGCTGTTTCAGCGCGAGCTGAAAACCATTTTTCAGCACGGCCCCAAGTATGTGGGTCATCAATTGTCTGTTCCCGAAATCGGGGACTACCATGCCCTGCCCCAAGAAGCGGGCGGCAGAGCCTTGGTGCGCTCCAGCAAGGGCATCGAGCTCATCTCCAACATTTGCAGGCACCGTCAAGCGGTCATGTTGCAAGGCCGTGGCTCCTTAAACAACCAACAAAAAGGCAGCGCCGGCGGCAACATCGTTTGCCCCTTGCACCGCTGGACTTATTCGGCAGAAGGCCAACTGCTGGGCGCCCCCCACTTTGCCCAAGACCCCTGCCTGAATCTCAAAAACTACCCCCTCCAAGAGTGGAACGGTTTGTTATTTGAAGACAATGGCCGTGACATTGCCGCCGACTTGGCCGGCATGGGCCCCAGAGCCGCATTGGATTTCACAGGCTTCAAGCTCGATCATGTTGAGATGCACGAATGCAACTACAACTGGAAAACCTTCATTGAGGTCTACCTCGAGGACTACCACGTTGAACCCTTCCACCCCGGCCTTGGCAACTTCGTCACCTGCGACGATTTGAACTGGCAATTTCAAAAAGAATATTCCGTTCAAACCGTGGGCATTGCCAACAAACTAGGCAAAGCGGGCAGCCCTGTTTACAAGCGCTGGCAAGAGCAACTCATGCAATACCGCCAAGGTGCCGTGCCCGAGTTTGGCGCCATTTGGCTCACCTACTACCCCCACATCATGGTGGAGTGGTACCCCCATGTCCTGACGGTGTCTACTTTGCACCCTATCAGCCCCGAAAAGACGCTGAACATGGTGGAGTTTTACTACCCCGAAGAAATCGTGGCTTTCGAGCGAGAGTTTGTAGAGGCGCAAAAAGCCGCTTACATGGAAACCTGCATCGAAGACGACGAAATTGCAGAGCGCATGGATGCTGGCCGCAAAGCACTTTTGCAACGTGGCGACAACGAAGTGGGCCCCTACCAAAGCCCTATGGAAGATGGCATGCAACATTTCCACGAGTGGTACCGCAGCAAGATGGACCTCTGAGCTGAATGCAAGCACTCTGGATGGTTTTAGCGTCGCTGTTTTTTTCATCCATGAGTGTGTGTGTGAAATTTGCGGCCAACCACTTCAACACCTTTGAGCTGGTTTGTTACCGTGGTGCCATCGGCACACTCATCATGGCTTGGGTCTGCCAACGTCAGGGGATTTCGCTCAAAACTCCGGTGGCGAAGATGCACATTTATCGCTCCTTTGTCGGTGTCACATCACTGGCCGCTTGGTTCTATGCCATTGCCCAACTGCCCTTGGCCACAGCCATGACACTCAACTACATGAGTGGCGTTTGGGTGGCTGCATTTTTGGTGGGCAGTACCATTTGGGTCGGTTCTTTTCAAAATGCCACGCGTCAAATTCCAGTTGCTCTCACGGTGTTGACCGGCTTTGCAGGTGTGGTCATGACCTTGCGCCCCACCTTTGAACAAAACCAAATGGCAGCGGGACTTATCGGTGTGGCTTCCGGCATGATTGCCGCCATGGCATATTTGCAAGTGGCTGCCCTGGGTAAAGTGGGAGAACCCGTTGAGCGCACAGTGTTTTATTTTTCATTGGGTGCAGCCATCGCAGGGGCCATCTGCATGGGGGTCGTGGGTGTCAGTGATTGGGTTTGGCCACAAGCGCTTTGGCTCTTGCCAATCGGCATCTTGGCCGCTTTAGGTCAATGGTGCATGACACGTGCGTACCTTGATGGTGCCACCATGGTGGTGGCCAACTTGCAATATGCCGGCATCGTTTTTTCTGCTTTGTTTGGATTGTTTTTGTTTGGTGATCTCATCCCTTTGATAGGCTGGGCTGGCATGTGTTTGATTGTGCTCAGTGGCATTGCAGCCACAGCCCTGAGAGACAGAAGTCTGAAAAATATTCCCGCTGAAGAGCATTGAATCGGAAAGGCGCATGACCATGTACACCACCTTAATTTCTGTTGAACAACTCAAAACCCTGCAATCTTCTGGACAAGACTTCATGATGTTTGATTGCAGCTGCGACTTGATGAAGCCAGAAATGGCTGATGTCATGTTTGCAAGCAAACGCATTCAAGGCGCCAACCAAGCCCATCTGGATCGCCACTTAAGCACCCACGAAGCTTCCGCTGTGAATGGTGGGCGGCACCCATTGCCTGCGCGCGAATCTGTGGCTGCATGGCTTCAAAGCCTTGGCATGACAAACAAGTCGCAAGTTGTGGTTTATGACCGCAACGGCGCCAACTACTGCGGCCGCCTTTGGTGGATGCTGAAATGGTTAGGCCATGATGCGGTGGCTGTTTTGGATGGCGGCCTTCAAGCTTGGGAAGCAGCGGGCGGCGCCTTGGATTCTGGTGAACCCCTTGCAAAACCCCCATCACAAAGCGCTACTGATGCGTTTGAACTGAAGCCCGCTCTCAGAGAATGGGTCAGTACTTCAGAGCTGGCACCCCAAGTGGGCCACCCTTCTCTTACCCTTATTGATGCCCGTGGTGCGGCGCGTTACCGCGGCGAAGTCGAGCCCATCGATCCGGTCGCAGGACACATTCCAGGCGCGCTGAACAGGCCCTTCACAGACAATTTAAACGCTGAAGGATTTTTCAAATCGCCCGAGCAATTGCGAGCAGAATTTGACAAACTGTTGGCAGGACGGAATCCTCAAACAGTGGTTCACCACTGCGGCAGCGGTGTGAGTGCTGTGCCCAACATTTTGGCCATGGAGTTGGCAGGCTTAGGCGTGACCCGACTTTATCCTGGCAGTTGGAGCGAGTGGTGTAACACCCCCGGAATGACTTGCGCCAAAGGCTAAGTCAGTTAAATTGGGTGTGCGAAAAGTAGCTCACCAAACTGACCAGTGCAATGCCAGACACCAACCAAACAATTTGCGCCGCTGTTTCGCTAGAACTCAAACGTTTTTGAAGTTGGGGGATGAGATCGGCCAAGGCCACATAAATGAAACTGCTGCTGGCAATGGTCAACATGTAGGGCAAGATGCCATTCAATTGTTCCAAAAGCAAGAAGCCTGCAACACCGCCCAAGGCAGTGATGGCGCCTGCCAAAGAGACCTTCAAGACTGCGGCCTGACGATTGCCAGAGCTTTCACGCAGGACCACCAAATCACCCATGTGGTGCGGCACTTCGTGGGCCAAAACAGCCATAGCAGCCACGATGCCTAATCGCAAATCCACCATGAACGCGGAGGCAATCAGGACACCATCGCCAAAGCAGTGAACGCTGTCGCCAGCCAGGATGGCCCAACCGCCGGACACTGGATGATGATGATGGTGGTTGTGTTCATGGTTGTGTTCATGATGGTGCTCATGACCATGGTGCCAAAGTTCAGCTTTGTCGAGCAAAAAGAAGAACAACAAGCCCACCAACAAAGTGGCAAATAAATTGTGTGGCTCAACCCCTGATTCAAAAGCTTCAGGCAACAAATGCAAAAACGCGGTGGCCAACAAGGCGCCCGCAGCTAGGCTTAGCATGTGTTGCGTGTAACGGCTCACAATGCCAAAACTCAGCCAAGCGGCCAGCCACACGCTGCCAATGCCAGCGGCCAATGTACCTAACAAAATAGCAATAAGGGTCATGCCGATTTCCACAGAAGCTCAATCAACCGAGTGGATTTTTTAAAAGGTTGATTATGCCTCGCCCTATCTATCGGGAAAAATCTCGACATACCCGTTTAAATGATTAGGTTATTAAGCCCCCTAAAATCGGTGCTGGGTGTCAGTTATTCGAACTGGCAGGTTCATGCGATGGTCGGGCCGCCTCGCGGACTTCTTACGCCCTAAACGCTCATGTTCCACCTCAGCATTGAACTCATCGCTGCGCTCATCTTTGCGCTGGCACTACTCCATACTTTCTCCGTCAGTTATTTTGCGGCTCTGGCCAAAAGTTATCCCAAGCATTCTGGTCTTCTTCATTAGCTGAGCGAAGTTGAGGTTGTCTTCGGCTTTTGGGCTTTTATCTTGGTCGGTGCCATGGCATCACGCGTTCCCTTGCCCACCAGCTTGGTTCGCACTTGGATGGGCCTGGCCATCGTGCCTTTGATTGGTTCTTTGATCACAGAGCCTGCGGCCATGACACTCGCAGCCCTGATGCTGGCACCGCTGGTGTTTCAAGCTGATGTGCCAGAGCGTTTGAAATATTTCACACTGGGTGTGTTGTTCGTGAACGTCTCCATTGGCGGCACGCTCACGTCATTTGCCGCATCGCCAGTGCTGATGGTGGCCAGCACTTGGCAATGGGACTCCACATGGATGCTGTTGAATTTTGGTTGGAAATCGGCTGTGGCTGTGGTGATCAATGCCAGCCTGGCAGCTTTTGCACTCAAGCCTTACCTGCAAAAAGAGCCGCTTGATATCAAAAATTCAAGCATCGCCCCCGTGCCTTTCTCATTGGTCTTGAGCCATCTGGCTTTATTGGCAGGCGTGGTGGTGTTGGGTCATTACCCTGTGGCGTTTTTAGGTTTGTTTTTATTGTTTCTGGGTGTCACGCATGCCTACCCCAAACACCAAAACCCTTTGGTCCTCAAAGAAGCGCTGCTGGTTGCATTTTTCCTAGCGGGCTTGGTGGTGATTGGTGGCATGCAACAGTGGTGGTTGCAGCCCTTGCTCACCCAGCTTTCACCCAACGCTTTGTTTGGCAGCGCATTGGGGCTGACTGCCATCACAGACAATGCGGCCCTGACCTACTTGGGCTCTTTGATTGAAGGCCTTTCAGACGAAGCCAAATACAACCTCATGGCAGGCACCGTTGCAGGCGGTGGCCTCACGGTGATCGCCAACGCACCCAACCCCGCAGGCGCTACCTTGCTAAAGAGTGGATTTCAAAATGCAAGCATCAGTGCGCTAGGCTTATTGGGCGGGGCATTGCTGCCCACATTGATCGCATCCTTCGCTTTGAAATTCCTGCTCTTTTGATCAGCACTGAATCAGGTAGAGGGCTCTTGGTCTTTGGGCATTGGACAGGTACTGAATCCAAACAAGGTATACGCGCCACAAAAGCTGAACAAGCCTGTGGCCAACACCACAATGCCCACCCAACCCCAAGGCCCCACTTGGCCTGTTGCAGCCAAAGCCATCAATGCAAGTCCCGCCACAATTCGCAAGATGCGATCAATTCCGCCTACGTTTTTAAGCATCAAAATTCTCCTTAGAAGTGAATGAATTCATTTTGCGCCGATTGAATGAAACGTCAAGGGCCTTTCAAAATGACACCCTTCGAATCCAAAACACGCGTGTGAATGGGAATGCCCTGCCCCACACTTTGCGTCACAGTACAAAAATCTTCGAATTGCGACAAGACCCGATCCAGGTACTCAAGCTGGTGTGCCTCCACGCCCAAATGCAATTTGGCCTCTATGCGCAGAACACGCATGCGCCCTTCTGCATTGCGCCCCACTTCTGCATGCACCGCGGTATGAATGGGTTCTGGCGATTGCTTGAACTTGGCCAGCGCAAAATACAAAGCATCGCTCAGGCAATTGCCTACAGCAGCGGCCAGTAAATGAACGGGTGTTGGCCCCTTGCCTTCACCCAAAGGTACCGGCTCATCTGTCATCAGCTGCGGCATGCCTTCGCTGAATTCAATGTCAAATTGGTATTTTGAGCGTTGACGAAGTTCAACGGTAATGGTTTTTTCTGACATGAATGAACGTCTCCATAAGATGTGGCTGCTTGCAGAAACAACAATGCACACCGCCATTCTTAGGGATTCCAGCCCATTGAGATTTAACTTAGATCAATTCCTGCCGTGAAGAATGCATGATGATGGCCTTGAAAAGCAACAAACAAGCGCCACTTGAAACAGACGACCTTAAAAGGAATCCTCATGAAAACACACTTGGTTTGCCCCCACTGCAACAGCACCAACCGAGTTGCCACAGCGCAATTGGAAGCTGAGTTGTCATGTGGCAGCTGTCACAAGGCTCTGTTTGACAAGCACCCCGCCAGCCTCACAGCCACGGGCTTGGCAGCTCAAATTGCCAAAAGCGAAGTGCCTGTGGTCGTCGACTTCTGGGCCCCTTGGTGCGGCCCATGTCGCATGATGGCACCCGAATATGAAAAGGCCTGCGCCATGTTGGAGCCCCACGCTCGTTTTGTGAAAGTAGACACAGAGGCGCACCAAGCAGCGGGGGCACAACACAATATTCGCAGCATTCCCACATTGGCAATTTTTAAAGGGGGCAAGGAAGTTGCCAGAATTTCTGGGGCTAGATCTGCTGCAGATTTGGCCAAATGGGTTCGGGCGGAAATTGGAAAATAAGACGATTCAATCCGTCTCTCGCTGTTCCTAGCCCTTTGTTGGTTCGCAAGGGGCTACAGATTGAGGGTTTTCAAGCTATATTTGAGTTCATGCGAGCCAGCAAAACCAAAAACATTCAATTCGAAAAACTCGAAAAAGACGACGCCACCTTCAACCGTGCCGCTGAAATCTTTCGTGTGATGTCGGCACCCATGCGTTTGCGAATCATGAGTTGCTTGTGTGCGGGTGAAAAAAATGTCAGTGAGTTGCTGGAAGAAGTCGACACCACGCAATCCAACATGTCGCAGCATTTAAGTACTTTGTACCAAGCTGGCATTCTTCAAAAACGCCGCGATGGCGTTCAAATTTATTACAGCATTGCCAACCCAAGCTTTGTAGACCTTTGCCGCGCGGTCTGCACCCAAATCGCCACTGAAAGTCTCGAGTCAGTTTGAAGTCGGGTTAGTACTGTGCCCATGCACCTTCGTGCCAGATTAACATCTAGATAAATAAGGAATGGCTAATGAATACCCTGTCTTTGATCCGTACATGCGGACTGACTCTTGCTTTGTGCTTCACCGCAGCAGCACATGCCCAAACCAAAGTGGTTTACCACCTCAACGAAGGCTTGGCTCAAGCAGCTCGCGCCATGGGCAACATTCGCAATCATTTGGCCGCCGACCCCAACGCCAAAATTACGGTGGTTACGCACGGTCCTGGCATTGATTTTTTATTGGAGGGCGCCATGACACCGTCAGGTCAACCCTTTGCAGGCACCATCGGTGACCTGGCCTCCAAAGGCGTGAAGTTCGATGTCTGCAACAACACGCTTGAAACCCGCAAAATTCCAAAAGAAAAAGTGGTGATGGAAGCTTCTGTTGTGCCTTCTGGCGTTGCTGAGGTTGCCAACCTGCAAGCCAAGTCTGGCTTTGTTTACATCCGTCCTTGAACCTTCAGTTGAACCGTTCATTTTTAACTTCCATCAAACATGTCAAAAATTATGAAAAACTGGCTTTACTTCGGCGCAGCGCTTGTTTGCCTTGCCTCCAGCGCTCAGGCGCAAACCAATGCCCCCGACCCCATGCAAGTTCGCAGTTGGGCTGCGGGTTGTTCCAATTGCCATGGCACCAACGGCCGCGCCGAGGCTGGCAATGAAGCATTGGCAGGCGCCAACAAAGACGACATCGTGAAGAAGATGATGGATTTCAAAGCAGGCCGCAAGCCTGCCACCATCATGCATCAGTTGGCCAAAGGTTACAGCGACGAGCAAATTGTTGCCATTGCTGGCTACTTTGCAGCACAGAAAAAATAAGGAGTTGTCATGAAACGTCGTCAATTTATTCAAAGCGCTTCTGCAACTTCAGCATTAGGCGCAATGGGCCTCATGAGTGGCTGCGCAACCACGGGCGGCACCAATGGCCCCAAGGTGGTGGTGGTGGGCGGTGGCTACGGCGGTGCCACCGCTGCCAAATATGTCCGCATGTGGTCCGACTACGGCATTCAAGTCACCTTGATTGAGCCCAACGCCAGTTTCATCTCCTGCCCTATTTCCAATTTGGTCATTGGCGGCAGCAAAACCATGGCCGACATCACCACGTCCTACGACAATTTGGTCAAACGCCATGGCGTTAATTTAGTCAAAGACTACGTCACGCAAATTGATCCTGACAAACGCATCGTTAAATTGGCGGGCGGCTCCGAAGTGCCCTACGACCGATTGATTCTGTCGCCTGGCGTTGACTTCATGTTTGATGCAATCCCTGGCCTGAACAAAGCGGGTGCACAGGAAAAAGTGCTGCACGCTTGGAAAGCAGGCGCTCAAACTGTGGCATTGCGCAAACAATTGGAAGCCATGCCCGATGGCGGCGTCTACGCCTTGTCCATTCCCTTGGCACCCTATCGCTGCCCTCCAGGACCTTACGAGCGTGCCTGCCAAGTGGCCGAGTACTTCAGCAAAGCCAAGCCCAAAAGCAAGGTTCTGATTTTAGATGCCAACGACGATGTCACCTCCAAAGGCCCGTTGTTCAAAAAAGCTTGGGCTGAACGTTACAAAGGCATTGTGGAATACCGCAGCAAACACAACGCCATCGATGTTGATGCCGCCACCAACACCTTGAAATTTGAATTCAACGACGACGTCAAAGCCAATGTATTGAACGTCATTCCTCCCATGCGCGCCGGCGAAATTGCTGTCAAATCCGGCTTGGCCACGGCCAACAAACGCTGGTGCGAAGTCGACTTCCTCACCTTTGAATCGAAGGCTGCCAAAAACATTCATGTGTTGGGCGACTCTATTCAAATTGCACCCGCCATGCCCAAATCAGGCCACATGGCCAATCAGCACGGCAAAACTTGTGCAGCAGCAGTGGTTGCCTTGTTGAGCGGCAAAACGCCCAACAACATGCCCATCTACAACAACACCTGCTACAGCTTTGTCAGCTCTGAAGATGTGGTTCACGTGGCCAGCGTGCATGCTTACGACGCCGACAAGAAAACCATGTTGGCAGTCCCAGGCTCCGGTGGCGTGTCAAGCGCGGCCAACGAATTGGAAGGCCGCTATGCCATGGCATGGGCACGCAACATTTGGGCAGACACCTTGGCGTAAGCATTGGGCATGAAGAAGACTGCATTGACAAAAGCGCTGGCCATTGCATGGTTGGCGTTGGGCTCCTGCTCAATTGCATGGGGACAAGCTGACGAAGCACGCGCCAAAAAGATCATTTCTGGCTCATGCTTTTTGTGCCATGGTGCACAGGGTGACTCGTCGAGCGAGGTCTTTCCTCGACTGGCTGGACAACACTCTGAATACATTGCCAAACAACTGTCTAACTTTAAAAGCGGCGCACGTAAAAGCACTGCCATGCGCGACATGGTGGCCAAGCTCACGCCAGACGAAATGTTGGCCATTGGCAAGTTTTTTGAAAAACAAAGTGTGCCCGTAGAAGCGCCCAAAGATGCAAGCTTGGCTGCAGTTGGCAACTATGTTTTTCACAATGGCAACAAGTTCAGTGGTGTGCCAGCATGCGCCAGCTGTCACGGCGCAGAAGCCAATGGCACGGCGTCATTGCCACGTTTGGCCAGTCAATATGCTGTTTACATTGAAACGCAATTGAAGCAATTCAACACGCGTGAGCGCAACAACGACAACGCTGTGATGCACGCCATCGTGGCCAAAATGACGCCTCTTGAAATGGCCGCGGTTGCGGAATACCTCAGCGGCAAATAAGCCAATCGCCTAAGGGTGCCGGTGGTTGGCGGGGGAATCCAACCACCGATCGGTGATACCAGCACCCAACCACATGCCCACCAAGGTCACCCATGCGGTCAGCGCAAAAATAGCGCCACCCGTGACCCCTGCCCCAATGGCACAGCCGCCAGCCAGCATCGAGCCAAAGCCCATCAGCACGGCGCCCACAATATAACGGCGCATGCTGTAGCCATCTTTAAATCCTTCGAGTTGAAACTCCTTCCCGACCAAGGCACCCAAGAAGGATCCTAAAAACACGCCAGGCAATAAGCCAAATTCAAAACCAATTTTCGGTGCAGGCGATTGCAACACCCGCATCAACCACTCAGCGGAGGGACCACTGAAGGTCAGTCCTTGAATTTGAATCGGTTCAAATGAATTTTTAGCCACCCATTGCGTGAAGCCCCATGCAGCAGCCACTGACAAACCAGTGCCAATGCCGCCCACCCACAACATCACAGGCTTGCTGCTGCTGCGGCTGACAAAATAAATGGCCATGACCAAACACACCACACCCATGGCCAAGCCAGTGGCATGACCTACCCCTGCCATGGCCAACAGGTCACGGCCTGGTCCGCCATCCAAGGTTGACCATTCACTGATGGCTAGCCTTGCGGGCATGAGTGCCCCCGACAAACTCGACTGCGCAACCACGGCAAAAATCAATCCAGAGAGTAAGGCGCGTAAATTGCCATTGGCCGACAAAATGAGCAAGCGACTGGCACAACCCCGCGTCAAGATCATGCCAACGCCAAACATCAAGCCACCCACAATGGCACCCGACAAACTGCCGCGCGCTGCAATTTGGCGTGCACCACTGCTGTCCAATCCACCCCACAACACCAAAGCTTGTGTGCCGATGACGGCAGCAGAAAAAGCCAGCAACCAAATGGAGAGTTTGTCTTTGAAATGCCCATGCCAAAAATCAATGACAGCGGCACGCAAACAAAACTTGGACCGTTGCGCAAAAAATCCGAAGAGCACACCAATCACGGCGCCACCGATGGCTAGGACGGTGCCTTCGCCATATATTTCAATCACTTCATTCAGTGCAAAACTCACGGGCAACCCTCTTCAAATCAGCATGGACTGATCAAGATGCTACCAACAAGCTGCCAGTTTGAATTGACATGCGTCAATGGCCCAGCTGACTTTGCAGGGCGTGTTTATGTCGGTGCGCCAATCGACTTGAGAAAGCGATAGGTCAAGGCAGCAC
Organism: Comamonadaceae bacterium; assembly: GCA_947373185.1. Taxonomy (GTDB): domain Bacteria; phylum Pseudomonadota; class Gammaproteobacteria; order Burkholderiales; family Burkholderiaceae_C; genus Limnohabitans_A. Next base: position 73,899 of record CANBWP010000007.1, on the reverse strand, counting down.
CCGCCATGATCGACAGCAGCGTCAACCATGCGGTGTTGGAAAACACCACACCGCCCGACATGCCGGCACCCACCGTGCAACCGCCTGCCAACACAGCGCCAAAGCCCATCAACACAGCACCCGTGAGGTAGTGACCCAATTTGTTTTCGGTTTGAAAGCCTTCAAATTTAAACTCGCCAAACAAGAAAGCAGCAATGAAAGAGCCCACAAAAACACTGGGCAACAGGCCTGCGTCAAAACCAAACCGCGGGGCCGTATCGGTGTAGAGAACACGGGTTAACCACTCGGCAGAAGAACTGCTGAAGGAAAGACTTTGAAGCGGAATCGGTTCAAAAGAGGCACTGGCAATCAATTGCGTGAAAAACCAACCCAGTGCAATGGCCACCCCAACAAATACGTTACCCAGTATCAAAGGTTTGGGCCCACCTGCCGTGGTTCGGAAACGCCAAATGGCGACGCCCAAAAAAAGCAAGCCAATGGCCAACCCCATCCAGGAGGATGTGCCTAATGCGTTGAGGATATTGCGCTGAGGCCCCCCATCGACCAACCACCAAGATGCAATAAATTGGCGCGCCGGTGCCAAGGCACCAGAGATGGTGGCTTGCACAGTCACTGCAAACACCAAGCCGGAAAGCAATGCGCGTAAATTGCCATTACCCGAAAGAATGATCAATCGGCTTGCACAACCGCGCGTCATGATCATGCCCATGCCAAACATCAGCCCCCCCAACACAGCACCAGAGATGCTGCCTTGTGATCCCAAATGTCTGGAACTTTCAGGTTTCAAAAATCCCAATGAGATGGCAAATTGAACCATCAGCATGGCTACAGCAAAAGCCAGCATCCACCCTGCAAATCTTTGCCGCCACTGCCCTTCACAGCATTCAATCACGGCGGCCCTGGCGCAGAATTTAGAGCGTTGCGCACTGAAGCCAAACAACAGTCCAATTGCAGCCCCACCCATGGCCAAGATCGAATGATCTCCATAGGTTTCCAAAAGACTTGCGAGATTCACAAAGTTCCCCAATAATTCATTCATCGCTGATATAAAAAAAGATGACCACTGGCTTGTGGGGCAAATTCGCACACCAGCCTAAAGCAAACAATCCCACCATTGTCTCTTTTTTTCTGCTCCCAGAACATGCAAAATTTCAATGCCACCACAGAGTTACAGATAACTCGCAGAGCCTGTCTGTCGCAGCTGGGCTTGAGCCTGATCAGTGGACTCGCAATCACGCCACTTGCAATTCAAGCGGCCCCCGCTCAACTGCCGGCGGCTTCCTCTTTGCCAGATGAGCTCGAAAAAGCCCTGAAAGCCAAAGAACCTTTGATCGTGATGGTCAGCTTAGCGGGCTGCCCATTTTGCAAAATGGCCCGTGAAAGTTACCTCGGCCCCATGCAAAAGCAGGGTTTTCCGATTGTTCAAGTCGACATGAAAAGCGACATGCAAGTCAGAGGTCTGTCGGGTCAAATGCAAACGCATGACCAATTGGTCAAACAATGGCGTGTCAGCATTGCACCCACCCTGATCTTCCTAGGTCCCAAAGGACAAGAACTGGTCGAACGCATGGAAGGTGGTTATTTGCCAGATTTTTATGGTGCCTACTTAGACGAACGCATTGGCATGGCCAGGAAGGCTTTGCGAAGCTAAGTCAAATAGCAGATGCCATTTAGCTTGCATGAGCGCCTAGAACCCCCGAACGACTGCTTGACCAAACTGTTATCAATGACTCCGCTGAGATGAATATGAAATTTCTAAAATTTGCACTATTTGGTTTTGTTCTGACCCTTGAGGCCACGGCTCAACCCGTCGTCTTCAAAGATGCAGATCTCAAATTGGGTCAGCAGTTGATTGAACAAAACAACTGCGACGCCTGTCACCAACGCCGCGTGGGGGGCAATGGCAGTGCCATCTACAAGCCCCAAGGCCGCATCAATACCCCAGGGTTTTTAAGAGGCATGGTAGAGCAGTGCAACACAGAACTTAATTTGGGATTTTTTCCTGAAGAGGTCACAGCGATAGCAGCTGTACTCAATCGCGACCATTACAAATTCAAATAAAGGCTGACGCCCAACTTACTTTACCCCCTAGGGTATTTTCTAATATCTCAAGATTTGATTTCCCTTGAAGATCACAGCGTCAATGAAGACCTGTGAATGCGGCCAATCATTGGCCAAAAAGTCATAAAACTTGGCTGAATTGATTTAAATCAATTTAGCCAAGCACAGGCCAAACACAATCAACGTCTTTATTTGTAATTTTGAGTTCAGCCACTGCAAAGACAATTCAAAGAAATAAATAAGCGAAGACTTATATAAACTTTGTCATCAGAGCGGCAGCAATAGCGCAACCAGGAGATATGGTGAAAGAACAACTCAACGCCTCAGGTCGGGTGCTCAAGGCACCAGAAAACTTCCTCACACCCGCCGATGTGAAAACGGTTTTTACAGAGGGCAAACAAGGCCGTCGCGATTTCATCCGACGTGCATTTGCTGCAGCCTCCACGGCGACTGCAGCCGGAGTTGCGGCAGTTTCTGCCCCCGCTGCATGGGCGCAAAGTAATCCCATCCCAACGGAAGGTGGCGACCCCAACATTTTGAAATTGCCAGAGCATGCCACTGGCTTGGGTCAAGGCGTCGCCACGGAAGGTTACGGCAAACCCTCCAAGTTCGAATCCAATTTGCAACGACGCCAAAGCCCTGGTTTGACACAAACCACACAGGCATCTGTTTCTTTTGCACCCTTGCAATCTTTGTTTGGCATCATCACGCCCAGCGGCCTGCACTTTGAGCGTCACCACCAAGGCTGGTGGGACATCGATCCCTCCAAACATCGCTTCATGATCAATGGCATGGTGAAAGCACCCAAGGTTTTCACCATGGACGAAATCATGCGCTTGCCCTCCGTCTCACGCTTTCACTTCATTGAATGCGGCGCCAATACGGCGGTCGATTGGGGCAATGTGGCGGTGCCCACAGTGCAATACACACACGGCATGTTGTCTTGCAGTGAATTCACAGGCGTGCCGCTCATCACCCTGCTTGAGTTGGCGGGTGCCGATTTGAAAAATGGCAAGTTTGTTTTGGCCGAAGGCGGCGACGGCTCAGCCATGACACGCACCATTCCCATGAGCCTGATCACATCAGGTGAAGTGTTGGTGGCCTATGGCCAAAACGGCGAAATGCTGCGGCCAGAAAATGGCTATCCCTTGCGCTTGGTGGTACCGGGTGTTCAAGGTGTAAGTTGGGTCAAATATTTGCGCCGCGTTGAAGTAGGTGATCAGCCTTACGCTGCCAAAGACGAAGCCGTGCACTACATCGATTTGCAACCCGGTGGTTTGCACCGTCAGTACACCAACATTCAAGAATGCAAGAGCGTGGTCACCACACCCTCGGGCGGCCAAGTTTTGTTGGACAAAGGTTTTTACAACATCACTGGCTTGGCTTGGTCGGGCAAAGGAAAGATCAAACGTGTCGACGTGTCAACCGATGGCGGTCGCAACTGGCGTCAAGCAAGGCTTGAAACACCGGTGTTGTCAAAAGCGCTCACCCGCTTCAACTTAGATTGGGTCTGGGATGGCAAGCCCGCCATCATCCAAAGCCGCGCACAAGATGAAACAGGTTATGTCCAGCCCATGTACAAACAACTGCGCGATGTGCGCGGTACACGTTCGATCTATCACAACAATGCCATTCAGTCATGGTTGGTGCAAGAAAATGGCGAGGTGAAAAATGTTCAAGTTTCCTAAGATTTTGCTGGCCATCGCCATTGGCCTGTCCTTTGTATCTGCACCTGCATTTGCGCAAAGCACCAAATACCCAGGCGTAGGTCGAGACGCCACCCCCAAGGAAGTTGCGGCTTGGGACATTGATGTTCGCCCCGACTTTAAAGGCTTGCCTTTAGGCTCTGGTTCTGTGGCCAAAGGCCAAGATGTGTGGGAAGCCAAATGTGCGCAATGTCACGGTATTTTTGGTGAATCCAACGAGGTCTTCAGCCCCTTGATTGGTGGCACCACCGCAGAAGACATCAAAACTGGACGTGTGGCCAATCTAACGCGCACAGACTTCCCTGGCCGCACCACCATCATGAAGGTGGCGACGGTGTCAACCTTGTGGGACTACATCAACCGTGCCATGCCTTGGACCAATCCCAAGACACTCACCACAGAAGAAGTCTACGCAGTCACTGGGTTCTTATTGAACTTGGCAGGCGTGGTGCCCGATGACTTTGTGTTGTCTGACAAAAACATTGCAGAGGTGCAAAAACGCATGCCTAACCGCAATGGCATGACCACATCTCACGCCATGTGGCCAGGCAAAGAATTTGGCGGCACCAGCAAACCCGACACGCAAAATACAATTTGCATGAAGGATTGCAAACCAGAAGCCAAAGTGGCCTCTTTCTTACCCGACTTTGCACGCAATGCCCATGGCAACTTGAGTGAACAAAATCGCATGGTCGGCCAGCAAAAGGGCGCCGACACCTCCAAGGCAGAAGGCAGTGCTGGCAAAACAGGTACCAGCGCTCCCGCCCCAAGTCCATCGCCAGCCACACCAGCCAAAGCAGCAGATGGCAAAGCTGACAACAAAGCCGTCATGGCCCTGTTGAGCAAAAACGTCTGTACAGCATGCCACGGCGTCGACAAGAAAATTGTGGGTCCAGGCTTTAACGACATTGCAAAAAAATATCCAGGCAAAGTCGATTACATTGCAGGCAAAATCAAGTCAGGCGGTTCAGGTGTTTGGGGTGCCATCCCCATGCCAGCGCAAAACTTAAGTGATGCAGATGCACGGCTGATTGCAGAATGGATTGCCAACGGTAGCAATAAATAAAAGTGGTTGAAGTTATTCAGGTTTGACTGAATTGACTTTGACGTAGATTTCAATAGCATCAACTTATTCACAAGGAGAATTCAGATGCAAACTCGTCGCGAGACAATTAAACAGAGCATGGTGGTTGCAGGCTTGCTGGCAACAGCTGGTTTCCCACAATTTGCGCAGGCCGCATTCAACAAAGTTGGCTTTGATGCAAAGTCTGTTCAAGACGCTGTCAAAGCTTACGGTGGCGGCACCATCGCCGAAAGCAAGGACGTTGCCATCACAGGTCCAGACATTGCAGAGAACGGTGCGGTTGTTCCTTTGGGCGCAAGCACCACACTGCCAGGAGTCAAACAACTGTTGGTCTTGGTTGAGAAGAACCCTGCCGCATTGGTCGCCATGTTCAATGTGAGCGACGCAGTTGAATCTAACTTTTCAACGCGAGCCAAGATGGGCCAATCATCCGATGTTTATGCAGTGGCCATCATGGCCGACGGCAAGGCCTTGTTCGCTAAGAAAGAAGTCAAAGTAACTTTGGGTGGCTGTGGCGGTTAAGCCCCTCACCTCTTAGTTCATTCACACATATTCAGGAGAAAAAAATGGCAGATCCAATGCGCATTCGCGCCCAAGCCGCTGGCGACAAAGCAACTGTTCGTGTTCTGATGAGTCACGAAATGGAATCCGGTCAGCGCAAAGACGCCGCTGGCAAAACCGTGCCTGCATGGTTCATTCAAGAAGTCACAGCCAACCTCAACGGCAAACCTGTGTTGTCAGCCGAATGGGGCCCTGCCGTGTCAAAAAATCCATTTTTGCAATTTGTCGTCAAGGGCGCCAAAGCCGGTGACAAGATTGCGATCACATGGAAAGACAACAAAGGCGATACACGCACTGACGAAGCCACGGTGTCTTAATCCACGCCAAGGTACAGCAAGGGTGGAGCATGTTCTTCACCCTTTTTCCGTTTTTGAAGTCGATCCATTGAGGTGCCCATGAAGCCTATACTCACCGCCCTATTGGCTGCTAGCCTGATCACCCTCAGCTTTAGCAGCGCCGCCCAAAAAACTGCCAGTCAAGGCATTGACGAATACCGCGCGATGTTGCAAGACGGCAACCCCGCCGACCTGTTCGAAGCCAAAGGCGAAGGTTTGTGGACTCAAAAACGCGGCCCCAAAAATGCGTCTCTTGAAAAATGTGATTTAGGCAAAGGCCCAGGTGTCTATAAAGGCGTCTTTGTCGAGTTGCCCAAATACTTTGCAGACACTGGGCGTGTGCAAGACATGGAGTCCAGGCTGCTCACCTGCATGGAAACCTTGCAGGGCTTCAATGCCGCCGAAATTGCCAAGACGCCCTTTGGCAAAGGCGAACAAGTCAATGTCACGGCCTTGGCCACTTGGTTGGCAGCCGAATCCAAAGGCATGAAATTCAACCTGTCGCAAGCCCACGCGTCCGAGAAAACTTTTTACGAAGTCGGCAAACGACTGTTCTTACAACGCGGTGGCCCGCATGACTTTGCCTGCGCCTCTTGCCATGCAGAAGATGGCAAACGCATTCGCCTGCAAGACTTGCCCAACCTCACCAAGAATCCGGGTGATGGCATTGGCTTTGCCGCATGGCCGGCCTATCGTGTCTCGAATGGTCAGATGTGGGGCATGCAACAACGCCTCAACGATTGCTACCGTCAGCAGCGCTTCCCCTACCCTGGTTTTGGCAGTGATGCCACCATTGCCTTGGGCGTGTACTTGGGTGTGAATTCCCAAGGCTCTGCGTCCATTGCCCCTGCCATCAAGCGCTAAATCGGAGTCTATGCCATGAACAAAATGAATTCAAAACTTCGTACCAGCCTGGCCCTCGCAGCGGTAGCATTGCTGGCTGTTGGTTGCGCTTCTGTGCCCAGCGCCTCAGACCTGAAGGCGCTCACACAGCAGATAGTGAAAGCATCATTCCGCGATGAAGGCATTGTCAAAGCCAGCATCTTGGCCAACATCGATGAAACCAATCAGGCTTGCAGCGAAGCCGATGCCAGCGGCAAACCTCTGGATGAAAAAACGGCTCAAGCCCTAGAAGCGGCCAACTTAAAAACCATCAAGTGGCCCAGCAACGGCAAGTTCCTGGGCGATTGGAAGGAAGGCGAAAAAATCGCTCAAAACGGTCGCGGCCTCACCTTCACGGATGATGAAAAAACTGTGAGCGGCGGCAATTGCTACAACTGCCACCAAATGGACCCCAAGGAAATTTCCTACGGCACCATTGGCCCCAGCCTCTACAACTACGGAAAAATTCGCAGCGTCAGCAATCCCGACAGCCCAGATGTCAAACTGATTGTGGAATACACCTGGGGCAAAATTTGGAATTCCAAAGCCTACAACGCTTGCTCCAACATGCCACGCGCGGGTCACAACGGCATCTTGTCCGAAGATCAAGTGCGTCACTTGGTGGCATTGCTGCTGGACCCTCAATCCCCTGTCAACAAATAAAGCAGATTTAAAACCCGGTCGATCCGGGTTTTAAATGTCCATATATATTAGCGAAGACAAAAGTATGAACCTCTCTAAACGTGAATTTATGCAGGTCATGGGCGCAGGCACCATGGCCGGTTTGGGCATGGGCATCTATGCCGATGCCGATGCCGCAACGGCGGCAAATGGTTTGTACGACATTCCAAAGTTTGGCAATGTGTCCTTCTTGCACATGACCGACTGCCACGCACAGCTCAAGCCCATTTATTTCCGCGAACCCAGCATCAATCTGGGTTTGGGCAGCATGAAGGGCAACCTGCCCCATTTGGTCGGTGAGCATTTGCTTAAGTTTGCCAACATCCGGCCTGGCACTTCCGAAGCCCACGCCCTCACCTATCTGAACTACGAAAAAGCGGCAGCACGCTATGGCAAGGTCGGGGGCTTTGCGCACTTGGCCACCTTGGTCAAGCGCATGAAAGCCAGCCGCCCGGGTGCCTTATTGCTCGATGGCGGTGACACATGGCAAGGTTCAGGCACATGCCTTTGGACAAACGGCCAAGACATGGTGGACGCCTGTAAATTGCTGGGCGTGGATGTGATGACGGGCCACTGGGAGTTCACACTGGGCATGGACCGCGTGAAAGAAATTGTCGAGAAAGACTTTGCTGGCAAAGTTGACTTTGTGGCGCAAAACATCAAAACACAAGACTTTGGCGATCCCGTCTTCAAGCCCTACGTCATCAAAGAAATGAATGGCGTGCCATGCGCCATCATTGGGCAAGCTTTCCCCTACACCCCCATCGCCAACCCACGTTACATGGTGGCCGACTGGGCTTTTGGCATTCAAGACGAAAACATGCAAGCCATGGTCAACGAAGCCCGTGGCAAAGGTGCGCAGGTGGTGGTGGTTTTGAGCCACAACGGCATGGACGTCGATTTAAAAATGGCCAGCAGAGTTTCTGGCATCGACGCCATCATGGGCGGCCACACCCACGACGGTATGCCTGTCGCTACGTTGGTCAGCAACAAAGGCGGCAAAACCATCGTGACCAACGCGGGCTCGAATGGCAAGTTCTTGGGTGTGCTCGACTTTGAAGTCAAAGAAAAACGCGTCACCGATTTCCGTTACAAGTTGCTCCCCGTGTTCTCCAACATGTTGCCAGCCGACAAAGAGATGGATGCGCTCATCACCAAAATTCGCGCCCCCTATGAGAGCAAGTTAAACGAAAAGTTGGGCATCTCTGAAGGTCTCTTGTATCGCCGTGGCAACTTCAACGGCACAGGCGACCAATTGTTGGTCGATGCTTTGATGGATGTTCAAGGTGCGGAGATTGCTTTCTCACCTGGCTTCCGCTGGGGCACAACTCTTTTGCCAGGTCAAGCCATTACGCGCGAATGGCTACTGGACATGACCGCCACCACTTACTCATTCGCCACCGTCACAGAAATGACCGGCGAGACCATCAAAACGGTTCTAGAAGACGTTTGCGACAACCTATTCAACCCAGACCCCTACTACCAACAAGGTGGTGACATGGTGCGTGTGGGCGGCTTGCAATACCAATGCAATCCAACAGCAGGCATGGGCAAGCGAATTGAAGAGATGCGCCTGAACGGTAAGCTCATTGAGTCTGGTAAAAAATACAAAGTGGCGGGTTGGGCACCCGTTGCCGAAGAAGCCCGCACGCAAGGAAACAAGCAAGTGTGGGAAGTGGTTGAACAGTGGCTCAAAACCCAACCCAATGGCCGCATCAAGCCCCGTCAACTGAATGCACCCAAGATCACGGGCGGCTTGCCCAACCCAGGCTACGTGGCCTAACAGGAGTCTTCGCATGACCCACTTCAAAACGAAACAGCACGCAACGCCGGTCTTACCGCGTCGCACTTTTTTGGGGGCATCCGCCATCGGCGCGGCGCTGGTGGGCATGTGGCCAGAGCTGCAAACTTTTGCGGCCGATGTGCAAGACTTTTTGGTGGGACCACCTGTTAAAGACATTCCGCCCATCCAACTGTCAAAGCATGTGTGGATGATCTTTGCACCCGATGGGTTTCCCACGCCCGAGAATCGCGGCATGATGTCCAACGTCACCTTTGTGGTCACCACAGCGGGCGTCATCATTTTGGATTCCGGCAGCTCTTTGCAAATTGGCCAGATGGCCATTCGCATGATCAAAAAAGTCACGCCTTTGCCAGTGGTTGCCGTGTTCAACAGCCATTTCCATGGCGATCATTGGCTTGGCAACCACGCGTTTGCCGAAGAGTACGGCGCACAATTGCCCATTTACGCACTGGCCAAAACACAAGAAACCATCAAGGGCATCGAAGGCAATACTTGGCGTATTTTGATGGAGCGTTGGACCAATCAATCTTCGGCGGGCACCAAGGCTGTTCCGCCCAACAAGGTGGTCACACACGGCCAAAAGTTCAAATTTGGCGACGTCGATTTGGTCATGCATCACTATGGACGCGCCCACACCGATGCCGACTTATGTGTTGAAGTGGTTCAAGACAAAGTGACCAGCGTGGGCGACATTGCCATGGCAAACCGCATTGCCAACATCGACGACGGCTCCTACCCTGGCACCTTCAAGTATTTCAAAGCGCTCAACGACAACGCAGGCCAGCAATTGTGGCTGCCGGGTCATGGCCAACCAGCCAAAAATTTACTCGAGACCTATGGTCAGTTTTTGGCGGGCATTTGGGAGCCCTGCTTGCAGGCTGTCAAAGATGGCAAGTCAGATGCTGAAGCCAAACAGATGGTTCTCAATGACCCCCGCGTGAAAAAACGTGCCGCCGACATGCAGGGCTTTGAGAACAACATTGGCAAATACACCAGCCTTGCTTATTTAGAAGCTGAAAAAGAAGCTTTCTAAACAGAATGGTCACATATCGGCTGCTGACAGATTGAATGAGTCACAACGAATTGCGTATAAGTTAGAAAGTAATTGATGCAACAATTGATCAAAGAGTATTGGCCGTTTGTACTCTTAATTCTGTGGTGGACTTACAAATGGTGGCGCGCCAAACAAGTGAAGTCAGAGCTTCCAGTTCTGAAGAGTGCAGGCGCCACACTTGTCGATGTTCGCTCCGTAGGCGAGTTTGCCAATGCCAATGCAGCGGGCACTGTCAACATCCCTCTGTCTGAATTAAGCAGCCGATTGAATGAAATACCCAAAGACAAGCCAGTGGTGGTGTGCTGTGCCAGCGGCACCCGGAGCGGCATGGCTAAACTTCTGCTGCTCAAAAACGGATACCGCCAAGTTCATAACATAGGCAATTGGAGCAACCTGGCATGACTCAATTTTCTAACCCATTAGCACGTTGGAATGAACGCTTCTCCTCGGACGATTACCTTTTTGGTGAAAAACCCAATCAGTACTTGGCTGACAAAACACCCTTGCTTCAAAGAGGCAAGGCCTTGTGCATTGCCGATGGTGAAGGCCGTAACAGCGTTTGGCTTGCCTCGCAAGGTTTTGAGGTTGACGCATTCGACTTCTCACCCATTGCCATTGCAAAAGCTAAGCAATTGGCAGCAAAACATCAGGTAGCGGTCCACTTTCATTGCAGCGACTGGCAAAGTTTTGATTGGCCAGCCAACCAATACGACACCATTGCAGGCATCTTTTTTCAATTTGCCGATCCAGAAGCTCGCACAAAAATATTTGAAAAATTGAACTTTGCACTTAAACCCGGTGGCACTTTGATCATTCAAGGTTATGGCAAAGACCAGATGCAATACAAAACAGGTGGGCCTGGCATTCTCGAAAACCTGTACGACGAAGAACTGCTGCTGAGCGCATTCAAAGGCTACAAAATCATCGATCTTCAGACCTACACTGTAGTGGTCGACGAAGGTCCAGGGCACAGTGGCATGTCGGCACTGGTGGGTTATATTGGGCAAAAGCCATGAACAGTGAGCAGCAAAAAGAGTTTCTTCAAGAGACTGCCTGGATTCGCCCCCTGACCAAATGGTCTGCCCTTTTTGCATTTAAGACTCAGGGCTTTTTACCTATGTGGATCCGGAATTTGCCACTCAAAGCCATCAAAAAAATTTTGAATGGCTATCAAAAAAAATATCAAACCAACAGTTGCAACTCATCTTAGTGATGCATTGCACTCAATAGAGTTACTTAACTGGCCAAAGAATCCCAAGCTTTGAGCGCTTCTGCAGCGTACATCAATGCAGGGCCACCGCCCATGTAGACGCAAACGGCCAACATCTCTTCAAGCTCCTGGCGTGTACAACTCAACTTCAAAAGTGCTTTCACATGAAAGCCGATGCAGCCAGAGCAATGCTGCGTGATACCAATCGCCAAAGCAATCAATTCTTTGTGCTTGGTACTGACTTCACCTTCAGCCATGGCACTGCGTGCCAATTGCCCAAAGCCTTGCATGGCATCGGGCTGAGATTTACGAAAAGGTGTGAGGCTTTCATTGATGTTTTGAATCAGCTCAGCGTGCTCAAAGGTACTCATGAGATCAGTCTTTCTAGCAAGTCTTAGTCAAAGGATGGGGCAACTGGTTTTTCAACATGAAAGCCTGCAGCTTGCCATGCATCAAAGCCGCCCGCGATTGAACTTACATTTGAATAGCCCATTTCTTTCAATGACTGAGCACACAGTGCAGCCCTGCCACTGGTTTTGCAATACAGGGTGATTTTGAGATCGCGCGATTGATATTGCGGATTGGCTGCAAGCTTGAACTCCAACATGCCGCGTGACATGTGAATAGCACCAGGTAGATGGCCAGACTGAAACTCCTCAGCCTCACGAACGTCGATCAACACGTCATTTTGAGCAATCACAGCAGGCGCTTTGTCGATTGGGACTTCAAGGACTGTTTGTTTGGCGGCTGCTACCAAGTCGTGTGGTGTTTTCATTGTGCGAACCATTTCTATCAATTCAAGTACTTCTAAATATACCCCTCCAAAGTATACGTATGTTCAGCACTTTTTGTGGATCAAATCTCCACAAAACTTAATGCAGATCAAACTGAACTTGTTGTTTCGCTGTCAAGATGCAATCGTTGAGTTTGCTAATTCATCAACACACTGAAGGAGAAAATCATGAAACTGTTCCACGACTTGTTTTTCACAGACTATGGTCTCATGAGTTTTATCGGCATCATGTTCATGCTCGGCATGGGCGTTTTTTTTCTGCGTTTATTTTTATCGGGTAGTGCACCCAAACCCTAAACAGAAGTGCATCCACTTACTGCACGCTGATGCATTCAGGCGGAATTCAAAGCTTTCGCGTTTTGAATTCGATATAGCCGCCCAGCTTTATCAAGGGGCACTATGACTTGTTCGCGCACCAAGCCACTGACTTCGCGGCTGACAGTCTCCAGTTTGAGGTCCATCATGGCGCCCATGTCTTCACGTGAAAACATGCTGCTTTGATCTGGCAAATTGTCATGGCGCATTTTCAGAATAAATTTAGAAACCCGTTGGCGAGCGGTTCCAAAATTTAAATCGGCCAGCCAATCATCTGCGCCTTTTAAAGCCTGCTGCCACTTCTGCATCAAGCGGTTGTGAAGTCTGGGGGATTGTGTACTAAGGTTGTGCATCACACCTAAGGGTATGCGGCATACCTTCACATCATTGAGAGCCACTGCTTCTGAATCGAAATGCCCTGTGGCCAATGCTTCAATACCCACCACATCGCCGGCGCGCAAGACACGAATAATGCGTTCACGACCGTCTGCTGTAGATCGAATCAACTTGACCATGCCTTGACGCAGCGTGAACACCCCCAGGGCTTTGTCACCTTCTGAGTAAAGCAAACCACCCACCGGGTAGGCCATGTCGTCGATGGGTGCGTGAATCAGACCAAAATCGTCTTCATTCAGATCGGCGAACAAAACTAAATCTCGAATGCCACACGAGCGGCAATCGGAAGTGCCTTTCCAAGCGGATTCGACATGAATAGGAATCATCTGACTCACTTAATTGATAATGAATGAAAATAAACCGCGAAACGCCCTTGCGCACAAGACACAACCACTTAGACACAAAAACCCATAAATAAAAGGCCTGAGTACCGCTGCAGAAATTCTTTTGGAGAATTGGTGACCAAGCCAAACACCTGCTAGCGCAAATGGTAGCAAAAATGCAAAATTTTGCCAAAGCGACAAATCGTTTAAGCCCCCTGACACACCTACCGTGCCAAGAGCAATGGACGACAAGCCAATGATGGTCATCGGCATGGTTGCCCTGATCACAAATGGATCTGAAACTCGCTTAGACAGCCACGACATGACCAATGGCCCGGCCGTGCCAAACATCGTCTCGACCAAGCCCATTGCAAAACCATAGGGGTGAGAAGACGTGACCTTGAATCGAATGGCAGTTACCGCGCCCTTTAACCCTTGCCATCCGATGTAAATAACATAGAAGCCCAAGACCAAAAGCAAACCGTCGCCATCGGTCCATTGAATCAAGCCAATGCCCACCAAAGCGCCAAGAACAACGGAAGGCAGGAGTGATGGCAATTCGCGCCAAATCACCTGACGAAAATTCAAGCCCGTGTGTAGAACAGCGGCGGGCACATCGATCAACAACACCAAGGGCACGACAAATGCCAGTGGCCAATTCCAGGCCAACAATGGCACGATGATCAGGGCTGAACCAAATCCTGCAATGCCTAAAACAAAGTAGCCTAATAGCACCACGGCCATGGCAAAAAAATCAAAGTCAATCGGCATGTAAAACCGCATGGGCCAGCACGCAAGCAGCGTCCACCGTCATGCGCTTTGATGCAATGGCCTGCACCACTTGCGCAGGTGATAGCAAACTGAACTCAGCCACCTCACCGTCTTGGTTCACCGGTTGCACATCGGCTGGCATCAACAAGTTGTAAACCCACAGGGTTTCGTGGTGCCATCCTCTTGGAACTGATCGGCAAGTGGTCACTTGGCCTTGGGCTACAGCTGTTAACGCTAGCGCCTCAGATAAGCCTGCTTCTTCTGCCATTTCGCGCACGCCACAGGTTTGCAAAGACTCGCCCGCCGGCAAGCCTCCCGCAGCAACGTTGTCCAACATGCCGGGGTCGGTGGCCTTGGTCAATGCGCGGCGTCCACACCACAAAAAACCATCCTCGGTAAATCCGTTGACATGCACAGCATGTGCACGCAACCCAAAGAACCGATACGCCGCGCGTTCCATTTCAAATGCGGCGGCCAGCGTGGCTGTAGGCTCTATGGGATGGCCATTGTCCAAAATGACGGCATCGGGCCAACAGCTGAACTTTTCATTGCGCCAGCCTGTCACATGGCCAAGGTCACGCAACTCAGCGGCCAAATTTGCAAGCGCCAAACTTCTAGAGTCGTGTGTTTTTTCAGGGGTGTCCCAGCGTAGGCCATGCGGCACTGTGTGCCAGTCTTGTCGCAAACTCAAAAGCACCTTGGCATGCTCTGGCGTGAGGTAGCCGGTTGGAGAATGAGCTTCTCCCAAATACCAAGGCATGGCTTCTTCGGGCAGCGGCTGCATGGCTTGTTTCAAGCATGACTGCAACACTTGCCTATCGGCTTCACCTAAGGCATTTTGAAATTTTTGAATGCTGTTCTTCATCGATTCAAACTCAATGTTTGCTTGGATCCAGTTGACTGCAGAATCAATGCGCCTGATCCCAATTCACACCGACACCCACTTCTGCCAGCAAAGGCACCTTGAGAACGGCTACATCTGCCATCCATTTCGGCACGGCCACTTTGAGCCATTCCACCTCGTCCTCTGGCACTTCAAACACCAATTCATCGTGCACTTGCATGATCACTTTGGTTTTGCGCTGCTCACGGTCTATGCCTTCTTGGACGGCAATCATGGACAGCTTGATCAAATCGGCCGCTGTGCCTTGCATGGGCGCATTGATGGCCGCACGTTCAGCGCCAGCGCGTCTTGGGCCATTGGGTGAATTAATTTCTGGCAAATACAAACGACGGCCAAACACAGTCTCGACATAGCCTTGTGACTTGGCTTGCTCGCGCGTTTCGTCCATATAACGCTTTACACCAGCGAAGCGCTGGAAGTAACGTTCAATGTAATTTTTGGCAGCCCCGTTGTCGATGCTCAAGGCTTTGGCCAAACCAAATGCGCTCATGCCGTAAATCAAACCGAAGTTAATGGTCTTCGCATAACGGCGCTGTTCACTTGACACTTGGTCTGACGTTAAACCAAACACTTCAGCCGCTGTGGCTTTGTGCACATCCAAACCTTGATGAAATGCTCTGAGCAATGCTTCATCGCCACTGAGGTGCGCCATGATGCGCAATTCAATTTGAGAATAGTCGGCGCTGGCAATCAAGCTGCCGGCGGGTGCCACAAAAGCTTCGCGCACTTTGCGACCCTCTGCAGTACGAATGGGAATGTTTTGCAAGTTGGGATCGTTGCTAGACAAACGTCCTGTGACCGCAACGGCTTGCGCATAGTGCGTGTGGACCCTGCCCGTTCTAGGTAAGGCCATCTGCGCCAGCTTGTCGGTGTAAGTGCCTTTGAGTTTGGACAGGCTGCGGTGCTCCAAAATGCGCGCGGGCAAAGGATAGTCCTCGGCCAACTTCTCCAGCACTTCTTCATCGGTACTGCGTGCACCTGTGGCGGTTTTTTTAATGACTGGCAAACCCAGTTTGTCAAAAAAGATTTCGCCTAACTGCTTTGGACTGCTCAAGTTGAAAGGCTGACCTGCAATTTCGTAAGCTTCGGTTTCGAGTTGCAAGATGCGCTGACCCAAAGCTTGGCTTTGCGCAGCCAGCGTGGGGCCATCAATCAACACGCCATTGCGCTCAATGCGAAACAAGGCTTCGCTGGTGGCAATTTCAATGTCGTAGATGGCGCGTAATTTGGCATCGGCTTGAATGCGTGGCCACAGCACACTGTGCACATCTAAGCATTGATCGGAGTCTTCACAAGAATACTCGGAGGCTTTTTCTACATCGACTTGTGCAAACGAAATTTGATGCGCACCCTTGCCACACAAATCTTCGTAGGTGATGCCCGTGCGACCCACGTGTCGCAAAGCCAAACTGGCCAAGCTGTGCGGCTTGTGAACTTCCAGCACATAACTCTGCAGCATGGTGTCGTGCGCATAGCCGCGCACTTCAATGCCCACATTGGCAAACACATGGCGGTCATATTTAATGTGCTGACCTACTTTGAGTTTGAGTGGGTTTTCGAGCCAAGCTTTGAGTTTGGCAAGTACCTCATTCATTGGCAATTGCGCGGGTGCATCGGGGCCATCATGGCGCAGGGGCAAGTAGGCTGCTTCGCCAGGCTTCACGCTCCAGCTGATGCCCACCAAGTCGGCGCGCATGGCGTCTAGAGAGGTGGTTTCAGTGTCAATGGCCACGCATTCAGCCGCTTCCAACTTGGGCAGCCATGCATTGAATTGGTCCCACGTCAAAATGGTTTCGTATTGCTTGTCACCCGTCACTGTCAAAACAGGCTCGGGTTCTGCGAACAAATCATCCTGCGGCACAAATGCAGCCTTGCTTGGCTTGCTTTCACCGGAGGATTCAGATGCACCAGCACCCCGGCTTCGGACCAAGCCTTTGAAACCATACTTTTCGTAGAAGGCCAACAAGTCGGCCTCGTTGGGCTGACCCAAGCGAATGGTTTCCAGCGATGGCAACTCGGGCACATAGCCGTTTAAATCGCAATCGGTTCGAATTTTCAAAAGCTGACGTCCGGTGGGCAACCAATCGACGGCCTTGCGCAAGTTCTCACCCACCACACCCTTCACTTCATTAGCATGCGCCATCAAGTTGTCGAGCGAACCGTATTCCAGCAACAATTTGGCGGCGGTTTTAGGACCCACCTTTTGCACACCCGGCACGTTGTCCACGGTGTCGCCTACCAAAATTTGGTAGTCCAGCATCAGGCTGGCAGGCACACCAAACTCTTCTTGCACCCCAGCCAAGTCTCGTCGCTTGCCGTTCATGGTGTCGATGATGGTGATGTGTTCGTTGACCAACTGGGCCAAGTCTTTGTCGCCGCTAGACACAATCACTTCGATGCCGTGAGAAGAACCCACAGCGGCCAATGTGCCAATCACGTCGTCAGCCTCTACGCCAGGCACATCCAACACTTTCCAACCCATCAAACGCACCAACTCATGGATGGGTTCAATTTGCGAGCGCAAATCGTCGGGCATGGGGCTGCGATTTTGTTTGTACTCTGGATAAATTTCGTCCCGGAAGGTGGGGCCTTTGGCGTCAAACACACACACCGCATACTCGGCAGGAATGTCTTTGCGCAAACGCTCCATCATGTTGATCATGCCGCGAATGGCGCCGGTGGCAGGACTGGCAGGGTCGCCCGGAACTGCACGCAAATCGGGCATGGCATGGAAGGCACGGTACAGATAGCTGGAGCCATCCACCAACAGCAGGGTTTTCTTGTCGCTCATGCCCCAATTGTGCCTGTCCAAACGGCGTTTTGCGCATGTCCGCCCTTGCAAAAGTGTCAACAACACCCACTACAATCAGCAGATGAATTCCGCCATGCCTCATCGCATCTATTTCACCCCTCAAAGCACCCTCTAAGCCATGGCTGTTTTTACGCCCGTTTCCGAGGAGCTTGCAGCCTCCCTCCTAACAGAACTCAATTTGGGACAACTGACCGAACTGAAAGGCATTGAGGGCGGCATTGAAAACACCAATTATTTCGCCACAACCGATCAAGGCGCCTACGTCTTAACCTTGTTTGAGCGGCTGACCCACGAACAACTGCCCTTCTATCTGTTTTTGATGAAACATTTGGCAGAAAAAGGCATACCGGTTCCCAACCCTGCAGCCAACGCAGACGGCAACATCCTGCACACGGTGGCTGGCAAACCAGCGGCTGTGGTCAATCGCTTGAATGGCAAAAGCCAATTAAGCCCTGAGGTGATTCACTGCGCGCAAGTGGGGGTCATGTTGGCCCGGATGCATTTGGCGGGTGAAGACTACAACCGCAGCCAACCCAACTTGCGCAGCCTGCCATGGTGGAACGAAACGGCACCTGTTGTGATGCCGTTTTTAGACGAAGCGCAATCTGCACTGTTGCAAACAGAACTGGCCTATCAAAATCACATCGCTCAAAGTGCGGCCTATCAAGGACTCCCCAAAGGACCGGTGCATGCCGACTTGTTCCGAGACAATGTGATGTTCGAAGGTGAAGCCCTCACCGGTTTTTTTGATTTTTATTTTGCTGGCGTCGATACATGGCTTTTCGATTTGGCCGTTTGCCTGAATGATTGGTGCATCGACCTGCCAACGGGCTTACATGCCTCTGCTCGTGCCAACGCACTGCTTGAGGCCTACCAGTCCGTTAGGCCTTTGCGAAGCGCCGAACGGCAACTGTTACCGGCCATGCTGCGCGCAGGCGCCTTACGTTTCTGGATCTCAAGACTCTGGGATTTCTATTTACCCCGTGACGCGGCCATGTTGGTGCCTCACGATCCCACTCACTTCGAACGGGTATTGCGCATGCGCCAGTCCTGCCAGCTTAAGCTTTGGGCATGAAACTGAACATTGTTCCCGCTAAACAAGGCCTGGTTTGGGTCAAACAAGGCATTCGAACTTTTTGGCGGCAACCCTTGGCTTTTACCGGCCTGTTCTTCTTGTTCATGGCCTGGGTGTCTGTTTTGTCCATGGTCCCGGTCATTGGTTCTGTCATTGCCCTGCTCATTTTGCCGGCTGTGACCCTCGGACTCATGGTGGCCACTGAGCAAGCTGCAGGCGGCAAATTTCCAATGCCCACGGTTTTGATGGTGGCCTTTCGGGCAGGCCAACAGCGTTTCAAAGCCATGCTGGTTTTGGGTGGTTTGTATGCCATCAGTTTTTTGGCCGTCATGGCGCTCACCACTTTGGTGGACGGCGGCAGCTTTGCCAAAGTTTATTTGGCCAATGCCCCCATCACCCCCGAAGTGGTTGAAGCCGCAGATTTTCAAATGGCCATTTGGCTAAGTACGGTGCTCTACATCCCCATGTCCATGATGTTTTGGCACGCACCGGCCTTGGTTCATTGGCACGGCATACCGCCAGTCAAAAGCATGTTTTTCAGCGCAGTGGCCTGTTGGCGCAACCTAGGCGCATTTGCGGTGTACCTGTTGGCATGGGCGGGTGTCTTTGTGGCCGGTGCTGCCATCATTTTGACCATCAGCAGCGCCATCGGTGGCAGCGATTTAACGGCAGCTGTTTTAATGCCTGGCGCACTTTTAATGAGCGCCATGTTTTTCACCTCTGTTTATTTCAGCGTCAAAGACTGCTTTGATTTGCCCTTACCGGGCGGCGAAACACAAGCTTAAAAAAAGCCTGCATCAGCAGGCTTTTTTCTTTGAAGGTTCAAGCTCAATGGTGATGTCCATGCGCGCCATGCACATGACGGTGGTCAATTTCTTCTTGAATGGCCGCACGCACCTCAGTCACATTCAATTGAAAGCGCAATGTTTGACCGGCCCAAGGGTGGTTACCGTCCAGCATCACGGTGTCACCCTTGATTTTGACCACATTGAAAATGGCTTCCCGCCCATCTGGCGTGCGCCCGCGCAATTGGCCACCCACTTTCACGCCAGGCGGAAAGTCTTTTTTGGGCATAGTTTGCAAGAGGCTTTCATCTCGTTCGCCAAATGAATCTTCAGGGGATAAAACCAAGGTGGTTTGATAGCCTTTTTCTTTGCCATCCAATGCCTCTTCTATTTTGGGCAATGTGTTTTCATAGCCGCCATGCAAATAGGCCATGGGCTCTTCAGCGGCTTCCAACAATTTACCTTGTGCGTCGGACACTTTGTATTTCAAGGTGACGACGGTATCTTTTTCAATTTTCATAGTTCTTTTCCTAAAACTTTCTCTCAAAAAATTTGCACACGATGGCTCTCTATGTAGCGATTCATTCCACGGGGGTCAACTTGGCCACCGACAAGGCCAACCACTTCACGCCGTGCCTTGGAAAATTCACTTGCGCCCGCGCATCAGCGCCAGCACCTTCCACAGCCAAAACTTTGCCTTCACCAAACTTGGTGTGAAACACTTTCATGCTGGCCTTGATGCCATGCGAAGGTTCCGATTTTTGCACAGGCACGGGCGGGCTCTTGTAAGTCTCCGCCGAACCCAAACTGCTGTGTCCCCAAGCCGGCTTGGCCTGAAAAGCCTGTGCTGGCGATGTCCAACCGCCGCCCAAGCCTGTGGCAAAGCCAGGATTTTTGGGCGTAATCCACTTCAAGCATTCCTCAGGCAGTTCGTCCAAGAAACGGCTTTTAAGGTTATAGCGCGTTTGACCATGCAACATGCGCGTTTGCGAATGGCTCAGGTACAAACGCTTGCGCGCGCGCGTAATGGCCACGTACATCAAACGGCGTTCCTCTTCCAAGCCATCGTAATCGTTCATGGAATTTTCGTGAGGGAACAAGCCCTCTTCCAAGCCACTGATGAACACCGCATCAAACTCCAATCCTTTGCTGGCATGAACGGTCATGAGTTGAACCGCGTCTTCGCCCGCTTGCGCTTGGTTGTCACCGGCCTCAAGGGCTGCATGCGTTAGGAAGGCCGCCAAGGGCGACATCACTTCGCCGTCTTCGGCAATGGGGGCCATTTCTTGCGCGGTGGCTTCGGCGTCGCGGCCAAAGCCTTCTTGGGTCACAAAACTTTCGGCAGCATTGACCAATTCTTCCAAGTTTTCGACGCGATCAGCGCCTTCTTTTTCTGTTTTGTAGTGCTCGATCAAACCTGTTTTGTCCAGCACCAATTCGATGATCTCGCGCAAGGTCATGCCAGGCGTTTGCTCGCGCATCACATCGATCATGGCCACAAAGCCTGCCAACTTGGCACCCGCTTTACCCGCGGTGGTGCTGACGGCATCGTGCAAAGAGCAACCCAAACCTTTGGCTGCATCTTGCAATTGCTCCACACTGCGCGCACCAATGCCGCGCGGTGGAAAATTGACGATCCGCAAGAAGCTGGTGTCGTCGTTGGGGTTTTCCAAAATGCGCAAATAAGCCAAGGCGTGCTTG
The DNA here is from genome assembly GCA_947373185.1 of Comamonadaceae bacterium. Lineage (GTDB taxonomy): Bacteria > Pseudomonadota > Gammaproteobacteria > Burkholderiales > Burkholderiaceae_C > Limnohabitans_A. The sequence continues at coordinate 52,646 of CANBWP010000007.1, read as the reverse complement.
ATCTCGGCGCGTTCAAAGAAGCGCAGACCGCCATACACCTTGTAGGGTACGCCGGCGTTGAACAAGGCCGTTTCCATCACCCGGCTTTGTGCATTGCTGCGATACAAGACGGCCACCTCTTTGCGCGTGAAACCATCGCCTTTGACCAACTGACGAATCTCATCGACCAACCATTGCGCTTCGGCAAAATCGCTGGTGGACTCGTACACACGCACAGGTTCGCCTGCGCCTTGATCGGTCCTCAGATTCTTGCCTAAGCGATTTTTGTTGTTGCCGATCAGGGCATTGGCAGAGTCCAAAATGTTGCTGTAACTGCGGTAGTTTTGTTCCAACTTGATTTGATGTTGGACGCCAAACTCGCGCACAAAGTCGGCCATGTTGCCCACACGCGCGCCACGGAAAGCATAAATGCTTTGATCATCATCACCCACAGCCAACACAGCACTGCCATGCTCAGCGGGCAAACCGGCAATCATTTTGATCCAGGCATATTGCAGTTTGTTGGTGTCTTGAAACTCGTCGATCAGCACATGTTTGAAGCGTGATCTGTAATGCAAACGAATGGCTTCGTTGTCCCTCAACAGCTCAAATGAGCGCAGCATCAATTCACCAAAGTCCACCACACCTTCGCGTTGGCATTGGTCTTCATACAACTGGTAAATATCGACTTTGCGGCGTGTTTCGTCGTCCCGTACATCGACATCTTTGGGCCGCAAGCCATCTTCTTTGCAACCGGCAATGAACCACTGAAGTTGCTTGGGGGGAAAGCGCTCATCGTCGACGCTGTGCTGCTTGCACAGACGTTTGATGGCCGACAGTTGGTCTTGGGTGTCCAGAATTTGAAAGGTCTGCGGCAGGTTGGCCATTTTGTAATGAGCCCGCAAAAACCGATTGCACAAACCATGAAAAGTGCCAATCCACATGCCGCGCACGTTGACGGGCAACATGGCCTGCAACCTCAGCATCATCTCCTTGGCCGCCTTGTTGGTAAAGGTGACGGCCAAAATACCCCCCGAGCCCACTTGGGAGGTTTGCAATAACCAAGCAATTCGGGTGGTCAATACGCGGGTTTTGCCCGAACCCGCGCCAGCCAGGATCAGGGCCGACTCAGAAGGCAGCGTCACCGCCCGCAACTGCTCAGGGTTCAGGTTGTTCAAGAGGGGCGTTTGGTCATACATCCCCCAATTGTAGGAACTCCTGAAGCGATGTTTTGAAAATGCAAAACAAAACGAGTAGAATCAGACACCGGGCCCAAGATTCTTGCGCCCGGTTTTTTTTGCCTAAATTTTTCAGATCTTGGTTTAAATCTTGATCCAGAACTTTAGCCAAGTCAAAACCGGCCAAGCCAAGCGCTCACTCGTTCTGTCAACGATCCTTCTGGAGCTTGGTTAAATGGAAATTTTTGATTACGACAATGTCTTGCTGCTTCCCCGCAAATGCCGAGTGGAAAGCCGTTCTGAGTGCGACGCCGGTGTAGAACTGGGCGGCCGCAAATTCCGTCTGCCGGTTGTCCCGGCCAACATGAAGACGGTGGTGAATGAGCAGATTTGCACCTGGATGGCGCAAAACGGTTACTTTTATGTCATGCACCGCTTCGACTTGGACAATGTTCAATTCGTTCGCGACATGCACGCCAAGGGTCTGTACGCCTCCATCTCTTTGGGCGTGAAAGCCCCAGACTACGAGACGGTCAACAAATTGGTCACCGAAGGGTTGACGCCTGAATACATCACCATCGACATTGCACACGGCCATGCCGACAGCGTGCAAAAGATGATTCAGACCCTGAAGGAAAAACTGCCCAAGTCTTTCATCATTGCTGGCAACGTGGGCACCCCCGAAGCCATCATCGATTTGGAAAACTGGGGCGCGGACGCTACCAAAGTGGGCATTGGTCCCGGCAAGGTGTGCATCACCAAGCTCAAAACGGGTTTTGGCACGGGCGGCTGGCAGTTGTCGGCGCTCAAATGGTGTGCCCGTGTGGCCACCAAACCCATCATTGCCGACGGCGGCATTCGCGAGCACGGCGACATTGCCAAGAGCATTCGCTTTGGCGCCACCATGATCATGATTGGCTCCATGTTGGCCGGCCACGAAGAGTCGCCAGGGGCCACCGTCGAAGTCGATGGCAAGTTGTACAAAGAATATTACGGTTCTGCGTCTGACTTCAACAAAGGCGAGTACAAGCACGTTGAAGGTAAGCGCATTTTGGAGCCGATCAAAGGCAACTTGGCCAACACCCTCATCGAGATGGAGCAGGACACCCAAAGCTCCATCAGCTATGCGGGCGGCACCAAACTCATGGACATCCGCAAAGTCAACTACGTGATTTTGGGTGGTGACAACGCGGGCGAACACTTATTGATGTAAGCCCCTGAGCGCTGGCACAATGGGGGCTTCCAGGTTTACCGAGAAGCCCCCATGAAACGCCGCGAACTCATTCAGTCTGCTTTCAGTGCAGCCCTTTTGCCCAGCCTCATTCCAGCGCAGGCCCAGGCACAAGACAAATACCCCAGCAAACCCATCACATGGATCTGCCCCTATGCGGCTGGCGGCAATGCCGACTCTCGCTCACGGCAAGTGGCCAAGGCCATGGGCGCGATCTTGGGTCAGCCCATCATCATTGACAACAAAGCCGGTGCTGGGGGCAACATTGGCACCGAGGCCATTGCCCGTGCCAAACCTGATGGGTACACCATTGGCATGGGCAACTTTGCCCCGCTGGCGGTCAACCACGCCTTGTTCAAAAAATTGAACTTCGACCCCTTCAATGACCTCGTACCCATTGGCTTGATTGAAAAAGGCCCCCTCATTTTGATGGTCCGCAATGACTCGCCCTACAAGTCTGTCAAAGACATTGTGGCAGCGGCCAAAGCCGCGCCAGGCAAGCTCAGCTATGCCTCAGGCGGTATTGGTGGATCCCACCATTTGAGCGGCGCGCTGCTCGAAAATGCTGCTGGCATAGATTTGATTCATGCACCCTACAAGAGCGGCGCCGCAGGTGCCACCGACCTCATGGGTGGCCAAGTGCAGATGATGTTTGAGCAAATGTATGCCGCCATGCCGTCCATCAAAGGGGGCCGCCTGCGTGCACTGGCCATCACCAGCAAAACTCGCTCACCGCTGCTGCCCGATCTGCCCACCATGGCAGAACAAGGCTTTCCAGCCGTGGAAGTGCAAAACTGGCAAGGCTTGGTCGCGCCCAAAGGCCTGTCTGCCGATTTGATCAAGTTGCTCAATGCCGCCCTGAACAAAGCACTGCAAGACCCTGAAGTCAAAGAAAAGATTCTGAGTCAGGGCAATGAAATGGGCGGCGGCACACCTGAGCAATTTGCAGCCCTGATCAAATCAGAATCACCCCGCTGGGGCAAAGTGGTTCGAGACGCCAAAATCGAACCCGAATAAAGCCTGCATCCACAGGCTTAGGCGCATCTCATGCGCATCAGGCTTGAATCAGCTGCTTCATCAAGGCATTCAAACGAGTGCCTTTTTTTGTCAGATCGGTCACGATGCTGAAATGGTTCAATCCTGGCAAAGCCTCACAAACCGGAACGGTTTGGGGGCCCCAAGTTTGATGAATCAAACGGTTGTGCCTTAAAAACTCTGCGCTTTCATCGCCCCCGGCCACGGTGTACAAAATACCCCGAGTGGGCCGCGGCCAGAATGCAGGACTCGCCATGCGCGCATGCGCAGCCGTCAGCTTGAGTGAGTCTTGCAAGAACGGGGTTTTGCACAAAGGCGTGAGATCGTACAAGCCCGAAATCGACAAGGCCTTTTGAACCCAGTGAGTGGGCATGCTTTTGTCAACGGCCTTCCAATCACACGCCAACAGCATGGCGGCCAAATGCCCACCGGCTGAATGGCCTGCCACGGTCACGTCCTTTGGGTTGCCACCGTGCTGCGCAATATGACGCCAGACCCAAGCCAAGGCCTTGGTCATTTGATACGCAATGTCTGGAATGGTGACAGGCATGTCAGGTGTGCCGGGACACAGCGCGTAATTGACCACCACCACACAAGCACCCATGTCATGCAATGCCGGCGCGACAAAGGAATGGTCTGATTTGTCCAGACTGCGCCAGTAGCCGCCGTGAATGAAAACCACAACGGGTGCATTCGATTTTTTGGCAGGAAAAATATCCAGGGTTTCATGGGGCCCATCGCCATACACCATGTCCAATGTGCACTTTAGATTTGCACGTGCAGATTTCGATCCGTCTAGCCAATGTTCGAAGTGGGTGGCGAAGTTGGGAACCAACGCACGGTTGTTGTACATGCTGTCATGCCATGCAGAATTTTGAGTGACCATTTGACTTCCTTGGTTAAATTTTCATTTCCAATCGCAATTGCACCGTCTGCCAATTGCGTGTGTTGGTTCTGGCCGTTTCAGCAAAACCACTGCCCATGTAAGTCGTGCCCGTCAAGTAATCACGTGGCACCAAGTTACTGAGCGTCATTCGCAATGCTGTTGAAGGATTGAACTTCCATAAACCATACACATCGACCACACGTTTTGAGCCCTGGTAAACCCATTGCTGTTCGGTTTGGCGTGTGCTGTAGTCGGGGTTGATGTTGACGTTGCCACCCAGGGTCAAAGGCAAGCTGCGAATTCGGTAATCAGCACCCATGTTGGCCGTCATGTTGGGCTGCTGGTCGAGGCGGTTGTCAGGCCCCATCACATCCAAGACTTTCGAATGAAAGAAACTCAGATTGCTTCTGATGTCCACGGGCGGTGCATCAGCCCAAGCTTTGCTCAAGGCAAACTTGGCTTCCAACTCCAGTCCTTGCGTGATGGCATTGCCCACGTTTTGTGGGCTAGAGACAAACCTTCTTTGACCTGGCGCCCAGACGGTGTCGTAGCGTTCGCTGGTCACGTACCGAATCAAATCACTGATGTTGCGCCTGAACACATTGGCGCTGAGAACGCCGCCCTCTGACAAATAGCGCTCAACGGCAAGGTCAATGCCAGTGGCCAGTTCTGGTTTCAAGCCCGGGTTACTGATCCGGTCAGGACGGGTGGGGCTGTTGGTCTCACGTGACAAGGCTGTTTTGGCAACCAAGTTGATGAGCGTGGGAGATTTGTAGCTTTTGGTCAGGCTCATCCGAATTTGATCGCGACTGTCTGGGAGGGGTTTCCAAACTGCATGCAACAAAGGTGTGAAAACGCCGCTTTGGTTGCGCTTGGCGCCATCTTCGTTATGGCCCTCTGTCAAAATGTTTTCGTACCGAACCCCTGCGTGCGCATTCCATTGGGGATTGAGGGCCCATTCGTCTTGCGCATAGAGGGCCCAGCGCTGGGTTCGTGCGCGCATGTTGCTGACGTCATCGGCCACTTCGGCAACGGCTTCTTCGGCTCGCCTCACACCTTCCAACTCTACGCCACTGACCATTTGGTGGCCATTTTTCAAAACCTGCGTGAGCTTGCCATTCCAAGATTGCGACAAGTCTTTAAAAGCTTGCGATTCTTGCAAGGTGTTGAGCAGTCCCGATTGGCCTAACTCGGTTTGGTTAAACACCGATTTGTAATGTGATTCACCCAAACCAAACTTGAACTCAAACCGTGTGTCGGCGGAGAACCTTTGGCTCCACTGACCGTTGAGGCGTGTCATCACAAAGCGACTGAGGGTGGCGGCGTGAGAACTGTCGGTGGCCAGCGCTTGCGAGATGCCATTGATCGATTTATTTTCTGAAAGGTCTGTGTGCCCCGCACTGCTGAACTCTGAGTACACCACGAAGGGCATCAAAATCAAGGCCTTGCCCTCCTCGCCCCGCCACATCAAACGGGCATTGGCATTCATGCCTTCACGGTGCCCCAAGCTCAGGGTGTTGCGCGCTCGGTGAGAGGACCCAGCAGGCATCGCGCCGTTGGCCTGCACGTCCGAATCAGTGAGGGTGCTATTGTCTTCAGGCCGCCAAGAATTCATGGCAGACAGCGTGAACGTCCCGTTCAAGGGTTCGGTCTTCAGGTGATGCACCCAATTGAGCGCATCGGAGCGATGGCCGTGCTCAAAAGCGTTGCCCAACTTCAAATCGTCTGGATTGGTTCTTTGTCCTTCACGCAACACGATGTTGATGGTGCCTGCAATGGCACGGGCACCTGTTTCTGCAGTGGGGGCGCGCATGATCTCCACTTTTTCAACCATTTCTGGCGTGAGCGATTCAATCGAAAAACCCGGAGGCACCCTTTGACCGTCCAACAAAATTTGGGTGTAGCCCGAACCCAAGCCACGCATGCGAATGGGGCCACCTCGGCCGGGTGCACCTTGAATGGTGATACCTGGCAATCGTTTGAGCACTTCACCCAAAGTGCTGTCGCCCTGCCTGTCTAGCTCTTCACGGCCAATGACAATTTTGGCCGCGGTGGATTGGCGGCGCTCTTCGCTGTCGTTGTCCCTGTTGCTTTTGATCTCGACACGGCCCATGTCTTGCACGGGCGCATTGGCAGGAGGCAGGTTTTGCGACCACGCCAAGGTGGCGGACAAGGCGGAAAGCGCCAGAACGGTGGGGGCAGTGAAATTCATGCCCCTATTTTGACAGGGGAATGTCAAGCTTCTGTGTAGGAAAGCACCTCACCCGACCAGGCGTCGGGTTAAGGCTTGAGTGATTCGTCTGCTTTGAACAATGCAGCCACTTTGCGTTTGGGCTTGATGTTGGCAGAAAGACCTGGCCGAGATGCCACCGTTTTGGCACTGGCTTCCCAAGAAGCGGCGCTGGCTTGCTCCGCCGTGGGAGCTTCATAAGGCTTCTCAAAGAAGGGATCGCGAGACACCTGAGCAGGCCGGAAACTGCTGCGTCGATCGCGCGGATCTTCTTCATCGCGGCGACGCTCAAAACCACGCTCGGGGCGTCGTTCTGGCCGGCGCTCGTCAGTGCGGCGTTCGCCGCGGCCATCGCCCCGGCTATCAGGTCGGCCTTCACTGAAATGGCCGCGTGAACGCTCATCTTCCAAGGGGTAAGTTTCTACTTCCAACTTGGTTTTGATGAGTTTTTCAATGTCGGCGACCAAACGCATGTCGGACGGTGACACCAAGGTCACGGCCAAACCCGACGCACCGGCACGGCCCGTACGGCCAATGCGGTGGACATAGTCTTCTGCATTGAAGGGCACATCAAAGTTGAAGACAGCCGGCACATCTTTGATGTCCAGTCCGCGAGCGGCTACATCGGTACAGACCAACAAATCGACTTCACCTTTTTTGAAGGCCTCCAGCGCTTTCAAACGCTCATCCTGGGATTTGTCACCATGCAAGGCAGCGGTTTTCAAACCTTCTCGCTCAAGCGATCGCGCCAAACGGCCGCAACCCAATTTGCTGTTCACAAAAATAAAGGCTTGCTTGATGCCGCGTTGGTTGAGCACGGCCTTGACCACACGGCGCTTGTCGTCGTCTTGGGCCGCGTAAAAACGTTGCTCCACAGTGGAGGCTGTTTCGTTGGGGCGGGCCACTTCAATGGTGATGGGGTCTTGCAAATAACTGCCCGCCAAGCGCTTGATTTCAGGCGAGAAGGTGGCCGAGAACAAGAGCGTGGTTCGCTGCTTGGGCAAGAAACTCAAAATGCGTTGCAAATCGGGCAGGAAGCCAATGTCGAGCATTCGGTCGGCTTCGTCGAGCACCACATATTCAACTTGGTTCAAGACTGCGTTCTTGGCTTCGATGTGATCGAGCAAACGGCCCGGTGTGGCCACCAGAATTTCGACGCCTCGTTTGAGCTCGAGGGTTTGGGGCTTCATGTCCATGCCACCAAACACCACAGCGCTGCGCATCTGGGTGTACTTGGCGTACAGCTTGATTTGCTGCGCCACCTGATCGGCCAATTCGCGCGTGGGCAAGAGCACCAAGGCCCGCACAGGATGGCGCGCGGGTGAGGTGGATGTATTTTCGTGCTTGAGCAGACGTTGCAGCAGCGGCAGCGAAAAGGCAGCAGTTTTACCTGTGCCTGTTTGCGCAGCGCCCATCACGTCTTTCCCGGTCAAGACCACAGGAATGGCCTGGGCTTGAATGGGGGTCATGGATTCGTAGCCCATTTCGGCTACGGCACGTGCCAGCGGTTCAGCCAGCGATAGATTTGAAAAAGAGGCGGTCATTAACCCGCTATTGTCGCACTTTAAGTCTTGGGCAATGTGACACCCACTTGACCCTGGTATTTTCCACCCCGATCTTTGTAGCTGGTCTCACACACCTCGTCGCTTTCAAAGAACAACACTTGGGCACAGCCCTCCCCTGCGTAGATCTTGGCCGGCAAAGGGGTGGTGTTGCTGAATTCCAGGGTCACATAGCCTTCCCATTCGGGCTCAAAGGGAGTCACGTTGACAATGATGCCGCAGCGGGCGTAGGTGCTTTTGCCCAAACAGATGGTGAGCACATTGCGAGGAATACGGAAGTATTCCATCGTACGGGCCAAGGCAAAACTGTTGGGGGGGATCACGCAAACATCTGATTGGATGTCGACAAAGCTTTTTTCGTCGAAATTCTTGGGGTCGACCACCGTGCTGTAGATGTTGGTAAACACTTTGAACTCGGGCGCGCAGCGAATGTCGTAGCCATAGCTGCTGGTGCCGTAGCTCACAATTTTTTCACCGGCGGCGTTTTTGCGCACCTGGCCGGGCTCAAAGGGCTCGATCATGCCGTGATCTTGGGCCATGCGGCGGATCCATTTGTCGCTTTTGATGCTCATCGCTCAGTCTCTCCAACAGTCTTTGAATTCAGCTTGGCATTGTAAAGTGCTCTGCCTCGAAAGGGACAAATCATGGGGATTGTGAGAAGAATTCAAGGCTTAAGTGCCGACCTTGACCACCAACGACCAGGGTCTGGGCTAAACTTTCCCCGAACAAGACCTCTGAGAGAGACCCCATGAAAAGACGCACCCTGCTCCAAGCCACCCCTGCCTTACTGGGCCTGCCTGGCCTGAGTTTGGCTCAGACTGCCTATCCCAACAAGCCCATTCGCTTCATTGTGCCCGTCGCTGCAGGTGGGGGCTCCGACATGGTGGGCCGCGCTGTCTGCGAGCGTTTGGCCAAAGTATTGGGTCAACCGGTGGTGGTCGATAACGTGGGCGGCGGCGGCGGCGTGATTGCGTCCCAAAATACGGCACGTTCTGCCCCCGACGGCTACACCCTCATGCAAGGGTATGTGGCCACCCACGGCACAGCCCCAGCCACGCGCAAATTACCCTATGACGCCGAGAAAGATTTCACCCCCATCGGCATGATTGGCTCGACGCCCAATGTGCTGTGCATCAACACCAGCTTGCCACCGCAAAACATCAAGGCGTTTCTGGAGTACGTGAAGCAAAATCCTGGTCGGCTGTCTTACGGCTCTGCCGGCGCTGGTTCCTTGACGCACTTGACGGCAGAGTTGTTCAAATTACAGACCAACAGCTTCATGGTGCACATCCCCTACCGCGGCATTGCACCGGCCATCACCGACTTGATTGGTGGGCAAACCCAAATGATGTTCCCCGGCTTGGCTGCAGCCCTGCCGCACATTCGCAGCGGGCGTATTCGAGCCATCGCTGTCACGGGTGCCAAACGTCACCCCCAAGTCAAAGACATTCCCACCTTGGAAGAAGCGGGTCTGAAGGGTTTTGATGCGCAGCAGTGGTACGGCATTGTCGGCCCAGCCAACATGCCTGCGCCCATTGTGAAAACCCTCAACGATGCCTTGCTGAATGTGTTGGCTCAAGCCGACTTCAAAGAAAAACTGAGCTCTGAAGCCGTTGAGTTGATGCCCATGAAACCAGCGGAGTTTGCGGCCTACATGAAAGCCGACTTGGCCCGTTGGTCGCAACTGGCCAAAGCGCGCAACATTCAGCTCGATACCTGAGACCGCCACAAAAGGGAGGCTGGCTCAGCCTGAGCCTCTCCCTGCACTTTTGTTGACAGCACCAGGCCTGCCCGCTTCAGGGGTTGATCTTGCCCATAACACCCGCCGCCAGGAAGTTCATGTTCAAAATTTGAGGGTCGCTCATTTTTTGACCTGCCGCCACGACTTCCTTGCCTTCATTGTCTGACAGGGGGCCTTCAAAGACTTGCTTTCTGCCTAGCACCAAGTCCTTTTGCAATTGCATTATTTCGGCTTTCACTTTGGGTGAAAGCTTGGGGCCAAAACTGCCGACTCGGACCATGCCCTCTTTGAGGCCGCCCCACACAGTGCCAGCGCGCCACTGCCCTTTTTGCAAGGCTTGCACGCGCTGGGTGTAATAGCTGCCCCATTCGTGGGTCACAGCCAAGAGCTGTGCATCGGGTGCCACTTTGCGCATGTCAGAGTGATACGCAATGGCCATCTTGCCGCGCTCTTGGGCGGCCACCATGACCGCATTGGTCGCACTGTGAAAGGTGATGACATCCACCGACTGATTGAACAAGGTCATGGCTGCGTCTCGTTCCTTGGCTGGATCAAACCAGGCATTGAGCCAAACCACTTTGACTTGCGCTTTGGGATTGACCGAGCGCATGCCCAAGGTGAACGCATTCAAGCCTTGAAGCACCTCGGGAATGGGAAAGCCTGCCACATAGCCTGCCACATTGGTTTGCGTCATGCGACCTGCCGCCACACCGGCCAAAAAACGACCCTCGTAATAACGGGCGTTGGCCACGGCCACGTTGACATCGGTCTTGTAACCCGTGATGGACTCAAACTTCACATTCGGAAACTCTTTGGCCACCTTGAGGGTGGGCTCCATGTAGCCAAAGCTGGTCGTGAAAATGATGTCATGGCCTTGCTGCGCCAAATCGCGCACCACACGCTCTGCGTCGGCACCCTCGGCCACGTTGTCAACCACGGTGGTTTTGACGCTGCTTCCCAAGGCTTTTTCGACGGCCTTTCTACCCTCATCGTGTTGATGCGTCCAGCCCGCATCAAAGACTGGCGTCACATACACAAAAGCAGCTTTGGCAGGGGCCGTGGCGAATGGGTTGGACGTTATTGGGTTGGACGTTATTGGGTTGTGCGTTTTAAGATTTGACTGTGCAGCATCAGCAGCAAGCAAATGAAAGGGCGTGAATAAACAAGCGGCCGCGAGCACGGCTGCGAGGTTTTTGTACATGGTAGTCCTCTACATGGCACCGGGTTGAAAAAATAAACACCCTCCGGTACGCGGGCATTCGGACGGTATTCTAAAGCAGGTGTATAAAGTTCCTTTTCTTCCCTTCAAAGAAGTTTTATGCGACCACGCTATTTTCAAATTTCAATCATTTGCGCTGCGCTGCTCCTTCCCACATGGGGGCAAGCACAAACCGCAGCGCCCCAAAGCATCAACAGCTTGGCAGGACTTCAAGCAAGCAGCACCGTAGAAGGCATTTCAGAATTTCGATTGCCCAATGGCCTTCGGGTTTTGCTGGCACCCGATGCCTCCAAGCCAACCACAACCGTCAACATCACGTACTTGGTAGGCAGTCGCCATGAAAACTATGGCGAGACGGGCATGGCCCACCTGCTAGAGCACATGGTGTTCAAAGGTACGCCCTCCCGCGGCAACATCATGCAAGAGCTGGGCAAGCGCGGCATGAACTTCAATGGCACCACTTTTTACGACCGTACCAATTATTTCGAAACCTTTCCAGCCAATCCAGAGAACCTGAAATGGGCGCTGGAAATGGAAGCCGATCGCATGGTCAACAGCACCATTGCACGCAAAGATTTGGACACTGAATTTTCAGTGGTGCGCAATGAAATGGAGAGTGGCGAAAACAACCCCCACATGTCGCTTTGGCAGCGCATGGCCGCCGCGGCCTTTGACTGGCACAACTACGGCAAGAGCACCATTGGCGCCCGCACCGACGTTGAAAATGTCAAGATCGAAAACTTGCAAAACTTTTATCGCAAGTACTACCAACCCGACAATGCCGTCTTGTTGGTCGCCGGTAAATTTGAAGCGGGCAATACGCTGGCTTTGATTCAGCAAGTGTTTGGCGCCCTGCCCAAACCCAGTCGCATCATCGCGCCCACCTACACACAAGACCCGGCCCAAGATGGCACGCGTGAAGTCACGGTGCGCCGCACAGGCGACACTCAGTTGTCTGCGGTTCTGTATCACACGGCGGCTGGCAGCCACCTTGACTCGGCCGCCATGGCGGCACTGAGTGAAGTTTTAGCGGGCACACCCAACGGCCGACTGCACAAAAATTTGGTTGAAAAAAAGTTGGCGGTCAATGTCAGCCCATGGAACTTTGACTTAGCCGAGCGCGGCTACGTGGTCTTCATGGCTGAGCTGAGCAAAACCCAGAACTTGGCTGAAGCTCGCAAGGTGATGCTGCAAGAAATCGAAGGACTTGCCAAGAAACCTGTGACCGAGGAAGAACTCAAACGCGCCAAAGCCAGCCAGTTAAGCGACATCGACAAGACCATCAATGACCCGCAAAAATTGGCCATTCAACTGTCCGAGTCCATTGCCAACGGCGACTGGCGCTTGTTCTTTTTGCAACGTGATCGCATTGAAAATCTCACAGTGGCCGACCTGCAAAATGTGGCTGCCAACTACTTCAAAGAAAGCAATCGCACCTTGGGACAATTTATCCCAACCACCACCCCTGATCGCAGCAAATTACCGGAAGCCGTCGATGTCGCCAAGCTGGTGGCCAACTACAAAGGCAAAGCGGCGGCCAGTGAAGGCGAAGTATTTGACATCAGCCCCGCCAACATTGAAAAGCGCACGCAGCGTTTGACTCTGGCCAATGGCATGAAACTCATTTTCACGCCGAAGAAAACGCGCGGCGAAACCGTCAGCGGCTACTTCACCCTGCGCTTTGGCGACGAAGCATCCTTGTTCAACCAAGCCACCCCATCAAACCTCACTGCCAATTTGTTGATGCGCGGAGCAGGCAATTTGCAACGCTCTGAAATTTCAGCCAAATTGGATGAATTGAAAACCCAGATAGAAGTCAGTGGTGGCGGTCAAACCGTGACCGTTCGCTTCGACTCTCTGCGCAAGAATTTGCCCGATGTGCTGAACTTGATTCGAGACATTTTGCGCAAGCCCACATTGGCCGCCAAAGAGTTTGACCTCTTGGTCCAGGAAAGTACTGCCAGCCTAGAGAGCCAGCGCAGCGAACCCAACGCGATGGGCTCACAAGCCATGTCACTGGCTTTGGATGTGTACAAGAAAGGCGACATTCGCGCTGCACGCAGCCTGGACGAATCGATTGCGGCAATCAAAGCGGCCAAGCTGGAGCAAATAAAGCAATTCCACAGCATTTACTACGGCGCGAACCACAGTGAATTTGCGTTGGTTGGCGACTTCGACAGCAACGCTGTTCAAACACAATTGACACAACTCTTTGGTGATTGGAAAAGCACAAAACCCTATACCCGCTTGAAGGCTGAAACCAAGCTCGCCAAACCAGGCGCCGTTCAGTTGGAAGCACCTGACAAAGCCAATGCATTTTTCTTAAGCGGCCTGCCATTGGCTTTGCAAGACACTCAAACAGAATTTGTGCCTTTGCAATTGGCCAACCGTGTGCTGGGCGGCGGCGTGAAATCACGCCTGCTAGACCGTCTGCGTCAAAAAGATGGCTTGAGCTACGGCGCGGGCAGCCAGCTCAGCGCCAGCTCGTTTGAGCCGTCCGGCATGTGGGTTCTCTATGCCATTTATGCCCCCCAAAATCTGGCCAAACTCAAAGCCGGCGTAGAAGAAGAATTGGCGCGCTTTGTGAAGGATGGCATCACGGCAGAAGAATTGGCCGACGCCAAGAAAGGCTGGCAAGAAGAACGCAAGATCAGCCGCGCACAAGACCGTGCCTTGGCTGCAGGCCATGTGGCACAAACGGCCGCCAATCGCACACTGGCATTTGTAGAGAAGGTCGATGCGCAAATTGAGGCCACCACCTTGGAAGAAGTGAATGCCGTCATTCGCAAAACATTGGACCCAGCCAAGTTTCTGAATGTCTATGCGGGCGACTTTGCCGCTGCGGCCAAAAAGTAACTCAGAAGATCTTTGATGCCAAAGATCTTCACTCACCAGGCGGCGACCGATCCATCACTTCGAGGATCTTCGCCGCCCTCAATCAAACCGCCAGGGTGAAGCACCAGGGCACCAGCATGACCCATGCGTTCGTCAAAATCGGACACCACTTCAACAGGGTGCCCCATGGTTTTGAGGCCTTGCACAATATCGGCAGAAAATCTCGACTCGAGTTTCAAGCTGGTGCTTTGCTCAGCCCAAGTTCGTCCCAACAGCCACCTTGGCGCTGCCACGGCAGAGCGCACGTTGTGCCCACCCCAGACGTATCGAGAAAAGACGGCGGCTTGGGTTTGCGGTTGGCCTTCACCGCCCATGGTGCCGTAGACCAACAAACGGCCATCGTCCAACTGCGCCATGGCAGGATTCAAGGTGTGAAAAGGTTTACGGCCAGGCACCAAGCTGCGCAGTTTTCCTGGCTGCAAATCAAATGAACAACCGCGGTTTTGCCACCAAAAGCCACTTTCTGGTAGAACCACGCCACTGCCAAACTCAAAGTAGATGCTTTGAATCATGCTGACGGCCCTGCCCTGCTGGTCCACCACGCCCATCCATGTTGTATCGCCGTCAGAATTTGGCGCAGGCCAGGGGCTGGCTTTGTCGAGGGGCACATGGCTTGCCAATCGATCGACCACTTCTTGTGTCAACAATTCAAGAGGGTCTTTGCCCATGGCGTCTGGATCGGTCACATACCGATCCCGCACCATGAACGCTTGTTTGGTCGCTTCGACCAAGGCGTGAATGCCTTCCAAATTGTCTGGATTCCAGCCCTTTTGGCGGATGCGATCGAAGACACCTAAGATGAGCAAAGACGCCAAGCCTTGTGTCGGGGGGGCCATGTTGTAAACAGTGGCATCCGACAAACGCAAAGACAATGGCGCCTTGATTTGAGCCTGATGATGATTCAAATCCGACAAGGTGATGGGGCTGCCGACAGCAGACAAATCTTTGGCGATTTGCTGCGCCAATTCACCGCGATAAAAATCATCGGCCCCCGCTTTGGCCAGTTGCGCCAAAGTAGCGGCCAAGCTGGGAAATGAATGCCAGTCGCCATACTTCGGAACTTGTGCCTGCTCATTTAAAAACGCTTTGGCAAACCCCGGCTGCATTTGCAACTCAGGCAATTTGTTTCGCGTATTGGCTTCCTGGCTGTGCGTCACAGGAAAGCCGCTGCGGGCATATTCAATGGCACTGTCCAATAATCTGGCAAAAGGAAGTTTGCCGCCCCAATGGGCTTGGCTGTAGGCAAAGGCAGCGCCCCAGCCTGAAATGGTGCCAGCCACTGTGTTGGCCGCCAAGGGGCCGCGCCATGGAATGCTGGCCATGTTGCCATACAACTCACGCGTCACGCCAGCACCTGCCGCGCCACACGCGTCAATCGATTGCAAGGCCTGGCCTGGCGCGTGCATCAACCAAAAGCCATCTCCGCCAATGCCAGTCATGTGGGGGTACACCACCGCCAGCGTCGCAGCCACTGCAATGGTGGCTTCAATGGCGTTGCCGCCTTCCCGCAAAATATCCAAACCAGCTTGAGAGGCCAGTGAATGAGGCGCCACAACAGCGCCGCGTTTGCCAAGCATTGGGTTCATGAAGCACTCCAAGATGGGGACACAAAGGCAGCGGCACTGCGTGCCGACAAAAGATGACCGCGCATTTCTCTGTAACAGGTGACAACGTCTCGCGCCATCAAAGCTTCCACGATGACAGCGTGCTCTTCATAGGAGGCCGACATGCGTTCTAAGTTGCGAAATTGAGTGCGCCTGAAATTTGAAATTTTATGTCGCAACCCAAGCACAATGTCAATCAACACGGGGTTATGGCAGCCATGAATGATGACCGTGTGCAAGTCACGGTTGATGGCGTCATAGCCCTGCGCATCTTGATTTTGGATGGCCGTTCGGCTTTGCGCATGCAATTGACTCAATCGCTGCCTTTCGTGTTCTGTCATGCGAATGGCTGCGTGTCTGGCACAAGTCGCCTCGAGCTCGCCGATCACTTCAAACATTTGGTCCAACTGTTCGGGTGTGATTTCGGCCACCACCGAACCCCGATTGGGTCGATACACGACCAAGCCTGTGATGGCCAATTGCTTCAAAGCCTCCCTCACTGGCGTGCGGGAAACTTGAAATTTACTGGCCAACAAAGTTTCATCCAAACGATGCCCGGGCAGAAAAATCCCCATGGCAATGTCATCTGCAATTTTCCGGCAAACTTCCTCAGCCAAGCCCCCTCGGCTGCGTGTCGACGTGACAGCCAGTTGGAGATTCATCTCACACCTTCAGACCCAGACACTGGATGCCAGCAAGCCAAACTTGAAGCACCATTGACCACGCAGGGGGGGGCCTGCGTTTGGCATGTCACCGTCGCGTGTGAACAGCGTGCTGCAAAACTGCAACCCATGGGCAAATTGGCCAAATCGGGGGGCGAGCCAGGCACGGCCATCAAGGGCTTTCCTTTGTCCTCAGCCTTCACCGTCGAGGCCAATAAACCTTGCGTGTAGGGATGCTGAGGTTTGGCGACAATCTGCGCCACATCACCCATTTCAACAATGCGACCGGCGTACATCACCGCAATGCGGTCTGCCACTTCCACGGCAGCCCCAATGTCATGCGTCACAAAAATGACCGACATGCCGGTTTCTTTTTGCAACTCACGCAGGAGCAACAGAATTTGAATTTGAACGGTGGCATCCAAGGCGGTTGTGGGCTCGTCTGCCAACAGCAATTGAGGACGGCACACCAAGGCCAAAGCAATCATGGCACGTTGCCGCATGCCGCCTGACAGCTCATGCGGGTAGGCCTCCAAGCGCCTTTTGGCTTGTGGAATTTGCACACGCTCGAGCATTTGCAAAGACCGGCGCAACGCTGTTTGGGTGTCAACGCCTTCATGCGCTTGAATGGCCTCCACCATTTGTTGACCAATGGTGTACACGGGATCAAACGCAAGTCCCGGCTCTTGAAAGACCATGGAAGCCATGGCGCCACGGTACTGATCGAGCTTGCGCCCTTTGAGTTGCAACACATCTTGACCCCCAACCTGGGCGACACCGCCCATTTGGGTCGTGCGCTCTGGATGTAAACGCATCAGGGTTCGCAAAGTGACACTCTTGCCAGAGCCCGACTCTCCCAGCAAGCCCAAGACTTCACCTTTGGCGAGCTCAAAGCTCACTTGATTCAAAGCACTGGCTTTGCGCTGACCTGTAAATTGGACGGTCAAATCCTGAACGCTCACGAACGGTGCTGTCATGCTTTGGCTCCTTGAACCACATCGCCAAACTGCGCATCATTCATATGGCAGGCGACCACGTGTTCTCGTTGCCCTTTCACTGTATTCAATGCGGGCGACCTGTCTGCGCACACGGCTTGTGCAAATTCACAGCGATCTCTAAATCGGCAACCCTTTGGTGGGTTGATGGGGTTAGGCGGATCGCCCGTCAAAGGTGATTTTTGGGTGCGCTGCAAGGGGTTCATGGAGGGCACTGCGGACAACAATGCGCGGGTGTAAGGATGTGCCGCGTTGCCATAAATGGTCTCGACAGGGCCACGTTCAACCACTTGGCCTAAATACATCACCATCACCTCATCGCTGATGTAATGCACCACATGCAAATCATGCGAGATAAAGATGTAGGTCAACTGATGTTCTGCCTTCAGTTCTTGCAACAGGTTGAGAACCTGCGCTTGAACAGACTTGTCCAAGGCCGCCACAGCTTCATCCAAGATCACCATGCGGGGGTGAAATGCCAACGCCCTCGCAATGTTCACACGCTGGCGCTGACCACCCGATAATTCATGGGGGTATCTGGAGGCAAATTGATCGGGCGCCAATCCTACCCTGGCCAACAAATCACGGGCTTCTTGAAGCGCCGTGTCTGTGGCCATGCCATGCACTTGCGGGCCGTAGGCAATGGTTTCCACAATGGTCATTCTTGGATTGAGCGATGCAAATGAGTCTTGAAAAACCATTTGCAAATTGCGCCGGTATTCTTTGAGTTCAATACCGCCATACTCTGCAACGCCATCCCCATCAAAGACCATGCTGCCGCTGTCAGGTGGCATCAAACGCGCGATCAATCGGGCGGTGGTCGACTTGCCGCAGCCTGACTCGCCCACAATGCCCAAGGTTTTGCCTTTGGCCACAGAAAAACTGATGCCATCCACAGCATGCACAAATTTTTTCTCTGGATCAAAGAAGCCACCGCGAACAGGGAAATGTTTTTTCAAATCGTTCACCACCAACAAAGGTTGCGCGGGGCCACCTCGGTCTTGAACATCAAAGGAGGGCGTCATGGCCGCTGTCATTGGCTGAGTCACAGGCGTTTTCATCGGCGTATGTCCATGGCTGATCGAATGCCATCTGCCAGCAGGTTAAAGGCGATGGAGGTGATGAAAATAAGTGCGCCAGGCAATGCAGCCACCCATGGATTGCTGTAAATGGC
The DNA here is from genome assembly GCA_947373185.1 of Comamonadaceae bacterium. GTDB lineage: Bacteria > Pseudomonadota > Gammaproteobacteria > Burkholderiales > Burkholderiaceae_C > Limnohabitans_A. Next base: position 34,255 of record CANBWP010000007.1, on the reverse strand, counting down.
AGAGCGCAAGGTGTTGAGCATCAAGCCCCATTCAGGCTCCGGCGGCTTGACACCCAAACCCAAAAACGACAAGCCCGAGGCCAAAATCATGCTGACACTGAGCAAGCCAGTGGCATAGACAAATACGGGTCCCAGCACATTGCCCAGCACATGCACGCGAATGATGGAAAAGGAACTGGCGCCACTCATTCGAGCCGCCTCGATGTAGTCCAGCTTGCGCACTTGCGTGGTCACGCTTTCAGCCACTCGCACCACTTGCGGCACAAACACCAAGGTCAGGGCAATCAAACTGTTGCTCATGCCGGGGCCAAGTGCACCAGAAATAGCGACAGCCAATAACACGCTGGGAAAGGCATAAAAAACGTCGAGGACCCGCATGATGACCATGTTGATGCGCCCCCCCACATAACCTGCAAACAAGCCAATGCTGGTACCGATGAAGAATGCGGCAAACACAGGCACCACACCCATCAGCAAGGACAAGCGAGCGCCGTACATCAAGCGGGTGATCATGTCGCGACCCAACTCATCGGTCCCTAACCAAAAGCCGGTACTGCCAATGGGCAGCAGACGCCTCAACATGCTGGCTTTGAACGGATCGGCGGGTGCCAACCAGGGCGCAAACACCGCAGCAATCACAATCAGGAGCAACACGGCGGCACTGAACATGGCCACAGGCTCTTGTCGCAATTGGCGCGCCACAACGTGCCAATAACTTCTGCTCTGTGCAGACGGCGCCTCTACCGGCGACGAAATTGAAATAGTCATCATTTATTCTCAGCTGCGACCCATGCGCGGATCAATGAGGGGCTGCACAATGTCGACCAGCAAGTTCAAAACCACAAAGAACATGCACAACACCAACAGGGTGCCCTGAAGCAGAGGGATGTCGCGTTGAAAAATAGCGGTGTTCAACAAAAAGCCCGTACCGGGCCAAGCAAACACGGTTTCCACCAATATGGAGCCGCCCATCAAGTACCCCACTTGAAGGCCTGCAACCGCCAACACGGTGGGGGCTGTATTTTTGGCCACATGGCGAAAGACGGCCATGCCACTCAAACCACGTGCGCGCAATGCCACCACAAATTCTTGTTCCAACATATCGGCCACCAAAGCCCGAACGGTGCGAGTGATGATGCCCATGGGAATGACGGACAAAGTGATCGACGGCAAAACCAAGTAGCGCATGTGTTCCCAGTCCCATGACCAATCGGCTGAGCCGCCAGGACCCGCCCCCATGGCGGGAAACCAGCCCAACCAGGTTGAGAAAATAATGGTCAACACCAAACCCAGCCAGTAGTGGGGAATACTCACCCCCACGACTGACAAGGCGGTGGCCGTGCGGTCAATCCCACTGCCATGTTTGTAACCCGCAAGCGCACCCAACACGCACCCGACGAGGACCCCCAGACCCGATGCAATACCCGCCAGCAGCAAGGTGTTGCCAACGGCACTGAACACTTCCGTGACCACTGCACGGCCAGATGCAATGGAGGTGCCGAGGTCACCCTGCAGTGCGCGCCACAGCCAAAGGCCATATTGCACAGGCACAGGTCGATCCAAGCCATAGGCACTTTTGAGGGCCGCAATCACATCCGCAGGTGCATCCGCAGGTGCAATGGCATTGAGGGGGTCACCCGGCGCCAAGTACACCAACATGAAAGACACGATGGTGACACTGAGCGCGATGGGCAATGCGTACAAAAGACGCTTGAGGATATAGATCAGCATTTACTTCATGCGAATGGTGGTGATGTCTTGGAACCAGTGTTGTGCTTGCACAAATTCCAGCACTTTGGGAGAGGTTGCATGCGGATTCAAATCATGCACAACCCACAACATGAGCGCATCATCCACCATGGTCTGGTGAATTTCACTCAAGAGTTTGTCTTGGATTTTGGTATCGAAGTTCTTGCGAATGGTGTCAATGGCGCCATCCACTTTGGGGTTGTTGTAACCGCCCCAGTTCACCCCATTGGGCGCAATGTAACGGCTGTCCGCAAAACGCGTCAGTGCATAAAACGGATCAGCTGTGACATAACCCAAGTTGATGGCAGTGATGCCCTTGCCTGCATTCATGTCTGCCTTGGCACCACTGCGCCAGTGCAAATACAAGTTCTCTAGTTCAACCACTTCAAACTCAAGTTGGATGCCAATTTCTGCCAAGCTTTGTTGAATGAACTCATTCATGGGCAAAGACAACATCTGACCAGAACCACCCTGGGCAATGATCACTTTGGCTTTGAGGGGCTTGGCAGGGCTGTAACCCGCCTGGGTCATGAGGGCCTTGGCTGCTTTCAAGTCGTATTTGATGTCGAAGGAGGGCTTCCCAAACCAGGTGCTGGTTGCATCCAGCTGACCTTTGGCAGGCTTTGCCAAACCATTGAGCAACTTCACAATGGCATCACGGTCAATGGCCAAGTTGGCAGCCTTGCGAACGCGAATGTCGGTCCAAGGCGAACCAGGGTAAGTTGAAAAGTGGTAGGGCCAAACGTGTGGCGTGACGTTTTGAACAAGCTTGAAACCAGCGCTTTTGAGCTGGGGCAAGACATCTGGTGGTGGCGTTTCAATGATGTCCACTTGGCCATTGAGCAACGCATTGGCGCGCGTCATGGCATCGGGAATGGGCAACAAAATAATCCTGTCTGTTTTGGCCAAACGCGTTTTGTCCCAATAGCCTGCATTTTTGACAAGCTCGGCACGTTCGCGTGCCACCAATTTCTCCAATTTAAAGGGACCGGTCCCAGACGGTTGCGTTGCAAATTTATTCCAATCGCGACCCACTTTTTCCCATTGCGCGGGACTTGAAATCAAGAACCAAGGCAATTGATAAGGAAACAAAGAATCAATGTCTTTGGTGGTGATTTCAACCGTGTACTCATCGACCACACGATAGGAAGCAATTGAAGGAATTCGAGGGCGCACTTGCGCACTTTGTTTGGCATCAAACTGCGGCGATTTGTCGACCAACACTTTGTCGAGGTTCCAAACAATGGCGTCTGCTTTGAGTTCTGAGCCGTCGTGGAACTTCACACCTTTTCGCAAAGTGAAGAGCCATTTTTTATTGTCTTTGGGGTCAACTTTCCAACTGCTGGCCAAACCTGGAACCAATTTTCCGGGACGCGTGGCAATGTTGGCCTCCCATGCGACCAAAGGGTCATAAATGGTGTGGCCCGTGAACTGATAGGCACCTGCACCACGATCTGGCTGACCCGTGGTCAATGGGATGTCGGCCATCGAAATGCCGTAACGCGCGACGGTTTCGGCGCCCACGCCCGAATGCAGCAGGATGGCCAATGGCAGCGCCACGAGCCAACGTGGCAGTTGTTTGCGAACAGATTGCATGGAATGCTCCAAAGTGATGAACAACTTTCGAATTGCATGCAACGTGCCAACTTGAGCTTTCTTGAAATGTTTTTTTTATCTCTTTGTTTTACTTGTATTTTTTCTGAATTGCATTCACTCAATCATTCCAAACCCTGATTCAGGTCATTCAACAATCACCACAGATTGCATGCAATCGCACCAATAAGAGATGTTTACAAATTCATTGCACACAAAATTTGTGCATCGAGAAGCGTATTTTGTCAGCGCCCTCCCAGATCCCCCCATGAAAAAAGCCGCGCTTCTTTCGAAGCGCGGCTTTCAAGTTGGACTGAACAAGATCAGTTGGGCACTTTGCCTTCCACGCCTTTGACGTAGAACTTGATACCGCCCAAGAATTTGTCGTCAGCCACAGCATCTTTGGCCAAGACTTCTTTGCCGTCTTGTCCCACGATAGGGCCTTTCCAAATCACGAAGCTGCCGTCTTTCAAACCGGCTTTGACTTCGTCGAGTTTCTTCTTGGCATCTTCGGGCACGTCAGCAGCCACAGACACCATGTCGATGGCGCCTTCTTTCACGCCCCACCAGCTTTGACCTGTCGACCATTTGCCTTCAAGGGCTTCACCCACGGCCTTGATGTAGTAAGGGGCCCAGTTGATCACAGCAGAGCCCAAGTGAGCCTTAGGACCGTAAGCCGTCATGTCAGAGTCCCAACCGAAGGCGCGCTTGCCAAGTTTTTCAGCGGTTTGCAACACAGCAGGAGAGTCAGTGTTTTGCATCAAAATGTCAGCACCGCCATTGATCAAAGCTGTTGCAGCTTCTGTTTCTTTCGGTGGATTGAACCATTCGTTGACCCACACCACTTTGGTTTTCACTTTGGGGTTGACCGACTGTGCGCCCAAGGTGAACGTGTTGATGTTGCGAATCACTTCAGGAATTGGGATCGAGGCCACAACGCCCAAGGTGTTGGTTTTGGTCATCTTGCCCGCAATCACGCCCGCCATGTAAGCACCTTCATAAGTGCGGCTGTCGTACGTGCGCATGTTGTCGGCTGTTTTGTAACCGGTGGCATGTTCAAATTTGATGTCTTTGCTGTCAGCCGCCACTTTCAACATGGGGTCCATGTAGCCGAAGGTGGTACCAAAAATCAGCTTGTTGCCTTGACCGGCCAAGTCACGAAAAACGCGCTCTGCGTCAGCGCTTTCTGGCACTTTTTCAACAAAGCTGGTGACGATTTTGTCGCCAAATTGTTTTTCAACGGCTTTGCGCGCGTTGTCGTGTGCAAATGTCCAACCACCGTCACCCACAGGGCCGACATAGGCAAATGCCACCTTCAGAGGTTCAGCTTTGGCAGCAGCAGCAGGCGCGGCTTCCTCTTTTTTACCGCAAGCCACGAGGGCGGCTGCAGCAACGAAGGAGATCGCGGCGATTTTGAGAACCGATCGCTTGTTCAGAACTGTCATGAAATTTCCTTTATGGATGAACAGGGTTGCACGAAAAAAAACATTATGAACTGGGATGGAAGGGTTTGCCCAGTGATGCAGGCATGTTGATCCGAATCCAGGCCGGATTTCGCGAGATCAACGCCAAAACCACAATGGTTGCCAAATAAGGCAGCGCAGACAGCCATTGACTGGGCACTTGCACCCCCAAACCTTGCAAATGAAACTGCAACATGGTGACCCCACCAAACAAATATGCACCAAGCAATATTCGCGCCGGTCGCCATGTTGCAAAGGTGGTCAGGGCCAAGGCAATCCAGCCCTTGCCAGCCACCATGCCCTCCACCCACAGCGGCGTGTAGGCCACAGAGATGTAGGCGCCAGACAAGCCACACAAAGCGCCGCCTGCAATCACCGCTTGCCAGCGAATACGGCGCACCGAATAGCCCAGCGCATGCGCCGATTCGGGGGATTCACCGACCGAGCGCAGCACCAAGCCGGTGCGGGTCTTGTCCAAGAACCACATGAAGGCAATCACAAAAGCCACGACGCCATAGACCAAGGGGTGTTGTTTGAACAAGGCAGGTCCCACCCAAGGAATGTCCGCCAAAAAAGGAATTTCAAAAGCTGGCCGGGGTGGCAGTTTTTCTTGGACGTAGCCAATGCCCACAAACGCTGAGAAACCGACACCAAACAAACTCAAGGCCAAACCTGTGGCGTATTGGTTGGTGCCGAGGTAAATGACCAAGGCGCCAAAAATGGCGGCCAACAAAGCCCCCGCCCCCATGCCCGCCAAAAATCCGAGCACATCGCTGCCGGTGTGAACCACTGTGGCAAAACCAGCAATGGCCGCACAAAGCATCAGGCCTTCTGCCCCAAGGTTGACCACGCCAGCTTTTTCATTGATGAGCAAGCCCAAGGCAGCGATGGCCAAGACCGTGCCGGCATTCAAGGTGGCTGCGATCAGCAGTGCATACGATTCCATCAAACTCTCCTGCTCTGAGTTCGTACACGCCAACGCAAACGGTAGGACACCAAGGTGTCACAGGCCAGCAAGCTGAACAACAACAAACCCTGAAACACCCCCGTGATGGATTTGGGCAAACCCATGCGCGACTGCGCCAATTCGCCGCCAATGTAGAACATGCTCATGAGTACGGCAGAGAACACCATGCCCACGGGGTGCAAACGCCCCACATAGGCCACGATGATGGCCGCAAAGCCATAGCCAGCAGGCACATAGGGCGTCAGCTGGCCCAAGGGACCCGCCACTTCGAGGGCACCGGCCAAACCTGCAGCACCGCCCGACACCATGAGCGCCATCCACAAGGTTTTGCGAGACGAAAAGCCGGCATACCTTGCGGCTGCAGGGGCCAAGCCTCCCACTTGCTGGGCAAAGCCTGCGCGCGTTCTAAACAAAAAAATCCACACGCCTGCGGCACCCAACAACGCCAAGATGAGACCCACACTGACCCGAGAGCCCGACATCAAGCGGGGAATTTGCGTGACCACTTCAAAGGTCTTGGTTTGGGGGAAGTTGTAACCCGCCGGGTCTTTCCATGGGCCGTAAACCAGGTAACCCAAGACCATGTCGGCCACATAAACCAACATCAGGCTGACCAAAATTTCGTTGGCGTGGAATGTGTCTTTGAGCCAGGCCGTGATGCCCGCCCACAACATGCCGCCCAGTACCCCTGCGAAAACCACTGCCACGACAATCCAGCGACCCGTCTCTTTGTCGGCCAGCAAGGCGACGCCACTGGCCGCCACAGCACCCAACACAAATTGGCCTTCAGCGCCTATGTTCCAGACATTGGATCGGTAGGCCACACCCAAGCCCAAAGCAATGACCAGCAAAGGCGTGGCTTTGACCATCAGTTCGCCCAAAGCATAGGCGGACTTGAGAGGTTCCCAAAAGAACATCTGCAAACCACGCACAGGATCTTTGCCCAGCAACACAAACAAACCAATGCCTAAAAAGACCGTGATCAACAGCGCCAACAAGGGCGATGCATAGCGCCACAGGTCAGAGGGCTGAGGCCGCAATTCAAGCTTGATCATGATCGCCCCACAGTCCACTCATCCATTCACCAATTTGGGCCACAGTGGCTGCCTTGCGATCAATGGAGGGTGACAGCTTGCCATTGGCCATGACGTACAGGCGATCGCAAATTTCAAACAACTCGTCCAACTCTTCGCTGACCACCAACACAGCACATCCCTTGTCGCGCAATGCCAAGAGTTCGCCTCGTATTTGAGCCGCTGCACCCACGTCAACGCCCCATGTGGGTTGGGAGACCAAGAGCACTTTGGGGTTGGCATCGATTTCTCGGCCCACAATGAATTTCTGCAAATTGCCACCCGACAAAGACTGCGCAGCGGCTTGCGTGCCATTGGCCTTGACCTTGAATCGGTCGATGATTTTTTGGGCTTGCTGTTGAAGCATGCTCGTATGGATCCAACCTCCAGAGCCCATGGCTTCTGAACGGGTGAGCAGCATGTTGTGCGCCAAGCTGAGGGACGGCACAGCACCTCGGCCCAGTCGTTCTTCTGGCACAAAATGCAGTCCGGCCTCGCGTCTTTCCGCAGGCCCCCATTTGCCCACAGCTTGGCCCAACAAATGAATGGCTTGCGCATCAGCGCGAGTGTCTTCGCCCGACAAGGTGAACAACAATTCGCGTTGCCCGTTGCCTGACACGCCCGCAATGCCAACCACTTCGCCCGCGCGAACCTGCAGATTGACTTTGTCTAAATCAACCCCAAACTGATCTTCTTTGGGCAGTGATAAATTTTGGGTTTCAAATAACACAGGGCCAGGCGTACGGTCTTGGTACAGCAAGGCTGGCGGCTCTGCGCCAATCATCAACCGACTGAGCGAGGCATTGGATTCTTCGCGGGGGTCGCACACGCCGGTGACTTCACCACTGCGCAGCACGGTGCACGCAGTGCACAGCTCGCGAATTTCGTGCAGCTTATGGCTGATGTACAACAGGCTGCAACCTTGGCTGACCAGCTTTTTCAAAACCACAAACAATTTGTCCACCGCTTGAGGCGTGAGCACTGAGGTGGGCTCATCCAAAATGAGCAACTGGGGTTCAGTGAGCAAGGCCCGAATGATTTCAACGCGCTGCATTTCGCCCACGCTCAAGGTGTGCACGGGCCTTGAAGGGTCAATGTCCAATCCATATTCAGCTGCTTTGGATTGAATCCGCGCTGTGACCTCGGCCAGCTTGAAAGACTTGTCCAATCCCAGCCAGACGTTTTCGGCCACGCTCAGGGTGTCAAACAAGCTGAAATGTTGAAACACCATGCTGATGCCCAGCGCCCTGGCTTGTTGAGGATTGCGAATGTTGACCGCTTGGCCGTTGTAATGAATCTCCCCCTCATCTGGCTTGACAGCGCCATAGATGATTTTCATGAGGGTGGATTTGCCTGCGCCATTCTCGCCCAGCACGGCATGGGCTTCGCCAGGGCGAACCGTCAGGGACACCGAACGATTGGCAACCACACCAGGATACCGCTTGGTGATTTGATTCAGTGACAGACGCGCAGGCTCTTGGGAATGCATGGAAATCTTAAAGTTCGACAAATTCTATCGAGCTTTAAGACCCTCACCCGCCTGGGCCAGAGGAAATCTCTTAAATACCTGCCAATGACTGCAATCCTGTGGGGTCCAACAGATTCAAAACCCGGCCACCACCACTGATCAGCTTGCGATCCCGCAAGTGCTTTAAGACCCGCGAGAAGGTTTCGGGGGCAATGCCCAACTGCGCGGCGATCAATCTTTTACGGTCACGCAGCACGACCGCCATGCTGCCCTGGGCATCGGCAGGTTCAGCGTGACGCAACAACCATTCTGCAAATCGCGCATCGGCATCTTTGGCCAAGCGGCTCACGGCCACTTCAATTTGCTGACGCTGGGCTTTGGCCAAGTCCAACATGAGCGAATGAACTGGCTCGGGGAGATTTTTCAGATGGGCCTTGAATTGTCCTAGCGGCATGGTTTGCACAGTCACTGCACTCTCAGCCATGGCGTCGACCGCATGGGGCAAGCCCAGCATGGCTGCTGCGGCTTCTAACCAAAAGGGGCCTTCGGCTTCACCCAATTGGTGAACCATCACGCCTTGCTCAATCACGCCCAAAGCCACCCGCCCACTCAAAAGGTGCAGGGCCTTGGCGGCCGACTGACCGCGCCGCAATAGCACAGTGCCGCAAGGCAACTCTTCGGCAGGTGTGGGGATGCTGGTAAGAACGCGATTCAACATGGAGGCAAATTTGCCAGAGGCCTGCCCCCCTTGCGTTGACGCAAATCAATACTTGGTCAGAACACCAAAATAGCGCGGAAGTCGTTCACATTGGTGTGGGTGGGTCCAGAAAACACCAAGTCGTTCAATTGCTGAAAGTACCCATAGGCATCGTTGTGCGCCAGGTGCTCGTCCAGACTCAACCCTGCATGTGCGCTTCTGGTCAAGGTGTCTGGCGTCACGAGGGCACCGGCATTGTCTTCTACACCATCGATGCCATCGGTGTCAGCCGCAAGGGCCCACACACCTGGCTGCGCTTGGAGTGCTTGTGCCAAGCCCATGCAAAATTCACCGGCACGACCGCCTCGGCCTTCTCGTGCTTTGGCGCCTGTTTTGGGCTTGGGAGAACGAAGCGTGACGGTGGTTTCACCGCCACTCAAGATCACACAAGGTTTGACAAAAGGGCCTTGTCCGCGCGCGCTGGCCCGCGCCAACGCCGCATGAACTTTGGCCACTTCACGCGACTCACCCTCTATTTCATCGCTCAGCACATATGCGCGCAAGCCCTTTGACTCTGCCAAGGCCGCCGCCGCCATCAAGGACTGCTGCGGGGTGGCAATCAAATGAACGTCTGCAGTTTGGAAGGCGGTGTCACCCGGTTTGGGAGACTCCCATTGCCCGGCTTGCAAGGCGACCAACACCCCAGGCGGTATCTCAATTTGGTAGCGTTGCAGGATGGCCAAGGCCTCTTCACACGTGGTGGTATCGGGCACGGTCGGGCCACTCGCAATGACAGAAGGATCATCGCCCGGCACGTCGCTGATGGCCAAGGTCAATACCCGTGCAGGCGCACAAGCCGCCGCCAGTCGACCGCCCTTGATGCGAGACAGGTGTTTGCGCACACAATTCATTTCGGCAATGTTGGCGCCACTTTTCAGCAAGGCTTGATTGATGGCTTGTTTGTCTGTCAAAGACAAGCCATCGGCAGGCAATGTGAGCAGTGCGGAGCCACCGCCAGAGATCAAGCACAACACCAAGTCGTCGGACGTTAAGCCTCGGGTCAGGGACAAAATTTCTTCGGCGGCCGCCAAACCTGCGGCATCGGGCACAGGGTGCGATGCCTCCACCACCTTCAAGCGCTCAGGGACGCCGGCGGGTCGATCGGGCGTGTGGCCATAGCGCGTCACCACCATGCCAGACAAGGGTGCATCAGCGGGCCACAGTGCTTCAACGGCATGCGCCATGGCGCCTGCCGCCTTGCCCGCGCCCACCACCACCGTGCGCCCCTTGGGCGGTTTGGGCAAAAACTCGGGGGTGTTTTGCAAAGGCAAGGCACGCGTCACAGCGGCATCAAAAAGCTGGCGCAAAAAAGCGCGGGGACTCAATGGAATGTCGGGATGCAATGGGCGTGTGTGCGTCATGGAGCCCGAGTGTAGTGTCTGCCTCGCGCACAATCAAATTCTTCATGCAAAATCATGCCCCATGACCACCTTGCTCATCCACAACGCCCACACCATTGCCACCCTGAACGACGCGGAGCATGAACTTCGTCATGCGTCCATCTTTGTGCGTGACAACTGCATTGAAGCCATTGGACCCGCGCAGGACCTGCCGCAAACTGCTGAGCGGGTGATTGATGCGCAACACCATGTGGTCATCCCAGGCATGGTCAACACCCACCATCACATGTCGCAAAGCTTGACCCGGGCCATTCCGGGCGTGCAAAACGCAGAACTCTTCAGCTGGTTGACGGGCCTCTACCCCATCTGGGCCGGCCTGCAACCCGAGATGATTTACGCCAGCACACAAACGGCCATGGCCGAGTTGCTGCTGTCGGGCTGTACCACCAGCAGTGACCATTTGTACATTTACCCCAATGGTGTCAAGCTCGATGACTGCATTGCTGCCGCACGCGAAATTGGCATGCGCTTTGTGGCCACGCGGGGCAGCATGAGTGTGGGGCAATCCAAAGGCGGCTTGCCACCTGATCGCGTGGTGGAGCAAGAAGATGCGATTTTGAAAGACACTCAGCGATTGATTGAAACCTTTCATGATGCCTCACACGGCGCCATGACCCAAGTGGCGGTGGCGCCCTGCTCGCCCTTCAGCGTGAGCCAAGACCTGATGCGTTTGTCTGCCGAGATGGCGCGTCACTACGGCGTGCGTTTGCACACCCACTTGGCAGAAAACGACCATGACATCGCCTACAGTTTGGAAAAGTTCAACCGAACGCCTACGCAATATGCAGAAGATCTGGGTTGGTTGGGCCAAGACGTCTGGCATGCCCACTGCGTCAAATTGGACGATGAAGGCATCTCCTTGTTTGCAGCCACCCGCACAGGCATTGCCCACTGCCCCTGCAGCAACATGCGCTTGGCCAGTGGCATTGCCCCCATCCGCAAAATGCTGGAAGCCGGTGTGCCTGTGGGCTTGGGCGTCGACGGCAGCGCCAGCAACGATGCCGCACACATGGTGAACGAAGCGCGTCAGGCGATGCTGTTGGCGCGGCTGCGCAAATCACTCGAGGGCCCTCAAGTCAATTCAGACGGCAAGACGGTTTTTGGTTGCGACACGGCCCCCATGGAAATGACAGCGCGCGACGCATTGCGTTTGGCCACACGCGGCGGTGCCGAAGTGCTGGGCAGAAAAGACATTGGGCAACTCAGCGTCGGTTTCTGCGCTGACATGGCCTTGTTTGATTTGCGCAGTTTGAGTTTTGCAGGGGGCGCCGTGCACGATGCCATTGGCAGCCTCATGCTGTGCGCCAGTGCCCCCGCCAGCTACACCATTGTGAATGGCCGGGTGGTGGTGAGCGAAGGCCAGTTGGCCACGGTTGACTTGGGCAATGTGATTGAGCGCCACAACAGATTTGCCCTTCAATTGGCACAGGGCCATTGAGCAGCGTTCCGCCACATTGAGCGCAGCGTCAGGTGATCAGTCGATTTTGGCACCCGCCTGATACCAACGCGCAATGGTTGCGCGCTCTTCTTCAGTGATGCCGGTGGCGTTGTTCATGGGCATTTGATGGGTCACTGCCACTTGCTGAAACACATTTTGGGCATTCAACTGAATGCCCGCCACGGAATCCAAACGGATGTTTTTCATTTGCACTTGTGCGCCATGACAAGTGAGGCAGCGCTGGTCAATGATGGCTTTGACGTTTGCAAAGCTCGCAGGCGGAGAAGTTGCATCACTTTCAATTTTGGTAGAACCCCAAGGCGCCATGGCCAAGATGGCACCGAGAATGAGGCAACCGCCTACCGCGGCAAAAGGCCAAGGATTGGCAGCACGTCCCAATTTGAAACCATGACGCTGCACAAAAAACTGTCGGATCAAAGCGCCCGCAAACATCATCACAAACAAAATGAGCCAGCGTTGCGGATGGGTGTACAAGAAACTGTAGTGATTGCTCAGCATGGCAAAAATCACAGGCAAGGTGAAGTAGGTGTTGTGCACGCTTCGCTGCTTGCCACGCTTGCCGTGAATGGCCAAGGCCATGGCATCGTATTTTTCACCCGAGGTCATGGCGGCCACCACTTTGCGTTGTCCCGGAATGATCCAGACAAACACATTGGCACTCATGGCGGTGGCAATCATGGCACCCACCAACAAAAATGCCGCACGGCCCGCAAACAACTGACAAGCCAACCAAGCTGCAAAGGCCACCACGCACAGCATCAGGGTGGCGACAATCAACTCGCCGTGTTTGCGAAATCCAAAGAGACGGCAAATGCTGTCATAGACAAACCAGTACACCACCAAGAAAGCCAGCGCCGCAGCGATGGCTGTGGACGGCGCCCAATCCATCAACGATTTGTCAATCAGAAAGGTGCTGGCATTCCACAAATACAGGACTGTGAAAAGTGCAAAACCTGTGAGCCAGGATGAATAGCTTTCCCAAAAGAACCAATGCAATTTGGTATGAATTTTTTTGGGGGCCACCATGTACTTTTGGGGATTGTAAAAACCACCACCATGAACGGCCCACATGGCACCATCGACACCCTTTTCGAGCAAGTCGGGGGAGTTGGGTTTCAGCAAGTTGTTGTCTAAGAACACAAAGTAAAAAGACGAGCCGATCCAAGCAATCACGGTGATCACATGTACCCAGCGCAACAACAAATTGAGCCAGTCCAGTAAATAAGCTTCCATGTCAGCGTTCCAAAACTGTTTTCTGAAGTGTATACAATTTTTTAGACTTGCAAGAGCTGTGCCGCCACGGCCACCGCAATCACCTCGGGCTCTTTGCCGTCAATGCCAGGCACACCAATGGGGCAGGTAATTTGTGCACACTCCGATTCTGAAAATCCCCGCTCGGCCAAGCGCCGCTTGAATGTGGCCCACTTGGTGGCACTGCCAATCAAGCCAATGAAAGGCAAATCTTGTTGTTGACGTTGACGCATCAAACACGCCACCACAATGTCTAAATCTTCAGCGTGGCTGAAACTCATGATCAGCACTCGGCTGCCTGGCACCAAATCAGGGACGGCCGATTGCACCGGGTTGGAATGTTCGCACACCACTTGCGCAGGCACATCGTCTGGAAAAATCTCATCGCGACTGTCAACCCATCGAACATGAAATGGCAGAGGCGCCAGCACATGGACCAAGGCTTTGCCCACATGCCCCCCCCCAAACAAGGCCAGCGGTTGAAAACGTTCAGCCGCTTGCGCTGCCAAAAAGTGTTGCAAACGCGGCAGGTCGCGGTGCGTCACCCATTCAAACTGAAGCACCAAGGCACCGCCGCAGCACTGACCCAAACTGGGCCCGAGGGCAATCCGTTTTTCAGAGGGCAAACTCTGGTGACCCTCTCCGGATTTCAAACACTGTCGAGCCTGGGCAATGGCTTCGAATTCCAAATGCCCCCCCCCAATGGTGCCGCAAAATTCATCGGCAAAAACAGCCATGACCGTGCCCGTCCCGCGCGGCACAGAGCCTTGGGCTTTGATCACCGTGATCCAAATGGCGGGCGCTTGCTGAAGGCGCGCAACGAAGCGGGATGTCCAATGCACTGCGTGTTACTTTCTGTTCAACTCTTTCAAACCAGACTGTACAGTGACAGAATGGCGGGATCTTGTGTGAGAGACAATTTTTAAAATGACGACCAACCACTCTCTGCGTGTCTTCAAATTACGCTCGGTGACCTTCGCAACCCTTTTGACTTGGATTGCCACTTGGATTGCCACTTGGCTTGTGGGCTGCAGCACACCGCCCCCAGCGCCTGTTCAACCTGCGCCACCGCCCGCACCTGTTGTCATCAAACCGGTCGAGACCCCTCAAGCAAGCGGCCCCATTTCCAATGCGCGCGATGCACATGCCTACCGCGTCGATGCTGCCAAACACCTGTACCAGCTCAATGCCCATCGCATCTTCAAGGGTCGCATGCCGCCCATGCTGTATGCCGTTGGCGTTTTAGACATCGAAGTCGACAAGCAAGGCCAAGTGACTCGCACCTACTGGGTCAGAGCCCCGGGCCATGCCCCGGAGGTCATGAAAGAAATTGAAAAGACCGTGCGAATGGCAGCCCCCTACCCCGTCCCTGCCCACATGGGCAAGGTGGTGTACTCAGACGTCTGGCTCTGGCACAAGAGCGGTCGGTTTCAGCTGGACACCCTCACTGAGGGGCAAGACTGAAAAGGCTTAAACCGCCGCTTTGGCCTTTTCGCAGCTCATCAAAATTTTCTCTGGCGTGGCCGGTGCACTCATGTGAACCACGGTTTTGTGGTCCGCGCTGGCACTGACCGCATCACGCAAGGCAAAGAAAGTTGACAAAGCCAGCATGAACGGTGGCTCACCAACGGCTTTCGAATTGAAAGGCGTGGGCTTCAGGTTGCTGCCGTCAAACAGGGTGACCTTGAAATGCTCAGGCACATCACCAGCCACCGGGATTTTGTAAGTGCTGGGGCCATGTGTCAGGAACTTGCCCTTCTTGTCCCAGATGCACTCTTCCATGGTGAGCCAACCCATGCCTTGCACATAGGCGCCTTCAATTTGGCCTTTGTCGATGGCAGGGTTGATGCTCTTGCCAGCGTCGTGCACGATGTCGACGGCCTTGAGCCACCATTCACCCGTGCGTGTGTCAATTTCCACTTCACTGACGGAAGCGCCGTAGCAATAGTAGTAAAAAGCATGGCCTGTGAGCGTGGCGAAGTCGTATTTGATTTCGGGTGTCATGTAGAAACCCGTGACAGACAAGCCCACTCGGTCCATCCACGCTTGCTTGGCGACAGCCGTCCAGGCAACCGACTTGCCACCGCCATGGGCGTGGTTGTTGGCAAAGCTCACATCGGATGCTTGGCAGCCCAACATGTTGGCCGCCACAGGCGCCAAGCGTGCGCGCATTTGAGCGGTGGCATTCATGATGGCTGCACCATTGATGTCTGCACCGCTGGAGGCAGACGTGGCGGAGGCATTGGGCACCTTCTGAGTGTCTGTGCCAGTGACGCGAACGAACTGCACATCAATGCCCAAGCCATCGGCACACACCTGCGCCATCTTGGTGTTCAAACCTTGGCCCATTTCGGTGCCGCCATGGTTGACGCTGACCGAGCCATCCATGTAAATGTTGAGCAAGGCGCCGCCTTGGTTCAACATGGTGGCCGTGAAGCTGATGCCAAATTTCAAGGGCACCAAAGCCAAACCACGCTTGCGTCGTTTGTTGACTTTGTTGAACGCATTGACACTGTCACGGCGTTCACGGTACTTGGCTTCAGACGCCACTTGGTCAATCACCTTGTCGCCCACCCAGTCGGCAATGGTTTGACCGTATTGGGTCACCATGGTGGCCGGGTTGCCAGAGATGGCGGGGTCTTTGTAGATATTGAGCAGGCGAACATCCAATGGATCTTTGCCGATGTCATTGGCAATTTGCTCAATGACTGTCTCAATGCCAAACATGCCTTGAGGGCCACCAAAACCGCGGTATGCCGTGGCGCTTTGTGTGTTGGTTTTGCAGCGGTGGCTGATCAGTTTCAAGTTGGGAATGTAGTAGCAGTTGTCAATGTGCAAACAAGCACGATCGTTCACAGGGCCAGAATAATCCGTGCTGTAACCGCAACGCGACATGAGCGTGATGTCGGCACCCAAGATGCGCCCTTCATCGTCATAACCCACTTCGTAATCGATGCGGAAATCGTGGCGCTTGCCCGTGATCATCATGTCGTCGTCGCGGTTCACGCGCAACTTCACGGGACGCTGCAATTTGAATGCCGCCAGCGCAGCGCTTTGGCTGAAGATGCTGGCATTGCCTTCTTTGCCACCAAAACCACCGCCCATGCGGCGGCAAATCACTTCCACATCGTTGGTGCTCAAGTTCAGTGCTGCAGCAGCTTCACGTTGGTTGCCATCAGGGTGTTGCGTTGAAGAATACAAAGTGAGCTGACCATCTTCACGGGGCACGGCATACGTAATTTGGCCTTCCATGTAAAACTGTTCTTGCTGACCTGTGTCGGTGCTGCCCTTGACTTTGCGGGGTGCTTTGGCAATGGCTTCTGCGGCATTGCCGCGCGTGATGCCCTTGGGCGGCATGATGAAGCTTTGCGCCGCCATGGCTTCTTCTATGGTGAGAATGGGCTTGAGCACTTTCACCAGCACTTTGGCTTTTTGAGCCGCTTCGCGCGCGTACAACATTTCGCGTGCGACCACCACGGCCACCACTTGACCGATGAACTCAACTTTGCCAACGGCGAGGAAGGGGTCGTCGTGCACGATGGGGCCGCAATTGTTTTCACCTGGAATGTCTTTGGCGGTGTACACAGCCACCACGCCGTGCTCTTTCAGAATGGCGTCGCGGTCAATGCCATCGCCAATCAGTTCGCCATGCGCCACGGGTGACAAGATGAGGGCTGCATACAAGGTGCCAGCCAACTCAGGCATGTCATCGGTGAATGTGGCGGTGCCAGTGACGTGCAAATGGGCCGACTCGTGAACAACATCGGTACCTTGTTGCAAACCAGACGCAGGCAATAAATTGTGCAATGAAATAGGCGCGTTCATTCAGGCCACCTCAGAAGTTTGTTGTTCAATGAAATCAATCACCAAGTTGCGCGCCACCAATGAGCGATAAGCCCATGTCGCGCGCAAACCATCGCGGGCCACAAAGCTGGCGGCTATGGCGGCATCTAAATCGGACTCTTTGACATCGGCCGGCGCTTTGCCTTCCAAGACCGCTTCCAATTTGGGTGCCCGGCAAGGGGATGGTGCCAAGCCGTTGTAGGCCAACTTCACGTTGCTCAACTTGCCACCCTTCAAGGTGTAAGTGATCGCGGCACATGTGGCAGAAATGTCTTGCTCAAAACGCTTGCTGACTTTGTGCGCGCGGAACACTTGACCGGCTTGGGGTTTGGGCAAAATAACGGCTTCAATGAACTCGCCAGCCTGCAACACGGTTTGTTTTTGACCTGTGTAAAACTGGTCCAAAGACACGGTGCGCGTTTTGTCGCCACGGCGCAATGAGAGCGTGGTGCCCAGGGCCATCAGGCAAGGCATGGAATCACCAATCGGGGAACCATTGGCAATGTTGCCAGCCAAAGTGGCAGTGGAGCGAATGGGGGGAGAACCAAAACGTCGCAAGACTTCCGCAAAATCGGGGTACGCCTTTGTCACCAAGTGTTCAACTTCGGTGAGCGACACCACAGCACCAATGTGCCAAGCCTGAGGCGTGTCTTTGACTTGCTTGAGTTCGGCCACGTTGCCCAAATAAACAATGTGGTCGGGGCGTGAAAATTGTTTGTTCACTTGCAAGCCCACTTCGGTACTGCCGGCGAGCAGCGTGGAGGTGGGGTGCTTGACCAAATAATCGGCCACCTCAGCGAGGGTGGCAGGCGACACAAACTCATTGCCTTTGCGGGTGCGCACCACGGGTTGAACAATGATGTCGCCTTCCAAGCTCAATGTGGGGGTCGACGAACGCTGAATTTCTTGCAACAAGGGCACGTCGGCTGCATCGTCCAACTTGAGTGCGGCTTTGTTGCCACAGGCTTTGGAGGCAGCGTCCAAAATAGGCGCATAACCAGTGCAACGGCACAGGTTGCCACTGAGGGCGTCACTCACCTCTTGACGTTGAGGCGCAGGATTGACCTGCACCAAATTGACCAAACTCATCACAATGCCGGGCGTGCAAAAACCGCACTGCGAGCCGTGGCAATCGACCATGGCTTGTTGCACGGGGTGCAAACTGCCATCGGCTTTTTTCAAGCTTTCAACCGTTTTGACCGATTTGCCATCCAGGGTGGGCAGCAACTGGATGCAGCTGTTGACTGGCACGTAATCTACGCCTTTGCCACTTGCATTCAAGGAGCCCACCATGACGACACAAGCGCCGCAATCACCTTCTGCACAGCCCTCCTTGGTGCCCGTGCGATGCAATTGTTCGCGCAGGTAATCTAAAACGGTGGTGGTGCGGCGTTCGCCTTGGGCTTCGACAATTTTGCCGTCAAGCACAAAACGCACAGTGTTGGTCACTTGGCTCATGATGGGAGTGTTTGGGGTTGATTCAAAAAACAAAGGTCGATTTTATTGACTTCACCGCAAGCACGGGCGACTTCAACGAGAAATAATTGTGAATTTAGGAGCCGCGGTAGGTTGAATAGCTCCAAGGACTGACCAGCAGGGGGACATGGTAGTGCTGGGACACGTCGGCCACCCCAAAATCAAGACTCACCAAACTCAAAAAAGAGGGCTCTGGCAAGGCCGCGCCCTTGGCCTTGAAATAGGCCGCGACATCAAAGACCAAGCGGTAAGTGCCTTTTTGCAAACTGGCGTTGTCATACAAAGGGCCATCTGGGTTGCGGCCATCGGCATTCAAAGTGAAACTTTTCACCAAGGTGGCAAATTGCCCTTCAGTGGTGTAGAGGCTAACGTGCATGCCAGCTGCAGGGCAACCGTGCATGGTGTCTAGAACGTGTGTACTCAAACCCATGGTGACTCTTTCCTAAAACTGGTCTACCGAAAGTGTATACACTTTTGACGTTTGAAGCTATCATCATGGCGCATGGAACCCCTTGAAACTTCTTCCACCCACGTCATTGTCAGCGCCTTGACCAAGGCCATTGTGGAGCATCGGCTCATGCCGGGGTCCAAATTGGCCGAACAAAAACTGGCCACCCATTTTGGCGTGTCGCGCACTTTGGTTCGGCAGGCATTGTTTCAGCTGTCGCAAAATCGTTTGATTCGAATGGAACCTGCTCGGGGCGCGTTCGTGGCAGCCCCCTCCACTGAAGAGGCCAAACAGGTCTTCGCTGTGAGGCGCATGTTGGAAGTGCAAATGACGCGTGAATTTGTCCGCGACATCACCCCCACCAAGCTGCGCGCCTTGAAGGCCCACATCAAACAAGAAAAGCAAGCCGTCGCGCAAGCCGATGTCAGCGGCAGAACCGAACTGCTCGGCGATTTCCACGTGCGCATGGCCGAACTCATGGGCAACCCCGTGTTGGCGCAAATTTTGGGGGATTTGATCTCGCGCTGTGCCTTGATCACCCTCATGTACCAGTCGCAAAATGCCGCGCAACACTCCGCCCACGAGCACGAGGCCATTGTCGAAGCGCTCGCCCAAAAAGACGCCGACTCAGCAGCCCGTCTCATGGAAGAACATTTGATTTTTGTCGAACACAGTTTGCACTTCGACAAGAAAATTCCGACTCACGATATTGCATTGGCCCTGTCATGACCTACCCCACTTACGACACGACGGCGCCCTACCCGCGCGACCTTCAAGGCTATGGCCGAAATCCACCGCACGCCCATTGGCCAGGTCAGGCCCGCATTGCGGTGCAATTTGTGTTGAATTACGAAGAAGGCGGCGAGAACTCGGTGCTGCACGGTGATGCGGGTTCTGAGCAATTTCTGTCTGAAATGTTCAATCCAGCGGCCTATCCAGATCGCCACATCAGCATGGAGGGCATTTACGAATATGGCTCGCGCGCAGGGGTCTGGCGATTGCTGCGTGAATTTGAAAAACGCCAGTTGCCCCTCACGGTGTTTGGCGTGGCCACAGCGTTGGAAAAAAACCCCGACGTGCTGGCGGCATTTCAAGAATTGGGCTACGACATTGCCTGCCACGGTCTCAAGTGGATTCACTATCAAAACATCGATGAAGCCACAGAACGGGCCCACATGGCTCAAGCCATGTCGATCTTGCAAAGCCTCAGCGGTGAGCGCCCCTTGGGTTGGTACACAGGCCGAGACAGTCCGCGCACGCGCCGTTTGGTCGCCGACTTTGGTGGCTTTGAATACGACTCCGATTACTACGGCGATGACCTGCCTTTTTGGATGAAAGTTCAAAAAAGCGACGGCCAAATTGCACCGCAATTGATCGTGCCCTACACCCTTGACTGCAATGACATGCGCTTTGCCTTGCCGCAAGGTTATTCCCACGCAGACCCCTTCTTTCAGTACATGAAAGACAGCTTTGATGCGCTCTACAAAGAGGGCGACCCGAATGGTTTGAACCGTCCCAAAATGTTGAGCATCGGCATGCACTGCCGCTTGTTAGGTCGACCTGGCCGCATCACTGCATTGCAAAAATTTTTAGACCACATCCAATCGCATGACCATGTGTGGGTGTGTCGCCGCCTGGACTTGGCAAGGCATTGGAAAACAACGCACCCCTACACAGCATGACCCTCCGACTTCAACAACTCAATGAAGCTTCGCCTGAAGTGGCGCTGCAAATGCTGGACGGCCTGTACGAGCACTCCCCTTGGATTGCCGAGCGCGCACTGCAGCACAGACCGTTTGCGTCTTGGGCCCACTTGAAACACAGCATGGCACAGGTGCTCAATGACGCAGGGCGCGATGCGCAATTGGACTTGATTCGCGCTCACCCTGAATTGGCAGGCAAAGCCATGGTGCGCAAGGAATTGACCGCCGAATCAAGCAACGAGCAAAGCAAAGCCGGACTGACCGAGTGCACGCCCACTGAGTTTGAAAGAATTCAAGCGCTGAATGCGGCCTACAAGCAAAAGTTTGGCTGGCCCTTTATTTTGGCGGTGCGCGGTCCTCGCGGAACAGGGCTTCACAAGCACCAAATCATGGCCGCGTTTGAGCGACGCTTGAACGGTCATCCCGATTTTGAATTGCAAGAGTGCTTGCGCAACATTCACCGCATCGTTGAAATTCGCTTGAACGACAAAACAGCTTGCTTCCCCACACAAGGCGATCAAGTGTGGGACTGGCAAGAAGACTTGGCGCAACACAGCGATCTGGGCTTTCAAGAAAACGGCCAACTGACTGTCACCTACCTCACGCCCGCTCACTTGGCATGCAGCGCCAGCATTCAAAGTACCCTGAAAACAGCTGGCTTTGACGAAGTCTTTGTGGATGCGGTTGGCAATGTGGTGGGGCGCTATCACCCCGCTGTCAAGGGCGCCAAATACTTACTGACAGGCAGCCATTACGACACCGTTCGCAATGGCGGCAAGTACGACGGCAGGTTGGGCATTTATGTGCCCATTGCCTGTGTTCAGGCACTGGCAAAGTCCAACAAACGCCTGCCCTTTGGGATTGAAGTGGTCGCGTTTGCCGAAGAGGAAGGTCAACGCTACAAAGCCACCTTCTTGGGCTCGGGCGCCTTGGTGGGCCAATTCAATCCCGATTGGTTGACTCAGCAAGATGCTGATGGCATCACCCTGCGTGAAGCGATGACATTGGCAGGTTTGAATGAACAAGACATACCGAAAGTTCAGCGCAATCCCTCTGACTACTTGGGCTTCATCGAAGTGCACATCGAGCAAGGGCCCGTTCTGAATGAACTCAATTTGCCTTTGGGCGTGGTCAGTTCCATCAACGGCAGTGTGCGTTATGTGTGCGACATGCAGGGCACTGCCAGCCATGCTGGCACCACGCCCATGAGCCGCCGCCGCGATGTAGCTTGCGCAGTGGCAGAGCTGGCGCTGTACTTGGAACAACGAGCTGGGGCCGATGGCGACTCTGTCGCCACGATGGGTCAACTGCAAGTGCCCCATGGTTCGATCAATGTGGTGCCTGGCCGATGCCAATTTTCAATGGACATGCGCGCGCCCACCGATGCCCAACGCGACGCCCTAGAG
Organism: Comamonadaceae bacterium; assembly: GCA_947373185.1. Taxonomy (GTDB): domain Bacteria; phylum Pseudomonadota; class Gammaproteobacteria; order Burkholderiales; family Burkholderiaceae_C; genus Limnohabitans_A. The sequence continues at coordinate 12,199 of CANBWP010000007.1, read as the reverse complement.
CGTGATGTGCTCAAGGCATTGGACGAAATTTGCCAACGCCGCGGCGTGGTTTGCCAGCGTGAAGTCACCATGCGTGCTTCAGCTGCCCCTAGCGCGCCAGCCTGGCAACAACGCTGGGAAAAAGCACTGACGGCACTGGGGGTGCCATTGTTCGTGATGCCCAGTGGCGCCGGCCATGACGCCATGAAGCTTCACGAAGTGATGCCACAGGCCATGTTGTTTGTGCGTGGCGAGAACAGCGGCATCAGCCACAACCCGCTTGAATCCACCACCAGCGATGACATGCAATTGAGCATTGATGCCTTTGACAACGTGCTTCAACAACTGGCCACCGAATTATCTTAAGTACCCACCATGACAGCAGCTCAGAACAACGAACATCTATACGAACAACTCGATCAGTGGATCGATGCGCACTTTGACGAACAGGTGAAATTTCTACAAGCGCTGGTCCAAGTCCCAACAGACACGCCACCTGGCAACAACGCGCCGCATGCCGCCAGAACCACTGAACTCTTGAAAGCCATCGGCTATGAAGCCGAACAGTTTCCAGTGCCCGAAGATGAAGTCAAAGCCTATGGCCTGACCTCTTTGACCAACTTGATTGTTCGTCGACCCTTTGGTGCAGGTGGCAAAACGATCGCCCTCAATGCCCACGGCGATGTGGTGCCACCTGGCGAAGGATGGACCCATCCGCCCTATGGCGGCGTCATTGAGAACGGCCACATGTACGGCCGTGCAACGGCAGTGAGCAAATGCGATTTTTCGACCTTCACATTTGCATTGCGCGCCATTGAAGCCTTGCAAGCCCAACACGCCGTGGGCCTCAAAGGCAATGTCGAGTTGCACTTTACCTATGACGAAGAATTTGGCGGCGAAAAAGGCCCAGGTTGGCTGCTCAACCATGGCTACACCAAGCCTGACCTCATGATTGCGGCTGGCTTTAGCTACCAAGTGGTGACGGCGCACAATGGCTGCTTGCAAATGGAAGTGACCGTGAACGGCAAAATGGCCCATGCCGCCATACCTGAAACGGGTGTCGATGCCCTTCAAGGGGCTGTGCACATCCTGAACCAGCTCTATACACAAAACAAACTGTACAAACAGGTGCGTTCGCAAGTGGCCGGTATCAACCACCCCTACTTGAATGTGGGGCGCATCGAAGGCGGCACCAATACCAACGTGGTGCCCGGTACCGTGAGTTTCAAGCTCGACCGCCGCATGATCCCCGAAGAGAATCCGGCCGAAGTCGAAGCCAATGTCCGCGAGGTCATTGCCCAAGCCACCGCCGATTTCAACCAAGACCGTGCAACCGACGCTCACATCCGTGTGGACATCAAACGTTTGCTGATGGCTCATGCCATGAAACCTTTGACCGGCAATGCCCCCTTGGTGCAAGCCATTCAACAGCACGGCGCAGCCATTTTTGGCGAGCCCATCCCTGCCATGGGCACACCGCTTTACACCGATGTGCGCCTGTATGTGGAGAAAGGCATACCTGGCGTGATTTACGGCGCGGGACCTCGCACCGTTTTGGAATCACATGCCAAACGGGCTGACGAGCGACTCAATTTAGAGGATTTGCGCAAAGCCACCAAGGTGATCTCCCGCACCCTTTTGGACCTGCTGCAATAAAAGCGCCCCAAAAGAGCGCGCACTGGGGGTTTTACCGATCCCCATGGCCCCAAAACTGTATACACTTTATAAAACAAGGACGCCATTGAAGGCCTTCATAATGGCATCGATTTTGCTAGTCATTGAAAGTCAAATTCAGTCCAATCGTCTTCTATTTGGAGTTCTCATGAAAAAACGCTTCTTGCTCAAAACCACAGCCGCCTTGCTGGCTGCTTGCTCATTTGGCCTCGCCACTGCGCAAACCACACCCCTCAAATTCCAATTGGACTGGCGCTTTGAAGGCCCAGCCGCTTTGTTCTTGACACCCTTGGCCAAAGGCTATTTCAAAGATGCCAAACTGGACGTCACCGTCGATGCCGGTAACGGCTCTGGCGGTGCGGTCACACGCGTGGCATCAGGCACATACGACGTCGGTTTTGCCGATTTGGCCGCCTTGATGGAATTCCACGCCAACAACCCAGATGCGCCCAACAAGCCCGTGGCCATCATGATGGTCTACAACGACACGCCGGCTTCGGTCATGGCCTTGAAAAAATCCGGCATCAAAACACCCGCCGATTTGGCTGGCAAAAAATTGGGCGCTCCCGTCTTCGACGCGGGCCGCCGTGCATTCCCCATCTTCCAAAAAGCCAACAACATTGGCAATGTGGCATGGACCGCGATGGACCCTCCATTGCGTGAAACCATGCTGGTTCGTGGCGATGTCGATGCCATCACTGGCTTCACCTTCACATCCCTTTTGAACATCGAAGCTCGCGGTGTGAAAGCAGCCGATGTCGTGGTCATGCAGTACCCTGACTTTGGCGTGAAGATGTACGGCAATGCCATCATTGCCTCACCCAAAATCATCAAAGAGAACCCAGCTGCACTGAAAGCCTTCTTGGCCGCATTTACCAAAGGCGCGAAAGACGTGATTGCCAACCCAGCTGCCGCCATCAATGATGTGAAAGCCCGTGACGGCATCATCAATGTTGAATTGGAAACTCGCCGTTTGCAATTGGCCATTGACACCGTGATCAACAGCGCCTCTGCACGCGAAGAAGGCTTTGGCCAAATCAAAGGGCCACGTTTGTCACTGATGGCTTCGCAAGTCTCTGACGCCTTCAACACCAAAACACGTGTGAAAGCCGACGACATTTGGAACGGTTCTTTCTTGCCTAGCGCCAAAGAACTTGACATCTTGCCCAAGCCTAAGAAGTAATTTTTGATAGAACAAGGCGGCCTGTTTTGACCACTGCAAATTTCGTTGATTTTCAAAATGTTTGGTTGGCCTACAACGATGAGTTGTTGGCCCAAAATCACTTTGCGGTTGAAGACATCAATCTGCAAGTCAAACAGGGCGAGTTCATTGCCATTGTGGGCCCATCTGGCTGCGGCAAATCGACATTCATGAAGCTCACCACGGGTCTGAAAAGACCCAGCAAGGGCCAAATTTTTGTAGATGGCCAACCTGTTACCGGCCCCTTGAAAATCAGTGGCATGGCATTTCAGGCGCCTTCTTTGCTGCCTTGGCGCACCACGCTTGACAACGTCTTGTTGCCGCTTGAAATTGTCGAACCCTTTCGCTCGCAGTTCAAACAGCGCAAGGCGGAGTTTGTCGAACGCGCCATCAAACTTTTGAAAACAGTGGGCTTGGGTGGCTACGAAAACAAATTCCCTTGGCAGCTCTCTGGCGGCATGCAACAGCGTGCCAGCATTTGCCGCGCGCTGATTCATGAACCCAAAATGCTCTTGCTCGACGAGCCCTTTGGCGCTTTGGACGCCTTCACACGCGAAGAATTGTGGTGCATCCTGCGTGACCTGTGGACTGAGCAAAAATTCAACGTCATCCTGGTCACCCACGATCTGCGCGAATCGGTGTTCTTGGCTGACACGGTTTATGTCATGAGCAAAAGCCCAGGCCGCTTTGTGGTCAAGCGCGAAATTGACCTGCCCCGCCCGCGTGACCTGGAAGTGACCTACACGCCCGCCTTTACCGACATCGTGCATGAGCTTCGAGGTCACATCGGTGCCATTCGCCAAGCTGGCGCGGTGATCAATCAATAAGCAGGTGATGTTGTGAACAAGAAAACAATCGAACAAACGGCACCATGGTTTTTGCTCATCATCACGCTCGTCATTTGGCAAGCGGCATGCAGCATCTTCAACGTCTCCGAATTCATTTTTCCCAGCCCCTGGCGCATTGCGCAGCAAACCGTTGAGTTCAGTGGCGTCATTGCCGCTCACGCTTGGCGAACTTACTGGGTCACCATGGCCGGCTTTGGCATTGCCATTGTGGTCGGCGTTCTGCTGGGCTTTGTCATTGGCAGCTCGCGTTTGGCTTACGCAGCGGTCTACCCGCTCATGACTGCATTCAACGCTTTGCCCAAAGCCGCATTTGTGCCCATCTTGGTGGTTTGGTTTGGCATCGGCATCGGCCCGGCCATCCTGACCGCCTTCCTGATCAGTTTCTTTCCCATCATGGTGAACATCGCTACCGGCTTGGCCACCCTAGAGCCAGAGCTGGAAGACGTGCTGCGGGTGTTGGGCGCCAAACGTTGGGACGTCTTGGTCAAAGTGGGCCTGCCTCGCTCCATGCCTTATTTCTTCGGCTCCCTCAAAGTGGCCATCACCTTGGCTTTTGTGGGCACCACGGTGTCTGAAATGACAGCGGCCAACGAAGGCATCGGTTATCTGCTGATCTCTGCGGGCTCTGCCATGCAAATGGGCTTGGCCTTTTCTGGCTTGGTGGTTGTTGGCGCCATGGCCATGGTGATGTATGAGCTTTTTAGCTACATTGAGAAACACACCACGGGTTGGGCCCACCGCGGAACCAACAACGAATAATTGCGATCACGGCCGATGGGCTGCTGTTAATTTTTCAATCGGCTCTAAAGCCTTGACCTTTCGAGCCGATTCCCTACGATGCACCGTTAAATTGTCTGGCCAATTCGGCCAGGCAGTGGTTTGTCCGTGCTGAACCAGGGAGCTCCGTTCATGACAGAAACTGCAAAGCCCAACCAAGAGACCCAAGCAGCGGTTGTGGTGTCTGGCTATCCAAATTTTTATGACATCTTGTTTTTGATTTTCTTGACCTGCATGCTGGTGTGCGTGGGCTGGGTGGGCGTTTTGTCCCACGAAGAAGGCAACAAAAACGAAGTCACCAAACAAAATGGTGAAGCCTGGGTGAAATGGCTCAAAGACAACAGCGAACCCCGCATGCAAGAAGATTTTGTCATCGAGAGCTGCGCAGCAAGCGCCATGGAACGCCGTCGCTGGGGCGATTGTTACAACGACATCCTCGAAAACGTCAAGGCGCTGAAAGACCTGACCAATGCATTCACCAATGAACCTCTTGCATTCATTGCCAAATGCGATCCCAAAGATCACGCGACGGTGGGCAACATCATTTTAGAAAAAATTGTGCCAACACCCCCAGGCTCGGCCGTGGCGACCGTGGCCTCACAGATGGTCGAGATGGACGCCATTGATACCAAGGTGGCCCTCAAAGTGACTGTCTGCGACAAAGGTGGCTACCCCATCAAAGTTGACGAGTTCGAGTTTTAAGAAGGATTCAGCATGTCAAACAAAAACATTGAATCCCAGCTGCTGTCCAACCAAGTCGAGATTTCAAGTGACTTGCCATTCCGGAAATGGCTCTACGCTTGGTTGTTAGACCCTCACATCGAAGGCAATCATCACAAGGCCATCGAGCATTGGATTGGACTGCTGATCGTGGCCAATTTGTTTGCCTTGGTGTTTGAACATTTGCCAGCCGTGTTTGAACCCAATCAAATATGGTTTCACTATTTCGACATTGTCTCGGTGATTGTCTTTTCCGTTGAGTACATTCTGCGGTTTTATCTGGCCCCTGAAGACGATGAGTTTAAGAAGCACCGATTTGCCCGTGGTCGGTATGTCGCAAGTCCGTTTGCGCTGATCGACTTGGTGGCGATTCTGCCCTTCTTTCTGCAAGCCTTCATTTCAATTGACCTGCGATTCCTGAGATTCTTGCGCTTGCTGCGAATCTTGAAATTATTCAGAGTCTTGATTCCAGCCGTCAAAGACTTCATCAAAGCCAACAAGGGCAGAACCTTTCGGCAAAAAGTCCATGCATTGGTGTTCCCAAGTGACTATGGTGGCGAACTGCACCACATGTTTGACACCTTCATCGTGATCTGGGTGGTGATCTCCGTCATTGCGGTGGTTTTGGAGTCTGTTCAAAGCATTCACTACCTGCTCAATCTTGAATTCCTGATTTTGGATGCGGTGGCCGTCAGTGTTTTCACCCTGGAGTATTGCTTGCGGCTTTATTGTTGCGTGGAAGAACCGGGCTTTCAAAAGGCCATCACAGGTCGCTTGAAGTTGGCCAAATCAACCGCCTCCGTGATCGACCTTTTGGCCATTGCACCCTTTTTCTTAGAGGTGTTTTTGCATCACTTGTTTGACTTGCGCTTCATGCGAGTCTTCCGATTGCTGCGGCTTTTGAAACTGACGCGCTATACCGGCGCAACCAAGTCACTTTCACAGGTGATTGCACGGGAATGGCCCGTCATGGCCGCATCAGCGTTCATCATGCTGTTGTTGGTGGTCATGACAGCCAGCTTGGGCTACCTGTTCGAGCACGAGGCGCAACCCGACAAGTTTGAGAACATACCGCAGTCTATTTATTGGGCTGTGATTACGCTGGCCTCTGTGGGCTATGGCGACATTTCACCCATCACGCCTGCGGGTCGCGCCATGACCATTGTGCTGGCCCTCATTGGCATTGGTATTTTTGCCATTCCAGCCGCATTGCTGTCTGCGGCCTTTGCCGACCAATTGAAGTCAGATCGTGATGCACTGGTGAACACCATTTACGAAATGCTGTCTGATGGGGTGATCGATGATGAAGAGGCCGCTTTCATCAAGGCTGAAAGCAAGCGCCTTCATTTGACGGACGACGACCTCAGGCGTTTGGTCGACAAAGCCAAAAAAGAGCGTGAGTTGATGGACGATGTCTCCATCTTGCCATTGCATAAAATAGCATCCAATCCGGAACATGCTGTAGAGCACTTCCAATATCTGTTGGGACAAATCAGGCAACTCAATTTGCTGTCAGATCAAGAGCAGATCAAAGAGACCTTGGCCATGCCTGACCGCTTGACCGAGACCGACAAACAACTGTGGCGCATCATCAACCGACAAGAAGCGCCACCGACATAAAGACACATCCTCATGGCATGGCGCGCTGAACTTCAACTTGATTTCACTTGTGAATCACAGCGCACCGTTGCCCGGTATGTGCACCAAGGGCCGCTCAGGATTCTGAAAAGCCTCTACCCTGAAGGCGATCACATTTGCCACAATGTCTTGGTGCACCCGCCTGGGGGTTTGGTGGGCGGAGACACCTTGGACATTCGAGTCAGTGTGGGTGAAGGCGCCCATGGCTTGGTTAGCACGCCCGGAGCCACGCGCTTCTACAAATCAGGTGGCCATCCGGCTTTGCAACAGCTGCATGCCAACTTAGCGCCTGGCGCGCGCTTGGAATGGCTGCCCTTGGAAGCCATCGCCTACAACGCTTGCGAGGCCACCAACCGAGCCGTTTTCAATTTGGCACCCGATTCAGAATTGATCACTTGGGACATCACCGCATTGGGCTTGCCCTCCTCTGACATGGCTTTCAAGCAAGGGTACTTTCAACAGCATTTGGAAATACCCGGCGTCTGGTTGGAAAAAGGCAAGATTCAAGGGCAAGACGCACGCTGGCTCAACAGCCCACTGGGCTTGGCTGGCCAAAAATGTTTGGCCAGCTTGGTTTTTGCGGCAGGCAGTCGCATCGATCCTCAGCGCGCAACCATGGCGATTGACCTTGCTCGTGAGGTTCTAGAAGCCCATCCCCTCAAATTGCAAGCGGGCATCACTTGCGCTCACCCCCAGGTGATTGTGCTGCGCGTCATGTCGCCCTTGGTTGAACCCACCATGGATGTGCTCAAGCAAGTCTGGGCCACTTGGCGCCACGCACTTTGGCAATTGCCCAGCACGCCTCCCAGAATTTGGAGCGTTTAAATGGCGACCAGCTGGCGGACGCCCTTGGTCTGCATTTCGTGGCCAGGTCCTTGCGCAATGACTTCGCCCCGTTCCATGACCATGTAGGCATCTGCCAACTCTTCGGCAAAGTCGTAGTACTGCTCACACAGCAAGACGGCCATGCGTTGCCCTTGCATGCCCACATCGGCCAAGCGACGAATGACGCGGCCGATGTCCTTGATGATGCTGGGTTGAATGCCTTCAGTCGGCTCATCCAAGATGAGCAGCTTGGGCTTGGCCGCCAAGGCTCTGGCAATGGCCAACTGCTGTTGCTGACCGCCTGAGAGGTCACCGCCACGGCGGTGCAGCATTTGTTTCAAGACGGGAAATAAATCAAACAACTCGGCAGGAATGGGCGTGCGACCGGGCTGTGTGGCCAAGCCCATTTGCAAGTTTTCCTCGACAGTCAGTCGCGCAAAGATCTCGCGACCTTGAGGCACATACCCAACGCCTGCGCGGGCGCGTTCGTAGGGCGTCGCGCGGGTGAGGTCTTGCTGGCCCAAGACCACCGAGCCGCTCTTGATGGGCACCACGCCCATCAAAGATTTCAGCAAGGTGGTTTTACCCACGCCATTGCGCCCCAGCAAAACCGTCACTTCACCTTGTTGGGCTTGCAAACTCACATCGCGCAAGATGTGCGATCCGCCGTAATACTGCTGAATATTTTGTACCGTCAAATTCATCGCTCGCCCTCTCAACGGCCCAAATAAACTTCAATCACACGCTCATCGGCTTGCACCTGATCGAGCGTGCCTTGTGCCAACACAGAACCATCGCACAGCACGGTGACGATGTCAGAAATGGTTTTGATGAAACCCATGTCATGCTCCACCACCATCAAGGAGTGTTTGCCCTTGAGTGTTAAGAACAATTCGGCAGTGCGTTCTGTTTCGTGATCGGTCATGCCGGCCACTGGCTCGTCGAGCAACAACAACTTCGGGTCTTGCATCAGCAACATGCCAATTTCAAGCCATTGTTTTTGGCCGTGACTGAGCTTGCCAGCCTGCGTCAGGACACTGTCCGCCAAATGAATGGTGTGCAACACTTCAGCCAACCGATCGGACTGCGCAGAATCCAACTTGAAGAACATGGACGCCTTCACACCCTTCGGTGTTTTGAGCGCGAGTTCTAAGTTTTCAAACACACTCAGTTGTTCAAACACGGTGGGCTTTTGGAACTTTCGGCCAATGCCCAGCTGCGCAATTTCAGGCTCATTGTGGCGTAGCAAATCAATGGTGCTGCCAAAGAAAACCCGACCTTCATCGGGCCGTGTTTTGCCCGTGATGATGTCCATCATGGTGGTTTTGCCGGCGCCATTGGGGCCGATGATGCAGCGCAGCTCGCCGGGCGCAATGTCAAGCGAGAGTTTGTTGATGGCTTTGAAGCCATCAAAGCTCACACTCACATCTTCCAAATACAAAATACGGCCATGCGACACATCCACTTCACCCGGCGTGTAAACGCGACCATAACTGGCATCGCGGCCGCCTGACTCAGTGTCTGTGCTGACTTTGACCAGTCGCTCTGCAACGCGCTTGGCGCCTTGTTGCAACAAATCGGGGGTCATGCGCGGCCTCCTTTCAAGCGTTGCACCAAGCCCACCACACCCTGCGGCAGGAACAATGTCACAGCGATGAACAAGGCGCCTAGAAAGTACAACCAAAATTCAGGTGCTGTCACTGTCAGCCAGCTTTTGGCACCGTTCACCAAAAAGGCACCGACCACGGGCCCCATCAAACTGCCACGGCCACCCACAGCCGCCCAAACGGCGATTTCAATCGAGTTGGCAGGACTCATCTCGCCGGGGTTGATGATGCCCACTTGGGGGACATACAAGGCGCCAGCGACACCGCACATCACAGCCGAAATCATCCAAATGCTCAGCTTATAGGGCAAAGGGGAATAACCCGAGAACATGACGCGTGTTTCAGCATCTCGAATGGCCTGCAAAACACGACCGAATTTACTTCGGATCAACCAACGGGCCATCAAGAAAAATCCCAGCAAGGTCATGCCTGTCAGGACAAACAAGAACATGCGCATGTGGGGTGTGGCCAAAGGCAAATTCAAAATGCGCTTAAAGTCTGTGAAACCATTGTTGCCACCAAAGCCAGTTTCGTTGCGAAAGAACAGGAGCATGGCGGCAAAGGTCATGGCCTGCGTGATGATGGAAAAGTAAACCCCTTTGATGCGCGAGCGAAAGGCAAAGTAGCCAAAAACACCTGAGACACAGGCTGGTACCAAGACAATCAAACACAGCGTAGCCCCAAAGCTGTCAGACAGCAGCCAGTGCCACGGCAACTCTTTCCAATCCAAAAAGACCATGAAGTCTGGCAAGTTGCTTTTGTAATTGCCGTCGGTGCCAATCTGCCGCATGAGGTACATGCCCATGACATAACCGCCAATGGCAAAGAACAAGCCATGACCCAAAGACAAAATGCCGGTGTAGCCCCAAATGAGGTCCATGGCCAAAGCACAAATGGCGTAACACATGATTTTGCCGACCAAGCTGACTGCGTAATCACTGAAGTGCAGCCAGTGACCCTGAGGCACCAACAGGTTCATCAAGGGAACCAAGAGTCCCACACACAACAAGGCCACCCAAAAAGCCATCCAACCATTGCGGCTCAACAAAGGCTCACGACCTGGCAAATCCATTTTGATTCGATTCAAAGTTGTCATATCAAGCCTCTGCGCTCCGACCCTTCATGGCAAAAATGCCTTGCGGTCGTTTTTGAATGAAGACAATGATGAACACAAGCACACAAATTTTGGCCAAGACTGCGCCAGTCACACCTTCCAGCAACTTGTTCACCAAGCCCAATCCGAGCGCGGCATACACAGTGCCTGCCAATTGACCGACGCCACCCAACACCACAACCATGAAGGCGTCCACAATGTAGTTCTGACCCAGGTCTGGGCCGACGTTGCCCACTTGACTCAAGGCACAGCCTGCCAGGCCAGCAATGCCAGACCCCAGTGCAAAGGCATAGGTGTCAATGCGTGCGGTGTTGACCCCCATGCAAGACGCCATCGGACGGTTTTGCGTCACACCCCGCACAAACAAACCCAAGCGAGTTTTGCCAATGACCAAAGACATGGCCAGCAAAACTGCTGCAGCAAAGGCAATGATGACCAGCCGGTTGTAGGGCAAGGTCAAGTTGGAGAGCACCTGAAAACCGCCGCTCATCCAGGAAGGGTTTTCAACCCCTACGTTTTGTGCGCCAAACAAGGAGCGAACCGTTTGCATCAAAATCAAACTGATGCCCCAAGTGGCCAACAAAGACTCCAAGGGACGGCCATACAAAAAGCGCAGCACAGAACGCTCTAAAAATGCGCCGACCAAAGCAGATGCCAGGAATGACAAAGGCACTGCAAGCAAGAGGTAGAAATCAAAATAGCCAGGCAAGTATTGGCGGAACAGCACCTGAACCACATACGTGGCATAAGCGCCAATCATCATGAGTTCGCCGTGCGCCATGTTGATCACACCCATCAGGCCATAAGTGATGGCCAAGCCCAACGCCACCAACAACAAAATTGAACCCAAACTGGCACCCGTGAACAAGGCACCCAGACGCTCGCCTGTTTTCAAAGCAGTTTCAATGGCGGTGAGTGACTTTCTGAGTTGCGCTTTAACTTGGGGATCTGACTCTTCGGCCAAGCGTTGGTTCAACAGCAACTGCGTATCGGGGGTTTGACTTTCAGCCAAGCGTTGGGCGGCTTCTAAACGGATGCCGGCATCTGCATCCGCCAGTTGTGCAGCCGCTTGGGCCAACTGCAACAAATTTTTCAGCGAAACATCTTGCTCTTGTGCCAAGGCTTTGTTCAGAAGGGGCAATTTAGACGCATCAGGTTCTTTGAGCAGGGCTTTGATGGCTTGCTGACGCAATGCTGTGTCGCTGCTGAACAATTTCAAAGCAGCCAGAGCGGTTTCAATTTCGCCACGAAATCGGTTGTTACTCACCACATCTTGTGCATCGGCCGGCAGATCTTGTGCCAGCCCTGTGAGTGGGTCCAGTGCTTGGCCAGCGCCCAGGCTGTCCCGCACAATCCAAATTTTGTCACCAGCCACTTTGACAGCATCGTCTGCCAGCGCTTGTAAAAACACCAAGGTATTTTCATCACCCTGCGCCACGACGCGGCTCAGCATCTCGATTCTTTGGTCAGTTTCACCTTCGACCAAACCCTTCATCTCTGTCAAGCTCATGGCTTTGACAGGACTGGCCACAAAAGCCAGGGCCATCGAGGTCACCAGCAAAAAAACGGCTGGCCAAGTTCTCAATCGAATCATGTTTCTTCTTTGGTACAGACAAAAGAAATGAGGAAGGACGAAGCCGTCCTTCCTCAAGGACGCGCTTTAAGAATTACTTCTTCACAGGCTCATCAGGCTTGACGTCGTTGCCAGGAATGTAAGGGCTCCATGGCTTGGCTTTGACGGGGCCCGGTGTCTTCCACACCACATTGAACTGGCCGTCAGCTTTGATTTCGCCAATGAACACCGACTTGTGCAAGT
>CANBWP010000006.1 GCA_947373185.1 Comamonadaceae bacterium | reverse complement strand
GTGCCGGCTTGGGAGGCCATTGTGGAATCTGCCGTCAGACGTTTGCGCCCCATTGTGCTCACCGCAGCGGCCGCTGTTTTGGCCATGATTCCCTTGTCCAGAAGCGTGTTTTGGGGGCCCATGGCTGTTGCCATCATGGGGGGCCTGATTGTGGCCACCGCACTGACTTTGTTGGCTTTGCCCGCCATGTACGCGGCTTGGTTCAAAGTATCGCCCCCGCCCAAATCGGCCTAAAGCACGCCTGGACTTGGGGACTTCAACCTAGAAGTCCCCACTTCCATGGTTAAAATAGAAGGTTGACCGATTCAACCCATATCGATGGGACCCGCGCGGGTGGCGAAATTGGTAGACGCACCAGGTTTAGGTCCTGACGGTAGCAATACTGTGCGGGTTCGAGTCCCGCCCCGCGCACCACTTACTAAAAGAGAAGACCATGGCAGTTACTGTAGAAACATTGGAAAAATTGGAACGCAAAATTACCTTGTCACTGCCTGTGACTGCAATCCAATCTGAAGTCGATGCCCGTTTGAAAAAATTGGCACGCACCGTCAAGATGGACGGTTTCCGTCCAGGCAAAGTGCCCATGAATGTGGTGGCACAACGCTACGGTTACTCAGTCCAATACGAAGTGATGAACGACAAAGTGGGCGAGGCCTTTGCCATTGCCGCCAACGAAGCCAAAGTGCGCGTTGCTGGCCAGCCCCGTATCTCTGAAAAAGAAGGCGCACCCGAAGGCGAATTGGCTTTTGAAGCCATTTTCGAGGTGTACCCCGAAGTCAAATTGGGCGACTTGAGCGCCGCCACCGTTGAGAAACTCAGCGCCGAAGTGACCGACGAAGCCATCGACAAAACCGTCGACATCTTGCGCAAACAACGCCGTACATTCTCACAGCGTCCCGCTGCTGAAGCGGCTGTCGACGGCGACCGCGTGACGGTTGACTTCGAAGGCAAAATTGACGGTGAAGTGTTCTCTGGCGGCAAAGCCGAAGACTTCCAATTCTTGGTTGGCGAAGGCCAAATGTTGAAAGAGTTCGAAGAAGCTGTGCGTGGCATGAAAAATGGCGAAAGCAAAACTTTCCCCTTGGCTTTCCCTGCCGACTACCACGGTCAAGACGTGGCCGGCAAAACAGCCGACTTCTTGGTCACTGTCAAGAAAATCGAAGCAGCCCACCTGCCTGAAGTGAATGAAGCTTTGGCCAAGTCTTTGGGCATTGCCGACGCATCCGTTGAAGGCCTGCGCGCTGACATTCGCAAAAACCTCGAGCGCGAAGTGAAGTTCCGTTTGCTCGGTCGCAACAAACAATCCGCCATGAACGCCTTGGTTGAAAAAGCCGAGCTGGATCTGCCCAACGCCATTGTGCAAAACGAAGTCGAACGTTTGAAAGAAGGCGCCCGCGCTGACCTCAAACAACGCGGCATCAAAGACGCAGACAAAGCCCCTATCCCTGACGAAATCTTCCGTCCCCAAGCTGAAAGCCGCGTGCGTTTGGGCTTGGTGGTGGCCGAGTTGGTCAAGGCCAATGCTTTGAACGCGACAGAAGCCCAAATCAAAGCCCACATTGAAGAGCTGGCTTCCAGCTACGAGCGCCCAGAAGATGTGGTCCGTTGGTACTATGGCGACAATCAGCGCATGGCTGAAGTGGAAGCCGTGGTCATTGAGACCAATGTGTCTGACTTCATCATGTCCAAAGCCAAGGTCACTGACAAGGCCATTTCCTTTGACGAGTTGATGGGCCAACAGGCTTAATTGAGTTCAAGTCGGTCAAATTCGTCATCACCCCATCAGTTTGGAATCATCATGAATTCATTCGACATACAAGCCCTGGGCAATGTGCCCATGGTGATCGAAACGTCAGGTCGCGGTGAACGCGCCTATGACATTTACTCCCGCTTGCTCAAAGAGCGGGTGATCTTCTTGGTCGGTGAAGTCAATGACTACACAGCCAATTCGGTGGTCGCGCAGCTGTTGTTTTTGGAAAGTGAAAACCCTGAAAAGGACATTTCTTTCTACATCAACTCACCTGGCGGCTCTGTCAGCGCGGGCATGGCCATCTATGACACCATGAACTTCATCAAGCCCGATGTCTCGACGCTGTGCACCGGCATGGCTGCCAGCATGGGCGCGTTCTTGTTGTCTGCGGGTACCAAAGGCAAGCGTTTTTCTTTGCCCAACTCCAAGGTCATGATTCACCAACCTTTGGGCGGCACACGTGGCCAAGCCACTGAAATTGAAATTCACGCCCGTGAAATCCTCAAAACACGTGAGCAATTGAACCGCATCTTGGCCGAAAACACGGGTCAGCCGCTGGAAAAGATCCAGTCGGACACAGAGCGTGACTACTATTTGTCTGCGGATGAAGCCAAAGAATACGGTCTGATCGACCAAGTGATCTCAAAACGTCCCTGAGACGCAACACACCAGGGTGGAAATTGAAGTTTCCAGCCTGTTTTTTGAAGACGGCGCCCCCTTTCTGGGAGAGCGCCGTTTTTCTTTCGTTATCATTGAGAAAATAGAACCACAGGGCGTCGTTTATGGCCGATAAAAAAGGCTCAGTTACCGAAAAGAATTTGTATTGCTCCTTCTGCGGCAAAAGCCAGCACGAGGTGAAGAAGCTCATCGCAGGACCCTCGGTCTTCATTTGCGACGAGTGCATCGATTTGTGCAATGACATCATCCGTGATGAATTGCCAGCCACAGAAATTTCCAAAGACACCAAAAATGGTTTGCCCACACCGCTGGACATCAAAACCAATTTGGACAATTACGTCATTGGCCAAGAAAAAGCCAAACGGACTTTGGCGGTGGCGGTGTACAACCACTACAAGCGTTTGAAACACAAAGAGGGCGCCAAAAAAGAAGACGTCGAATTGGCAAAGAGCAACATTTTGCTGATTGGCCCCACAGGCTCGGGCAAAACGCTGTTGGCGCAGACCTTGGCCCGAATGCTCGATGTGCCCTTTGTCATGGCAGACGCCACCACCCTGACCGAAGCGGGTTATGTGGGTGAAGACGTTGAGAACATCGTGTCCAAGTTGCTGCAAAGCTGCAATTACGACGTTGAGCGTGCCCAGCGCGGCATTGTGTACATCGACGAGATCGACAAAATCACTCGCAAGTCAGACAACCCCTCCATCACGCGTGACGTGTCGGGCGAGGGCGTCCAACAGGCTTTGCTCAAGCTGATTGAAGGCACCATGGCCAGCGTGCCCCCGCAAGGTGGCCGCAAGCACCCCAACCAAGACTTTTTGCAAATCGACACCACCAACATTTTGTTCATTTGCGGGGGGGCGTTTGCGGGCCTTGAAAAAGTCATTGAGAACCGCACCGAAGCCTCCGGCATTGGTTTCGGCGCTGTGGTGAAAAGCAAAAAACAACGCTCACTCACAGAAGTCTTTACCGAAGTCGAACCAGAAGATCTGATCAAGTTCGGTTTGATTCCCGAGCTGGTGGGCCGCATGCCTGTGGTGGCCACTTTGGCCGAACTGACCGAAGAAGCTTTGGTGCAAATTTTGACCGAGCCCAAAAATGCCTTGGTCAAACAATTTGGCCAGTTGCTCAACATGGAAGGCGTCGAGCTTGAGATTCGGCCTGAAGCCTTGCATGCCATTGCCAAAAAAGCGCTGGCGCGTAAAACCGGTGCCCGCGGCTTGCGTTCCATTTTGGAACAAGCGCTCATTGACACCATGTTTGAGTTGCCCAACGCAAGCAATGTCGAAAAAGTGGTGGTGGATGCCTCCACCATCGAAGAAAACCATGTGCCTTTGTTGGTCTACCGAGAATCGGCCAAACAAGCTTGAATTTTTTCCAGCCCACCCCCTGAATCCAATGAATACCCCTACATCACTTGGGCTTGAAATTGGAAATTCAGGGGCCATCTATCCCCAATAACTTAGGGAATCTCATGTCTGGACATACACCACTCCCCGCCGAATTGCTCGACCTGCCGATGTTGCCCCTGCGCGATGTCGTGGTCTTTCCGCACATGGTCATCCCTCTGTTTGTGGGACGACCCAAAAGCATCAAAGCCCTAGAGAGCGCCATGCTCACAGACCGCCGCATCATGCTGGTGGCCCAAAAAACAGCGGCCAAAGATGAGCCTGAAGCCACTGACATGTTTGAAGTCGGTTGCGTCTCCACCATTTTGCAAATGCTCAAATTGCCCGATGGCACGGTCAAGGTCTTGGTCGAGGGACAGCAACGCGCCAAAGTGCAAACCATCACCGATGGCGAAGCGCACTTTGTGGCCAGCGTCATGCCCGTCGAAGTGGCGGCCGAAAAAGCCGAGCAAAGCAGCGAGATCGAAGCGCTTCGTCGCGCGGTCATGCAGCAGTTTGACCAGTACGTCAAACTGAACAAAAAAATTCCACCCGAAATTCTCACTTCCATCTCTAGCATTGATGAGCCGGGCCGTTTGGCCGACACCATTGCAGCCCACTTGCCCCTGAAGTTGGAAAACAAGCAAGTGGTGCTCGATTTGGCCAGCATCCGCGATCGTTTGGAAAACCTGTTTACGCAACTTGAGCGCGAAGTTGACATTCTCAACGTCGACAAAAAAATCCGTGGCCGCGTCAAGCGCCAAATGGAAAAAAATCAACGCGATTTCTATTTGAACGAGCAAGTCAAAGCCATTCAAAAAGAACTCGGTGAAGGCGAAGAGGGCGCCGACATCGAAGAGATCGAAAAGAAAATCAAAGCCGCCAAGATGCCCGCTGAAGCGCGCAAAAAGGCCGATGCCGAACTCAAGAAACTCAAGCTCATGTCACCCATGTCCGCTGAAGCTTCTGTGGTGCGCAACTACATTGAAGTGCTGACGGGTTTGCCATGGAGCAAAAAGACCAAAATCAAACACGATTTGGGCAACGCCGAAGTGGTGTTGAACGAAGACCACTACGGCCTTGAAAAAGTCAAAGACCGCATCATGGAATACCTCGCGGTGCAGCAGCGTGTTGACAAAGTCAAAGCGCCCATCCTCTGTTTGGTGGGCCCGCCTGGTGTGGGCAAGACCTCATTGGGACAATCGATCGCCAAAGCGACAGGACGTAAGTACGTGCGCATGGCTTTGGGCGGCATGCGCGATGAAGCCGAGATCCGCGGCCACCGCCGCACTTACATAGGCGCCATGCCTGGCAAAGTTTTGCAAAGCCTGACCAAAGTGGGCACGCGCAATCCTTTGTTCTTGTTGGACGAGATTGACAAGTTGGGCACCGACTTCAGGGGCGACCCCTCCAGTGCCTTGCTCGAAGTCTTAGACCCTGAGCAGAACCACACCTTTGGTGACCATTACGTGGAAGTCGATTTTGATTTGAGCGACGTCATGTTCGTGGCCACATCCAATTCCATGAACATTCCATCTGCGCTCTTGGACCGCATGGAAGTGATTCGTTTGTCGGGCTACACCGAAGACGAAAAAACCAGCATTGCCATCAAATATTTGTTGCCCAAACAAATGAAAAACAATGGCGTGAAGAATGAAGAGCTCAGCATCAGCGATGCCGCTGTGCGTGATGTGGTTCGTTATTACACCCGTGAAGCTGGCGTGCGTTCCCTCGAGCGCGAGCTGTCCAAGATTTGCCGCAAAGTCGTCAAGAGTTTGTTGTTGAAACAAATGACCGCGCCTGTCTTGGTCACCCCTGACAATCTGAATGATTTCTTGGGCGTGCAAAAGTACACCTACGGCCGTGCAGAAGCTGCCAATCAAGTGGGCCAAGTGGTGGGCTTGGCATGGACCGAAGTGGGCGGCGATTTGCTCACCATTGAAGCGGCGCTCATGCCTGGTAAGGGCGTGATCACACGCACTGGTTCATTGGGCGATGTGATGAAAGAATCTGTGGAGGCTGCCCGCACTGTGGTGCGCAGTCGTGCACGCATGTTGGGCATCAAGGACGAAGTCTTTGAGAAAAAAGACTTGCACATTCACGTGCCTGATGGTGCCACCCCCAAAGATGGCCCCAGTGCTGGCGCTGCCATGACCACGGCCATGGTCTCGGCCATGACGGGCATTCCGGTGCGCGCTGATGTGGCCATGACCGGTGAGATTACTTTGCGCGGTGAGGTCACCGCCATCGGTGGTTTGAAAGAAAAATTGCTGGCGGCTTTGCGCGGTGGTATCAAGACCGTGTTGATTCCTGAAGACAACGTCAAAGACCTTCAAGACATTCCTGAAAATGTCAAAAATGGCCTTGAAATTGTCCCTGTGAAATGGATCGACAAAGTTTTGGAAGTGGCCTTGGAAAAGATGCCCCAAGCTTTGCCTGAAGAGGAGGCTGTGGCCGCTGCAAGCCCTGTGGTTTCAGAGACAAAAGCCGATGACAAAGCGGGCGCGATAAAGCATTGAGAGATTTTTTTGGGGGAGTTCAAAAAATCCCAATAATTGCGCTACAATTCGTCCAACGCAGACAATCTGGCATAGAATGCTAAGTTGATTGCAAATGCGGGATTAGCTCAGTTGGTAGAGCGATACCTTGCCAAGGTATAGGTCGAGAGTTCGAGCCTCTTATCCCGCTCCAAACATTGAAAGATGAACCAACGTCTTTCAGCAAATTAGGGAAGCATCAGCTTCCCTTTTTTGTCGGAAAAAAACGGCGCGGTAGCAAAGCGGTTATGCACCGGATTGCAAATCCGTGTAGGTCGGTTCGACTCCGGCCCGCGCCTCCAAATTTCTCTTTTGAAATTAACAAGACAGCCCCGCAAGGGGCTTTTTGTTGTGTGAATTATGGCTATGAAGTTTTGAACGGCGAGGAAATCGTAGCTTTGTCGTAGAAGTCTTCATTTTCTTTTTCGTTTCAGTGAATTGACCATCGAGTAACTCATGGCCTAGCCATCAACTTCCGTCAAGATGTCACAAAAGAAATACGAGATGGGGAAAAACAAAACGCCTGCACCGAAGATCACGGTGCCGACATACGGCAAGTTAACTTGCGCTGCTTTTCCTGCACCAATGAGGTTGGCGCAAAGTAATACGGTCACAAATGCTGCGACCATCAAATCGTAATATCGATAATTCTTGTGGTGCATCA
This sequence comes from Comamonadaceae bacterium, assembly GCA_947373185.1. GTDB lineage: Bacteria > Pseudomonadota > Gammaproteobacteria > Burkholderiales > Burkholderiaceae_C > Limnohabitans_A. The sequence continues at coordinate 99,696 of CANBWP010000006.1, read as the reverse complement.
GAAAAGATAAATCTCAAGGTTAATTAAGCTGTTGGGAAGGCTTGATTAATTTGAACTTGATTATTTTGTTCAGTCAAGCAAAGTGATGAAGTCGTCACCATCGCCTGAGTGTCTGAATTGAAGTTTTTAAAATAGTGAGTCGAACATGTTAAAAGGAACCTGTCTGTGTCAAAAAGTTTCATGGTCTTTGTCGGGCGAACCTGACGGCGCAACTGCATGCAATTGCACGGCATGTCGACGCTATGGCGTCCTTTGGGCCTATGGCTATGACGGTGAAGACATCAAAACGCAGGGTGAAACACAAGCTTTTGCCAGAGGCAAAGCCCTGGCATTTCACTTTTGTCCAAACTGTGGTGCTGTTGCTTTTTGGCGAGGGCTTCAAACAGACGACATGGGGAGAACCCGTATTGCGGTTAATTTAAGGCTGGCTGAGCCTGAGGCCGTCGCAAATATCCCCATCGATCACTTTGATGGCCTCCATACATTCGATGATTTGCCACGAGACGGGAAATGCGTTTCTGATTACTGGTTCTAATTCTCAGGTATTCGCTTGATTCGTCCTCCTTGTCTCACCGATGGTGGTTTTGGCGGCGCATCTTCAAGCGATTAACATAGGCAGATTCAGACCATCATTTTTCTCAATCACTCCATGCAAAATCCGAGCGCTGGCGTCAAAGAATTTCGAACGGACATCAATGGCATCAGAGCTTGGGCCGTCATGGCGGTTGTGCTCTACCATTTTGGCTTTCCAGGTGCCCGTGGTGGATTTCTAGGCGTTGATATTTTCTTTGTCATCTCCGGGTTCTTGATGACAGAAATTGTGGTCAAAGGCCTAGAGCGTCAAAGTTTGGCCTATTCGGTGCTTGATTTTTATCTGGCCAGAGCTCGAAGAATCATTCCAGCGCTTGCCGTTTTATGCCTTGCACTGCTATCGATGGGGTGGTTCCTGCTGCCGTCCCCAGATTACAAAAAACTGGCTGATCATTCCGCCTTGAGTTTGCTGTTTGTTTCCAACATTCAGTACTTGAAAGAAGCGGGCTACTTTGATGTTCTCTCGCATGAGAAGTGGTTGCTTCACACCTGGTCTTTGTCTGTTGAATGGCAGTTTTATGTGCTCTTTCCTTTGCTGACAAAAGCCTTGTGGCGCTTCAAGCCCCAACGTGAATTTCTGATGCTCGTCTTTTCGGTGCTGGCACTTGTTTCATTTTTGTTTTGCGCTTGGCAGACCCCTGAAGATGCAAGCAAAGCCTTTTATTTACTCCATTCCAGAGCTTGGGAATTGCTGTTAGGTGGCTTGGCGTCACTTGTCATGCACAGACGGCCATCAGCGCACCCTCATCCAGCCGAATTGCCGAGATTTCAATTTTGGTATGGCTTAGGTGCACTCAGTATTTTCATGAGTCTGGTGCTTGTGTCGAGCAACGATCCTTGGCCAGGTTGGAGAGCCTTGTTTCCTGTGCTTGGCACTTGCCTGATGCTTTACTTCAAACCGGAAAAATCGCCTCTCACCGATCTGGGGATCTTGCAATGGCTTGGTGATCGGTCTTATTCCATTTATTTGTGGCATTGGCCCGTGGTTGTCGCATTTCACTTCCGTGAAAGCCAGAACGCTTTGTTTTGGACGCTGTTGGGCATTTTCCTGTCCTTGGCCGCTGGTGCACTCTCGTTTCGTTGGGTCGAAAAAACGACCCGAAAGTCGATGGCGCAAATGACGCGACCACAGCTTGGGGTTTGTTTATTCAGCCTCTTGACGCTTGCCATTGGGTTTTCCAGTTTTGTCATCCTTCAAAAGGGCATGCCTGGTAGGCTTGATCCCATCATCGAGACCATATTGAAAGAGCGTGACCATCAAAATCCACGAGAAAAGGAGTGCCATGTTGAAACGGGCATTGAATCGCCAGCTTGCCTGTACGGCGGTTCTAAAATCTCAGCGATTGTGATGGGAGACAGCCATGCGAATGCACTTGTCAATGCAGTGGCCGAGGCCAGAGCATCAAAGGACGATGGCATCTTGGAGTGGTCTTACAGCGCGTGTCCAGTGTTGAGCGATGTTCGAATGGTCAATGGCAAGGTGGGGGCAAAGCACCAATGCCAACAATTCATGGCGACCGCCCTGCAAAGGCTTGATGCCGAGTATTTAGGTGTCCCTGTGATCATCATTTCGCGATGGGCCCAGTATGCAATCGGTCGCAATGAAAAACCGAGCGAAGCCAATGTGCCTTGGGTGAGTTTCGGGAAAACCTATCCAACATCAACGCCCGAATTTTTGGAGGAGTTCTCCAACAAGCTGGTTTCAACGGCGTGTCAGTTGGCCAAGGTACATCCTGTTTTTCTGGTGCGACCCATTCCTGAAATGGGTGTCGATGTGCCTTCCACCTTGGCAAGGAAGTACATGTGGGGCGCAGCGTTAGACGTCTATGTCAGCAAGTCTGATTATTTGAAACGCCAACAATTTGTATGGGATGCGCAAGACAGAGCGCACCGAGAGTGTGGGGTTGAAATTTTGGATCCTACGCCAGCGCTTTGCAAAAATGAAAAGTGCTCAGGCGTTGAAGATCGCAGAGCCTTGTACTTTGACGACGATCACCTGAGCGAATTCGGAAATCGAAAATTAGTGCCGATGTTTCGGAACGTCTTCAAGTAGTCTCAAAGCCGTACAGCTGTTGCGGGTTGTCAATCAAGACGCACTGCTGTTGCGTGGCGGTCTCAAGCCAAGCCGCTTTCTCATGGAGAAGTTGCTGAGATCCAATCTCTCTGTAGCGACTGACACTGAGCGCGTGAACCCCTGGCTCACGGTTGGTATGCGGCCAATCGCTGGCCCACAGCAATCGATCGGGCCTCATGCTCAACAAGCGATGCGCCAGGGCCGTGAGTTGGCTGGGTTCAAGTTGTGTTTGTCGATAGCTGGCAGACAACTTGATGTAAATGTGCCCAGCTTCAAACAGTTCAAACATGCGCTTCTGAGCTTGGGGGGTCTGGCTAGGCGCAGGCCAAAGTGCAAAGTGATCCAGGACCACAGGCACAGACACGTTGGCAATGCAGGTGTCGCAGGCGGCTGTGACAGCGAATGGGGCATACACCTGAATGTGCCAGCCCAAACCATGAATGCGTGCCGCCCAAAAACTCAGAGCTTCTTGCAATTGTTCAATGCTTTGGTTGGCCGAGCTTTCAAAGTTCAAGCGAATGCCGCGAATGCCTTGCGCATCGAGTTGCCTCAGTTCGAGACTTGAAATGTTCCTGTCCAGTACCGCAATGCCGCAGGCCATCGGGCCCAATTCCGACAGTGCAGCCAAGAGGCAGCTGTTGTCAGTGCCATAGACACTGGGCTGGATGATGACCACCCGTCCTAGGTTCTGCCTTGCGAGGTGTGCCTTCAAATCAAGGCAGGAGGCTGGACCCGGGGTGTAGTGTCGATCGGCAACCATGGCATTCGTGGCCAAAGGGCCAATGACATGCACATGCGTGTCGCAGCCCAAATTGGCATGCTGCGCGCTGTGTGGCGTGAATGTCATGCCTTGCGCAATTGAGCGATGACCGCTTCGCCAGTGGCCTTGGTGCCCAAACGGCCGCCAACATCTCGGGTGGACAGTCCTTGGGCGACACAGTGTTCAATGGCCGTTTCAATGGCTGAGGCTGCGTTGGCATAGGCCGCTTGACCTGTTCGCTGCGCATGCCAGCGCAAGAGCATGGCCGCAGACAAAACGCTAGAGATGGGATTGGCCACGTCTTGTCCGGCAATGTCGGGGGCTGAGCCATGGGACGCCTGTCCCATGGCATGGTCATGGCCTGCATTCAATGAGCCGCCAAGTCCTAAGCTTCCAGACAACTCCGCAGTCAGATCAGACAAAATGTCGCCAAACATGTTGGTGGTCACAATGACATCAAAGCGTGCAGGGTTGCGGACCACGTGGGCCATCATGGCGTCCACAATGAAATCATCGACTTTGACTTCAGGAAACGCTTTGGCAACTTCATGGCAAGCATTGAGGAAGATGCCATCGGTGATTTTGAGCACATTGTGCTTGTGCACCAGTGTCACATGTTTGCCGCGCTGCATGGCCAATTCAAAGGCGCTGCGAGCGATCCGTTCGCAGCATTTGTAGGTAATGCGCCGCAAGGAAATGCCGACATCGTCTGTGACCAAAATCTCGCCGTTACCACCGGCCATGTTGCGGTCCGCATAAAAGCCTTCTGTGTTTTCACGAACCACGATCAAATCGAAATCAGTCGTGATGGATTTCACGCCGCTGTAGGTGCGAGAAGGGCGAATGTTGGCATACAGGTCCAGTTTTTTTCTGAAAAACATGGAGGGGTTGATCTCACCTTTGGCTTCGTCCTTGAAGTCATAAGTGGCCATGGGGCCCAACATCAAGCCATCGGCTTGTTTGACTTTTTCCAGCAAGGCATCCGTCACGGTAGCGCCATGTTTTTTCAAACTGGCGTGGCCCGCAATGTCATGTTGTAACTCAAGTTGCAAGGCGTATTTTTGGGACACTGTGTTCAGGATGTCCACGGTCACAGCCATGGTCTCGGGACCGATGCCATCACCTGGCAGTACGACGATTTTCATTTGGAAGTTGTTCTCAGAGTCAGTTGGAATTAATCGGCTTTGATGTTGGCGTCTTTGACCAGCTTTTCAAATTTGGCAGCTTCGGACTTCACATAGTCCGCAAATTCAGCGGGGGTGTTTTTGGGCACAGAGACATTGTCCGCATCCAAGCGCGCCTTGATGTCGGGCATGGCCAAAATTTGATTCACTTCTTTGTTCAAGCTGTCAATCACATGGTCAGGCGTGCCCACTGGGGCAAACAAGCCGCCCCACAAGGTGTAGCTGAAACCAGGCAGGCCAGACTCAGCCACGGTGGGGACTTGGGGCAAGGAACTCATGCGCTTTGGCGTTGTGACGGCAAGCGCTTTGAGTTTGCCCCCTTTGATTTGGGGCATGGCGGCGGATGCGCTGCTGAAAAATGCCTGCAAGCGACCGGCCATCAAGTCGGTTAAAAGCGGGCCCACGCCTTTGTAGGGAATGTGCACCATGTTGATTTTGGCACCCAGTCCCAAGGCTACTGCCGAAAGGTGGCCAGGTGTCCCCGCGCCCACAGAGCCGTAACTGAATTGATCTGGTTTGGCTTTGGCTTGTTGAATGAATTCAGCCACCGTGTTGTAGGGGGCGTCAGCAGGTGCCAACATGACCAAGGGCGCATTGCCAATGAGCACGACAGGGACCAACTCTTTCATGGGGTCGTAGCCCATGTCTTTGACCAATAGGCGATTGACAGTGATTTCACCGGTTTGGCCCAGCAGCAAGGTGTAACCATCGTTCTTAGCTTTGGCCACGTAGCGCGTGCCAATGGTGCCGGACACACCGGGCTTGTTGTCCACGATGACCGATTGCTTGTAAACGGTGCTGAGCTTTTCACTGACCAGCCTTGCAAACACATCGCCTTGGCCGCCCGGCGCATAGGCCACCACAAAGGAGACTGGTTTGTTGGGATAGTCAGTTTCGGCGGCGCTGGCGGGCAGCAGGGCCAATGTCATGCTCAATCCGGCCAGGCATTGGGCCAAGGTGTTGCGAACAATTTGTGTCATGGAGGACCTCAAGGGTAAAACGCTAGGGGAAAATCGGGGGCGAGCAAGCCAAAGGCTTGGGTCTGTCCATTCTAGGCAGGCTTTCGAAAGCGCCTGTGCATCTGAAGCGACCAAATGCCAGATGCTATGAGAAAAACGATCAAACCGATGCCCATGCCAGCGCCAGACAGCTGCGGCGGCTCATGTCGATTGGCTTGAACAACTTGCCAGTGCACATCGGTCAAAAATAGCACCAAAAAACAAGCCATGGTGCGCATGTAAATTTGCAATGCCTGCAAGCTTTCCGCCGCTCTTTCGGGCGCAAACCAATAGTCCCGATGGGGCAGGTTGATCAGTTGTAGCGGCAGTCGATGCAGAAACAAGGGCAGGGACCACAAAAGTCCGGGGATCAGTGTCAAAACCCCCAACATGAGGGGTAAATACTCGGAGGGGCTCATCCACCCGTTGGGCGTGCCAGAAAGGTCAAAGTGCGACGCCAAACGGGGTGGCAGGGTCGCGGCGCTGGTCAGCACAAAAACGAGGGCGCAGACCATGAGCACCAGAAAAAAGAAGCTGAGTGTTCGGGATTTCATGACAATTTCATTAGGCAAAAAATTTCGTCGAATTGCAAGTACTTGATTGGCTTTGCGAACAGTCGATTTTTCTCATAAGACCCTAGAGGGGAGCTCACGGCGGGTGGCTTTTGATTGGCTTCATGGCGGACTTTGGGTTACAAACCAGCTTGGCGCCAATCAATTGCTTTGATTGGCATGTGATCCCTAAAACCAATGAGACAAGCATGACTTCAGCAACTGATTCAAAACTCGCATCTGAGACTGTTCAATCAGGCCCTACAGCCCGTCGTCGTTTTTTAAAGGCCGGCGCGACTTTGACCGGCGGCGCATTGCTGGCTTCCGAATCGCAGGCGGCCACCGAGGCGGCCAAGCACAAGGGTGGCAAGTTAAAGGGCGAAGAGCACTGGGCCATCAAGCGTGCGGATGGTGAGTCGCTGAAGTTGTTCATTTGGCGCAAGACTTTGGCTTCTGCGGCCAAAAAGCCCAGCAAAGGCATCATCTTGTTTGTGCATGGCTCTTCCATGGCCGGCACCCCCGTATTTGATTTGCAAGTGCCCGGCAAACCCCAATATTCTTTGATGGACCACTTCGCGCGCTTGGGTTTTGACACCTGGTGTTTGGACAATGAAGGTTATGGCCGCTCCAGCAAATCACGCAACATCAATTTCGACATCTCCAATGGCGCAGATGACTTGGCTGCTGTCAGTGAATACATTTTGAAAGCCACCGGTCAAAAGCAATTGATGTTGTATGGCTTGTCCTCCGGCGCGCTCAAAGCGGCTTTGTTTTCCGAGCGTTTCCCTGAACGCGTCGAACGCATTGCGCTGGACGCCTTTGTCTGGACAGGTGAGGGCAGCCCAACCTTGGCAAACCGCAGAAAGCGCATCGATGAATGGAAGGCCACCAATCGCCGTCCCATTGACCACGCCATGATTGAAAGTATTTTTACCCGTGATCATCCAGGCACCGCCGATGACGATGTGGTGAAAGCCTTTGCCGATGAAATTTTGAAGCTGGACTCCTCCGTGCCAACGGGCTCGTACATCGACATGTCCATCAACTTGCCTGTTTGCCAGCCCGAGAAAATGAAGGCAGCTGTCATGATGATGCGTGGCCAATTTGATGGCATCGCCAACATCAACGACCTCCTGAGCTACTTCTCCAAGTTGCCCAATCCGAACAAACGGTTTGTGGTGATGCCTGGCATTGCGCACTCCAGCTTGCACGAGAAGAACTTGGCCATGGTTCAAAGCATTTTGGAAAACTTCTTTGATCAACCCAAGCCAGTTTATTTAGGCTAAATCACACGACCATCCACCACTTGGATGGTTTTGTCACACCGCTCAGCCAGTTCTGGGTTGTGTGTGACAAACAGCACCGACGTGCCTTGCTCGTGGCTCACTCGCCTTAGCAGATCGAACACAGCATCGGCACTTTGGGTGTCCAAGTTGCCAGTGGGTTCATCGGCCAAAAGCAAGGCCGGGTTCATGGCCAAGGCACGTGCCACAGCCACACGCTGTTGCTGGCCCCCCGACATGCTGCCAGAAGGTTGATGGCGCATAGGGCCTAAATCGACGCTCTCCAGCAAGTGCAAGGCGCGGGCACTGATCTCGGGCGTGCAAAACCCCTTCGAGCCGATCATGGGCATCATGACGTTCTCCAACGCTGTGAAGGCGCTCAGCAGGTGGTGATGTTGAAAGACAAAACCAATCGCGTGGCCACGCAGTCTGGTCAATTCTTGGTCACCCAGCATCGTGGTTTCTTCGCCGTTGAGGGTGAGTTGGCCTTGGGTGGGACGGTCAAGCAAGCCAATGATGTTGAGCAGGGTGCTTTTGCCCGAGCCAGAGGGGCCCATGACGGCACAAAATTCGCCACGCCCGAGTTGCAGGTCAATGCGGTGCAAAATTTCAATCTCATTGGGTTGCCCCACATTGAAAGATTTGCAAACTTGTGTGAGGTGCACTACAGGCACAGATGTTTCTGGTTTATCCACGGATGGCCACCACAGGGTCTAGTTTGGCGGCGCGCAAGGCGGGCGCATAGGATGCGATCAGTCCCGTCAGGCTGGCCAAAGCCAAGGCTGTCAAAAACAGTGAAGGCGCCAGTGTCATGGCAAACATGACGCTGCCATCGGGATTTTTTTCCAATTGCTGCCAAAGCATCAACCCCAAAAATCCCAAAAGTGATCCGGCCAAAGAACCCCCAAAACCGAGCAACCCGCCTTGCAACAAGAAGATCCGCATGATTTGCCCGCGGGTAATGCCCATGGCTCTCAGGATGCCAATCTCTCTTGACTTTTGCACCACAGACACGACCAGCACACTGGCAATGCCAAAGGCCACTGACAAACCAACAAACAAACGAATGGCGGTGTTGGCGGTGGTTTGTGCATTCACGGCTGTGAAAAATTGCTCATTGGTTTTGATCCAGCTGTCTGCCTGAACGCCTGTCTGCTTTGTGATCTTTTGCGCCACAATTTCGGCGGCATAAACATCATGCACGGTGATGTCCAATGAGGTGACGCCCCCAACCAGGCCCAACAAACTTTGCGCGGATCGAATGGCCATCATGCTTGTCCGAGCGTTGGCGGCTTTGTTGCCCAAATCAAAAATGCCACTGACCAAAAAAGTATTGGCATTGCCATTGGCCGCAGTCACCCGTAACTTATCGCCGACGGTCAAGCCCAAATCATTGGCCAATTCGGTACCAATCAGAATGTCGTTGACAGTGATGCTGGCAGAACCTTTGACCATTTTGTCGGCCATGGGAACAATCTGAAAGTACAAATCAGGCTCGACACCGACCAAGCTGATGGCTCTACTGGCCGCACCTCTGACCGCGAAGGCAGAGCCTGAGACGGTAGGCGACACCACATTGACTTCAGGCATGGCTAGAATTTGTTCGGAGAGGCTTTGCCATTGATCGATGCTTTTGGCACGCTGCAGCGGCGCTTGAACAATGTGGTCTTGCTGTGCCAATGCCCCAAGACGCGAGGGCAGGATGCGGGAAACTTCCTTGGGGGGTAACAACTGTATGTGGGCCTGACCCGTCAATACGCGTTTGACAAAGTTGGCTTGCAGACCACTGAGCAAAGCCGACATGAACACAATCACCCCCACCCCAATGGCAACGCCGCCAATGATGAAGAGGGTTTGAACTCTGCCTTCGCGCAAAAACCGAATCGCCACCAGCCACTCAAAGGGGATCCAGGGGGAAATGCCCTGATCAATCGCCGTTGACGATCCAGGCCGTTCAGGCAAGAGACTCATGACTTGTCTGCCAGCCGTTTGACTCGGATGCGCGAATTTTCTTTGACCAATGGGCCATCTCGCAGGGTCAGGTCGCCCGGTGATAAGCCTGCTAAAACTTCACAATGCGTAGTACCGCGAAGTCCCAATTGAATGGCTTGGTTCACAACACGGCCCTTCACAACTTTTTGAACCCATGGTGCTTTGTCGATGTCATGAATGGCTTCAGTGCTCACCAAAACAGCATGAGGACGGTTTGCCACTTCAATGTTCAATGAGACCGTCATGTCTTGTTGTAAATAGGTCGGAGGATCTTGCACCGTGAGTTTGATGGTGACAGATCCCCGTTGCGCATCGACACCTGGATTGATAAAGCTCAGACTGGCTGAAAATTGTTCTGCACTGAAGGCATCTGCCGAGGCCCTCGCGCTTTGCCCCAATTTGAGTTGGCGCAAATGTTTTTCGTCAATTTGTACCACCAATTGGGTGGCGCCAATGGGTGACAAGACCATCAAGACCTTGCCCGGTTGAACCACATCGCCAGACTCGACATTGCGCAAAATCAAAGTGCCCTCGACGGGCGCAATGATGCGTGCGTAGCGCAAGCGCGATGTGGCAAGCGCTGCACCGGCTTGCGCTTGCGCCAAGTTGGCTTGTGCCGCAAAGAAGTCGCTGCCGCTGGGTTTCAGACTGGCCAGTTGTTCTTGCAAACTCAAAACCTGCGACTGCGAAACCAGCTCAGCCCGTTTAGCCTCGTCCAAGGCAGCTTGGCCAACAAAGCCTTTGCTGAACAATTCTTGTGCACGCAGCAAGGCGTTTTTGCTGGTGGCGTGGTTCACAAGGGCTTGCGTCAGCGCATGCGTTGCAACCGGCACTTGCACTTCGCGCAGCTGTCGCAGTTTGGCCTCGGCTTGTTGCAACGCGGCCTTGGCCTGTTGCAGCGCAGCTAGCATTTCAGAGCTTTCCAGTTGGATCAGAACTTGGCCCGCCTTGACACTTTGGCCTTCTTGCACGGGCACATGGGCCACAGTGCCTGTGACCTGTGCGCCTAGATCAATGCGGTGTGGGTTTTCGACGTGCCCACTGGCCACCACGGTTTGGACAAAGTCTTTTTGCACCACCTCCGCGACCACCACCTCTGGGCCTTGCCAAACAAATTGGTAGACAAGTGCTGAGACAGCGAAAAGGCCAACAGCGATGCCAATTTGAAGGCTGCGCTTTTGGAGGGCCTGGCGGATGTTTGGGAGCAGGGTCATGATTGATTTCATGATACGGCTGCATCTTCTGTTCGCAAGCATTCCAGGTGCGGCGATGCACACGTCACTTGACGAAGGTCAATCTTGGCGGAATTACTTGACGGCTTTGGGTGTGAAACCCATGCAGGGGCGACCATCCAAATTCAAGACTTGAATGCAAGGCAAGGTTTGTGACTTGAAGCCCAGTTTTTTGCAACTGTAGGGCAGTTTGGGGTCCCAGCTGGTCGCAAAGTGCATGCACTTCCAGCAATTCACGGGATCTGAAGGAGAGGGAGAACTTGCCACTTGATATGCAATGCAAAAGCTTGGTGAAGGCTTCATCATAAAGTCACTTGAGTGGCGTGGGGCGATGCGCTCAATTGCCTGCAGGGTCATTTAGATTGCATTAACATGGCCTTTTACAGGAGAGAAACATGACCGCCACGTTGCCTGATCAAGAAATTGACCCTCGTATTTACGCCTTGTATGACGAGTACTGCCATGGTGCCATGGACCGCCGCGAATTCATGGCCAAGGCCGGCGCCATCTTGGTGGGGGGCATGGCCATGGCGCAGGCCTTGTTTCCAAGGTACGCCAACGCGCAGACCATCTCCTTTACCGACCCCAGAATCAAAGCCAATTATGTGAAGTACGCATCGCCAGGGGGCAGCTCTGGTGAGATGCGGGGTTATTTGGCGCAACCTGTTTCAACGACGGTCACCCCATGCCCTGCTGTGTTGGTCATTCACGAAAACCGTGGTTTGAACCCCTACATTGAAGACGTGGCCAGACGTTTGGCCACTGCCGGCTTTTTGGCCCTGGCACCAGACGGCTTGTACCCTGTGGGCGGCTATCCCGGCAATGACGACGATGGCAAAAAATTGCAGGATGGCCTCAACCCCGCCAAGCTTCAGACCGACATGCTCAACAGCGCGCTGTTTGTCAAAAACCATGCACTGTCTTCTGGCAAATTGGGCCTGACCGGATTCTGCTGGGGCGGTGGCATCACCAATGAGCTGGCTGCCGAATTGGGCAAGCAGGTGCAAGCCGCTGCGCCTTATTATGGTTTGGCCCCTGCGGCGGACAAGGTGGGCAAGATCAAAGCCGAGTTGGTGTTGCACTTTGCCGAAAACGATCCCCGTATCAATGCCACTTGGGCACCTTTTGAAACCAGTTTGAAAGCCAACGGCACGCCAGCGCAGGCACACACGTATGCCGGCACCCAGCATGGTTTTCACAACAACTCGACGCCGCGCTTCAACCAAGTGGCTGCCGATCTGTCTTGGGAGCGTACGCTGGCGCTGTTCAATCGGACTCTAAAATCTTAATTCGCTTTTTTTGATTCAACCCTATTGACGAGACACTCATGCAACCTTTTCACTTGGCTTTTCCAGTGACTTCTTTGGCCAAAGCCAGAGCTTTCTATGGCGACTTGTTGGGCTGTCCGGAAGGCCGCTCCAGCGAAGATTGGATAGATTTCAATTTCTATGGCCATCAAATTGTGGCCCACCTCAGCCCTTCTGAAGCAGGGCACCACAACACCAGCGCTGTTGATGGTGACAACGTGCCCGTCAGACACTTTGGTTTGGTGATGGAAATGGGGCAGTGGGAAGCCTTGGCCGAAAAATTGAAGCAGGCGGGCATTCAGTTTGTCATTGAGCCGCACATTCGATTCAAAGGCCAAGTGGGTGAGCAAGCCACCATGTTCTTCTTGGACCCTTGCGGCAATGCTGTTGAGTTCAAAGCCTTTGCCAACCCTGCCAGTTTGTTTGCCAAATAAGGATCAGGCCACTCGCGTGGCCTGATCTTCAGAACAACAAAAAGTACCCGTTCAGGGTGCTGAAAAATCCGAGCGCACCCAAGACAGAGCCGGCCCAGTAAAGGGCCGGCACTGAAGCGACGATGGACACCGACAGCAGCACGATGGCAATTTGCAACATGCCTTCTGCGTAATCAAACCAAGGGTCTTGGCGCATCGCGTGATCACGCGTGGCCTCGTGTTCTTTGGCGCGCAGCATGAGTTCTTTTTTGCCTTCTTTGGTCTCAGGCTCGGACTCATAACGTTCAGCCGTTTTCTTGTAGTCCTCAATTTTCTTTTCGAACATCGCTTTGGCGTTGGCGTTCATGTTGGGTTCGCGCGCCAATTGCAGCTCGAGATCGGTCGCTGCCAATTTGTAGGTGGTTTGGCGAATGTTTTTGGCTTGATAGAACGCATAGGCGTTGGCTGCCAATATGTTTTCTTGGGTGGCTTCTTTCATGGCGTTGGAGCCCCCCAGGCTGGCGATGGCCAAGACCATGGCCAAAATGGAAATGGTCAAGGCTGAGCGATTTTGTTGGTGGCCACCGTGGCCTGATTGCTCGATCAACTCTGCGGTTTCTTGTGCTTCCATGTTGTCTCCTGTGGTGTGTGAACGAGGCCATGCCATGACCACGGATGAATCAAGCCGTAAGCCAGCAAGTGGGGTTTGAACTGCGCGCTCAGACCTTGGCCTGAGCGCATGTTCCGAAGTTTCAGTGACCGCCGCCTAAATACGCCGCTTTGACGGCGGGGTCAGTTTTCAGGCGCTCAGCGGGACCGTGCACCGAGATGCGGCCGTTTTCCAGCACATAGCCGTAATCCGCCACGTTCAGGGCTGCCGCCGCAAACTGCTCCACCAACAGCATTGTCACGCCTTGGCTTTTGAGGTTGCTGATGATTTTGAAAACCTCTTCCACCAGAATGGGTGCCAAGCCCATCGAGGGCTCGTCCAATAAAACCACTTCGGGGTTGAGCATCACCGCACGGGCCATGGCCAACATTTGTTGTTCGCCGCCAGACAATGTGCCAGCCAACTGCATGCGTCGCTCTTTCAAGCGTGGAAACAAATCCATGGCGCGTGCCAGATCGCCTTGGACATCTCCTTTGGGACGGCTGCCTGTGAGCCTTGGAAAGGCACCCAGCAACAAGTTGTCGGTGACGGACATGGTGGCGAAAACACGTCGACCTTCTGGCGAGTGGGCCAAACCCAACTTGGCAATGTGATAGGACTCCATGCCATCGGTGCGTTGCCCATTGAGGGTGATTTCACCCGCTGTGGGTTTGATCATGCCGGAGATGGCGCGCATGGTGGTGGTTTTACCCGCACCGTTAGAGCCGATCAAGGTGACCACTTTGCCCTTGGGAACTTCAATGGAAATACCGTGCAGGACTTGGACCTTGCCGTAGCCTGCTTCTAGATTGTCAATTTTGAGCATCGAAACTTCCTCGTGCAATTAAGCCGCTGTGCCGCCAAGATAGGCTTCAATCACCTTCTCGTTGGCTTGAACTTCGGCGGGGCGACCTTCCGCAATTTTCTGACCAAAGTCCAGAACAGAAACAGTGTCGCAAACGCCCATGACCACGTCCATGTGGTGCTCGATCAAAATCACAGTGATGCCGTGATCGCGGATTTTTCGAATGATGGAAATCAACTCTTTGATGTCCGGCGCGGTCAAGCCCGCAGCAGGTTCATCCAACAACAAGAGTTGTGGGTCGAGCGCCAAAGCGCGGGCAATTTCAAGCAAACGTTGTTTGCCGTAGGGCAGGTTGCGAGCTTCTTCGTTGGCCAAGTCGAGCAGGCCCACAAAACGCAGCAGACCCAATGCGCGCTCTGTGGCGGCATGTTCTTCGCTGGTGAAGCGTTGCGTGTGCAAGGCCACATCCAGCAAGTTGCTGTTGAAAGTGTGGTGCAAACCCACTTGCACGTTTTGCAAGGCGGTCATTTCGCCAAACAACTGCACGTTTTGGAAAGTCCGAGCAATGCCAGACAAGGCGATGTCGGATGAGGTGCGACCAATCACAGAGCGTCCGTCAAACTCGATGCTGCCGGCCGTGGGCGTGTAAATGCCGGTCAGCACATTCATCATGGTGCTCTTGCCCGACCCGTTGGGGCCGATCAGGCCATGAATGGTGCCTTTTCGAATGGTCAGGTCTACCAAGTTGATGGCTTTGAGGCCGCCAAATTGCATCAGGACTTGTTTGGCCACAATCAGATTTTCCTGATGCGTGCCGCTGGTTTGAATCAGCGCGTCTTGTTCGGGGTTGTCTTCTTTCAGGGCCACTGCGGTGTCCGCATGGCTGCTGCGGCCGAGCAAATGGCGGGCAAAACCCACAATGCCGTCTTGCAAGTAATACACCACGAACAAAATCATGAGGCCAAAAATGGACAAGCGCCAATCGGTGATGTTGTCCAACCAGAACGAGAAGGCCGCCAGTGCAATGGTGCCCAACACGGGAGCAGTCATGGCGCTCAAGCTGGTACGGCCTTTGGCCACGGCAATGCCCGCACCCAAAGTCATGAGCACGGCCAAGGTCGAAGCCACAACCCTGAAGGCCTCAAGGTCGTCCAGCAATTTGGGCAAGAGCACAATGATGGTGGCACCCAACATGGCGCCCACGCGAGTTTTGCGGCCGCCCATGATGATGGCCAACAAGAACATCACTGTCAGCTCGTTGTTGTAGGTGTTGGGAGAAATGTATTGCTCAGAATAGGCATACAAGCAACCCGCCAAACCTGCAAAGCCGGCGCTGATCACGAAAGCATAGACTTTGTAACGGTAGACCGAGACGCCCATGCAGTCGGATGCCACAGGGCTGCCACGCAAGGCTTCAAAGGCGCGGCCCAATTGAGAGCGCAAGACACGGTGAACCACCAACAAAGACAGGGCCAGCATGACGCAGACCACCCAGTAAAAACTTTCTTCGTTGAACTTGTAGCCCAGGACAGTGGGCTTGGGAATCTTCAAACCCATCGGGCCTTCGGTGAGGAAGGTCATCTCATTGATCAAGATTTGAATGATGGTGCCAAAGGCCAAGGTCACCATGGCCAAGTAGGGGCCCGACACGCGCAAAGCGGGCAGGGCCAAAATGGCGCCAAACAAAGCCGTGACAGCAATGCTGGCGGGCACGATGACCCAGAACGGCGCGCCAACTTTCAAGAAGAGCACGCCAGCTGTGTAGGCACCAATGCCAAACAAACCCGCATGGCCCAGTGAGACTTGGCCGGTATAGCCCACCACAATGTCCAAACCAAACAACAAGATCGCATAGATCATGATGGTTTCAACCAAGTGAATGTAGTAAGGGTTGTTGGTGAAGATGGGCACCAAGCACAGTGCGATAAAGCCAATGATGGCGGCTAGAGCGTATTTCCGGTTCATGCTCAAACTTTCTTGATGGCAGATTTACCAAACAAACCAGCGGGTTTGATGGCCAAGACAAACAGCAGCAGCACCAAGCCGGGCACGTCCTTGTAGCCTGTGCTGATGTAAAAGCCGGTGGTGGTTTCTGCAATGCCCAAAATGATGCCGCCCACAATGATGCCCATGCCGCTGGTGAGGCCACCAATGATGGCCACCGCAAAAGCTTTCAAGCCCAGCACCGCACCCATGGTGGCGCCTGTCAGTGTGAGAGGCGCAATGAGAACGCCAGCAAACGAGGCAGTCAGAGAAGACAGTGCATATGAAAAGGTGATGACCAAACCCGTGTTGATGCCCATCAATTTGGCGGCGTCGCGGTCGTTGAAGGTGGCCACCACGGCTTTGCCGTAAATGGTTTTGCGGTTGAAAAACTCAACTGCCAGCATCATGATCACAGCGCCTGCAATTACCAGCAACTCCATGGGCAGCACATTGGCGCCCAACAATTTGATAGGCGCTTCTGGCAAGGGAGATGGGAATCGCAAATCGTCACGGCCCCAAATGTTTTCGGCCACATTCTTAAATATGATGCCCAGCGCAATGGTGGACATGATCCAACCAAACTCGCTCTTGATTTTGATGGCAGGTCGAACGCCAATGCGTTCCACCAAGGCGCCTTGCGCCAGGCCAAACAGACCCACAATGGGCAGTGCCAACCAATAGTTCAGGCCCAAACGATCGACCAAGGTCAAGCCCACCAAAGCGCCCAGCATGAGGGCTTCCCCTTGACCAAAGTTCAAGGTGTCGGAGGTGGCGAAGGTCAGTTGGTAACCGAAGGCAATGACGGCATAGATCATGCCCAGTGCAATGCCGCTATAGATCAGTTGCAGGAAAATTTCCATACGGATGAACTCAAGTAAAGCTTCAAAAGCCGAAGCGTTATAAAAAACACCGTACTTGCGTCAGCAAGTACGGTGCTGTCATGGGAGAAACTTACTTCTTAGCAGGCGCTTTTTTAGCGTCTTTCAAGCGAAGGTCAGAACCCTTCTTTTGGTCTTCTTCATAGGCGTAAACCACGCGGCTGCCTTTGACTTCACCAAAGATTGGAATGTTGGCTGTGATCGCTTCGTGATCGTCTTTCGTGAAGGGCTTGTCATACGTTGTGACGACGCCTTCCACTTTGGTTTGCAAGCTTTCCAAAGCTTCGCGAATCTTCACGCCGTCTGTGCTGCCTGCTTGCTTGATCGCAGCGGCGAGCAAGTAAACAGAGTCGTAACCTTGTGCAGCCGACACGGGGGAATCGATGCGGTTGTTTTTAGGTTTGAAAGTTTTCAAGTAAGCGTCAATGAAGGCTTTGCGCTTGATGGTGTTGGGTTCTTGAATGAAGGTTTGGGGCATGCGCGCACCTTCACCGCCAGGGCCTGCATTGTCAATGTAGTTGGCCATGGACAAGGTCCAGCTGCCAATCATGGGCACTTTCCAACCCAACTTGGTCATGCCGTTGGCAATTTGTGCCAATTCAGGGCCAATCGCGTATGTCAAGATGGCTTCAGCACCGGCTTCTTTGGCTTTCAACAACTGAGGCGTCATGTCCACGTCTTTGATGTTGAATTTCTCAACGGCAACGGGCTTCACATTTTTGGTGCCCAGTGCGCGCTCCAAGTCTTCGCGGCCCAACTGGCCGTAGTTGGTCGAGTCGGCCAAGATGGCGACTTTCTTAAAGCCGCGACGTGTGATGGCTTCTTCCACAATCATGGGCGCTTGAATGCTGTCGTGCGCAGCATTGCGAAAGATGTAGTTGTCTGGAAACTCGGGCGCTTTGAATTGCTGGGTCACGATGGAGCCTGTGGCCACATTGTTCATGACGGGAATCTTGGCTTCTTGGTAGAAACGCTGGGAAGCCAATGCCACACCTGTGTTGATGAAACCCAAAGTGGCAATCACTTTTTCTTTGTTGATCAGCTCTTGCGCAATTTGCACGCCGCGCTCATTTTTGGCTTCGTCATCGCGCTCAATCAATTGCAATTTGCGGCCCAAAACGCCGCCAGCCTTGTTGATTTCATCGGTGGCCAAACGCACGCCGTCGCGCATGCTCACGCCCATCGACGAGGAGCCGCCTGTGAAGGGGCCAGAGACGCCCAATTTGATAGGGTCCGCAGCAAAGGCGAAACCTGTGGCCAACATCAAGCTGGCCAGCACGCTTAAGTGAATTCGACGGTTCATGAATCAATCTCCAAAGGGTTATGCGTTTTGAATATCGCTCAGTCGGTGAGCAATGCAAATCATTATGTTTGAGGCGACTGACGGTATTCTCTAGCGTTAACCCTTGTTCTTGTATGCGGAAATTACGTACGGCACCCTTTGGAGATGACCTTCGCTTTTGAACGGTGTGGCATTGTCAGACGCATGCAAATTGTTGACTTAAAGCCTCATTCACAAAAGGGGGGCCATATTTGTGGCTTAATACCGCCTTGAACTTTTTTTCCTGGAGCCATTGATGGGCAATAAGATCGTTACCGAAGCTGACCGTAAATTCACACCTCCCTTGACACCACTGCCTGGCGTCACATTGCCCACCAGCGGCCGCGGTCAACGCGTCAGCTTGGAGCGCGGTGTTGCCACTCGCAGCAAAAAGAACCCTGGCAAGCGCGCTAAAAAGGGCGGTTAATTCCGGCACCTTCTTGAGCGAGGGCGCTTGCGCCCAGCCTCAATAAAGCCCTCAACAGAGGGCTTTTTAATGTCAAAAAAGTGCAACTTAAAGGCACAATAGAGCTTCAGCCCCGGTGGTGAAATTGGTAGACACATCGGACTTAAAATCCGCCGCTTCGTTCATAGCGGGCGTGCCGGTTCGATTCCGGCCCGGGGCACCACTGACCTTGAGTAGATTGACATGACATCCTTCAGCACACCCTTTGAAATACATGTTCATGGTGAAGTGCCCTTGCGCGAGGAAGTGGACTTCAAAGGGCTGCAAGAAGCAGTCAAACCCCTCTGGAAATATGCAGGTGCCCGGTCTCTGACCGATGGCGCTCAAAGCCTTTACGAGGAAGAAGCCGGCATCCGTTTTGAGGCGGCCGATCACAAACTTCAAATGTGCTGGACGGTTCGTGGCAATGATGATTTCAGACAGGTCCTAGACGATCTGTGCATGAACCTGAACGAAATTTCGGCGGCCGGTGCTCAGCTGGAAGTGACCTTTTACGACACCGAATTTGACGATGAAGACGAGTCCCGTGGTACTGACTCGCGAGATGATTTTGTCATTTTGTTTGTGGGTCCAGATCCTGCGGCCATCATGCAAGCCCAGCGCGATTTGTTGGTGCAAGACGTTGTGGGCCTCATGGAGCGCCACTTTGATGGGGCTGAATTAGGCGGCGTGGTGCATGAAATCGACAAGCTTTTTTCAGAACGCTTTGACAATTTGGTCAGCTCATTAGAGCTGGGCAAGCCCCCCCGTGGTGGCAATGGCAGCAATGGCGGGCCCCAAGGTGGCCACGGTGGTGGACGCCGTCCTCGCCATCTCCACTGATTGCGCAGGCACTTCTCCACCCCGATTTCACCCAGATTTCACCCCGATTCCAACACGACTGAAGCGGGACCCACGTCATGCTCAATCCCGGTGTCAAGCGCAAAGAGGTCTTTGGCTGGGCCATGTACGACTTTGCCAATTCTGGCTACACCACGGTCGTCATCACTGCGGTCTTTGCCGCTTATTTTGTCGGGGCGGTGGCCAACCAAGCCGAGTGGGCCACTTTGGCCTGGACCAGTGCGCTGAGCTTTTCCTATGCCATAGTGATGCTCACCATGCCTGCTTTGGGTGAGTGGGCCGATCGGCATGCGGCCAAGAAAAAACTGCTGATGTTCGTCACAGCAGCCTGCGTGGTCAGCACCGCAGCACTGGCATGGGTCGGGCCAGGGCAGGTGGTCTTGGCCATGCTGGGCATTGTGGTCTCCAACACCTTTTATTCCTACGGTGAGTCGCTCACGGCAGCCTTTTTGCCCGAACTGGCCAAGCCGGAGGCCATGGGCCGCATCAGCGCTTGGGGTTGGGCCTGGGGTTATTTGGGCGGCATGCTGACTTTGGGGATTTGTTTGGCCTATGTGCTTTGGGCGCAGGCACAAGGTCAGACCGCTGGCGACTTTGTGCCTGTGACCATGTGGGTCACTGCACTGATTTATGCGCTTGCGGCCGGCGTCACCTTTGCACTCATGAAAGAGCATGCCCAACCACAGTTGGCCAGAACGCGCTTGCCAAGCCAGTGGCAACAATTGAAGCAAACCTTTCGAGAAGCCAAAGCCTACCCAGATTTCATGCAACTCATGGTGTGTGCCGTGGCTTATCAAGGTGGTGTGGCTGTGGCCATCACGCTGGCGGCCATCTATGCCGAACAAGTCATCGGCTTTCAGCCCCAGGAAACCATGGTGCTGATTTTTGTCTTGAACATTGCCGCGCTGGTGGGCTCCTTGGTCTTTGGTCATGCCCAAGACCGCGTGGGCCACAAATTGGCGCTGTCGCTCACCTTGGTCGGTTGGAGCATCACTTGTGTGCTGGCAGCTTTGACCACCAGCAAAGACATGTTTTGGTGGGCCGCTGCATTGGCCGGCGTCTGCATGGGCTCCAGTCAGTCTACAGGTCGGGCCATGGCCGGTTTGTTCATTCCTGCGCATCGCTTGGCTGAATTTTTTGGTCTATGGACCTTTGCCATTCGCTTGGCCAGCATCGTGGGGCCCTTGGGTTATGGGCTGATCACTTGGGCCACCAACGGCAATCAACGCTGGGCCATCGCAGCCACAACGCTATTGTTTGTGGCCGGGTGGTTGTTACTCTTACCCGTCGATGTGGCGCGCGGCAGGCGAACAGCGGGCAACCGTCAGCCGCTTGACGCCATTGAAACGCCTGAAACTGCATGATGTTGGCGTTTCGCTATTTGCAGGCCTACCCTGAAAGCCTGCTGCAACAAGTTCAGAAAATCATCGATGGTCCTGGCTTGGCTACTTGGTTAATGGCCAAGCATCCGAACGCCCATGGCATTCGAACAGACAGTGCGCTCTACACCTACGTGATGGCATTGAAGAACGAATTTTTGCGACAAGCCGATCCGATCAACAAGGTCACGTTTGACAGCAAATTGCACATCATTCAGCACGCACTCGGATTGCACACCACCACTTCCCGCATTCAGGGCAGCAAGCTCAAAGCAAAACGAGACATCAAAGTCGCCGCCTTGTTCAAAGATACGCCGCTGGCATTTTTGCAAATGATTGCGGTTCATGAGTTGGCGCATTTGAAAGTCCGCGACCATGACAAAGCCTTTTACAAACTTTGTCACCACATGGCGCCAGACTATGCACAGTGGGAGTTTGAGCTGCGGATGTATCTCACGCACTTGGACCGCGGTGGTCAGCGATTGTGGGCCACCGCTGAAGGCGCGGCTTGAAAATCAAGGGCAAGCATCAAGGGCAAGCTTCAAAGGGAAGCATCAAAGGGAAGGCCCGATGGTGGACGCCGTACCCTCAACACGGTGACAACATTCAGGAGGGAGTTGGAGCCAACGTTCTGCGGCATGGGCCAGCGCACGCAATGAGCCTGTGGTCCAGAGTTGAATAGCGTCAGCGGCTTGTTTGAACTCAGTCGTCTGCGCCGAGCGGCTGTTTGTGGCGGTGGCACACAGGCGTTGTGTTTGTTTGGCGACCGCCTCGCCCGTAGAGATCAGATGGACATCGGGGCCGACCAAGCGGCGCAAGATGTCCTGCGCAAAGACATAGTGCGTACAGCCTAAAACCAAGCTGTCGATTTCACCGGGTCCTTTGCCAAAGCTGCCCATGGCATGCAAATATTGCTGGCACAAGTGCTCAACTTCGTGCACATCGGTTTGAGCTTTTTCGGTCTGTTGCTCGATGGCCAGCGCCAAACCTTTGCAGGCTTGAACGACAAACTCACACGCCTTTGGCGAAGCTTCTTGTTGAACCGTGCTCAAGAGTTTTTGGAAGCGTGCGCTTTGCAAGGTGCCATGCGTGCCAATCACTCCCACACGGCCAGTGTGGGTGATGCCGATGGCCGGCTTGAGTGCGGGTTCCACGCCCACAAAAGGCAGTTGCGGATACTGTTGTCGCAGGCTCTCAATGGCCACGGCTGTGGCGGTGTTGCAGGCCACCACCACACACTTGACCTTGCCCTTGGCGATCAACTGTTCGGTGATGTCGTGACTGCGTTCGATGACGAAGGCATCGCTTCGCTCGCCATAGGGTGCAAAGGCACTGTCGGACCAATAAATGAAACGCTCTTGCGGCATCTCTGCTCGCAAGGCTTGCAACACACTCAGGCCGCCAATGCCGCTGTCAAAGACGCCAATGGCACGCTCAGTGATGGTTTCAGTTGGCGGCAACTTTGATGCCTTTGAATTCGCCCGTGGCGATGCGTTTTTGCCACTCAGCGGGGCCGGTGATGTGGGCGCTGGTTCCACCAGAGTCAACCGCCACAGTGACGGGCATGTCGACCACATCAAATTCGTAAATGGCCTCCATCCCCAAATCGGCAAAGCCCACGACTTGCGCGTGCTTGATGGCTTTGGACACCAAATAGGCGGCGCCGCCCACGGCCATCAAATAGGCAGACTTGTGTTTTTGAATGGCTTCAATGGCCACGGGGCCGCGCTCGGCTTTGCCCACCATGGCAATCAGCCCTGTTTCGGCCAGCATCATTTCGGTGAATTTGTCCATGCGGGTGGCCGTGGTGGGGCCGGCTGGGCCGACCGCTTCACCCTTGATGGGGTCCACTGGGCCGACGTAGTAGATAACGCGGTTGGTAAAGTCAACAGGCAGTTTTTCGCCCTTGGCCAACATGTCTTGAATGCGCTTGTGTGCGGCGTCGCGGCCCGTCAACATTTTGCCGTTGAGCAGCAAGGTTTGACCGGGTTTCCAGCTGGCCACTTCGGCTGGTGTGAGGGCGTTCAAATCGACGCGCTTGCTCTTTTCTGTGTCGGGCGTCCAGTTGACATCGGGCCACAGATCGAGCGATGGCACGTCCAAGTAAACAGGGCCAGAGCCATCCATCACAAAGTGGGCATGGCGTGTTGCCGCGCAATTGGGAATCATGGCCACAGGCTTGCTGGCAGCGTGCGTGGGGTACATCTTGATTTTGACGTCCAGCACGGTGGTCAGGCCGCCCAGACCTTGGGCACCAATGCCAAGCGCATTGACCTTTTCGTAGAGTTCCAAACGCATGTTCTCAACTTGCGTCAGCTGTTCGCCTTTGCTGGATTTTTCGAGCAATTGGTACATGTCCAAGTCGTCCATCAAACTTTCTTTGGCCATCAGAACGGCTTTCTCGGCCGTTCCGCCAATGCCAATGCCCAGCATGCCGGGCGGGCACCAGCCTGCACCCATGGTAGGCACCGTCTTCAAGACCCAGTCGATCACACTGTCACTGGGGTTGAGCATGACCATCTTGGATTTGTTTTCACTGCCGCCACCTTTGGCCGCCACGGTAATGTCCAGTTTGTTGCCCGGCACAATTTGCGTGAAGATCACCGCAGGGGCGTTGTCTTGGGTGTTTTTGCGCGCAAATTCGGGGTCTGCCACCACGGACGCACGCAACATGTTGTCTGCGTAGTTGTAGCCGCGGCGCACACCTTCATTGATGGCGTCTTCCAGGCTGCCTGTGAAGTTGCTGAGTTTGACATCCATGCCAATTTTCAAGAACACATTGACGATGCCCGTGTCTTGACAAATAGGGCGGTGTCCAATGGCGCTCATTTTGCTGTTGGTCAAAATTTGCGCAATGGCGTCTTTGGCCGCGGGGCTTTGCTCGCGGTGGTAAGCGCTGGCCAAATGCGAAATGAAATCGGCCGGATGGTAATAGCTGATGTATTGCAGGGCTGCTGCAACCGATTCAATCAAGTCTTCTTGTTGGATAAGCGTGGTCATGTCAGTCTTTCGCAAGGTCTAAGTTGAAATGCATGTGAAGTTCCCGGCGCTCAGTGCTGACGGGATGGCGCATGGTGCGACATCAACTTATCGGTGTAAGCAATGGCCAGAGCACTGAGGAGGAACGTGATGTGAATGATGGTTTGCCACATCAATACTTTTTCGCTGTAGTTGGCAGCGTTGATGAAGGTTTTGAGCAAGTGTATGGAACTGATGCCAATGATGGCGGTGCCCAGTTTGACTTTGAGGACAGAGGCATTGACGTGGTCCAGCCACTCTGGCTGGTCAGGGTGGCCCTCGAGGTTCATGCGAGAGACAAATGTTTCGTAGCCGCCCACAATGACCATGATGAGCAAGTTGGAAATCATGACCACATCGATGAGGGCCAACACCACCAACATGATGACGGTTTCATTCAAGTGGGTCACGGGCGCATCGGCTTTGTAGCCAATGCTCGCAATCAATGCATCGAGTGCGGTTTGGCTGCCAAATGCGGCTTCAAGCAAATGGACCAACTCAACCCAAAAGTGAAAGGCGTAAACCGCTTGGGCTGCAATCAGGCCAAGGTACAAAGGCAATTGCAGCCAGCGGCTGGCAAAGATCAACTTGGGCAGGGGGCGCAAGGGGGCGACTGCAGGGTTGAGTTTTGGTTTTTCGGCCATGACGTTGCTGGTTGGAGGTGATGGCCGATTTTAAAGGGGGTTGGCGCCTCAAGGGGATGTGGGAAGGTGCGCCCTTGAAAGAAAAGTGTCAGTCAGGGGTTTGTAAGAGGCAAGCACGACATTCGTGGGAATTATTTCGAACAAAGTTCCCTAGGAGACATTGAATGAGTGCAACCGTTTACCAACCCAGTGCCGATTTCGTCAAGAATGCCAACATTGCAGGCATGCCAGCTTACCAAGCGCTGTGCAAAGAAGCCGAAACTGACTATGAAGGCTATTGGGGGCGACTGGCCAAGGAATTCATCTCTTGGAAAACACCTTTTACCAAGGTCTTGGACGAGTCCAAAGCCCCATTCTTCAAATGGTTCGAAGACGGCACCCTGAACGCCTCTTACAACTGCTTGGACCGCAACATTGAAAAAGGCTTGGGCAACAAAACAGCCTTGATCTTCGAAGCAGACGGCGGCGAAGTCACGCGCATCACCTACAGCGAACTGCTGGCCAAAACCTGCCAAATTGCCAACGGCCTCAAGTCCATCGGCATTCAAAAGGGTGACCGCGTTGTCATCTACATTTCCATGTCCATCGATGGCGTGGCCGCCATGCAAGCTTGCGCCCGCATTGGCGCGACACACTCTGTGGTGTTTGGTGGTTTCTCCGCGCAGTCCTTGCGCGATCGCATTGAAGACACCGGCGCCAAAGCCGTGATTACTGCCGACCACCAAATTCGCGGCGGCAAGCAGTTGCCCCTCAAATCCATTGTCGACGAAGCCTTGTCCTTGGGCGGTTGCGACAGCATCAAGAATGTCCTGGTCGTCAAGCGAAGCGGTGCTGATGTGGCCATGACAGCGGGTCGCGACACTTGGATGCACGACTTGATCGCCAAGCAAGCAACAACTTGCGAGCCAGAATGGGTGAGTGCAGAGCATCCTTTGTTCTTGTTATACACCTCTGGCTCCACAGGCAAACCCAAAGGTGTTCAACACTCGACTGGTGGCTACTTGTTGCACGCCGCCCTCACCACCAAGTGGACCTTCGACTTGAAACAAGACGATGTGTTCTGGTGCACGGCCGACATCGGATGGGTCACGGGTCACACCTACATCACCTACGGCCCCTTGGCCTTGGGCGGCACTGAAATTGTGTTTGAGGGCGTGCCCACCTATCCAGACGCTGGCCGTTTCTGGAAAATGATTCAAGACCACAAGGTTTCCATTTTCTACACAGCGCCCACAGCCATTCGTTCCCTCATCAAAGCTGCTGAAGCCAACGATGCGGTGCATCCAAAGAGCTACGACCTCAGCAGCTTGCGCTTGCTAGGCTCCGTGGGTGAGCCTATCAACCCTGCCGCATGGGAGTGGTACTACCAGCATGTGGGCGGCAGCCGTTGCCCCATCGTGGACACCTTCTGGCAAACCGAAACCGGTGGTCACATGATCACGCCATTGCCTGGCGTCACGCCCATGGTGCCTGGCTCTTGCACCTTGCCTTTCCCGGGTATTCAAGCCGCCATCGTGGATGAGACCGGCAAAGACATGCCCAATGGCCAAGGCGGCATCTTGGTGGTCAAGCGCCCCTGGCCCTCCATGATTCGCACCATCTGGGGTGACGCCGATCGCTTCGTCAAGAGCTACTACCCCGATGACTTCAAGGGCAAGTATTACTTGGCTGGCGACGGTGCCATTCGTGATGCAGACTCAGGCTACTTCACGATCACCGGTCGTATCGATGATGTGTTGAACGTGTCGGGGCACCGCATGGGCACCATGGAAATTGAATCAGCCTTGGTGAGCTGCACAGAGCTGGTGGCAGAAGCCGCTGTGGTGGGACGTCCGGATGACACCACCGGCGAAGCCATTTGCGCTTTCGTGGTGCTCAAGCGTCCTTTGCCAAGCGGCGACGAAGGCAAGGCCATTGCCAAACAATTGCGCGATCACATCGCCAAGGAAATTGGCCCGATTGCCAAGCCCAAAGACATTCGTTTTGGCGAGAACTTGCCCAAGACACGTTCCGGCAAGATCATGCGCCGCTTGCTGCGCAGCTTGGCCAAAGGCGAAGAAATCACCCAAGACATCAGCACCTTGGAAAACCCAGCCATTCTGGGTCAGTTGGGTCAGGCCTATTGATCAGGTTTGAGATTTGGCTTGACGCTGAACGAAAAAATCCACCTTTCTAGGTGGATTTTTTTGGGGTTCTAGCTCGGTGCTTATTTTGGTGCCAGTCGAATGGCGCCGTCCAAGCGGATGACTTCACCATTGAGCATGTCATTGTCCAAGATGTGCTTGACCAATTTGGCGTAGTCGTTGGGGGTGCCCAAACGGCTAGGGAAGGGGACAGAAGCGGCCAACGCGTCCTGCACTTCTTGGGGCATGCCAAACATCATGGGGGTGCCAAAAATACCTGGGGCAATGGTCATGTTGCGAATGCCATTACGGGCCAAATCGCGGGCAATGGGCAAGGTCATGCCCACCACACCGCCCTTAGAGGCAGAGTAGGCTGCTTGGCCAATTTGGCCATCGTAAGCTGCGACGGAAGCGGTGGAGATCATCACACCACGTTCGCCTGTTGCTTCGGGTTCGTTTTGGCTCATGGCTTGTGCAGCCAAGCGAATCATGTTGAAGCTACCGATCAAGTTGACGGTGATGGTTTTGCTGAACACGGCCAGCGAATGTGCGCCATTTTTGCCCACTGTTTTTTCGGCGGGGGCAATGCCGGCACAGTTCACCAAACCGACCAATTTACCCATAGACACCGCCTTGGCTACCACAGCTTGGCCATCGGCTTCGTTGCTGACGTCGCACTTGACAAAAGCGCCACCCAATTCTTGGGCAATGGCTTCACCTTTTTCGGCTTGCATGTCGGCAATGACCACTTTGCCGCCGTTGGCGGTCAACATACGGGCGGTTCCTTCGCCCAAACCTGATGCGCCGCCGGTCACAATGAAAACCTTGCCTTGGATGTCCATGATTCACTCCTGTTTGGTTGACGTTACGTAAACGTCAATTATGCACATTTAGGAGTCCTCAGGCTATCAAGGTCATAAAAACTACCAATCATGCGAGCCTTCATTCGCGTTTAGCATTGAGCCCAATGAGTTTTCTCATTAACCGTATTTGTTCAACCAACCTTAAGTCAAAACCATGTCACTCATCAATACACAAGTTCAGCCGTTCAAAAACCAAGCTTTCCACAATGGCAAGTTCATTGAAGTTACAGAAGCTAGCCTCAAAGGCAAGTGGAACGTGTTCATTTTCATGCCCGCTGCTTTCACCTTCAACTGCCCCACAGAAATCGAAGACGCTGCTGAAAACTACGCAGCCTTCCAAAAGGCCGGTGCTGAGGTTTACATCGTGACCACCGACACACATTTCTCACACAAAGTGTGGCACGAGACATCACCTGCCGTGGGCAAAGCCAAGTTCCCCTTGATCGGCGACCCTACACACAAGTTGACACGCGCTTTCGGCGTGCACATTGAAGAAGACGGCCTGGCTTTGCGCGGTACTTTCGTGATCAATCCAGACGGCATCATCAAGACCATGGAAGTTCACTCCAATGAAATCGCGCGTGACGTGTCTGAAACATTGCGCAAGTTGACAGCTGCCCAGTACACAGCCGCTAACCCAGGTCAAGTTTGCCCCGCTAAGTGGAAAGAAGGCGCTAAGACTTTGACACCTTCTTTGGATTTGGTCGGCAAGATCTAATTTCAAAACCATCAATGCCCTGGCAACAGGGCGTTGTGGGAAGGGCATCCAGCAATCGATGTGCTGTGTGTCTTACCCTCAACCCGTTCCCACTTTCATTCCACTTTAAGTCGCAGCTTAAAGGCCTACGCGCCAAGGTAGGTCTGGCAGCGCATCGACTTGAAACAGACAACGCATTAGGAGAAATACATGTTAGACGACACACTCAAATCGCAATTGCAAACCTACTTGGGCATGTTGCGAAGCCCCATCCGCTTGATTGCATCCTTGGACGACAGTGAGACTGGCGTGGAAATGCGCAGCCTGCTGGAAACCATTGTGAGTTTGTCAGACAAAGTGTCATTGGACACCTCCGGCAACGACGCTCGCAAACCATCCTTTGTGGTGGCGCGTGAAGGCGAAACACAGGGTGTGCGTTTTGCCGGCTTGCCATTGGGTCACGAGTTCACCTCATTGGTCTTGGCCTTGCTCTGGACGGGTGGCCATCCACCCAAGGTTGAGCAAGACGTGCTCGATGCCATCAAAGCCTTGGATGGCGACTTCAATTTTGAGGTCTACATGTCTTTGTCCTGCCACAACTGCCCAGACGTGGTGCAGGCTTTGTCGCTGATGGCCATCTTCAACCCCAAGGTCAAGACCGTGGTGATTGAAGGCGGTGCTTTCCAGCAAGAAGTGACCGAACGCGAAATCATGGCCGTGCCCATGGTCTTCTTGAACGGCAAAGTGTTTGGTTCAGGCCGCATGAGTGTTGAAGAGATCGTGGCCAAATTGGACACGGGCGCTGCAGACCGTGAAGCCGCCAAACTGAGTGCCAAAGAAGCCTTCGATGTGTTGATTGTGGGCGGGGGTCCTGCTGGCGCTGCTGCAGCAGTTTATGCCGCTCGCAAAGGCATTCGTGTGGGCGTGGCTGCAGAGCGCTTTGGCGGTCAAGTGAACGACACCATGGCCATTGAAAATTACATTTCTGTGTTGGAAACAGATGGTCCCAAATTTGGCGCGGCCTTAGAGCAACAAGTTCGCCACTACGGTGTCGACATCATGAATTTACAGAAGGCCGCCAAAGTGGTACCCGCCACAGAGCCTGGCGGCCTGATTCAAGTGCAAATGGAAAATGGCGGCGCATTGAGTGCACGCACCGTGATTCTTTCAACCGGTGCCCGCTGGCGCAATGTCAACGTGCCCGGCGAGCAAGAATACAAAAACAAAGGCGTGGCGTACTGCCCACATTGCGATGGTCCTTTGTTCAAGGGAAAGCGTACTGCGGTCATTGGCGGTGGTAACTCTGGCATTGAAGCGGCCATTGATTTGGCCGGCATTGTGGCCCACGTCACCGTGATTGAGTTTGCCGATCAACTCAAGGCCGATGCGGTGCTGGTGAACAAGCTCAAGAGCTTGAACAACGTCACCATTCACACCAATGCGCAAACGACCGAAATCACCGGTGACGGCAGTGTGGTCAACGGTATCCGCTTCAAAGATCGTGCCTCTGGTGAAGAACACCACGTGGCCTTAGAAGGTGTGTTCGTTCAAATTGGTTTGATTCCCAACACCGAATTTTTGAAGGACACCATCGAGCTGAGCAAATTTGGCGAAATCGTGGTGGATGCCAAGGGCCATACCAACGTGCCAGGCGTGTTTGCCGCAGGCGATTGCACCACCGTGCCGTACAAACAAATTGTGATTGCGGCCGGTGAGGGCGCCAAGGCAGCACTCAGTGCGTTTGATCACCTGATTCGTTCACCGGCTCAGGCTTGATTTTTCGGACAAACGCCAAACCCATGGCCAGCCAGCCGAGAATGAAACTGGTGCCACCCCAAGGCACCAGGGCTCTGAAGGCCTGAACGTCATGCCAGGCTCGCAGCAAAATGTTGAAGGAAAACAAGATGCTGCCCAGGATGAACAAAACGCCTGCCACCTGCAGGCGTTTTTCTTGAGGCCTGGTTTGACCCAATAGGCCCACCAAGATCAGGCCCACCGCATGGAATTGCAAAAAGTGCAGGGCGGTTTGAACCAACAGCGGCGAACTGCCGTTTAAACTCGTGCCATGCGTGGCATAGGCTGACGCGATCACGGAAAAAGCCGCCCCCAAAGCGCCCAAGGCGATGAACACTGCAGGCCAACGAGGCTCGGTGTTTGGCGTCAGTTGTGCCATCTGTGTTTCTTTCTAAAAAATCAATTCGACATTATGCAAGTGAAGACAAAGGCCTCATGGCTGATTTTCCGGACGGTCAAGTCATTGGATGCCCGCACCTCAGGGGTGAGTCTGCTGTGTGCACTGATCTTGGCGGGTTGCGCCAGCGTCAAGGCGCCAGAGCCAGGCGGTCCTCAAAATTCGGATTCGGCGGTGGTCGTGTCTGGCCCCATCAGCCCAGAGCCCGCCGCCAATCAAAAGGTCTTGCATTTGGGGCTGGCGCTTGGCGGTGGTGCTGCGCGAGGGTTTGCCCATGTGGGCGTTATTCAAGTGCTGGAAGAAGCGGGCATTCAACCCGAATTGGTGGTGGGGACTTCAGCAGGAAGTTTGGTGGCCGCTTTGTATGCCAGTGGCAAAAGCAGCGCGCAGCTCAAGCGCGTGGCCGAGACCATGGAAGAGGCAGAGATTACGGATTGGATGATGCCCATTCTGAACCGCGGTGCACTCAGAGGTGAGGCACTGGCCCGTTACGTCAATACCCAGGTGGGCGGTCGACTGATTGAGCAAATGAAAATCCCTTTGGGCATTGTGGCCACCGATTTGCACAGCGGCGATCCGGTCTTGTTTAGACGGGGCAATACGGGTTCAGCCGTGCGTGCTTCCAGCGCGGTACCCGCTGTGTTTCAACCCGTGAAAATTGGCGCACGCGAGTATGTGGACGGCGGTTTGGTGTCACCGGTGCCTGTTCGCCAGGCCCGAGACATGGGCGCGAATGTGGTGATCGCGGTAGACATTTCTACCGATCCCGAAGGGGCACCCGCTTCAGATACATTTCAAATCTTGATGCAGACCTTCAACATCATGGGCAAAAGCTTGAACACGGCCCACTTGAAAGAAGCCGATGTGGTGGTCAGGCCTGCATTGACGGGCGTCAAGAGTGCCGACTTTGCAGCAAGGCGAAAATCGATCGAGGCTGGCAGAGAGGCCATGCTCAAGGCCTTGCCAAGACTCAAGGAAGTCATGTCTGCCTATGCGCTCAAACCATGAAATTTGCGCAATGCGCTAGCGGATCTGTTTCGACTCGCCATGAAAAAAGCCGGTCTTGCAACCGGCTTTTTTGATTCAGCAACACGGTTTGAAATCAAACCGTTGACCGAGCGCGTGAATTAACGCTTTTTGGCAGCTGTCTTGGCTGTGTTCACAGCTGTGTTGGTCACAGCAGCGATGTTGGCTTCGGCCATGTCAGTGGCTTGTTTAACCGCTTTTTGAACGGACTCGTAAGCATTGTTGGCAGCAGACACGGCGCTTTTCATCACGGCAACAGCAGTTTCAGAACCCGCTGGGGCGTTAGATGTTGCAGAGTCCACCAAGTTAGCGAATTGCTTTTGAGCAGCAGCTGTTTGGGCTTCCAAAGCTTTTGTGAATTCGCTGGAAGTGCCAGAAGCGATGTCATACAGGTGACGGCTGTAAGCAGCTGTTTTTTCGGCCAAAGGCTGGAACAGGTTTGCTTGCAAAGCCATCAATTCCTGAGCGTCTTTCACGCTCATGGCCGCTTTGGTGCTGTGAGCAGATTCACTCAGGGCAGCTTTGGTGGCTGTCAAGTTGAGTTCGACCAATTTCTCGACGCCTTCAAAGGCTTTGGCAGTCAAACCGAAGAGGGTTTCGACATTGGCTTTGTGGGATGCAACGATTTGTTCAGTAGTCATCATGATTTCTCCATTAAATTAAAGTTAAAAGTCTCAAAGGGACTGCTCTGAACCGGCTTTGCGAGTGGCTTGGCCTAACATCTTGTTGCAGTGCAGCATGGGTTCAATTTTAGGGACTCTGAAGTCAAATACAAGGGGGTTTTGTTGCATTGCAGCATTTTAGAGTCGGCGTTCTAGAAATTGAAATCAATGGGGAAAGGTCACAATTCGGTCATGAAAGCTTTCTACTCAGATCACTTTGTGCTGCCTTTGCCAGAGGGGCACCGATTTCCCATGGCCAAGTACAGCATGCTGAGGACGAGGGTTGCACGAGAGCTGCCAGGGGTCTCCATGTTAGAAGCGCCTGCCGCCACGGAAGGGGAGTTGGCCTTGGCCCACTCGCCAGCTTATGTGGCCGCAGTGAAGTCCGGGGGCTTGAGTCAGCAAGCCTTGCGAGACATTGGGTTTCCCTGGACGCCCGCCATGGCCGAGCGATCGGTGCGCTCAGCCGGGGCCTCGATTGCTGCGGCACGGATGGCCGTGCGCGATGGCATTGCCGGCAATTTGGCCGGAGGAACCCACCATGCCAGTGCCGACCAGGGGGGTGGTTTTTGTGTGTTCAATGATGTTGCGGTCACAGCCAGAGTGCTTCAAATGGAGCATTTCCGCCAGACCAAAGCCTTGTTGAAGGTCTTGGTGGTGGATTTGGATGTGCACCAAGGCAACGGCACGGCCAGCATTTTTGCCAAAGACCCCAGTGTGTTCACCCTGTCGCTGCACGGCGAAAAGAACTTCCCCTTCCGAAAAGAGGCCAGCGATTTGGATGTGGGTTTGCCTGATGGCTGTTCCGATGAGCCTTATTTGCAGGCCTTGGACCTGGCCCTGGGCCAAGTCTCTGTGCAGTTTCAGCCAGGATTTTTAATCTACTTGGCGGGGGCCGATGCGCACGAGGGCGACCGATTGGGGCGGCTCAAACTGACCGAAGCGGGCATGCAAGCCCGTGACCAGCGGGTGTTTGATTGGGCCTTGCGGCATGAGGTGCCCATGATCATTTGCATGGGGGGGGGCTATGGCCACGATTTGCAGACCACCGTCCAAGTGCAAATGAATACTTGGGGCCTGGCCTATGCGCACTGGCTTCACTGGCAAAATCGGGACCTATGACTTCTGACAACAAACCAACCCCAAAGGTCAGCACCCAACCGGCGGCATTGCCTCGAAGTGCCTATCGCGTTTTTCGTACCATCACCACCCGCTGGATGGACAACGATGTCTACGGCCACGTCAACAACGTTGTCTACTACAGCTGGTTTGACACGGCGGTGAACGCGCACCTGATCGAGCAAGGCGTGCTGGACATTCACAATGGCAACACCATTGGTTTGGTGGTCGAGACGCAATGCAACTATTTTGCGCCGCTGGCATTTCCCCAGACCATTGAGGCGGGCATTCGCGTGGCACACTGCGGAAGTTCTAGCGTTCGCTATGAAGTGGGTTTGTTTGCGCAAGGCGAAGCCTTGACGGCGGCACGTGGCCACTTTGTCCACGTGTATGTCAACAAAGAAACCCGTCGGCCGCAAGCCCTTCCTGATTCATTCGTTCAAGTTTTGGAAACCCTTTCATGAAAGAACTTTCAACCTCGCAAGTCAGCACCGTGATTGCTGACCCCCACAGCGTCGACGCAGCTCTCTTGAGCCGTTTTTCTGCGCGGGCTTATTTGAACAAGCCGGTTGACAAGGCTGTCTTGGAGGACCTCTTGCAAGTGGCAGCACGTGCGCCCAGTGGCACCAACACACAGCCTTGGAAGGTGTATGTGGTGCAAGGTGCCGCCAAAGACAAACTCGTGAATGAAGTTTGCGACGCGCACAATGCCATGGCGGCCAATCCGGCCTTGGCGGCGGATTACGCCGAAGAATACGACTACTACCCCAGCCAATGGGTCAGCCCCTACATTGACCGCCGACGTGAGTGTGGTTTTGGTTTGTATGGCGTTCTTGGCATTGGCAAAGGCGACAGGGACAAGATGCATGTGCAGCACCAGCAAAATTTTCGTTTCTTCGGCGCGCCAGTGGGCTTGATTTTCACCATCGACAAGGTGATGGGCCGAGGCAGCTTGCTCGATTACGGCATGTTCTTGCAAAGTGTGATGCTGGCTGCGCGCGCGCGCGGATTACACACTTGCCCTCAAGCTGCGTGGAATTCTTTTGGAAAAATCATTTTCAAACACATTGGGGCGGGGGCCAACGAGATGATGGTCTGCGGTTTGTCATTGGGCTATGCCGATGAAGCGGCCTTGGTCAATTCTTTCAAAACCACGCGCGTTGATGCCAGCGCGTTCACACATTGGATTGAATGAGTTTTTGGCTGATCCAGTGCTTGAATGGCCTCAGCCATGCCAGCACCTTGTTCATGATGGCTGCGGGCTTGACGCTGGTTTTTGGTGTCACCCGCATTGTCAATTTTGCGCACGGTAGTTTTTACATGTTGGGCGCATTGGTGGCGGGTTACACCATCACCCGCTGGCAACCCGCCTGGGCCGATCAGGGTTTGACGTATGTAGCCGCCATGGGGCTGGGCGCCTTGTGCGCTGCAGCACTTGGCGCATTGACAGAATGGCTGTTGTTTAGGCCTTTGCGGCATTCACCACCGCTTTACCCCTTGCTTGCCACCTTTGGTTTGAGTTTGGCGGTGCACGATGCATTGCGCTGGTGGCTTGGACCGAGTGAAGTGTTTGCCCCTCGCTTTCCGGGGCTCAAAGGCGCGGTGCAAATGGGCGATGAATTTTTCCCAGAATGGCAATTGCTCAGCCTGTGCTTGGGCCCATTGGTGTGGTGCCTGCTTCATTTATTGCTGTCGAAAACCAAATGGGGACAACAAGTGCGTGCTGCCACGCAGGATCGGGAAATGTTAAATGCCTTGGGGGTTAATCCCGCACCCCTCATGATGGGCGTGGTGGTTTTGGGGTGTGCCTTGGCTGGATTGGCGGGCGCCTTGCAATTGCCGCGCGAACCCGCTCATTTGCAGATGGATTTGCAAATGGTGGTGGAGACATTTGTGGTCGTGGTGATGGGGGGGCTTGGCAGCATTGCGGGTGCTTTTTTTGCCGCGATATTGATTGGCTTGGTGCATGCTTTTGGCATCCACTTTTTTCCGCAGGCCACATTGGTGTTGATCTTTGTCACCATGGCCTTGGTGCTGGCCATCCGCCCCCAAGGCTTGATGGGCGAGTTGCCGGGCGCAGCGCAACGTGAACAGGTGTCTGCCTTTCAAGGGCTCCAAAAGCAAAACCGTCTTCAATGGCTGGGCTGGCTGACATTGACAACCATCGCTGCAGGTTTGTTGTTTTCGGGCGCTTACACCCAAAGCGTGCTGGAAGACGTGCTGATCATGATGCTGTTTGGCTTGAGCTTGCAGGCCATGATGGCGCTTTCCGGGTGGGTCAGTTTTGGCCATGCAGCCTATTTTGGTCTGGGTGCCTACGCGACAGCACTCAGCCATTTGCATCTTGGCTTGAACCCACTTTGGGCCGCGGTGTGCGGCACCGTCACGGCCGCCTTGGCGGCATGGTGCATGGCGCGTTTGTTGCAGCGAAGTACCGGTGTGTATTTGGCCATGTTGTCTTTGGCCTTTGCGCAAATGGTCTGGGCCAGTGCCAGTCAGTGGGTGTCACTGACGGGGGGCGACAACGGTCTCATTGGCTTGCAATTGATGGATGGCTTGCCGCGATGGGCTTTCCAGCTCAGTTTGTGGACGCTGTGTGTTTTGGCTTTGCTGGGTTTGTCACGCTTGGTGCAATCGAGTTTTGGCGCTGCTTTGCAAGCGGGTCGTGATGCACCCCAGCGGGCATTGGCCAGTGGCTTGGCCGTCGGTGATTTGA
The DNA here is from genome assembly GCA_947373185.1 of Comamonadaceae bacterium. GTDB lineage: Bacteria > Pseudomonadota > Gammaproteobacteria > Burkholderiales > Burkholderiaceae_C > Limnohabitans_A. The sequence goes on along the minus strand of CANBWP010000006.1, from coordinate 63,928 downwards.
ATGCGAAGGTGTTTTACATCAGTGCCGCATTGGCGGGATTGGCGGGGGGCTTGTGGACCATCGCCAAGGGGGCTGTTTTCCCCTCCGTGGCCGCCGTGGCCAATTCTGTGGATGCCCTCATGGTGGTTCTGCTGGGGGGTGTGCATCAACTGTGGGGCAGTTTGGCAGGCAGTCTTTTCTTGGTCGGCATCGGTTCCGAAATGGGGCGGCATGTCGACTATTGGCGCGGCTGCTTGGGGCTCTTGATCATGCTGCTGATGGTCTTTGCGCCTGAGGGTTTGATGGCTTGGAAGTTGTCCTTCAAAGCGAAACGCGGAGCGCAAGCATGAGCGTTGTTTTCAGGGTTCAAAATTTGCACCAGAACTACGGCGGCGTGCAAGCCCTTCAGGGTGTTGACTTTGAGTTGATGGCTGGCGAATGCGTAGCCTTGATTGGGCCCAATGGGGCTGGCAAGTCCACCTGCTTTGCCTGTGTGGCCGGACAGCAAGTCGCCAAGCAAGGCCGTATCGTTTGGCGTCAACATGTCTTGAACGCTTTGGGTCCACAGGCGCGAAGGGCGTTGGGCGTGGCTCGCACTTTTCAAGTTGCGCAGGTTTTTGAAGCTTTGAGTGCGATTCAAAATTTGCAGTTGGTTTTGAAAGCTTCTTCGAGTATTTCCATGTTGGATGTCTTGGCAGACTGCGAGATCGATGGCGCTTGGCACTGGGTGCACAAAATGGGCTTGGAAAATTTGGGGCAAGAGGCTCTGAATGCCCCCGCCATGGCCTTGTCGTATGGCGCCAAGAAACGCTTGGAGCTGGCGCTGGCCATGGCCGGATTGCCAGATGCTCCCAATGGCTTGCTTTTATTGGATGAGCCTGCCGCGGGACTTTCTCAAGCGGAACGCACTGACATGATGTTGCGAGTGAAGGCAGTGACCAAGGAAGGCACCACGGTGCTGTACACCGAGCACAACATGGATGCGGTGTTTGGTGTGGCCGATCGTGTCTTGGTTTTAATGGAGGGTCGTTTGGTGGCGCAGGGTTTGCCGCAGGACGTGGCTGTGCATCCCCTGGTTCGTGAGCGTTATTTGGGTTCTGAGTTTCAGTATGGCGGTGAGGTGAGGCATGCTTGAAATACACAAGCTCCATGCCAGTTATGGCCAAGCTCAAGTCTTGTTTGATGTGTCCTTCAAGGTCCCCTTGGGACACATGGTTTTGATACAAGGTTTGAATGGCGCCGGCAAGTCAAGCTTGCTCAAAGCCATCATGGGCCTGATGCCCAAAGTCACAGGTGAAGTCACATGGGCTGGCCAGTCGATGCAATATTTGGCGCCTTACCAGCGGTCTCAAAAAGGCTTAGGGTATGTGCCGGAAGACCGGCGCCTGTTTGCAGCTCTCACGGTGCGCCAAAACTTGGAGATTGCAAGGCCAGCTGCTTCGGCATCGAAACAATCTTCGGCCCCGATTCAATTGGACGATGTGTTGAATTTGTTTCCCGCATTGGGCACCATGCTTGATCGGCCTGCGGCCCAAATGAGTGGGGGAGAGCAGCAAATGTTGGCTTTGGGCCGAACCTTGATGACGCAGGCTCAAATGCTCCTGCTGGACGAGCCCTGTGAAGGCATTTCACCGGTCTTGGTCCAAGCCATTGCGCAGGCCCTGGAAAAGCTTCAAAAACAGGGCTACACGATGCTGATCGCAGAACAGAATCAGCTGCTTTCAAGCATGGCCGACCATGTGCTGCATTTGGCCAGTGGAACCATGAGCTCTTCACGTACACTGCAGGCTCAATTCAAAAGCCAATTTCCTTGACATGATCATTACCAGTTTGCTGGACACGGACCTTTACAAGTTCACCATGATGCAAGTGGTGTTGCACCAATTTCCGGGTGCACAAGTGGAGTACCGATTCAAGTGCCGAAATCCAGGCGTGGACTTGGCGCCCTATGTCGATGAAATTCGCAGCGAAATCAAATCGCTTTGCAGTTTGCATTTCAAAGAAGATGAACTGGCCTACTTGCGCTCACTGCGGTTTATCAAAAGCGACTTTGTCGACTTTTTGGGCTTGTTCAGACTGAACGAAAAATACATTCAGGTGACCCCGAATTTGGCGGGTGACATTGACATCGTCATTCAAGGCCCCTGGCTGCACACCATTTTGTTTGAGATTCCAGTCTTGGCCATTGTGAACGAGGTGTATTTCAGAAACACCCAGCGCTTGCCTGATTTGATGCAAGGCCGTGCCCGCTTAGACACCAAGATCAAGCAGTTGCAAGCTGACGATTTGAAGACCCTGAAAATTGCTGACTACGGCACGCGCAGGCGCTTTTCAAGGGCATGGCATGAAGAAGTTTTAAGGGTGCTGATTGGCCGCCTGGGCGCTGGCGCAGCCGGACAGTTTGCGGGTACCAGCAATGTGCACTTTGCCTACATGCTGGGACTCACCCCTTTGGGCACCATGGCCCACGAGTATTTGCAAGCTAGCCAGGCGCTTGGCCCCCGCTTGCGCGACAGCCAAGTCTTTGCATTTGAATCATGGGCGCGTGAATACCGCGGTGACTTGGGCATTGCGCTGAGTGACGTGTACGGTTTCAACGCCTTCTTGCGCGACTTCGACATGTACTTTTGCAAGTTGTTCGATGGCGCGCGGCATGACAGCGGAGACCCCTTTGTGTGGGGCGAGCGCATGATTGCCCATTACCGCGCCAACCGTGTCGACCCGCTGACCAAAACACTCATCTTCAGCGATGGACTGACGGTTCCGAAGACCATCGAGTTATTCCGCCAGTTCAATGGCCGATGCCAATTGGCCTTTGGCATTGGCACCAACTTGACCAATGATTTGGGCTACGAGCCTTTGCAAATTGTGATCAAAATGGTCAAGTGCAATGGCCAACCTGTGGCCAAGTTGTCGGATACGCCCGGCAAAGGCATGTGCGAAGACCAAAATTATTTGGCCTATTTGAGACAAGTTTTTGAGATTGAGGACACACCATGAACACCCTGCTCATCGCCATTTTTGTGCTGACCTACGCAGCCATTGCCTTTGAACATCCCCTCAAGGTGAACAAGTCCGCCACGGCTCTGATCGGTGCGGGGCTGCTTTGGACAATTTATGCCGTTTGGGGGCCAGAAGCCAAAGTTGTAGAGGCTGCCATGGGCGAGTCCCTCATGTCGACCGCGCAAATTGTGTTTTTCTTGATGGGTGCCATGACCATTGTGGAAGTGGTTGACGCGCACGATGGTTTTGAAGTGATCACTGCGCGAATTCGAACCACCCAGCTTTCGAGTTTGATGTGGCTGGTGGGCTTTGTGACTTTTTTTCTGAGTTCCATTTTGGACAACTTGACCACGGCCATCGTCATGGTTTCTCTGATGAAGAAGCTGCTTGAAAAACGGGAAGACCGCTTGTTTTTTGCCGGCATGATTGTGATTGCGGCCAATGCCGGGGGCGCATGGACGCCCATCGGGGATGTGACCACCACCATGCTGTGGATTGGCGGGCAAGTTACCACGGCAGAAATTATGAAAGGCCTGTTCATTCCGTCGATGATCAATTTACTGGTGCCACTGGCCGCCACCGCCTGGATTTTGCGTGGCCAGTTGGTGCAAGCACCTGTGCGTGAAACCAATGTCGGCCACATTGAAACCACAGCCTTTGAGCGTCAGCTGATGTTCTTTTTAGGCTTGGGTATTTTGGTGGCCGTTCCTGCTTTCAAAACCGTGACGCATCTGCCGCCGTTTTTGGGCATCCTGTTTGGCTTGGGCGTGTTGTGGTTGGTGGGCGATTTGGTGCACCGTCAAAAGTCAGACGAAGACAAAGAACATCTGACCTTGGTCAGCGCTTTGACCCGCATTGACATGAGCTCTATTTTGTTCTTTGTGGGCATCTTGTTGGCGGTGGCCAGCTTGGAACACGCGCACATTTTGACCGCAGTGGCGCAATGGCTGAATGACGTGGTGGGTCGCCTGGACATCATTGTCATTCTGATTGGCTTGGTCAGTGCCGTGGTGGACAACGTGCCTTTGGTGGCGGCGTCCATGGGCATGTACAGCTTGGCACAGTATCCTGCCGACAGTTTTTTGTGGGAATTCATGGCTTACTGCGCAGGCACCGGCGGCTCCATTTTGATCATTGGTTCTGCAGCCGGTGTGGCAGCCATGGGTCTGGAAAAAATCGATTTCCTTTGGTACATGAAAAAGATCAGCCTCTTGGCCTTGCTGGGTTATTTCGGCGGTGCCATTTTCTACATTCTCGAATACCAACTCACACATTGAGAGCCATTCAATGAAGCCTAAGTTGCTGGTCGCACGACCTATTTTCCAAACGGTGATTGACACACTGACCGACACATTTGAGGTCACGCACAATCAAGCCGATGTGCCCTGGACGCCAGACACTTGGCAGCAAGCCATTGCCCAGCATGACGCAGCCTTGACCACAGGCTCAGATCCGATCAATGCCAAGGTCTTGGGTCTCCAGCCTAAATTGAAAATGGCGGCCAACATGGCCGTTGGCTTCAATAACTTTGATGTACCCGCCATGACCGCGTTGGGTGTGTTGGCGTCCAACACGCCCGATGTGCTGACCGAAACCACCGCCGACTTTGGCTTTGCCTTGCTCATGGCCACCGCCAGGCGCATGACCGAAAGCGAACATTATTTGCGTGCCGGGCAATGGAAGCAATGGCGCTATGACATGTTTGCGGGAGCCGAAGTGCATGGCAGCACCTTGGGCATTTTGGGCATGGGGCGGATTGGTCAAGCCATTGCGCGTCGCGGTGCTTTGGGCTTTGGCATGAATGTCCTGTATCACAACCGCAGCCAACTCGATGCCGCCACAGAAGCCTCCTGCCAAGCGCGTTATGTCGACAAAGAAACGCTTTTGAAAACGGCCGATCATTTGGTGTTGGTCTTGCCCTACAGCGCCGAGTCGCATCACGCCATGGGCGCCGCAGAACTTGCGCAAATGAAACCGACCGCCACATTGGTCAACATCGCACGGGGCGGTATTGTGGACGACGCGGCACTGGCGGTCGCGCTTCAAAACCGGCAAATTGCAGCGGCAGGCTTGGATGTGTTTGAAGGTGAGCCTGCCTTGAACCCGGCCCTGTTGGCGGTGCCCAATGTGGTGCTGACACCGCACATTGCGAGCGCGACGGTCAAGACACGTTTGGCCATGGCGCAGTTGGCGGCAGACAACCTGACTGCGTACTTTGCCAATGGCAAAGCGCTCACGCCGCTCAATGCTTTGGCGACTTTTTAAAACTGCAGCATGGAAAGCTCAAGCTTGCTCTGGCTCTTGTTGGCATTCAATGTAGGTGCCTTGGCTTTGTTGCTGAAGCTTTGGCATCAACAGTCCCGCCCGTCTGATGACAACCAAGCCCAGGAAGCCTTGTCTCTGATGGCCGCATCGCTGCAAGCTGCCAACGAACGCATGGAGCGCGAGTTGCGCAACGCCATCAGCGAATCCGCACGCGGTGGCCGGCAAGAATTGATTCAAACCTTGGGGACCTTTCAGCAATCTTTGGTACAACAAAGTGCCGAGGCGACGCGTACGCAAAACAGCCAGATGGATGCCTTTGCGCAGCAGTTGTCTTTGCTGCAAAAAACCTTGTCCGACACATTGACTTTGCAAGTCCAGCAATTGTCCGAAGCCAATGCGCGTCGCTTGACTGAAATGCGCGGCACCTTGGAAACACAGTTGGCCCAATTGCAACAAAGCAATACGGCCAAGTTGGATGAGATGCGACAAACCGTCGATGAGAAATTGCAAACGACTTTGCAAGCGCGTTTGGGTGAAAGTTTCAAACAAGTGGCCGATCGCTTGGAGCAAGTTCACAAAGGTTTAGGGGAGATGAACACCTTGGCGCAAGGTGTGGGTGATCTCAAGCATTTGCTGACCAACGTCAAAACCCGTGGCATGTTTGGCGAAGCCCAATTGGCATCTTTGTTGGAGCAGGTCATGGCGCCTGATCAATATGCCGCGCAACACGCCACCATTCCAGGCAGTAAAAACCGGGTCGATTTTGCCATCCGTTTGCCAGGTCGCTCCGACGATGGTCAACCTGTGTGGTTGCCCATCGATGCCAAATTTCCAAATGAAGATTACGAACGATTGCTCGACGCGCAATCGCGCGCAGATGTCATTCAGGCGGAGTTGTGCAGCAAAGCACTGGAGGCACGTATTCGGTTGGAAGCCAAGACGATGACCGAGAAATATGTGTCGCCACCGCACACCACCGACTTTGCCATCATGTTTCTGCCCACCGAAGGTTTGTATGCCGAGGTCTTGCGCCGTCCTGGATTGATTGAAGCTTTGCAGCGCGATTACCGAGTGACCTTGGCAGGCCCCACCACCCTGATGGCCATGTTGAATTCCTTGCAAATGGGCTTTAGAACCTTGGCGCTTGAAAAGCGCTCGAGTGAAGTCTGGCAGGTCTTGGGGGCTGTCAAAACTGAGTTTGGCAAATTTGGCGATGTGCTGGCCAAAGTCAAAGAACAAACGCAAACCGTGCTGAATACCTTGGACAAAGCGCAGACTCGCAGCAATGTGATGAACCGTGCGTTGCGTCAAGTGGAGGCCTTGCCAGAAGGGCAGGCTTCAGGCTTGTTGAGTCAGCCCAGCTTAGAAAGCGACGGCGAGGCCTTGTGAAAAAGGAGTTGGCCCGACTGATCGCTGGTCAGATTTTTTTGCATGCCTGCATGACAGGCATGCGTTTGGCCACGCCACTCCTGGCTTTGAAGCAGGGTTACAGCACAGTGGCTGTGGGCGTGCTGCTGGCTTTGTTTTCTCTGACGCAAGTCTTCATGGCCATTCCGGCGGGAAAATTCACAGACCGCCACGGCCTCAAGCGCCCGGTTCGCATCAGTGTGGTGGTGGCTTTTGTGGGGGCTGCCATGGCGGTGGTCTGGCCGATTTTTCCAGTTTTGTGCATTGGCGCATTGGCCACGGGGGGCGCCACTGGCTTGACCGTGATTGCTTTGCAGCGTCACGTGGGGCGTGTGGCGGCAGATGCCGATCAGCTGAAGGAAACCTTCAGCTGGTTGGCCATCGGTCCGGCTGTTTCTAATTTCATGGGACCCTTTTTTGCAGGCTTGATGATTGACCACGCTGGCGCGATTCCCGCGGATGCAACGGGTTTTCGTGCAAGTTTTGTGATGCTCAGTTTCTTTCCACTCATCGCATGGTTTTGGATTCGGAAGGTCCACGAGAAACCCATTGAGCCCGTTCTCCCTGAGCACGCGAACACGCGGGTTTGGGATTTGTTGCAAGACCCGCTCATGCGTCGATTGCTGTTGGTCAATTGGCTGTTGTCTTCGTGCTGGGATGTCCACACCTTTGTTGTGCCGGTTTTGGGCCATGAAAGAGGCTTCAGTGCCTCTGTGGTGGGCACCATCTTGGGTGTGTTTGCCGTGGCCTCTGCTTTGATTCGTGTGATGTTGCCTTGGATTGCCAGACGCCTTCAAGAGTTCAGATTGCTCACTGGGGCCATGATTTGTGCCGGTCTTATTTTTGCCATTTATCCATTTTTTGAATCACCTTTGTCGATGGGTATTTGCTCTGTGTGCTTGGGCACCGTGCTGGGTGTGGTGCAACCCATGATCATGAGCACTTTGCATCAAATCACACCCTCCCACAGACAAGGAGAGGCGCTGGGACTGCGCATCATGGCCGTCAATGCCTCGAGTGTGGTGATGCCGCTCATCTTCGGCGCAGCCGGTGCGGTAGTGGGTGTTTCCGTGGTTTTTTGGGTGGTGGGCTCGGCTGTGGCCAGCGGCGCGCCACAGGCTTGGCGTTTGAGGCCGCGCACCGCGGGCCATTAGACAAACGACTCAAATGGGGGCAGGGGTGCGAAGGTACCGTGGCAAGTCTGTAGGCCCTTAGCAGGGCAGTAACTTTTGAATTTCTCGCCAGGCCTCTTCTGGGCTGTCGACAAACTTGAAGCAGGCCAAATCCTCAGCAGCAATGGTGCCCGATTCAACCATCCAGTCAAAGTCAATCAAGCGCTTCCAATACGCAGTGCCATAAAGCAGCACCGGCGTTTGTTGAACTTTGCGAGTTTGTACCAAGGTGAGAATTTCAAACAATTCATCCAGAGTGCCAAACCCCCCTGGAAATGAAATCAAGGCTTTGGCACGCATGGCGAAATGCATTTTGCGAAGCGCAAAGTAATGAAATTGAAAACTCAGTCCGGGCGTCACATAGGGGTTCGGAGCTTGTTCGTGCGGCAACGAAATGTTCATGGCCACAGATGGCGCACCTGCCTCCATCGCGCCCCGATTGGCTGCTTCCATGATGCCTGGGCCGCCACCCGTGCAAATGACCACCCGATTAGATTTTGGGTGAGACTGACAACCTTCTGAAACCAGGCGCGCAAATTTGCGCGCTGCTTCATAGTAGCTGGCGTTTTGCAAATCTCTTTGGGCGTTTGCCAGGGCTTGCGCTGATGTTGCTGAAGCGGGTAAAGCAGTGGCTTGCGCCAATTGAAGTTTGGCTTGTTCTGTGCTTTTGAACCGGGCACTGCCAAAGACCACCACTGTGTTGTGAATACCGGCCTCGGTTTGAACGAGGTCGGGCTTTAACAGTTCCAGTTGAAATCGGATGCCGCGAGTTTCACGCCGCAACATGAATTCGGGGTCATCAAATGCCAAACGGTAAGCGTCTGGGACGTCTTTGGATTCATGAAGGTCGTGGTTCGATTGCATGGGGCTATTGTGAACCCTGTGAACAGAAGATTTCAAGCAAAAAAAAAGACCTCCGAGGAGGTCTTTGAGGGTGTCTTGGGCGCTGCCCCCGAAGTTGGTTTAAACGCGCTTGCGGTATTCGCCAGTGCGTGTGTCGATTTCAATTTTGTCGCCTTGGTTGACGAACAAAGGCACGGGCACTTCAAAGCCGGTTGCAATTTTGGCAGGCTTGAGCACCTTGCCTGAGGTGTCGCCTTTGACGGCGGGTTCTGTCCAAGTGATTTCGCGTTCAACGCTGGTGGGCAATTCAACAGAAATGGCCTTGCCGTCGTAGAACACCACTTCAACGGCCATGCCGTCTTCGAGGTAGTTCATGGCGTCGCCCATGTTTTCTGATTCAACTTCGTATTGGTTGAACTCGTTGTCCATGAACACATACATGGGGTCTGCGAAGTAAGAGTAGGTGCACTCTTTTTGGTCCAAAATGACTTGGTCCATTTTGTCGTCGGCTTTAAAGACAGACTCGGTGCCCATGTTGCTGAGCAAAGCCTTGAGCTTCATGCGAACGGTGGCAGCGCCGCGGCCGCCGCGGCTGTATTCAGTGCGCAAAACGATCATGGGGTCTTTGCCTTGCATGATGACGTTGCCGACGCGAATTTCTTGAGCTACTTTCATAGTGTGTCCAATGTTGTCCCGTGAACCTTCAGCCATGAGCCTACAGCTTTGCGGGGTGATCCCCAGGAGGATCATTAAAGTAAAGGGCACAAGATCTATTCTGGCCCAAAGCCCACGATTTTAGCGCTTTTCTGTCACAAATTGGAGCAGTTGACTGACCAAATCCATTTGCCCGCTTAAACGCTGGCGAGCCGCCTGTGTGCAGGCTTGCCAGGCCATCAGATCGATCTCAGGGAGGGCGTCCTGACTCAGCCCATTCCAGCGCAAATGAAATTGGCGCAGGCTGGGGGGGGCCTGCAGCCAGTCTAAAAAAGCATTCAATTTGGGGCCGTGCGCGCCATCGTCTTGGGGGTAGATGTGCCACACAAAGGCTTTGCCAGCCCACAAAGCCCTGACCAAAGAGTCTTCGCCGCGAACAAAATTCAGATCGCTTGTTCTGAGCAGTTGGTCAAAACCAGCCTGGGTCAGGGGCGGTAATTTGACGAAAGCGGGCTGCTTTGCATGTGCAGGCAGTTGAGCCAAGGCTTGGTCAAAGGCGACCGCCCCACGGCCATGTGCAAGCTGCCATTGGTGGCCTTGAGATTGAAAAGACAAAAGTTTCATCGCCTCGGACAATGCCGCTGGCTCATAGCAAAACAAGCTTGTTTTGAGCGGCAGGGCTGACACAGGGGCTGCTGAAATCTGAGGAGATGCTTGAATTTGAGCTTGAACTTGGGGTTCACAGATCAAGCCGCCTGTTTTGTCATTGAAGCCTGGGTAGAAAAACCATTTGGTTCTGCCTTTGAGGGGGCCACTCATGACGTGAGAAGGCAGTTTGTGGCTGCGTTCTACATAAGACTCAGCGCTTAAATATTCCAGGTTGACCCAGACGGGGAGGGCTGAATGCGCAGTCTTTTGGAAAGCGCTGGCCCAAGTCACAAAATGGTCTGCCAACTCACAACCAAAGGCCTCAATCCAAATGTCCGAGACCGCATCGTCGCTTGTCAATGGCGCGGCCCAAGGACGCACGTCAATTTTTCCGTGGGCAAGTTGGCGTCTCCCCCAGCCTGCCGCATCCACCTGCGCCTCTGGCGCCATCCAGCGCATCGCGCTGGCGTCATCGACCCACAAACGAACGTCCTGGCCGCGTGAGGCCAGGTCGGCACTCAGGCGCCAGCAGACCCCCAAATCTCCGTGGTTGTCGATGACTCGGCAAAAAATGTCCCATAGCATGGGTGATATTGTCGCGCGCTTCGAGACACAATAGCGCCCATGTCCAGTGTTCACCCTGAATCTTTGTTGGCCGAAGTGGCCGCACTCCCCAGCTTGCCGGGGGTGTATCGCTATTACGATGCCGACGATCAGGTGTTGTATGTGGGCAAGGCCCGCAATCTGAAAAAACGCGTCAGCAGTTATTTCCAAAAAGACCATGGCGGAACGCGCATTGGTCACATGATTAGCAAGATTCGGCGCATGCAAACCACCGTGGTGCGCTCTGAAGCAGAAGCTTTGTTGCTGGAAAACAATTTGATCAAAACATTGAGCCCCAAGTTCAATATTTTGTTCAGAGACGACAAGAGTTACCCCTATTTGAAAATGTCGGGCACCGGTTCACCCGCCAAGCCTAACGCTGCCAAAGCGGGGGAGGGTGTTCAGCCTGACTCGTATTCACGCATCGCTTATTACAGGGGCGGAGTCGAAAAGAAACACCGCTACTTTGGTCCTTATCCCAGTGCATGGGCCGTTAAAGAAACCATTCAGTTGTTGCAAAAAGTGTTCCGGCTGAGAACCTGTGAAGACACGGTGTTTGCCAACCGAACGCGGCCCTGTTTGCTGTACCAAATCAAGCGCTGCTCGGGGCCCTGTGTGGGCGCTGTATCGGTTGAACAATATGCCCAGGATGTGGCGCAGGCGGAAGCATTTTTACGAGGCGAAACCCAGGCTGTTTTGAAAGCCATGGAAACGCGCATGATGGCCCATTCCGATGTGTTGGCCTTTGAATTGGCCGCCGAAGTTCGAAATCAAATGACGGCCTTGTCGCGCGTGCTGCACCAACAGTCTGTGGACACAGCTTCGGACACCGATGTGGACATCTTGGCGGTCAAAGTGCAGGGCGGAAGGGCCTGTGTCAATTTGGCCATGGTCCGTGGTGGTCGCCATCTGGGGGATCGGCCTTACTTCCCTTCGCACGTAGAAGATGGTCACGCCATGGGCAATACGGCATTGGAAGATGATGTCAGCGCTGAGCCGCAAAGCTTGGAAGTGAAGGTCTTGGAGGCTTTTATTGCCCAACATTATTTGAGCATTCCGGTGCCGCCAGCGTTGATCACCAGTGAAAAAATCAATGCCAAGGTGATTGAGGCCATCTCGTCGCAGTCAGGCGTCAAAGTGTCAGCGGTTCACAACCCGCGTGAGCAAAGGCGCGCATGGCTGGAAATGGCTGAAAAAAATGTGGCCATTCAATTGGCACGTTTGCTGGCAGAAGAGGGCTCGCAACAAGCGCGCACCCGGGCCTTGGTAGAAGCCTTGGACTTGACGCCAGATGATATCGACAACTTGCGCATGGAGTGCTTTGATATCTCGCACACTTCCGGTGAGGCCACTCAGGCCTCTTGTGTGGTGTTTCAAAACCACAAAATGCAGAACAGCGAATACCGCCGTTACAAAATTGAAGGCATCACCCCCGGCGATGATTACGCTGCGATGCGACAGGTCTTGTTGCGTCGCTACGGCAAGGTGGCCGAGGCCTTGCAATCTAGCGAGGCAGATTCCAAACTGCGTATGCCTGACGTGGTCTTGATTGATGGCGGCAAGGGCCAGGTTTCGATGGCCAAGAATGTGTTCGAAACATTGGGACTGGACCTGGCCCTGATTGTGGGCGTTGAAAAAGGCGAAGGCCGCAAGGTGGGTCTTGAAGAGCTGGTGTTTGCGGATGGCCGTGAAAAGGTTTACCTGGGCAAAGACTCTGCAGCCCTGATGCTGGTGGCTCAGGTGCGCGACGAGGCGCACCGATTTGCCATCACAGGCATGCGGGCGCAACGGGCCAAAGTGCGGGTTGGCGGCGGTCGCTTAGAGGAAATTGCAGGCATTGGCCCTCGCAAACGCGCCAAATTGCTGCAGCGTTTTGGCGGTGTGCGGGGGGTTGAAGACGCTAGCGTGGAGGATTTGATGTCGGTGGATGGCATCTCTCGGGAGTTGGCCGAAACCATTTACCAAGCCTTGCACTGAGTTTAGAAGTGACTTCGTCCAACCTGTCAGATAAAACCAGCCAACCCATGCCACAATAAGCGCCATGTTTTTGACCATTCCCACCCTCATGACTTGGACGCGCATTGTCGCAATTCCGTTCATCGTGGCTGTGTTCTATTCTGAGTTGCCGATGGAGTCGCGCAATTTCTTGGCCACCACCATGTTTGTGATCTTTGCCATCACTGACTGGCTCGATGGTTATTTAGCCCGCAAACTGAACCAGGCCTCATCTTTCGGCGCCTTCCTCGACCCCGTGGCCGATAAATTTTTGGTTTGTGCTTCTTTGTTGGTCTTGGTGCACATGCACCGTGTTCACGTCATGGTGGCACTCATCATCATTGGCCGTGAAATTGCCATTTCGGCATTGCGTGAGTGGATGGCGCAAATTGGCGCCAGCAAAAGTGTGGCGGTGCACTTTGTCGGCAAACTCAAAACCACTGTCCAAATGGTGGCCATCCCCTTCTTGTTGTTTGATGGCTTTTTATTGGGTGTGATTGACACGCATTTGTGGGGCACGGTGCTCATATGGGCGGCCTCGATCTTGACCATCTGGTCCATGATTTATTACATGCAAAAGGCCTTGCCTGAAATTCGTGCCCGCGTGAAATGAAGCGCCACGTTGATGCCGAGCAGGGTCCTGCGCTTTCATGAATTCCTCTGACACTTCGCTTTCCTGGGTGCGGGCCATGCCCGCCGTGTTCGTGCTGATCTGGAGCACGGGCTTCATCGTGGCCAGGTTTGGCATGCCCCATGCGCCCCCGTTCTCCTTTCTGTGGCTGCGCTATGCATTTTCAATCGCTTGTTTTTTGATTTGGATTTTGTTGGCCCGCGTACGCTGGCCGCAGACGGGTCGTGAATGGCTGCATTTGTCGGTGACAGGCATCCTCATGCATGCCGGCTACCTGGGGGGTGTTTGGGCGGCCGTGAAAGCAGGCATGGGTTCGGGCTTGTCCGCCCTGATTGTGGGTTTTCAACCTGTCTTGACCGCCATTTGGCTCTCTACGCATGGTGCAAGGGCTGAAAACAAAGTCAGCAAGCGGCAATGGATGGGCTTGCTTTTGGGATTTTGTGGCTTGCTCTTGGTGGTTTGGCGCAAGCTGACGCAAGGCAGTGCCTTGGACCATGTCAATGCCCTCAATGTGTGTTTTGCACTCATGGCTTTGTGCGCCATCACGCTGGGCACTTTGTATCAAAAAAGTTTTGTCAAACCTTGTGATGTGCGCAGTGCCAACACGGTCCAGTTGATGGCAGCGCTGCTGGTCACGACGCCTTTGGCCTGGATGGAGACTGAAGCCGTGCAATGGAATTCAGAACTCATGGGCGCCATGGCCTGGTCGGTGTTAGGCCTGACATTGGGCGGAAGTTCGCTGCTCTACATGCTGATTCAAAAAGGGGCGGCCGCATCGGTCACCAGCCTCATGTACCTGGTGCCTCCTTGCACCGCTGTGATGGCTTGGTTGTTGTTTGACGAACCCATCACCTCTGTCACCCTCGCGGGCATTGCGCTGACGGCATGGGGCGTGAGTTGGGTGGTACGTGCCCCTTCCTCCAAAATTCAATCTTAAAAAATGGGTCCAATATGACAAAAAAACGAATTGCAGTGATCGCAGGCGATGGCATTGGCAAAGAAGTGATGCCTGAAGGTTTGCGCGTGATGGAAGCTGCAGCCAGCAAGTTCAATTTGGATTTGCAGTTTGACCATTTTGATTTTTCAAGCTGGGACTATTTTGAAAAACATGGCCAGATGTTGCCCGACAACTGGAAAGACCAAATCGGTGGCCATGATGCCATTTACTTTGGCGCCGTAGGCTGGCCTGACAAAATTGCTGACCATGTTTCTTTGTGGGGCTCTTTGTTGATGTTCCGCCGCGAGTTTGATCAGTACATCAACCTGAGACCCGCCCGTTTGATGCCTGGCATCATTGCGCCGGTGGTGCGACGTGATGGCAGCCCACGCCAGCCGGGTGAGATCGACATGTACATCGTGCGCGAAAACACGGAAGGCGAGTACTCCAGCATTGGGGGGCGCATGTTCCCAGGCACAGAGCGCGAAATTGTGATGCAAGAGACGGTCATGTCGCGCATTGGGGTCGACAGGGTGTTGAAATTTGCATTTGAGTTGGCGCAGTCTCGGCCTCATAAACACCTCACCAGCGCCACCAAATCCAATGGCATTGCCATCACCATGCCTTACTGGGATGAGCGTGTGGTCGAGATGGCCAAAAACTATCCTGGCATCCATGTCGATAAATTTCACATTGACATTTTGACGGCGCACTTTGTGCAACGTCCGGACTTCTTTGATGTGGTGGTGGCCAGCAATTTGTTTGGCGACATCTTGAGCGATTTGGGTCCTGCATGCACCGGCACCATTGGCATTGCACCCAGTGCCAATTTGAACCCTGATCGCAAGCACCCCTCTTTGTTTGAGCCTGTGCACGGTTCTGCGCCCGACATTGCGGGCAAAAACATTGCCAACCCCATTGGTCAAATTTGGTGTGGCGCCATGATGTTGGAATTCTTGGGATGCAAGCCTGCCCACGATGCCATTTTGAGCACCATTGAAAAAGTTTTGGCGCCTGGCAGTGGCGCTCCGCGCACTGCAGACATAGGGGGAACTGCTAACACGCAAGATGTGGGCAAGGCCATTGCTGCGGCTTTATGAGAACTAATTTAAACAAGATCTCGTACTAAAAAAAATATTTAAGTCAATCCCTCGCACCGATTCAGTTTGCGTCTAGAATTCGTGTCGCATTGCGGTTTGCAGACGGAAAATCATTTGACAGGCGCTATTTGCCTGTATAAATTGAAGTCGACAAATTCATTGCGGAGACAAGACTTTGTCTGAGAAGTTTTCAGCTTCAAACAAAATTTTTAACAACGAAGATTCACTCGGTGTTTGAGTGGTCAAATTTTTTTAAGGCTCTTTGTATGAACAAGACAGAATTGATCGAGCACATTGCTAAACAAGCGGACATCTCTAAAGCCGCTGCCGGTCGCGCATTGGAAGCCACCATTGGCGCCGTTCGCACCACCCTGAAAAAAGGCGGCACTGTCGCTTTGGTTGGTTTCGGTACTTTCGCCGTGACAAAACGTGCTGCTCGCACTGGCCGCAACCCACGTACTGGTGCTGCCATCAAAATCAAATCTGCCAAGGTGCCTAAGTTCCGTCCAGGCAAGGCCCTCAAAGACGCCTTGAACTGATCTGCGATTTAGGGGGGTGCTTAGCTCAGTCGGTAGAGCGGCGCCCTTACAAGGCGTAGGTCGGCGGTTCGACCCCGTCAGCACCCACCACCCCCAATCAAAGGCGAACAGGTTGTTCGCCTTTTGTGTTTTTAAGACCTTTTCCGCGTTCCTAATTCGAGAGTCCTCACATGTTTGATTTTGTCCGCAACAACACCAAGATCATGATGGGCATCATGTTCTTGCTCATCATTCCATCGTTTGTGATGTTTGGCATTGAGGGCTACAGCCGCTTCAAAGACCAAGGTGTGGTGGTTGCCAAAGTCAATGGCAACAAAATCAATCAGGCGGAGTGGGATGCCGCACACAAGCGCGAGGTCGACCGCATTCGCGCCTCCATGCCCAACATCGATGTGAAGATGTTTGACACACCTGAAGCCAAGTACGCGACATTGGAGCGCCTGGTCCGCGACCAAGTGGTGGCGGCCGCTGCGCAAAAATTGCACTTGGTCGCCAGCGACAGCCGCTTGGCCCGCGAGTTGCAGTCGATTCCTGCCATTGCCGCGTTGCGCACCCCCGATGGGAAATTGGACATGGCGCGATACCAACAATTGGCCGCATCGCAGGGCATGACTCCCGAGATGTTCGAAATTCAAATGCGTGCCGACATCTCCAACCGACAAGTGATTCAAGGTGTACAAGGTTCTGCTTTGGCCACGAAAGCACAAACCCAAACCGCCATGAATGCCTTCATGCAGCGTCGTGAAGTTCAAATTTTGAATTTCCCCTCCACGGATTTTGCCGGCAAAGTCAGCATCAGCGATGCCGATGTGCAGGCCTACTACGACAAGAACGCAGCCAAGTTTCAATCGACAGAATCAGCTGACATTGAGTATGTGGTGCTCGACATTGACAGCTTGCGTCAGTCCATTGTGTTGAAGGAACAAGACCTCAAGGCTTATTACGAACAAAATCTGCAACGTTTGTCCAGCAAGGAAGAGCGTCGTGCCAGCCACATTCTGATCAATGCAGCCAAGGATGCGCCTGAAGCGGAAAGAAAAGCAGCGCGTGCCAAAGCTGAAGAATTGTTGAAAGCGGTGAAAGCCAAGCCCGCCAGCTTTGCAGAGGTGGCGCGCAAAAACTCGCAAGATCCAGGCTCTGCCGTCAAAGGAGGGGACCTGGATTTCTTTGGACGTGGTGCCATGGTCAAGGCCTTTGAAGATGCAGCGTTCAGCATGAAAAAGTCGGACATCAGCGACATTGTGGAATCTGAGTTTGGCTTTCACATCATCCAGTTGACGGACATCAAAGCACCCAAGGCACAGAGTTTTGAAGCCATGCGTCCTGCCATGGAAGCAGATCTCAAGAAACAACAAGCCCAGCGTCAATATGCAGAGTTGGCTGAAACGTTTTCCAACATGGTTTATGAGCAATCGGACAGCCTGAAACCCGTGGCCGATAAGCTCAAACTCAGCATTCAAAAGGCCAGCAAAGTGGGGCGCAATCCTGCACCTCAAACTCAGCCAGCTCAAAATCCTTTGAGCCATACCACCTTGTTGCAAGCACTCTTCAGTGAGGCGTCTTTGCAAAAACATCGCAACACCGAAGCCGTTGAAGTGGCGCCCAACACCTTGTTGGCTGCGCGCGTGGTGAAGTATCAACCTGCAGCAACATTGCCCTTGGCAGATGTCAAAGATTGGGTGAAACGCAGTCTGACACAAGACAAAGCGGCCGAGTTGGCCAAAGCGCAAGGCGAACAGCGCTTGGCGGCTTTGAAAGCCAACGCGACATCCAATGCGTCAGCCGATGGCATGCCCGCCGCGGTGGTCGTGTCACGTGAGAAGACGCAAAAGCAATTGCCGCAAGTGGTGGACGCCATCTTGCGCGCTGACCCTGCAAAGTTGCCCGCTGCCAGTGGTGTCGATTTGGGGCCCCAAGGTTATGCCGTGGTGCGTGTGACCAAAGTGCTGGCGCCCGAGGACAACAAAGACTTGATGACACAAGCGCAACAGCAATTCACCCAACTCTGGGGCGCTGCCGAAACGCAGGCCTACTTGGCCGAATTGAAGTTGATGTTGAAGGCTGAAATCTTGATCCCCAAGCCAGTGTCAGAGAAGGCTAAAACTCCTGCATAAAGCGCCCGAAGGGTCTATTCTTTCGGCTATAATTTCGCTTCTGCGGTGGCTGTAGCTCAGTTGGTAGAGTCCAGGATTGTGATTCCTGTTGTCGTGGGTTCGAGCCCCATCAGCCACCCCAAAATTTAAAGGGTTTGCAAGTTTTCTTGCAAACCCTTTTTCTTTGCCATCCATAACGGGATCCATAAACGGCCTTCATCAACATGGGCAGATCCTGCTCGAACAAAACCCCAATGCAATCATGCAATTGCAAAGCCGGTTAAATTTGGCGGTTATTTCACTTTCTCGTTTTGAACCAATTGACCACGCGCCCAGAAGCTTCCATCGACATTGTTTACCTCTGGGTCAATGGCAATGACGATGCGTGGCGCGCCAAAAGAGACAAACACGCAAGCCGTTTGGCCGCTGCCAACAACTTGAGTTTTGCCAAGTTCGGCAATGTCGAAGGCCGCTATCGTGACAATGATGAGCTGCGTTTCAGTCTGCGCGCCTTAGAAAAGTTTTTCCCTGCGCACGGCCATGTTTACATCGTGACGGACGGGCAAGTGCCCGATTGGTTTCAGGCCTCCCCTCACATGACCCTGATAGACCATCATGACTTGATCCCTCATTCGTCTTTGCCAACATTTGATTCCGGCAACATTGAGTCTTATGTGCACCACATTCCGGGTTTGTCCGAGCGCTATTTTTACCTCAACGACGATGTTTTCTTTGGTGCCCCTGTTTGTTTAGACGATTGGTTCTTTGAGGGGGGCTTTTATGTCTCATGGTCTGACGAGCCCGAAGTGATGGGCAATCGATTGAACACGGAATCGAATTCGCTTGAAAATGCCAGTCGGTTGTCTAAACAGTGGCTTCAAGCGAAATTGAATCAATCCAGCGCAAACAGCGATTCTGCGGGCCGAACCATGGACCCCCAATACCGACACACGCCCAGAACGTTCTCTCATTCTCCTCGGCCGATGTTGAAGTCGATGTTGATGGAAATTGAACAAGATGCCCCCGAATTATTTGCAGGCGTCAGGTCCACTGTATTTCGGACATGGCACAAGCCCACCATCATTTCTGACTTCGTACTGCGTTGGGCCTTGGCACATGGTTTTGCCAAAACCATAGACCATTCTCATTTGTACATTGCGACTGGGCAATCGCAGGAGACTCAGTCGCTGCAAATGCTTCAATCATGGTTTGGTCGCCTTCATTTCTTTTGCATCAATGACACCACCGACGATGCACATGACGGCGATCCAAGATTGGTAGAAGTTCGTCAAATTTTGAATGAGCTACTGCCCCACGCATCGCGATGTGAGGCGGGATCCTGCGGCATCGGCAATCTGCAACACCTGCCCGCCGTTGCATGAAGTTTGAAGGAGCAGACTCAGATGGGCATCGAAAGACTCAACCCCTTTGACATTGAGACTCAATTGAAAAGTCTCGATCATTGGGAACTCAATGTTTTTGAACATTGCATTGTCAAAACATGGCGTTTTCAGAATTTCAAAACAGCCATTGCCATGTTGGTCAAGGTCAGTGAATTGGCCGAAAGCCAAAATCACCATCCGGAAATGGTGTCGGCGTACACCCAGATACGAATCAAGTTGTGGACGCATGATGCAGGGGGCCTGACAAGCAAAGACTTTGCGCTTGCTCGGGCCATTGATGGTCTGGTGGCACAAGAATTTTCAAACTGACATCGGTCTCACCAACAGCCATTGGCAGGTCGCTGGATTTGTCCCTAGAATGCCAACAAATCTCTCCGCAAAAAGGTACTTTGAAGTGACTCAAATTTCCAAAACCAAACCCTTGCCCTCCAAACTGAGCGTTGAGTTATTGTGGCAACTGCAACGTCTGGGTGCACCCAGCATCAGCCCCGATGGTGCGCAAGTCGTCTGTGCTGTGGCTCAACCCTCTGTCAAAGAAAACACCATTCAAAGCGCCCTTTGGTTGCTTTCAACATTGGGTGGCCAGCCCAGACAGTTGACGCAGTGTGGCGACAAAGATGGCCGGCCCCAGTTTTCTCCTAACGGCGATTGGGTCGCTTTTGTGGCCAAGCGTGAGCAAAACGGCAAAAAGGACGAAGAGCCTCAGCTGTACTTGATTCCGCCCGATGGTGGTGAAGCCAAGCGCGCGGGTGAGGTGGCCACAGGCGTGGTCGATTTCAAATGGTTCCCAGATGGGCAGCGCATTGCGTTCATCACATGGGCGTGGCCTCAGCTGAAGGGCCCACAAGCGCAAGCCGACAAACTCAAAGAAACCAAGGCGCGTAAAGACACGGCTTTTGCCACTGAAGATGCGGTGTACCGTCACTGGGATCACAACTTGCCGATGGAGCGTGTGCCGCACCTTTGCGTGATGGAACTGGCCAGTGGCCGAGTGATCGATTTATTCGAAGGCACTGACTACGAGTTGCCTCGCCGAGAACCGAGTGCCAATGAATTTGATATTTCGCCCGACGGCAAAAAAATCACCTTTGTTCACGATCCAGACCGCGCTCAAAATGCTGCACCCAGAATGGCCTTGGCTGAAATTGATCTCAAGGCTTCAAAGGCCCATGCCATCAAAGATTTGGTGAGAGACAAGGCCTGGGATCTGTCAGGCCCAGCTTACAGCCCAACGGGTGATCAGTTGGCATTCTTGGCATCTCATCAAGCCTTGAAGCACACCCAACCCAATCATTTGGCCTTGGTGGATCTGAAGCCCTCGACAACGGCGGCCAAAAAATCGGCCGCCTGGAAAACCATCAGTGCCCAGTGGGACCGTGAACCTCAAATGCCCCTCAAGTGGAGCGAAGATGGCACGGCCTTGTTGTGCAAAGCAGAAGATCGAGGTCGTCAGCATGTCTGGCGTTTTGACGTGGCAACGTGTCAACCCAGCGTCGTGTCTGAAGGCGGTACCGTGCATGCCTTTGACGAAGCTGCAGGCCACTTGGTGACGCTTATCGACCGCGCCATTCACCCCGGGCGCATTCATGTGGCCAAAGTGAACGAAGCGGGTCAGGCTGTGTCTGCCGATGTCAAACGCATTGAGCAATTCAATGACGATTTGCTCAAGGGCATTGCACTGGGCAGCACTGAAGAGCACTGGTTCAAAGGTGCACAGGGCGATGATGTGCAAGTCTGGTTGCACTTTCCAGCGGGCTTTAAGAAGGACAAAAAGCATCCCTTGCTTCACACCATTCATGGTGGCCCTCACACAGGGCCTGGCGATGTTTGGCACTGGCGCTGGAACTACCATGTGTTTGCTGCGCAAGGGTATGTGGTGGCCAATGTGAACTACCACGGCTCGTCTGGTTTTGGTTTGAAGTTCTTAGATG
Organism: Comamonadaceae bacterium; assembly: GCA_947373185.1. Lineage (GTDB taxonomy): Bacteria > Pseudomonadota > Gammaproteobacteria > Burkholderiales > Burkholderiaceae_C > Limnohabitans_A. Next base: position 42,725 of record CANBWP010000006.1, on the reverse strand, counting down.
CCATTACCCACCGTTGGGGGGAACTCGAGCTGCAAGACATGGAAGCTTGTACCGATTGGTTGCGCAAGAAAACTTGGATTGACAAAGGCCGCGTGTTCGCAACAGGCGGCAGCTACGGCGGTTACATGGTGGCTTGGATGAATGCGCATGTGAAGCCGGGGCGCTATCAAGCCTATGTGTGTCATGCGGGTTGCTACGACTGGGTCGGCATGTTCTCAGACGATGCCTATGGCTGGCACGCCCAAGAGTTGGGCGGCTGGTATTGGAACGACATCACCAAAGTGCATTCACAAAGCCCGCATGCCTATGCCGCCACCATGAAAACACCCACGCTTGTGATTCATGGTGCCAAAGACTACCGGGTGCCCGATGCACAAGGCTTGGCTTACTACAACACCCTCAAAGCCAAGGGCGTGGATGCGCGCTTGCTTTGGTATCCCGATGAAAACCATTGGATCTTGAAGCCCGCCAACAACGTGATTTGGTACCACGAGTTTTTTGACTGGCTCAAGCGCTACGACCCCGCCTACAAGCAGAAAAAGTCAACTTAATTCACCATCACCAATTTGCCCATGACCCCACGTGAGCCCATGTGGGCGTAGGCGGCTTTCAGGTCACGCATGGGCATGGTGCGGTCGATGACGGGTTTGACTTTGCCCTGTGCATACCACTGGGCCAATTCGGCCATCATGGCGGCGTTGGCTTTGGGCTCACGCCTTGCAAAATCACCCCAAAACACGCCCACGATGGAGGCACCTTTGAGCAAGGCCAAATTGAAGGGCAGGGCGGGAATGGGGCCAGAGGCAAATCCCACCACCAAATAGCGACCACGCCACGCAATGGACCTGAAGGCGGGCTCCGCAAAATCGCCGCCCACGGGGTCATAAATGACGTCGGGGCCTTTGCCCTGGGTCAGCGTCTTCAGTGCTTCGCGCATGTTTTGCGTGGTGTAGTTGATCGTTTCGTCGGCCCCCACCGATTTGCACAATGCGCATTTCTCATCTGTAGAGGCGGCAGCAATGACGCGTGCGCCCGCCGCTTTGGCAATTTGAATGGCCGCTGTGCCCACGCCGCCAGCCGCGCCCAAAATCAACACGGTTTCGCCCGCTTTGAGCGCCGCACGGTCTATCAGGGCATGGTGTGAGGTGGCGTAAATCATGATGAAGGCCGCCGCATCCACCGCAGGAAAACCAGGCGGCAGGGGCATGCACAGCTTGGCGGGCGCCAGGGTGTGGGTGCCAAAGCCGCCTGTGCCCGAAAGACAAGCGACGGCTTGGCCCACTTTGAGATGGGTCACACCTTCGCCGACGGCCTCAATGACGCCGGCATATTCAGAGCCTGGCACAAAGGGCAGGTCGGGTTTCATTTGGTATTTGTTTTGAACGATCAGCAGGTCTGGAAAGTTCAAACTGGCTGCTTCAATGCGAATCAGGACCTCACCCGCTTGGGGGGCAGGGGTGGGAATTTCTTTCCAAGTTAAAGCCTCGACACCGACGGGGTTTTCACAGAGCCATGCGTGCACAAAAATTCTCCTCAAAAATTCACGAATTCCTTGAATATAAAGGGCAAAGCCGCCTTCGGGATGTCTCGGTAGCGACCTACAATTGAGCCTGAGGACGCCCCATGAAAATATTGATTTCCAACGACGACGGTTACCGTGCTGAAGGCATTGTGGCGCTTTACCATGCCCTTGAGCAAGTGGCCGAAGTGGAAGTGGTGGCGCCTGAACACAACAACAGCGCCAAGTCCAATGCCCTGACCTTGCATTCGCCCTTGTACGTTCGACAAGGCGAAAACGGTTTTCGGTATGTCAACGGCACACCGGCCGATTGCGTGCACATTGCCCTCACGGGTTTGCTGGGCTATCGGCCCGACTTGGTGGTGTCGGGCATCAACAATGGCGCCAACATGGGCGATGACACCTTGTACTCAGGCACTGTGGGCGCCGCCATGGAAGGCTACTTGTTTGGCATTCCGGCCTTGGCTTTTTCGCAAACAGAAAAAGGCTGGGCGCATTTGGACAAGGCCGCTGAATTTGCCAAAAACATGGTGGCCCAGTTTGATGCGGCACAACTCATTGGCAAATCGCCTTGGTTGTTGAATGTCAACATTCCCAACCAACAAGCCGAATTCAAAGCAGCCACCTTGTGTCGCCTAGGCCGCCGGCATGCTGCAGAACCCGTCATCACGCAAATGAGCCCACGCGGCGAAATGATGTATTGGATTGGCAATGCCGGCGAAGCGCGCGACGATGGTGAGGGCACCGATTTTCATGCTGCCAAAAATGGCCACGTCACCATCACGCCCTTGAAGGTCGACCTGACCGATCACGACAATGCCACACTGTGGTCGCAAAACTTGTCCAAACTGAAAGTGTGGGAAGGCTGATGGCGCAGCGTCCTGGATTTCCAATCAAGCTGGACCAGCAAGTCAAGGCCACACCTGCCAAGGCCATTGCGGCCAAGTTGGCGCCCGCCAAAGCTGTGGCGGCCAAGCCCCAAGCCTTTGGCATGGAGTCCAGTGCGGTGCGCCAACGCATGGTGCAAAAACTGGCAGCCCAAGGCTTGAAAGATCCGATGGTCTTGCAAGCCATGGGGGCGGTCGAGCGCCATCGCTTTGTCGAAAGTGCTTTGGTCACCCAAGCCTACGAGGACACCAGTTTGCCCATCGGTTTGGGTCAAACCATTTCCAAGCCCAATGTGGTGGCGCGCATGATTGAATTGCTGCGAGAAGGCGCGACGGGCAAGCTGGGCCGTGTCTTGGAAATTGGCACGGGTTGCGGCTACCAAGCGGCCGTGCTGAGTCACATTGCCACTGAGGTTTACAGCATCGAGCGTCTCAAAGGTTTGCACGAAAAGGCCCGCGCCAATTTGCGACATTTTCGATTGGCCAATGTGCATTTGTTGTTTGGCGATGGCATGTTGGGTTACCCCAAAGGTGCGCCTTATGCCGGCATCATCTCGGCAGCGGGTGGCGAGAATTTGCCAGAGGCTTGGTTAGAACAATTGGCCGTGGGCGGACGTTTGGTAGCGCCTACGCTGACCTCGAATGGGCACCAAGCCCTCATGGTGGTCGACAAAACGGCCCACGGCTTTCAGCACAGCGTGCTAGAAGCCGTGCACTTTGTCCCTCTAAAATCGGGTATCTCCTGAAGGATTTGGAATGAAACTCTTGTGTGTCCGTCAATCCTTGATGGTCCTCTGTGTGATGGCAACATGCGCTCTGGTAGCTTGTGGCTCACGGCCACTGGGGCCAATTCCTGTTGAGGACAGAGTGGCTGGATCTAACGCGCATCGTTCTGCGCCCAAAGCGACTGCGCAAAGCAACAGCCCTGTGGCTGTGAGCACGCCTGTTTCAATGGGGGCCACGATGCCTGGTTCTGAAAACGCTGGGAAACCCGGCTTTTACAGTGTGCGCCCAAGCGACACGCTGACCAAAATTGCGCTGGACCATGGCCAAGCTTGGCGAGACATTGCCAAGTGGAATGGCCTAGTCAATCCCAATGTGATTGAAGTGGACCAAGTCTTGCGTGTGGTGCCACCAACAGGCGAGAGTGCTGGCGCCCGAGCGGCGGTTGCAAAACCAGCGGTCAATCCGACGCAAACTCAAACGACAGCGCAAGCTGCCCAGACCAATGCGACCCCTGCGGGTTCATCGGGTCCTGCAAATCCACCTGCCAATTCGCCAAGTGCTGACGATGGCCTGGCATTTGCCTGGCCCGCACAGGGGCAGGTCTTGGCCAGTTTTGACGAAGCCAAAAACAAAGGTTTGGATCTGGGCGGCAAAGCGGGTGACCCCGTGTTGGCCGCTGCTGAAGGCAAGGTGGTTTATGCCGGCGCAGGCCTGAGAGGCTACGGCAACTTGGTGATCTTGAAGCACAACAACACCTACCTCACGGCCTACGCGCACAACCAAACCTTGTTGGTCAAAGAAGATCAAACCGTTCAAAAGGGCCAGCGCATTGCCGAGATGGGCAGCTCCGATGCAGACCGCGTGAAGTTGCACTTTGAAATTCGCAAGCAGGGCAAACCTGTTGACCCCGCTAAACTTTTGCCAGCACGTCCATGAGCAAACAGAACGATACAAGCCGAGAAGAGCAGACACAAGAAATCATCTTAGGACGCTCTGACTTGCCACCAGGTTGGTTGCACATAGATGCCCTTGACATGGAAGCCCAAGGCATTGCCCGAAGGCCCGATGGCAAGGTGGTGTTTGTTGAAGGTGCTTTGCCCTTTGAATTGGTGTCTGTCAATGTGCACCGTAAAAAGAACAATTGGGAAGCGGGCGTTGTCACGGCAGTTCACCATGAGTCTTCTCAACGCGTAAAGCCGGGCTGTCCTCATTTTGGATTGCACGCCGGCGCATGCGGTGGCTGCAAAATGCAACACCTCGAAGCCAGTGCGCAAGTGGCTGTCAAGCAACGTGTGTTGGAAGACAACCTTTGGCATTTGGGCAAGGTCAAGCCAGAGAATTTGTTGCGTCCGATGGAAGGTCCTGCTTGGGGCTATCGCTACCGGGCGCGGATGTCGGTGCGCTATGTGCACAAGAAGGGCGAAGTGCTCATTGGTTTTCATGAGCGCAAAAGTCGGTATGTGGCTGACATCCAAACATGTCGCGTTTTGCCACCCAAAATCAGCGCGCTGTTGATGCCACTGCGCGCCCTGATTTTTGGCATGGACGCCAGAGAAACAGTGCCTCAAATCGAACTGGCCCAAGGCGATACAGTCACGGCTTTGGTGCTGCGTCACTTAGAGCCCCTGAGCCCTGCTGATGAAGTTCGTTTGCGTGACTTTGCCAAGTTGCACGAGGTGCAATGGTGGCTGCAGATCAAAGGCCCTGACACCGTCAAGTTGATGGACCAAGGCGGCACCGAACTGTCGTATGACTTGCCAGACTTTGGCGTCCACATGCCTTTCAAGCCTACCGATTTCACGCAGGTTAATCCGCACATCAACCGGGTGTTGGTCACCCGTGCACTTCGTCTTTTGAAGCCCGAATCTCACGAGCGGGTGATTGATTGGTTCTGTGGCTTGGGCAACTTCACCTTGCCCATTGCCACCACCGCCAAAGAAGTGGTGGGCATTGAAGGCGCAGAAACTTTGGTGGCGCGTTCTCGCGAAAACTATGAGCGCAACCAAGCGATGCGCGGCGACGGCAAGGCTCTGGCGCCCACCACCTTCATTGCCCGCAATTTGTTTGAGATGACGCCCGAGATGCTGATGGCCGATGGCGTCGCTGACAAATGGTTGATTGATCCACCAAGAGAAGGAGCCTTTGCGCTCACCAAGGCTTTGGCTGAATTACAAGAAAATGAAACGTTGCGAGGAGATTGGCAATTTCCTCAACGCATTGTGTACGTCAGCTGCAACCCCGCCACCTTGGCGCGTGATGCAGGCTTGCTGGTTCACAGTGCTGGATACCGTTGCATCAGTGCTGGCGTGGTCAACATGTTTGCCCACACCGCGCATGTGGAAAGCATGGCGGTGTTCGAGCGCCGCGCTTAATCGCGCTCGCCGCCCCAGAGGCCTAACAAGGCCAGCAGGCTTTGGAAGACATTGAACAGGTCCATGTACAACATGAGCGTGGCCGTGATGTAGTTGGTTTCGCCGCCGTCCAAAATTTGCTTCAAGTCGTACAACATGTACGCGCTGAAGATGCCAATGGCAGCCACAGACAAAGCCATCATGCCAGCGGTGGAGCCGACAAAGATGTTGACGATGCCGCCCACCATGAGCACCAAGGCGCCCACAAACAACCACTTGCCCATGCCAGACAAGTCGCGTTTGATGACGCTGGCCAAAGTGGCCATGACAGCAAACACGCCAGCCGTACCCGCAAACGCCGTCATGATGAGGTCGGTGCCGTTTTTAAAGCCCAAGACCATGGCGATCATGCGCGAGAGCATGAGGCCCATGAAGAACGTAAAGCCCAACAGAACGTAGACGCCAGTTGAAGACTCTTTGGTTTTCTCGATGGCATACATGAAGCCAATGGCGCCGCCTAAAAACACCATGAAGCCCAAACCACCCCCCAACATCTGAGTGATGCCTGTTGACACCCCCAGCCATGCACCCAAGACAGTTGGCAGCAAACTCAAGGCTAACAGCCAATAGGTGTTGCGCATGACCTTGTTGCGCTCTGCAGACGTGGTGGCAACGCCGCCCCAGCTGGGTTGTTCGATGTTTTGAAGATCGCTCATGTGTGAACTCCTGAAATTTCACCCCTTATCGGGTGATCAAATTGTAGGGCTTGTCACCCAAAATGCCCAATTTACCGAAGTTTTCAGGGTCTTTTGTGTTGTGACTTTGAGATGGCCAATGCGGGGGCGGGTCTGCGTTATGCTTGCGGCTCAAATTTTTATCTGAACATCCTCATGAAAACTCAATCCACTCTCGAATTGTCCGACGTCCAAGCCATTGCAGCCGCTGCGCAAGCGGAAGCCCAGAAAAACAATTGGGCTGTGAGCATTGCCATTGTGGACGGTGGCGGCCATTTGTTGCACTTCCAACGTTTGGATGGTGCAGCCCCAGTGTCTTCTCACATTGCGCCCGCCAAAGCCAAAACAGCCGCTTTGGGTCAGCGTGAAAGCAAGATTTACGAAGATGTGATCAATGGCGGCCGCATGTCATTTTTGTCTGCCCCGACCATTGAAGGCATGCTCGAAGGCGGCGTTCCCATCCTGAAAGACGGTTTTTGCTTGGGCGCCGTCGGCGTGAGCGGGGTCAAGTCGACTGAAGATGCACAGATCGCCAAGGCGGGCATTGCCGCCTTGGGTCTGTGAAGGCTTTGCGCTAAAGGCGCAAACAGCGATCAGTACAAATCCAGCACAGCACCTTTGCTGGCGCTGGATGCATTGAACGCAAATTTGGCTTGCACACCCCGTGTGTAACGCGGTGCCGGCGCTGTCCAATTGGCTCGGCGTTTGGCAATTTCTGCCTCAGGCACGTTCAATTCCAAAATCAATTTGTGCGCATCGATGGTGATGGAATCGCCTTCGTTCACAAACGCAATGGTGCCGCCAGCAGCGGCTTCGGGGGCCACGTGACCGACCACCATGCCCCAGGTACCGCCTGAGAAGCGGCCATCGGTAATCAGGCCCACGCTTTCGCCCAAACCGGCGCCAATGAGTGCGCCTGTGGGGGCCAACATTTCGGGCATGCCAGGGCCGCCTTTGGGGCCGAGGTAACGCAAGACCATGACGTCACCGGCTTTGATCTTGCCATCCAAAATGGCTTGCAACGCAGACTGCTCGTCGTTGAACACGCGAGCTGGGCCTGTGATGACGGGGTTCTTCAAGCCGGTAATTTTGGCCACAGCACCTTCGGGTGACAGGTTGCCTTTCAGAATGGCCAAGTGGCCTTCTGCGTACATGGGCTTGTCGATGGGGCGAATGACATCTTGGTCGGCGCGAGGCGCGTCGGGAATGTCTTTCAAGTTTTCGGCCACGGTTTTGCCGGTGATGGTGATGCAGTCACCGTGCAACAAACCAGCCTTCAACAAGACCTTCATGACTTGGGGAATGCCGCCTGCACGGTGCAGGTCAACGGCCAAATACTGACCGCTGGGCTTCAAATCGCAGATGACGGGAATCTTTTTGCGCATGCGCTCAAAGTCGTCAATGGTCCACTCAACACCAGCGGTGTGGGCAATGGCCAAGAAGTGCAATACGGCGTTGGTCGAACCGCCTGTGGCCATGATCACAGCCACGGCGTTTTCAATGGCTTCTTTGGTGACGATGTCGCGGGGTTTCAAGTCGTTCTTGATGGCTTCGAGCAAAACCTTGGCCGATGCTTTGGCCGAGTTTTTGGTTTCGTCATGGGGGTTGGCCATGGTGGAAGAGAAGGGCAGTGACATGCCCAATGCTTCAAACGCAGAAGACATGGTGTTGGCCGTGTACATGCCGCCGCATGAGCCTGTGCCAGGAATGGCGCGCTTTTCAATTTCTTTCAAATCGAAGTCGCTCAAGTTGCCCGCAGCGTTTTGGCCCACCGCTTCAAACACGCTGACGATGTTGAGGTCTTTGTTTTGGTAGCGGCCTGGCAGAATGGTGCCGCCATACACATAGATGGCAGGCACATTGGCGCGCAAGATGCCCATCATGCCGCCCGGCATGTTTTTGTCGCAACCGCCCACCACCAAGACGCCGTCCATCCACTGACCTTGAACGCAAGTTTCGATGCAGTCAGAAATCACTTCGCGGCTGACCAAGGAGTACTTCATGCCTTCGGTGCCCATGGCCATGCCGTCCGAAATGGTGGGGGTGCCAAAAATTTGGGCATTGCCACCGGCTTCTTCAATGCCGGCCACTGCTGCATCGGCCAGCTTTTGCAAACCACTGTTGCAAGGGGTGATGGTGCTGTGACCGTTGGCCACGCCCACCATCGGTTTGACAAAATCTGCCTCTTCATAGCCCATGGCGTAGTACATCGAGCGATTGGGGGCACGTGATTTGCCCTGGGTGATGTTGGCGCTGCGGCGGTTGCTGGGGGTCGCGGGGTGAATGGGAATGATTTTGTCTGTCATGTTGGCGCTTTGTTGAGAGCAGAAAGGGTTTTGCGGCCTTATTCTAATGGAGGCCTCGCAACTTAGGGCTAGCACTCTGTGCAATGGGCCCTCGATGAGTGCACAATCGACCCCCATGTTGATTCACCCCCAAATTAACCCCATCGCTGTGCAGTTGGGGCCGATGGCAGTTCATTGGTACGGCCTGACTTACTTGGCGGCCTTTGCGCTGTTTTACTTCTTGGCCACCCAGCGACTCAAGCACCGTCCTTACGCCTTCTTGTCGCAATGGCAGGTCAGGGATGTAGAGGACATCTTGTTCGCTGGCGTTTTGGGTGTCGTGCTGGGCGGGCGCATTGGCTATTGCTTGTTCTATCAACCCGCGTACTATTTTTCTCATCCTCTAGAAATTGCCTCCGTTTGGCAAGGCGGCATGAGTTTTCATGGGGGCTTGCTGGGCGTGATGGCGGCCATGGTCTGGTTCGCCCAAACCAGGCAACGTCCCTTCTTTCAGGTCATGGATTTTGTGGCGCCCTGTGTGCCGACAGGTTTGGCCGCTGGCCGCATTGGTAACTTCATCAATGGCGAGTTGTGGGGACGCGCGGCCGATCCAGATTTGCCGTGGGGCATGGTCTTCAGAGGGGCGGGTGATTTTCCGCGGCACCCCTCCCAGATTTACCAATTCTTATTAGAAGGTTTGTTGCTCTTTGTGTTGTTGTGGCTGTTTGCCCGCAAAGAGCGGCCCATGGGTCAAGTGTCTGCTGTCTTTTTGATGGGCTATGGCAGCTTGCGGTTTGTGGCTGAATTCTTTCGCGAGCCCGATGCCCATTTAGGCTTGCTGTCCATGGGCCTCAGCATGGGGCAATGGTTGTGCGTGCCAATGGTTCTAGGGGGCCTTCTTTTGTATGGGGTGGTGAACAAGCCTCAAAAATGATTGACTTGCCCATTGCGGTGACCGCGAGGGTGCGCTGAATTTGACTTCAAAAAAATAACAGGAGACAAACATGTCATTGACAAACAAAAACATGAACAGGCGCGATGTCCTGCAGTTCGCTGCGGCTTCATCCATGGGCGCCATGCTGCCTGCACTGAAGGCCAATGCGCAGAGTGCATGGCCCGCAAAACCAGTCAATGTGATTGTTCCCTTTCCAGCAGGGGGCGGCACCGATGCTTTTGCCAGACCAATGTCTGCCATGTTCGCCAAGCTGACCGGTAAACAGCTCATCATTGACAACCGCGGCGGCGCGGGTGGCACTTTGGGCGCTGGCATTGCGGCCAAGGCAACGCCCGATGGTTACAACTATTTCATGGGCGCTGTGCACCACACCATCGCGCCCAGCATGTACCCCAAGTTGGACTACGATTTAGAACGTGATTTGGTCCCCTTGATTTTGGTGGCCGCAGTGCCGCAAGTGCTGGTGGTCAATCCCAAGAAGGTGCCGGCCAACAGCCTGAAAGAATTTTTGGATTTTGTAAAGAAACATCCAGGTCGTTTGAATTACGGATCTGCTGGGGGTGGCACTTCCCACCATTTGGCTGGCGAGCTGTTTAAGTTGCAAACACAGACCTTCATTACCCACATTCCCTACCGCGGTGCAGGGCCAGCCCTGCAAGATTTGATTTCTGGCAATGTCGACATGATGTTTGATGGCTTGGGTTCCTCGGCTTCTCACATCAAAGGCGGCCGGATCAAAGCGCTCATGGTGTCCGGCACCAAGCGCAACCCTGCATTCCCGGATGTGCCGTGTTCTTCAGAAGTGGGCTTGCCCGATTACACGGTCAGCACTTGGTATGGCATTTGGGCTCCCAAAGGCACAGCGGCTGACGCGCAAACGCGCATGGTCGAAGAGGTGCGCAAGGCCTGTCAGACAGACGACGCCAAAGCGGTGTGGGCCGCACAAGGCGCAGATTTTCCCAATTTAACGGGCGCTCAATTTGATGCGTTCATCAAAGCAGAATTACGTAAATGGAGCCAGGTGGTGAAAGCCTCTGGCGCAAAGTTGGATTGAAGATGGCACAAGAAAATTTATTCGCAGCATTGCGTGCTGCATTTCCTGCAAACCTCGACAGCGTTGCGGTTGAAACCGATCAGGGCTTGAATTACACCTGGCGTGATTTAGACCGCGCCAGTGCCATGATGGCCAATTTGCTGGCAGGCCTGAAATTGCCCAAGGGCAGTCGCATTGCTGTGCAAGTTGAAAAATCGGTCGAGGCCTTGATGTTGTATTTGGCCACCTTGCGAGCAGGTTATGTGTTCTTGCCTTTGAACACGGCTTATCAGAGTGCAGAGATTGAATACTTCATTGGCAATGCAGAACCCGCCGTGGTGGTGTGTTCGGGGGGCAACTTTGGCTGGGTCAGTCAAATTGCATTCAAGGCGGGCACTCAGCACGTGTTCACCCTGAACGACGATCGCACGGGCACTTTGTTAGAGCGAGCCGCCCATCAAAGCGACAAGCACAAAACGGCTGTTCAAAATGCCAATGACCTGGCTGCCATTTTGTACACCAGCGGCACCACTGGCCGCAGCAAAGGCGCCATGCTGACGCATGGCAACATGTTGAGCAATGCGCGGACTCTGAAAACTTATTGGGGCTGGAGAAAAGGTGATGTCCTGATTCATGCCTTGCCCATCTTCCATGTTCACGGTTTGTTTGTGGCCATTCATGGTGCCCTCATCAATGGCAGCAAAATGATTTGGCTGGCCAAGTTTGATCCCAAATTTGTGATTGCCAAAATGCCAGAAGCCACGGTGTTCATGGGCGTGCCAACGCTTTATGTGCGCATGTTGGCCGAAGCGTCTCTCACCAAATCTGCCGCCCGCAACATGCGTTTGTTCATTGCAGGTTCTGCCCCCTTGTTGATCGAAACATTCACAGCGTGGCAGCAGCGCACTGGGCACACCATTTTGGAACGCTACGGCATGAGCGAAACGGTCATGCTGACGTCCAATCCCTATGCCGCCGACAAACGTCATGGGGGCCAGAGTGAGCGCCGCGGAGGAACCGTCGGATTTCCTTTGCCTGGCGTGAAGTTGCGAGTGCAGGGCGATGATGGCAAAGCCTTGCCCGTTGGGGAAATCGGCAACATTCAAGTCAAAGGCCCCAATGTGTTCCATGCCTATTGGCGCATGCCTGAGAAAACCAAAGAAGAATTTACATCCGATGGTTTTTTCAAAACTGGCGATGTGGGTCAATATGACGAGCGTGGCTATGTGACCATTGTGGGCCGCAGCAAAGACCTGATCATCAGTGGCGGCTACAACGTGTACCCCGCTGAAATTGAGGGCTACATCAACGACATGCCCGGCGTGGCCGAAAGTGCTTTGGTGGGTGTGCCCCATCCAGACTTTGGTGAGGTGGGGGTGGCCGTGGTCATTGCCAAACCGGGTGCTCAGTTGAATGCAGAGCAGATCATTGCCAGTTTGAAAACCCAGCTGGCCAATTTCAAAATACCCAAAAAGTGTTTCGTGGTGCCAGAGCTCCCACGAAACACCATGGGCAAAGTTCAGAAAAATTTATTGCGCGATCAGCACAAAAATTTGTTCTCAGCGTAAGACCAGCACGGGCACGTGGCAGTGGGTCAGCACTTGTTGGGTCTCGCTGCCCAGGAGCAAGCGCTTGATGCCTTTGCGGCCATGTGAGGCCATGACCACCAAGTCGGCTTTGTGCTTTTTGGCGGCTGCAATGATGGCGTCGGAGACGATGTCGGAGCGGCTGACCACCGCTTTGGTTTTCACGCCTTTGGCTTCGGCCGCTTTTTGAACGGCATCAACCGCAGCTTGGGCTTCATCGGCCCACTGCGTTTCAATGCGCGTCACATCTTTGGCATTCAAGGGGATGCTGCCTTCAAAGTAGGCTTGCGGGTAACGCGGGACCACCTTCAACGCAATCAGCTCTGCGCCGCAAGTTGCAGCCAAGCCAATGGCACTGGCCACGGCTTTTTTAGAAAGTGGTGAACCGTCTGTTGCGACAAGAATTCGTTCATACATGGTGAGCTCCTTTGGTTAACTGATGAGCGAAGCTTAAAACGCTGAATCTTGCCCGTCTTGATGTAGATCAAGTTTCATGCAAGCTTCGTGGCTTATCTTCAGCCTATGCTTCAAGCCATGTCCCAACCCGCACTCACGCTAGATTTAGAGGCATTGACTGCCAAGTGGGCTTTGTTGGACCATGCGCAAGAGTGGTCAGAATTCAGCCAGGCCAGTCAGGCGCAGCCCCAAACTTGGACATCCAGCGTGGTCTTTGAAGGCATGTACTGCACGGCATGTGCCATCAACATTGAAGAAGCTTTGTTGGCCGTGCCTGGCGTCGCGTCTGCGCAAATCAGTGCGGCCAGTCACAGGGGCAGCGTGGTGTGGTCTGCCGACCAAACCCAGCCTTCCGAATGGATGAAAGCCGTGGCCCAATTGGGCTACCGAACCGTGCCAGCCAACGACGCCCTGGCCAATGAAGTGCGACGCGAAGACGCCCGGAAAATGTTATGGCGTTTGGGTGTGGCAGGACTTTGCATGATGCAAGTCATGATGTACGCCACCCCTGTCTACATGAGTGGTCCCCAAGACATTGCGCCCGACATGGTGCAACTCTTGCGCTGGGCCTCTTGGGTGTTGTCCTTGCCGGTTTTGTTTTTCTCGTGCATGCCATTTTTCAGCACAGCTTTGCGTGATCTTCAGCAACGCAAAATCAGCATGGACTTGCCAGTGGCCATTGGCATGTTGGTGACCTTCGTCGTCAGTACCTTGGGAACGTTTGAGCCCCAAGGCCCCTTTGGCGCGGAAGTTTATTTTGACTCTTTCACCATGTTCGTGTTCTTCTTGCTCACGGGGCGTTGGTTGGAATTGAGGCTGCGCGACAAAACGGCGGGCGCCTTGGAGGCGGTGATGAACCGTTTGCCTGATGCGGTGCACCGCCAAACAAAGGACGGTACATGGGAGATGACCACCTTGCGTCATTTGCGCGTCAATGACTTGATACAAGTCCGTCCAGGCGAAGCCTTTGCTGCAGATGCGTGCATTGTGTGGGGCGAAACGCAAGTCGACGAAGCTTTGCTGACAGGGGAGTCAAGGCCCTTAGCCCGAGGGCTGGGCGAGCGTGTGATGGCGGGCAGTTTGAACTTGAGTGCCACGGTGGAAGTTCAGGTGCTGACTTTGGCCAAGCAAACACGGTTTGGTCAAATGGTGGCGCTCATGGAAAGCGCATCGGTGTCCAAGCCCGGCATGGCCTTGCTGGCCGATCGGGTGGCCAAACCCTTTTTGTGGGTCGTCTTGTTGGCGGCTGCACTGGCAGCTCTTTGGGGTTGGCATCACAGTCCGGCGCATGCCTTGATGGTGGCTGTGTCGGTGCTGATCGTGACATGTCCGTGTGCATTGTCCTTGGCCACGCCAGCTGCCATGTTGTCTACAGCGGGGGCCCTGGCCAAGGGCGGTGTGCTCGTGCGCCGATTGCAAGCTTTGCAAATTTTGGCCAATGTGGACACGGTGATTTTTGACAAAACGGGTACCCTGACCGAAGAAGATTTCAGCATTCGTCGCATCCAAACCCGGGACGGTGTGCTGGCTGATCAAGCGCTCGCCTGGGCCGCAGCTTTGGCCCAACATTCATTGCATCCTGTGTCTCGCGCCTTGGTGCAAGCGCACGCCAATTTGCAAGAGCGAGAGGTCGCCACGCCCAGTGTGTTGAGCGGCGTGAAGGAAGTGGCCGGACAGGGGGTTCAAGCCACTTGGACAGGCGGCACTGAACCTGCCAACGAGGCTGTCCGCAAAGATTTTCGTTTGGGTTCTGCTGCCTTTTGCGGTGTACCGACCCCTCAAGACGATGTCTTGCATGTTTGCCTGAGTGACCAAGACGCTTGGGTGGCCACCTTTGAGTTCGTTGAAACGCCTCGCCCAGAGGCGGCTGCGGCTTTGCGTGCCCTTGAAGAATTGGGTTTGCGCTTGCGTGTTTTGTCGGGGGATGGACAGGCCTCGGTGTCTCAATTGGCCCAGCGTTTGGGCATTGCAGATGCGCAGGGAGCTTGCTCGCCCGAGGAGAAGCTCAGGCAAGTCAAGTTAGAACAAGCTCAGGGGCATTGCGTGGCCATGGTGGGCGATGGCCTGAATGATGGGCCCGTTTTGGCGGGTGCCAACGTGTCCTTTGCGCTGGGCCAAGCGCTGCCATTGGCGCAGTCCAAGGCTGACTTTGTGTTCATGGGCAGTGATTTGAAACCCTTGGTGGCCACCTTCTTGCGCAGCCGCAAAACAATGCAGATCGTGCGTCAGAACCTGGTATGGGCCGCGGTGTATAACTTTGCGTGTGTGCCATTGGCCATGTTGGGGTATTTGCCGGCATGGCTGGCAGGCTTGGGCATGGCGTGTAGTTCTTTAGGCGTTGTTTTGAATGCCATGCGACTGTCTAAAACCATCTCATTCGATCAGAAGGAAGTTTGCTGATGGACATCCTGTATTTGTTAGTGCCTTTGTCTGTGGCCTTGGTGTTTTTCATTCTGGCCGGCCTTTGGTGGGCGGTGAATCGCGGTCAGTTTGAAGATATTGAGGCAGAAGGGGAGCGAATTCTCCGAAATGATTGACTTAAGTCAACCTTGGGTTTTGCTCGAACTGCGACACTCGTTTCGTAATTTTTGAAGAGGTGAAAATGAAATTTGCCAATGCACAGGCAACGGTCTACAACGACACGGTTGTCAGACAATTTGCCATCATGACGGTGGTTTGGGGGGTGGTGGGCATGCTGGTTGGCGTGATCATCGCGGCCCAATTGACATGGCCTGAGTTGAACTTGGGTATCCCTTGGCTGAGTTACGGCCGCTTGCGACCCTTGCACACCAACGCCGTGATCTTTGCCTTTGGTGGTTGTGGCTTGTTCGCTTCGGCCTACTACGTGGTGCAAAGAACCTGTCACGTCAGATTGTTTGCCGACAAATTGGCGTCCTTCACCTTTTGGGGTTGGCAGTTGGTCATTTTGGCAGCGGCCATTTCTTTGCCATTGGGTTACACCAGCGGCAAAGAATATGCCGAACTCGAGTGGCCCATTGACATCCTGATCACCTTGGTATGGGTGTCTTTTGCCATTGTGTTCTTTGGCACCGTGGGCACCCGCAAGGTTCGTCACATCTATGTGGCCAACTGGTTCTTTGGCGCTTTCATCATTGCCGTGGCCTTGCTGCACTTGGTTAACAGCGCGGCCATGCCAGTGGGCTGGATGAAGTCTTACTCTGCCTATGCCGGTGTGCAAGATGCCATGGTTCAGTGGTGGTATGGCCACAACGCGGTGGGCTTTTTCTTGACCGCTGGTTTCCTGGGCATGATGTATTACTTCATTCCGAAGCAAGCTGAAAGACCTGTTTACAGCTATCGCTTGTCGATTGTTCACTTCTGGGCGCTCATCTTTACGTACATGTGGGCAGGTCCTCACCACTTGCACTACACCGCATTGCCAGACTGGACTCAATCACTTGGCATGGTGTTTTCTCTCATTTTGTTGGCGCCCAGCTGGGACGGCATGATCAACGGTGTCATGACTTTGTCTGGCGCCTGGCACAAGCTGCGCGACGACCCCGTACTCCGCTTCCTCATCGTGTCTTTGTCCTTCTACGGCATGTCGACCTTTGAAGGTCCCATGATGTCGATCAAAACTGTGAACGCTTTGTCTCACTACACCGACTGGACCGTGGGCCACGTGCACTCTGGTGCTTTGGGCTGGGTGGGCTTGGTCACCATGGGCACCATGTACTACCTGATTCCTCGTTTGTTTGGTCAGAAAAAGATGTACAGCGTGAAGGCCATTGAAGCGCACTTCTGGATTGCGACCATCGGCATCGTGATTTACATCGCGGCCATGTGGATTGCCGGGGTCATGCAAGGTTTGATGTGGCGTTCTGTCAATGCAGACGGTACTTTGACTTACACCTTTGTCGAGTCTGTCAAGGCCACATTCCCCTTCTATGTGTTGCGTTTGGTGGGGGGCTTGCTGTATTTGAGCGGCATGTTGATCATGCTCTGGAACACCTTGAAAACGGCCACCCACGGACGTGCTGTGGATGTGCAAATTCCAGCGCCCGCTGCTGCACACGCCTAATAGCATCAGGAGAAACATAAGATGTCGAATCAATCCAATTCCGGTGGCGGTTTGTCCCACGAGAAAATTGAAACCAGCAACTTCCTGATGATCGTTTTGATCTTGGTGGTGTTGCTGTTCGGTGGCATGGTTGAAATCGTGCCGCTGTTCTTCCAAAAATCAACCACGGAAGCCGTGCCTGGCTTGAAGCCCTACACGGCCTTGCAAGTGGTGGGCCGCGATATTTATGTGCGTGAAGGTTGCTACAACTGCCACTCCCAAATGATTCGCCCCTTCCGTGCAGAAACGCTGCGTTATGGCCCTTATTCTGTGGCGGGCGAGTTTGTGTATGACCACCCCTTCCAATGGGGCAGCAAGCGCACGGGGCCAGACCTGGCTCGCGTTGGGGGTAAGTACTCCGATGAATGGCATCGCATTCACTTGACCAATCCGCGCGATGTGGTGCCTGAATCCAACATGCCGGCCTATGCGTGGCTTGCCCAAAATCCTGTGGACGGTGCCAGCTTGCCCGCTCACATGAAGGGTCTGCGCAAATTGGGCGCACCCTACAGTGACGAAGAAATTGCCAAAGCCACTGAAGAAGTGCAAGGTAAAACGGAGTTGGATGCTGTGATTGCCTATTTGCAAGGCATGGGCATTCACCGCAAATAAAGGGAGCACACATCATGGACGTAAATACCCTTCGATCGGTCGTGACGGTGGTCACCTTCATCTTGTTCCTCGGAATCTTGGTGTGGACCTTGTCTCAGCGTCGTTCAGCCGACTTTGATGAGGCCGCCAAGCTGCCCTTTGGTCAAGACGACTGAAGACCCCAGATCAACGAACAAGAAAGAGAATCTGAAATGAGTGACTTCACAAGCAATTTCTGGTCTTTGTATGTGGCCGGCATTGCGTTGGTCGGCATTGTGGCGTGTTTGCTGCTGTTGTACTTCAGCGGCAAAGCCAAAGCCATGACCGCCAATGACAACACCACAGGCCACGTGTGGGATGGCGACTTGCGTGAGATGAACAACCCCTTGCCACGTTGGTGGGTGGGCTTGTTTTTGATCACCATCGTTTTTGCATTGGGCTATTTGGCCTTGTACCCAGGTTTGGGCAACAGTGCTGGCAAATTGGGCTGGACTTCGACCGGTCAATACGACGCTGAAGTGGCCAAAGCCAACAAAGAACTTGAGCCTCTTTACGCCAAGTTCACGGGCATGCCGCCTGAAGAGGTGGCCAAGGACCCCCAAGCCATGGCCATTGGCGATCGCTTGTTCATGAACAACTGTGCGCAATGCCACGGCTCTGATGCGCGGGGCAGCAAGGGCTTTCCCAACCTCACCGACACAGATTGGTTGCACGGTGGCTCTCACGAGAAAATCAAAGAAACTTTGACCTTGGGTCGCAACGGCTTGATGCCCCCCATGGCTGCAGCTGTGGGTACGCCTGAGGATGTACGCAATGTGGCGCACTATGTGCTGAGCTTGTCCAACAGTCCGCACGACACCTTGAAAGCCTCTTTGGGCAAGTCTAAGTTTGGCGCCTGTGCAGCCTGTCACGGTGCGGATGGCAAAGGCAATCAAGCATTGGGCGCCCCCAACTTGACCGATGACATCTGGCTCCATGGTTGGGGTGAAAACGCCATCGTGGCCATGATCACCAATGGCAAAGTGAATCAGATGCCAGCGCAAGCCAACAAGCTCACAGAAGCCCAAATCCATGTGCTGGCCTCTTATGTGTGGGGGTTGTCTAACAACCCTGCCAAGGTGGCTGCGAAGTAAGAAATGCCCCAGCCACCGCGCAAGATCATCCCCATTGTTCCCTCGCAAGAAGTCACAAACCTTCAAGCCGCTGAGGAGGGAGAATGGGGTGAGCTTTATCAGGCCCATCAGAAGATTTATCCCCGCAGTGTCCACGGCATTTTTGCCAAATGGCGGTGGGGATTTGTTTTTCTCACACAACTCATTTTTTACGGCTTGCCCTGGCTGGAGTGGGGTCAGCGGCAGGCTGTTCTGTTTGATTTGGGTGTGCGGCGCTTTTATATTTTTGGCATCGTTCTTTATCCGCAAGACTTTATTTACCTGACCGGACTGTTGGTCATCTCCGCCTTCTCGCTCTTTTTGTTCACCGCCATTGCGGGCCGTTTGTGGTGTGGTTATGCCTGTCCTCAAACTGTCTACAGCGAAATCTTCATGTGGATCGAGCGCAAAGTGGAAGGCGATCGCACGGCCCGCATGCGACTGGACTCACAGGACATGTCGCTCGAGAAACTTGTCAAGAAATGGTACAAACATTTTCTTTGGATTGGTTTCTCCATTTGGACGGGCTTTACTTTTGTGGGCTATTTCACGCCCATTCGAGATTTGGGCATGGAATTTTTCTTAGGTCACATGTCGTCCTGGGAGGTTTTCTGGGTCTTCTTCTACGGCTTTGCGACCTATGGCAATGCAGGCTTCATGCGCGAGCAGGTTTGCAAGTACATGTGTCCCTATGCGCGCTTTCAAAGCGCGATGTTCGACAAAGACACCCTCATCGTGACGTATGACGCAGAGCGGGGTGAGCCCAGGGGGGCACGCTCGAAGAAAGCAGATCTGACCACCCTGAACTTGGGGGCTTGTGTCGATTGCAGTTTGTGCGTTCAGGTGTGTCCGACTGGCATTGACATCCGAAAAGGCTTGCAATACGAGTGCATTGGGTGCGGCGCTTGTGCCGATGTTTGCGACACCGTGATGGACAAGGTGGGCTATGCAAGGGGCTTGGTCAAGTACTCGACCCAGCATGCCATGCAAAACCATTGGACCTCCTCACAAACCATGCGGCATATTTTCAGGCCCCGTGTTTTGATTTACACAGGCATCTTGTTGGTGGTCATTGCTTTGCTGTTTGGAAGTTTGTTGGCCCGTAAATCTTTCAAGGTGGATGTCGTTCGCGACCGCGCTTCTTTGGCCCGCATCGTCAGTGGTGGCAACATTGAAAACGTCTACCGTCTGCAGATCATGAATGCGGCAGAAAAGCGTCAGCATTTCCGAATCTCGGCCACGGGCATGTACGATTTGAAGGTGACGACAGACGTTGACGATGTGGTCGTCGAGTCCACTCAGTCACGCTGGGTTTCAGTGCGCCTGCAAGTGCCCTATGATTCAGCCGTGCCGGGTTCTTATCCTGTTCAGTTCAAAATTGAAGCGGCAGACGATGATGAAAGTGTTCAAGAAAAGCTTGAAGAAAAATCGGTCTTTTTAATTCCACGCTGAGCCTCATAAAAAACCACCTTTGTCGTGGAGAAAGTCATTCATGAATACCAGCAGCTTGAAAAATTTAAGTGCAGAGGCTGCCAAACCTTGGTGGTCATTTGGCATGGTCTGGATGGTCATTGCCGGACCTGCTGTGGTGGTGGTCGCCGCATTCGCCACCTTGTATTTGGCCATCACCATTCCGGATCCGGTGTTGCCCACTGAGCCGCTGAACCCGCGCAACGCCATTGAGAATCAACATCAGTTAGAGGCGGCCATGGCCCCTGCGATGCAAGCGCGCAATCATGCGGCAACAGGTGTGGTGCCTGATCTCAAAAAATAAGAATCACAGTTCATTCAAAGAATCGGACAAGGAGACAAACATGCTTGCTCAAAGGCTCATGTGGATCGTATGGCCATCGTTTATCGTGGCGGGCCTTTTAGAGGCGGTGGTGTTTGGCATGTTCGATCCCGAAGACATGCATTGGTTTGGTCAGCAAATGACCATGTCAAGGCAAGGCGTGTACACCGTGTCGTTTTTTGTGTTTTGGGCGCTGACCATGGTGTCGAGCAGCCTGACCACCTTGCTGTCGATGTCTCCCTTTGAGGTCAACCGTTGCCCTGTGCCTGTGGACCAACGTCCCCCCAATTGCACACAAAACGGAGAGGGTTGCAGTTAAAGCAATCGCCGCGTGTGTCTTGGCCTCAATGGCATTGAGGCTGCGTATTGACCAAGCGCTGTAGCGCTTGCGTGTCCAAAATGCGCACATGGCGCTGCTTGACTTCGACGATGCCGTCGTCGACGAACTTGGAGAAAGTGCGACTGACGGTTTCGAGTTTGAGACCCAAGTAGCTGCCAATTTCTTCGCGCGTCATGCGCAAAACCAACTCAGACTGTGAGAAGCCACGAGAGTGCAGGCGCTGCACCAGGTTCAACAAGAAGGCTGCCAAACGTTCTTCTGCCCGCATGCTGCCGAGGAGCAACATGACGCCGTGCTCGCGCACGATTTCGCGGCTCATGATTTTGTGCACATGATGTTGGAGGGCGGTGACTTCGCGGGAAATTTCTTCAATGCGATCAAAGGGCATGACGCAAACTTCTGCGTCTTCCAGGGCCACAGCGTCACAGCTGTGGTGGTCGTTCACAATGCCGTCTAGGCCAATGATTTCACCGGCCATTTGGAAACCGGTGACCTGATCACGGCCGTCTTCTGAGGCCAGGCAGGTTTTGAAAAAGCCTGTGCGAATGGCGTACAGCGAGGTGAATTTTTCGCCATTGCTGAAGAGGGTGCTGCCGCGTTTGACTTTGCGTCGCGTTGCTACGACTTCGTCCAAACGTTCTAAGTCGTGGTCCGACAAGCCCATGGGCATGCAGAGTTCGCGCAAGTTGCAGTTGGAACATGCGACTTTGATGGTTTCAGGTTTCATGGCGTTCTCGGTTCAGAAAAATTGACATTGCGACAAGTCAAGTCTTGAGCTTATACCTACTTGCCCCCGTTGATTCACCTCAAGCTTTGATAAAACTCTTTTTTCACTTCAGTTTGCCCAAAATTTGATTTAGGTCAAGTTTAAGCAATGGTGGAAAAGGCACATTAAGCAAACACCAACAACACATGACAAATATGTCAGCCTTGGGAAATTCAGAATGTCCTTTTTAACCCCCGAATTGCTCAGCCGGTTTGATGTGCCTGGCCCACGCTATACCTCTTACCCCACGGCAGACCGATTTGTGGAGGCATTTTCCCAAGACGATTTGCTGCAAGCCCTAGAGCTTAGAAAACAAGGGGGCGGCCAAAAGAATTGGCCACTGTCCCTCTACGTCCACATTCCATTTTGTGAGTCGCTTTGCTACTACTGCGCCTGTAACAAAATCATCACCAAGCACCATGAGCGTGCAGCGCCGTACTTGCGCTATCTGACGCGTGAAGTTGAGCTGTACACCAATGCCATGGGCATGGGCCAATCGGTCAGTCAACTCCATTTGGGCGGCGGCACGCCCACCTTTTTGAGCGATGACGAATTGCGCGAGCTCATGACCATGCTCAAGCGCAGTTTCAGTTTTGCAGCTGGCGGCGAGTATTCGGTGGAGGTGGACCCGCGCACCGTGAACGACCAGCGTTTGGCGTTGTTGTTTGAGTTGGGTTTCAACCGGTTGAGTTTTGGTGTGCAAGACTTTGACCCTGAAGTTCAAAAAGCAGTGCACCGCATTCAACCGGCAGAGCAAGTCTTTGGTTTGGTGGCCTCAGCCCGCAAGATGGGGTTTGAGTCGGTCAATGTCGATCTGATTTATGGCCTGCCCAAACAAACGCCAGAATCGTTTGACCGCACGCTGGTGCAAGTCAATGAACTGCGCCCCGATCGCATTGCCCTGTATGCCTACGCGCATTTGCCTGAACGCTTCAAGCCACAGCGTCGCATTGTGTCAGCCGAGTTGCCTGTGGCGTCCAGCAAAATTGCCATGCTGTCCAGGTCCATGGACGCTTTCATGGCGGCCGGTTATGTGTATGTGGGCATGGACCACTTTGCCTTGCCTGAAGATGCATTGGCGGTGGCCAAGCGTCAAGGTCGCCTGCACCGAAACTTCCAGGGCTACAGCACGCAACCCGATTGCGACCTCATTGGGCTTGGGGTGTCAGCCATTGGCCGAATGGGCGGCACCTACAGTCAAAATGCCAAAACCATGGAGGACTATGTTGACATGTTAGACCACGGCCAACTGCCTGTGGTCAAGGGCTTGGCACTGTCCCGCGATGACCTCATTCGACGTGCTTGGATCATGGCCATCATGTGTCAAGGTCACGTGCAATTTGATGCCTTCAACGAAGCGTGGCTGATTGACGCAAAGAAGTATTTCGCACCTGAGCTGAGCCAGTTGGAAAGCCTGCAAACCCAAGGTTTGGTAGAGTTGAGCGCTGCGGGCCTGCAAGTCACACCCATGGGCTGGTTTTTTGTGCGGGGTGTGGCCATGGTGTTTGACAAATATTTGCAAGCCGATCGCAACCGAACTCGTTTTTCCAAAATCATTTAATCAAGCATTGATCGCTGCATGCAGACGTCCTTAGCCCTCACGGCTTTGATCATGGGCTTGGCCGGTGGGCCGCATTGTGTCGCCATGTGCGGTGCTGCTTGCGCGGGCATGGGGCGAGTTGCGGGTGCTCAGCAAAACCGGGCATTGTTGTCTTTTCAAGCAGGTCGCTGGCTTGGCTACACCCTGATGGGCGCAATTGCTGCGCTGAGTGTTCAAGCCTTGGGCTGGCTCACGGTCGAGTCTGCAGCCCTGCGTCCCGTCTGGAGCATGCTGCATGTGGCCGCCATCATCTTAGGATTGCTGCTGGTTTGGCAGGCCAAGCAACCTATTTGGCTCGATCAAAGCGCGCAGCAGTTGTGGGGCAAGATTCGACGCCTCCACGCCCAAGTTGGCACAATGGCGCCGCTCGTCTTGGGGGTTCTGTGGGCTTTCATGCCCTGTGGTTTGCTGTATTCCGCCCTCATGGTGGCGGCCCTGACGGGCAACGCCATGGAAGGTGCACTCACCATGGCCTGTTTTGCCTTGGGCAGTGGTGTAAGCCTAGGATTTGCGCCCTGGTTGTTGCTCAAACTCAAAAGTTTGGGTGATGGGGCTTGGGGCGTTCGGCTGGCGGGTTTGGCACTGGCCACGACGTCGGGCTGGGCTTTGTGGATGGGCTTGGCGCACAACCAAGCGCCTTGGTGTGTGACTTAGGCTACCACCGAGCACCCCTTAAAGTCAGCGCTGCAAATGCAGCCGCTTAAGTCGCTTAAGCCGCTTAAGCCGTAAAGCCTTTGTACAACATGTAAGCGGCCAGCACATAGAGCACGCTGGCAAATGAACGCTTGAGTTGTTTGACGGGCAACTTGTGGGCGGCACTGGCACCCAAGGGGGCCATGAACACGCTGCAACTGGCAATGACCACCAAGCCAGGCAGCCACAAATAGCCAAAGCTGTGCGCTGGCAAATTGGCCACGCTTTGGCCGGCCATCACATAACCCACGACGTTGGCCAAGGCAATGGGAAAACCCAGAGCGGCGCTGGTGGCCACCGCATTGTGAATGGCCACATTGCACCAGGCCATGAAAGGCACACTGACAAAGCCGCCGCCGGCGCCCACCATGCCAGACAAGAAGCCAATCACACCACCGGCGCCCAACAAACCAGGGGTGCCAGGCACTTGACGGTTGGGGGCGGGTTTTTTGTCCAAAAACATTTGGGTGGCAGAAAAGCCAACAAAGAGGGCAAAGAAGAGGGCCAAATAAGCACCCTTGAGTGCGGCAAAAGCACCCATGCTGGCCAACAAACTGCCCAACACAATGCCTGGCGCCAAGCCTTTGACCAAGTCCCAGCGCACGGCACCTTTTTTGTGATGTGCCCGCACACTGGAAATGGAGGTAAAGATGATGGTGCCCATCGAAGTGGCAATGGCCATCTTGACGGCCAGATCGGGTGAAACACCTTGGTCGCCCAACATGAGGGTCAGGAAAGGCACCATGACCATGCCCCCACCAATGCCCAATAGGCCAGCCAAAAAGCCTGTCAGCAGGCCCAGTGCGGCCAGTTCAGCAATGAGTGTGGGTTCTAAAAACATGGGCAATGAACTTCTTGTGAATTTGGAAAAAGGTGTCTGCAAGTGCCACTGGACCGGCATCCTGAACCGGGGTTCAGGTGGGCGAGGGCAGACTGGCGTTGGGTTCATCTGACGCGAGACGATCACGCTCACCAGACAATGTACCAAGCCCGGGCTCTAAGAGCATTGGTTCAAGGAAATATAAAGCCCAGCGTGCACTGCAGACAGGTGGGATTGTAGGCGCTGCCAGCCTCGCATGCTGGCGAAGGGGCAAAAGTTCAGATCAATTGACCGTCTTGGTGCAAAGCTTGGTCCAGCTTTTTCAAAAGGAGTTCGAGTCGGGTGTTGTCAGCGGCACTGAACGCTTCTGGGTTGCCTGAACCGGATGAGGGTGTACTGGGTGCTTCAGCGGCGGTTGAGGTTGCGGCGTCACTGGTGACCTCATTTTGTTCAAAAGCCAGATTGAGTGCGGCCAAGACGGCAATCCGATCGCGGGCTTTGATTTTGCCGGCATCGCGCACTTTGCACATGGCTTGGTCAACTTTGTCGACAGCCGCCAACAAGCGCGCTTGCCCACCCTCCGGGCAGCCCAGCAAATAGCTTTGCCCCATGATTTGAACTTCAAGTTGTTTGGTGCTCATGAGTCGGCGTCGGTGGAAGTGTTTTGCGGCAAACGCTCAATCAGGGCGTCGACCCGGGAGCGCGCCGCTGCCAATTTGGATTTGAGGAGATCTCGCTCGTGTGAGACGGCCAGCACTTGCTGCTGGAGCAGTGCATTGGTTCTTTGCAGCTCTTCGTGGCGCAGCAACAGGTGCTCGACGCGGTCTGCAATCTGGTCGACGGTGGTGGAATTCGTCATGTCAGATAGATTGTAATTTCACACATTGTAGGCTTGGTGCAAGGTGCTATCTTACAATGGCAATTGTTGGTGCTCGAGGTCTGGTTCACAGCCCTCAGTTCAACGGGAAGCAGGAGAGAGGACCCCCTCGGGGCGATCTTGACCTGCGCTGCCCCCGCAACGGTCAGCAGACGGGCTTACAAAGCCCCGCTCTCATCAGCAGCCACTGAATGCCCTGAAACAGGCGTTTGGGAAGGTGATGAAGGTTGTTCTGCTTAGCCCGGATACCGGCCAACAAGGTGGCGCTTCGAAAGTGGCGCCGAACGTTCATGCACTGTCGGGGAAGGCGGTGAGAACACTCTTGTAGACATCATCATGAAATTTGCTTGCAAAGTCATCCTTGCCAGTTTGGCGGTTCAGCCATTGGCGTTTTCACAAACATGGTTGCCCGACACCGTCATCACGGCCAGTCGTGTGGCGCAGCGGGCCCAAGACGCGTTGCCCGATGTGACCCTCATCACACGGGCTGACATCGAGCGCTCACAAGCCCGAGATGTGCCCACCTTGCTGCAAAATTTGGCAGGCATGGAAGTCAGTCAATCGGGCGGCATGGGCGGCGTGGCGTCCTTGTTCATGCGCGGTGCGGAATCTCGTCATGCCTTGGTGCTGGTCGATGGTCTGCCCATGAACAATCTCAATTTCAATTTGGCCGCGCTGGAGCATTTGCCTTTGAACGGCATTGAGCGCATTGAAGTGGTTCGGGGCAATGTCTCCAGCCTGTACGGCAGCGCCGCATTGGGGGGTGTGGTGCACATTTTCACCCGTCAGAATTCAAGCGATGGCCAGAAAGGCCCTTGGTTAGAGGCTTCTGGCCAAGTGGGCTCTGAAAGTTACAAGAGCGCGCAAGTCAGTGCCGGTCAAAAATGGGCGTCTGGTTTGGGCCTCAATGCCTCCTCTGAGCACATTCAAACGCGTGGCTTCAATGCCATCAATCCAGTGCAAAGGCCAGACACCAATCCAGACCGTGATGGCTATTCCCGTCAATCGGATGCGCTGAATGTGTCGCAAGAATTTGAAGCAGGCCGAGTGGGTTTGACCTTGCGTGAAACACATGCCAGCGTGCAATATGACAGCCAATGGGGCCCGGCCAATCAGGCCGACGAGTCAAAGAGCATTCTGCGCAACGCCTTGCTCAGTGGCACTTACAAAGCCTCCAAAGATTGGCAGTGGGATGTGTCCTTGGGGCAGCAAGAAGACAAGCTGAATGCGGCTGTGACGGCTTATCCTTATTTCGTCAATTCAAAATCACAAACAAGTTCCGTGGGTGCCGTTTGGACCTTGTGGCCAAACCATGCGCTGACTTCGGGGTATGAGAATACCCGCCAGAAAATCGCCAGTGACACGGACTACAACCCAAGCTCGCGCACCTTGAATTCTTGGCGCTTGGGATACCAGGGCAAGCAAGAAAATCAACAGTGGCAATTGAATGTCCGGCGCGATCAGTACTCTGATTTTGGCGATGCCAATACGTGGTATGCGGGCTATGCCTACTTGCTGACGCCTGCATGGCGTCTGAAGGCCAGTGCCTCCACAGGCTTCATGGCACCAACCTTCAACGATTTGTACTACCCCTGGGGGGGCAATCCGCTTTTGCGACCTGAACAAGCCAGGTCCAACGAAGTGGGGCTGCAGTACATCCAAGCCCATTGGAATGCCCGTCTCACAGCCTTTGATAATCGGTACACCGATTTGATTGACAACGATGCCTTCTGGACTCGCACCAACATTGCCAAAGCGAAAAACCAAGGCGTCGAGATGGCTGTGGCGGGTCAGTGGACTTTGCCAGGTTGGGGGGCTCAGCATTGGCGCTTGAGCATGACCTCACAAGACCCCCAAAATGAAATCACGCACCAAGCCTTGGCCCGTCGTGCCAAGACCTTGGTTCAGGCAGGCCTCACCCAAAGCGTGGGCGATTGGGACACAGGCGTGCAATTGCGCTACAACGGCACACGAACCGACGACTCTCAAACTTTGGCCGCCTACACGCTGCTTGATCTGACGGCGAGTCAGGCCTTGACCCGTGAGTTGCGTTTGAATCTGCGCATTGAAAATGCAGGCAACGTGAACTACCAAAGCATCTACGGCTACAACATGCCTAAGCGAGGTTTGTTTGTGGGCCTGAAGTGGATGCCTCAATTCTGAATGGCCCGAAGCCGCTGAAAGTGCTTGTGATTCAAATTTTGAAATGGCGTTGGCATTTACGGGCCTGTCTGTTTGGCATGGCCTGTTTGTTCTCGCACCTTTCAGGGGCGCAAACAGGTGCTCAAACGCCAACGGGGTCCTTCAGTTTGACCGATGACCGTGGCCGTATGGTGGTGATTGATAAAGCGCCCCAACGTGTCGTCACCTTGTTGCCGTCCTTGGGTGAAATTGTGTGTGAGCTCAAAGCCTGTGAGCGCTTGGTCGGGGTCGACCGCTACAGCAACTGGCCTGAACGCGTGAAGTCTTTGCCCAAACTGGGCGGCTTGGACGACACCCAACTGGAGAGTTTGGTCAAGCTCAAGCCTGACTTGGTGTTGTTGGCCCGCTCCTCGCGGGTGACGCAGCGTTTGGAAGCCATGGGCATTCAGGTGGTGGCACTTGAGCCACAAAATCAGGCTGACATGCAGCGCGTGATTCAGTTGATTGCGGGTGCGTTGCATTTGTCCAATGCACCAGACCGTTCAGCCATGTTGTGGCAAAGCATTCAGCGCAAGTTGGATGCGGCGGCGGCGCATGTGCCGAAGTCAGCCCAGGGTGCCCGCATTTATTTTGAAGCAGGCAGTGGTTATTTTGCAGCGGGAGAAGCTTCTTACATTGGCGAAACCCTCAAGCGTTTGGGCCTGGTCAATGTGGTCGGTGCCAACATGGGGGCTTTCCCGCAGGTCAACCCTGAGTTTGTTGTGAAAGCCAATCCACAAATTATTTTCATGGGTGAGCGAGCCACCACAGATCTCCAAGCACGACCTGGTTGGGGGCGCATTGAGGCCCTTCAACAGCACAAAATTTGCAGCTTCACGCCCGTTCAATCTGACATCATTGTTCGGTCTGGACCCCGAATTCCAGAGGCGGCGGAGTTGATGGTGGCGTGTTTGCAACGGATGTACCCAGAATGAACGCGCGCAAAGTGGCTTCGACATCGACATCGACATCGACATTGGCTTGGCAGTTGGCGCTGGTTTTGTGCTTGTTGCTCTTGATCGGCGCTGTGGTCGGCAGCGAAGGCTGGGCACTGGCCCATGTGCAGGCCGATGCCATGTTGATTGCCGACATTCGGTTGCCTCGCACCTTGGGCGCTTGTTTGGCGGGTGCTTTGCTTGGTTTGGCGGGCGCATTGGCGCAGGGCCTTTTTAGAAACCCTTTGGCCGATCCGTATTTGCTGGGCAGTGCCTCGGGCGCCAGTTTGGGAGTGGCTCTTGGCATGGTGATGCTCAGTCAACTGGACGTGTCTCCGTGGTTCATGCGGATTGGCATCACGGGCATGGCCTTCCTGGGGGCTTGGTTGGCGGTGGCTTTGTCTTTGGTCTTGTCATGGGGGGTGCAGCACACGCTTCGCCTTTTGTTGGCCGGCGTGGTGGTGGGGGTGGTGTTTGGCGCTTTGGCGTCCTTGCTGCTGGTCATGTTTCCCCAAATTCAAGGATCGGTCCAGTCCTTCATGTTGGGCTCGACGGCCTATGTCAGCTGGTCCGCCTGCGGGCTGATGTTGACCGTGTTGGTGCTGTCTTGGGGGGTGTCTGTGGCGGCCAGTCCTTTGCTGGATGGTTTGGCTTTGGGTGAATCGACCGCGCTCAGTTTGGGTTTGCCGGTCAAGTCATTGCGTTGGCTGATGTTAGGCGTATTGGCTTTGTGCACGGCGGCGGCTGTGGCGCAAACGGGTTTGATTGCGTTTGTCGGATTGGCCGCACCGCATTTGGTGCGGGCCCGTGTCAAGGGTGTGCACAGCAAAACATTGAGCTTGTCGTGCTTGATGGGCGCAGTGCTCTTGGGCAGTGCCGATCTGCTGGCGCGCGGCCTGGTGGCGCCCATTGAATTGCCGGTGGGCGTGCTCACGGCCATTTTGGGCGGCGGCTACATGCTGTACCTGATGCGCGGCATGGGGACTGCAACACGCACTCGCAAGGGAGGGCGTTCATGAAGTCGACTGAAAATACAAGTTCACAATGGGCCCTGAGGGCGCAGCACTTGAGTGTCTTGCACGATGACTTCACCGCGGTGAACGATGTCTCTGTGAATTTGCACGCCGGTGAATGGGTTGCTTTGGTCGGACCCAACGGCGCCGGCAAATCGAGCTTGCTCAAAGCCTTGGCGGGTTTGTCACCTGCGCAAGGCCAAGTGACTTTGCTGGGCAAAGCGTGGTCAGCCTGGAGCCGCCGCGAGCGTGCACAGACCTTGGCGTGGTTGGGTCAGGCCGAAGCGGGGCAGGACGACTTAACGGTGTATGACGTGGCCATGCTGGGTCGTTTGCCGCACCAATCTTGGTTGGCTTCGCCCAGCGCGCAGGACCAGGCCGTGGTGGAAGTGGCGCTCAAAACGGTGCAAGCTTGGGATTGGCGCACACGCAGTTTGGGCCAGTTATCGGGGGGTGAAAGACAACGCGTCTTGTTGGCTCGGGCGCTGGCGGTGCAGGCCGAGGTTTATCTCATGGACGAGCCCTTGGCGGGTGTCGATGTGCCGCACCAGGCCGATTGGCTCGAGTGGGTGCGCTGCCTCACTGAGCAAGGTGCCGCTGTGGTGAGTGTGCTGCACGAACTCAATTTGGCTTTACAGTCCGACCGAGTGTGGGTGATGTCAGAGGGCCGCCTGGTTCATGACGGGTTGCCCAATGCCGGCGACACCCACCAAGCGCTGTCGGCGGTGTTTCAACACAGGTTGCAGTGGCGCGAATGGGACGACGCGGGCGTGACTCGCTGGGTGGCATTGCCCAAATAAGGCGCAAGGGCCTCGCTCAAAATGTGGCCGATTTCAAACGACGCCAAAGCATTCAACGCGACATCACAGAGTCTTGGGTTTGAAGTCGCAATAGGCTGAGACCGCGCATTGCGCACACAATGGTTTGCGTGCCTGGCACACATAACGGCCATGCAAAATGAGCCAGTGGTGTGCGTCTACCAAATAGTGTTGCGGGATGCGTTTGAGGAGTTTCAACTCGACTTCGAGCGGGTTCTTCCCCGGCGCCAAGCCGGTGCGGTTGCCTAATCGAAAGATGTGAGTGTCGACCGCCATGGTCGGTTCGCCAAAGGCCACGTTCAACACCACGTTGGCTGTTTTGCGCCCCACACCCGGCAAAGCTTCCAATGCTTCGCGCGAGCGGGGGACTTGGCCCCCGTGTTGTTCGATCAAAATTTGACAGGTCTTGAGCAGGTTGCTGGCTTTGTTGCGGTACAGGCCAATGGTCTTGATGTAGCTTTCAAGGCCGTCTTGGCCGAGGGCCAACATATCAGCCGGGGTGTTGGCCACCGGAAAAAGTTTGCGCGTGGCTTTGTTCACGCCCACGTCGGTGGCCTGCGCCGACAGCAACACCGCCGTGAGCAGCTCAAACACAGAACTGTAGGCCAGCTCCGTGGTGGGCATGGGATTGGCTTCTTTCAGGGTGTGAAAAAAGAGTTCGATGTTGTGTGCGTTCATGAGAGAAAATATCAGCAAAATGGCGAAATGGCCTGGTTCAATCCAGTCAGAATAGTCGTCTAAAGCCAACCGTGTTTTGTGGAAGATACACCATGTCCTTGCAATTTGCAGATCGTTTGAACAATGTCGAGACCTCAGCCATTCGGGAGTTGTTCAAACTGCTGGGCAAGCCCGGCATCATCAGTTTTGCGGGTGGTTTTCCCGACAGCGCCATGTTTGACGTCGAAGGCATTCGCGAAGCCTCGTCGCAAGCCTTGTCACAAGAACCAGGCGCTGCGTTGCAATATGGCGCCACGGAAGGCTATTGCCCTTTGCGTGAACAGTTGGTGCATTTCATGGGTCAAAAGGGCGTGCAAGATTTGTCAGCCGATCAATTGATTGTGACCACTGGCAGTCAGCAAGCCTTGGACCTGATTGGCAAAACCATGATCAGCCCTGGTGACACGGTCATTGTGGAAGGCCCCACGTTTTTGGCCACCATTCAGTGCTTTCGTTTGTATGGCGCCAAACTCATTGCAGCGCCAGTCGATGGCCAAGGTGTTGACACCGAAGCGCTGGAACAACTCATTGCCAAACACAGCCCCAAGTTTGTGTACGTCATTCCTACGTTTGGCAATCCAACGGGTGCCTTGTTGAGCCTTGAGCGTCGCAAGAAATTGCTGGAACTGGCCGTGAAGTACCAAACGCTGGTGGTGGAAGACGATCCGTATGGCGACTTGTACTTTAACGAGGCACCGCCTCCCAGTTTGTTGGCCCTCAGCGCGCAGGTGCCTGGCAGCCGCGATTGGTTGGTGCACTGTGGTTCCTTGTCTAAAGTGCTCAGTCCTGGCCTGCGTGTGGGTTGGATGATTGCGCCCCCCGAACTCTTAAGCCGCGCCGTCATGTGCAAGCAATTCAGCGATGCACACACCAGCACTTTTGCACAGGCCACTGCGGCGCATTACCTCAAGGCCGGTCGCATGCCGGCCACCTTGGACAAGGTTCGCAAGGTGTATGCGGCCCGTGCGCAAACCATGTGCGATGCCCTGCGCAAAGACTTGAGGGGTGCCATCTCTTTCGTGCAACCTCAGGGCGGCTTGTTTGTTTGGGCCAGTCTGACGGGTGCAGACGGTACAGTCAAAGACGGCAATGCCTTTGCCAAAATGGCCATCGACAAAGGGGTGGCCTTTGTCCCCGGCGCACCGTTCTATTGCGAAAACCCAGACCTCAGCACGCTCCGCTTAAGCTTTGCCACAGTGGGCGAAGACAAAATTTTGGAAGGGGTTGACCGCCTGAAACAAGCCATGCACGCATCGATCTGATGACCATGAACATTCAAGGCGTTGACATTCAGATCGAAGGCAACGGCCCTGAGACGCTGGTCATGTTGCATGGCTGGCCCGATACCTTGGCGCTTTGGAACGACACCGTGCTTGCTTTCAAAGAAACGCACACCTGTGTGCGTTTCACCTTGCCCGCCTTTGATGCCAAGGCACCTGTGCCACCCAAGTCCTTGCTGGAAATGGTGGCCTTCATTCATGAAGTGGTTCAGCAAGTCAGTCCGCACAAACCCGTCACCTTGGTCTTGCACGATTGGGGTTGCATCTTTGGTTACGAATATGCGGCCACTTATCCAGAGCGCGTCGGGCGCATGGTGGCCGTGGACGTGGGCGACCACAACTCCAGAGCCCTCTATGCATCATGGACCGCCAAAGCCAAATGGGGCGTGTTCAGCTACCAAATTTGGCTGGCGCTTGCCTGGCAAATTGCACAAATCTTTGGCGCTGCAGGCCGGCCCTTGGCCAATCGCATGACGCGCTACATGGCCAAAGCTTTAAGGTGTCCAAGCCCCGCAGCTGACATGCACGCGGGCATGAATTCTCCCTATGCCATGAAGTGGATGTGGGCTTTGGAAGGTTTTGAGGGGTCTGCCAATGTGCTCAAAATATTGCCCACAGCGCGCCCCATGCTCTACATCTACGGCAAACGCAAACCCTTCATGTTTCATTCAGACCGTTGGCTGGAAAAAATTGCGTCTTATCCTGGCTCTCGGGTTGAGGGCTTTGACACAGGGCATTGGGTGATGAGCAACAAGCCTGAAGCTTTCAACGCATTGCTCAAAGAATGGCTAGGTCAAACTTGAATCCTTTGAATCCTTTGAATCCTTTGAATGCTTCAAAAAGTTCCAAGTCGTCGGCCAATCCTTCCAGGCGAGACTGGCTGAAGTGGACAGTGGCAGCCACTGCACCGCTTGCTTATTCACTGACTTCAGCACAAGCCCCGTTGAATCACAACCCGTTTACATTGGGCGTGGCCAGTGGCTCACCCAACCACCATTCGGTGGTGCTTTGGACGCGCTTGATGCCCGATGCAGGCAGCGCTCAGACTCAGTTTGCCACTTCAAATGTCTCGGTTCAATGGGAAGTGGCCGACGACGACAACTTCAAGGTCAATCGCCGCTCAGGCCACGTGGTGGCGCTGGCCAGCTTGGCGCATTCGGTGCATTTGGAATTGGAAGGTTTGCAAAGCGACCGTTGGTATTTCTATCGCTTCCAATGGGGCGATGCACAAAGCGCTGTGGGCCGCACGCGCACCTTGCCGCACCCCGAAGCCATGGTGCAAAAACTGCGCGTGGCCTATGCCTCGTGCCAGCGCTGGGAGCACGGCTACTTCAGTGCTTACAAGCACATGGCCCAAGAAAACCTCGACATGGTCTTGTTCTTGGGCGATTACATCTACGAGTACGCCGGTGCCGCCAATGCCGTGCGTTTGCCCACAGGCGGCTGGGTCACCAGTTTGTCCGACTACCGCGACAGGTATGCCTTGCACAAAAGCGAAAAAGATTTGCAAGCCATGCATGCGCAATGTCCATGGCTGGTCACGTGGGATGATCACGAAGTGTCCAACGATTACGCAGGTTTAGAGCGCGGACAAAGCGGCAACATCAGTTTGGATTTTGCGGCGCAGCGCGCCAGGGCGTATCAGGCCTTTTACGAACACATGCCTTTGCGGGCCAGCGCTTTGACCCGGTCCATCGATGGTTTGGCAAGCGGTGCAGAGATGCGCATCTACGGCCAAGTGGCATTCGGCAAATTGGCCAACATTTATTTGCTCGACGATCGTCAATACCGCGATCGGCAGGTCTGCAACAAACTGGGCGCCTACGGTTCTGGCTTTATCAATCCTGATCAGTGCCAAGAATGGCTTGATCCCAAGCGAAGCTTGTTAGGCACTGAACAATCGCAATGGTTAGATCAGTCATTTGCCAATGCGCAGAACGATGGACGGCCTTGGAATGTGCTGGCGCAGCAAACCATTTTTGGGCGCCGAGATTTTCGATTGGGTGCTGGTTATTCTTTGTGGAACGATGGCTGGGACGGTTACTCTGCCGCTCGCCATCGCATGACGCAGTCCATGCAATCGCACGCGCTCAGCAACCCGGTATTGATTGGCGGTGATGTGCACGAGAATTGGGTGGGGCATGTCATGGCGGACGCTTACCAAGACGACAGCGCCAAAATCGGTGTGGAGTTTTGTGGCGCGGGCATCACGGCGCGCGCAGGGGGCAACGCCAAAATTGCTGCACGCTTGGCAGAAAATCCTCACTTCATTTTTGCTGATGGCGAGCGCAAAGGCTATGGTGTGGTGACATTCACGGCCAAGCACATACAAACAGAACTGCGCGTGGTCGACGATGTGCGCCAAGCGCAAACCAAGATTGAAACTTTGGCCAAGTTTGCGGTGGAAGCGGGGGTGCCCCAGGTGCAAAGAGTGCTTTAAATTTGCACTCGGGTACCCAGTTCCACCACGGAGTTGTCGGGCAGCTTGAAGAACTCGGCAATGTCACTGGAGTTGCGGCTCATGGTTGCAAACAGTTTTTCGCGCCATTGCATCATGCCGCCCCCTGGTGTGGGCACCACCGTCTCTCTGCTCAAGAAGTAGGTGGTTTCGAAGGGCACGATGTCCAATCCCAGTTCTTTGCAACCTGTCAGTATTTTGGGAATGTTGGTATCGTTCATGAAGCCAAGTCGAATGACAACTTTCCAAAAGTGATCGGTCAATTGAACCACTGACAGTTGATCTTTGGTATCCACCCAAGGCAGTTCTTCGAATTGCACGGTCATCAAAATGTTTTTTTGGTGAACCACTTGGTTGTGCTTCATGTTGTGCAAAAGAGCTTGCGGCACGATGGCGCTGTTGGCGACGGCATAGATGGCTGTTCTTTGCGCAACGTGGGAGGTTTGAAAGTCAATGCTTTGAATGAAGGGCATCAATTCCAAGCCATCGCTGTGAATAGAGGCAACCAACAACTCGCGCCCTTTGCCCCAAGTGGTCATGATGGTGAAAAGAATCAAGGCCATCAAAATGGGAAACCAGCCACCCTCAAAAAATTTGATGATGCAACCCGCAAACAGAAGGATGTCTAAGAGTGCAAAAAATCCTGTTGCGGCAATTGACAAGCCTAAGGACATTTTCCAACCCACACGAATCACGAAGAAGGTCATGATGGTGGTGATGAGCATGGTCAATGTCACGGCGATGCCATAAGCACCCGCCAGCGCAGACGAACTTTGGAAACCCAAAACAGCAATGATCACACCCGCCAGCAAAGCCCAATTGACGGCAGGGATGTAGATTTGGCCCAAATCAAGTTCAGAGGTGTGCTTGATTTGCATTCTGGGCAAAAAGCCCAACAGAATGGCTTGCTTCGACATGGAATAAGCACCCGAGATTACCGCCTGTGAGGCAATGATGGCGGCCATGGTGGCCAATGCCACTGCAGGTATGAGCAAGAACTCAGGGAACATTTTGAAGAAAGGATTCTCGATGGCTTCTGGTTGCGACATTAACAAGGCGCCCTGGCCCAAATAGTGAATGGCCAGTGAAGGCATCACCAATCCTATCCACGCAATTTGAATGGGCTTCCTGCCAAAGTGGCCCATGTCGGCATAAAGCGCCTCAGCCCCCGTCAGGGCCAAAACAATGGCGCCAACAGCCGCAAAAACCATCGGGCCTCTGTCGATCAAAAAGTGAATGGCGAACAGAGGGTAGAGTGCTGCCAAGATGGCAGGTGTTTCAAGCACCTGAAGAGCGCCTGTGATGCCCAGCACCACAAACCACAAACCAATCACCGGCCCAAAAAACTTGCCCACTGCTTCGGTGCCTCTTCTTTGAACGATGAACAACAGAACCAAAACAAAGATAGAAATGGGCAAGACGTAGGGTTTAAGGTCTGGGGTCAAAACCTCTAGTCCCTCAAGCGCACCCATCACAGAAATTGCAGGTGTGATCACACTGTCGCCATAAAACAAAGTGGCACCAAACACACCCAATATCAAAAGTACACCCCGCAAAAGAGGCTGAGAACGAACCGCATTGGCGGCCAAGGCCGTCAGTGCCAACCCCCCCCCTTCGCCATGGTTGTCGGCTCGCAAAATGAGCAAGACATATTTCAAAGTGACAACCAGCATCAAGGCCCAAAAAATGGCAGAGACAGCGCCAATGATGTTGCCGGAGGTCAGTGCAATGCCCGTGGCAGGCGCAAACACTTCCTTCACCGTATAAAGCGGGCTGGTGCCAATGTCGCCATACACAACGCCCAGTGCGGCCAAGGTGAGGGTGGCCGTTCGTGTGGATTTGATTTCTTTGGTCATGATGCTTTAAATGTTGAATCGATAGCCCACACCAATTTCGGTGATGAAGTGCTTGGGTTGAGTGGGGTCGTTCTCTAACTTCTGGCGCAAGTGGCCCACGTAGATGCGCAGGTAGTGGCCGCTTTCTGTAAAGCTGGGGCCCCAAACTTCTTTGAGAAGTGCTTTTTGGGTCATGACTTTGCCAGGATGAGACAGCAGGGCGCTTAAGAGTTTGTATTCAATGGGCGTCAGGTGTACGGCCTCACCGCGCCTTAAAACAAGGCGTTTGGAAAAATCTACCCGGACCTCGCCAAACTCAATCAAGGGTGAGGCGTCCTCGCCAGTTCGTGATTTGCGTCTTAACAAAGCTCTGACACGCGCTGTCAACTCACCCACGCTAAAGGGTTTTGACAAGTAGTCGTCTGCACCAGAATCGAGGGCTTGAATTTTGTCGGCTTCGTCCAAACGGGCAGACAAAATAAGGATGGGAATGTCAGACCAAGTCCGTACGGCTTTCACAACTTCAATGCCGTCGCCATCGGGCAAGTTCAAGTCCAAAATGATCAGGTCGGGCTGGTATGTTCCCGCCTGAATCATGCCTTGTTGGAGCGAAGCCGCTTCTGAGACGCCATAGTCTGCGCCTTCTAAGGCCATGCGAACAAACCGCCTAATTTGTGCCTCGTCCTCAATGACCAGAATGCGGGGTGAATAGGCGCTCATTCTTGAAGCTCCATGACAGGCGGTGTGCCCGATTGAAAGGTCAACCTGATCACAGCGCCTGACGGCTGATCAGCATCAAGATTGAGCGCCTGAATTTTGCCACCATGACTTTCCATCACAATTTTGCAAATGGACAAACCCAATCCAAAACCTTGGGACGGGTTTGCATTGCCGCGCGAAAAAGGCAGAAACAAAGAATCCACCCTCAGGGGGTCAAAGCCTGGGCCATCGTTTTGAAATTCCACCATCAACTCATCGCCATTGACATACCCTCTCACCAAAATTGAAGAGTTTTTTGTGGAAAATTTGGCCGCATTTTCAAGCAAGTTTGAGAACACTCGCTCAATCAGCACCGCATCAATGTGAATCAAAGGTAAATCTTGAGAAAGCTGAATGTCCACTTTGTGATCCAACAAAGCAGAACCTAAATATTGAATGGAAGCGCCCATGATTTCTTGAACCGAGTGCCATTCTTTTCGGAGTTTGATTTCGCCCTCATTCAGTCTGGCCAAATCAAGCAGGTTGCTGACATGGTTGGCCAAGCGTTTTGCTTGACCGTGGATTTCATGGGCAATGTCCAAGGTGGCTTGAGAGGCTTGTGGTTTGATCAGATGAATGGAGTCTGCAAGTCCAATCATCACTGTCAAAGGAGTCCTTAAGTCATGTGACAAAGCAGACAGGATCGAGCCGCGCAATCTTTCTTGTGCCACATCCAATTCGGCATCTTTTGCAACTTCGACATAGTGCAAGCGCTCAACGGTGACGGCGATCAATGCCGACATGGCATCCATAAAGGCGATGTCTTCTTTGCTGATGTGCTGAGAATGCGCGGGCAATGACACGGCCAGCACCCCCCGATTGCGCATCGATGCTTTAAGCGGAATGTAAATGGAAGCCCAGCCAGATTTGTCAACCGCCGAACTGTGAACAGTCTTGCCGCCATGCAATGCCGCTGTGGCCATGTGCGGTTCAATGTAGAAGCGGGTATCAGGAAATTGA
The DNA here is from genome assembly GCA_947373185.1 of Comamonadaceae bacterium. Lineage (GTDB taxonomy): Bacteria > Pseudomonadota > Gammaproteobacteria > Burkholderiales > Burkholderiaceae_C > Limnohabitans_A. The sequence continues at coordinate 4,526 of CANBWP010000006.1, read as the reverse complement.
GCTTCAGGCGAAATGAAGTCGTCGTGTGTGACGATCATCAAGCATTGCGCGCCAAACTGCTGCGCCATAAAAGTTTGGGTCAATGCTTGAACTTGTGTCACTTGCAATGCGCCTGCCAATTGGCTTGCCAAATCGTAAAGATCGCGCGTCCTTTTTTCGCGGCTCAATGCCAAGCTTTCATTTTTTTTCAAACTTGCAGTGAGATGGCCAATGATCAATGCGGTGGTCAGCATGACCGCAAAGGTAATCAAATATTGACCGTCCTCCACAGCCAAGGAAAACCTCGGCGGCACAAAGAGAATGTCAAACAGTAAAACATTCAAGACGGCTGATAAAACAGCACAGCTGCGGCCCAGTTGAAGTGAAATCAAGACCACCACCAACAGAAAAATCATCACGATGTTGGCCAAATCCAAATGACCAATGAAGGGCGTCATGATGGCGGCTGAGGCGCAGCAAATCAAGGCAGTCGCCAGGTAATGGCGCCAATGGCCGCCGCCTTCTAAATTGGATTCGGTTTGAAAAACGCTGTCGTTCATGCTTGACCCCTTGGACAGAGTCAGCGTAACTTAAATCAAGTATTGAACGTCTAAAAACAAAGTGACAGGCCGTAAAAATAGCGTAAAAATTGGCATCTCAATGCCCTGTTGGATGCACGGTATTTAACGCAGCACTTCCAGCAAGCGGTCGAGGCCACCTTCTTCGATGGCCACCATGGCTTGTTCGCGCACTTTGGGCTTGGCGTGATAGGCCACAGACAAACCGGCCACACCCATCATAGGCAAGTCATTGGCACCATCGCCCATGGCAATGGCTTGACTCGGTTCAATGCCCATCTGCGCGCATGTTTGAAGCAGCATTTTGCGCTTCTCTTCGCCGTCGCAAATGTCGCCCCAGTCTTGGTCCACCATGCGGCCGGTCAGTTCGCCATTCACCACTTCCAACACATTCGACCGTGTCCAGTTGATGCCCAGGCGATCGCGAACATGGTCAGTGAAAAAAGTAAAACCACCTGAAACCAACAGCACCTTCATGCCTGCAGCTTGGCAAGCTTGGACCAGTTTCTCAGCCCCTGGGTTCAATTGCAGCCTGTTGTTCAAGACCTCTTCCATGTGCGCCACCGTCACGCCCTTGAGCAAAGCCACGCGCTTGCGCAAACTGTCTTTGTAATCGGTGATTTCGCCGCGCATGGCGGCTTCGGTGATGGCTGCCACTTCTGCCTTGCGACCGGCTGCATCGGCAATCTCGTCCACGCATTCAATGTTGATGAGGGTGGAGTCCATGTCAAAAGCGATCAGCTTGAAGTGGCTCAGATGCAGGGGCGGTGTGAAGCCCTGGAGGGTCATGCCTTGAAAGCTTGGCGTGTGGGTCATTTCTTATCCTTCCACTTTCTCTACTTTGGGCTGCCCCAAGGATCGCAAAATATCTCGCACCATCTGGGCACGCGCTTTGGGGTCGGGCAGTTCACGTTCAATCCGCAACTTGTCGTTGCCAGCCAATTGAATGTGCTTGTTCTTTTGAATCAACTCAATGATGCGCATCGGCTCAATGGGTGGATTGGGCTTGAAGCTGATCACAATCACGTTGGGTGTGGCGTCTACTTTGACCACGCCATAAGGCACGCTCAGCACGCGCAATCGGTGCACATCCATGAGCGTTTGCGCTTGGGGCGGCAGTTTGCCAAAGCGGTCGACAATTTCTTCCAACAGGCCATCGATTTGGTCGGTGGTTTTGGCCGTGGCCAATTTTTTGTAAAACGACAAACGCAAGTGCACATCGCCGCAGTAGTCGTTGGGCAGCAGGGCGGGGGCATGCAAATTGATGTCGGTGGCCGCTGACAAGGGGCTTAGCAAGTCAGGTTCTTTGCCAGCCTTAAGGCAACGCACCGCTTCATTCAGCATTTCGTTGTAAAGCTGGAAGCCAATCTCCAGCATGTTGCCGCTTTGGTTCTCGCCCAGCACTTCGCCTGCACCGCGAATTTCCAAATCGTGCATGGCCAAGTAAAAGCCGCTGCCCAGCTCTTCCATTTGTTGGATGGCGTCTAAGCGCTGCGACGCCTGTTTGGTGAGGCCATCCATGTCAGGCACCATCAAGTACGCATAGGCCTGGTGGTGACTGCGTCCCACACGGCCGCGCAATTGGTGCAATTGCGCCAAGCCAAATTTGTCGGCGCGCGAAATCACAATGGTGTTGGCGGTGGGCACGTCAATGCCGGTTTCAATGATGGTGGAGCACAGCAGAATGTTGTAACGCTGCGCCACAAAGTCGCGCATCACTTTTTCCAATTCGCGCTCGGGCATTTGGCCGTGGGCCACTGCAATGCGTGCTTCCGGCAATATCTCTTCGAGCTTTTGACGGCGGTTCTCGATCGTTTCCACTTCGTTGTGCAAGAAGTAAACCTGACCACCGCGTTTCAATTCGCGCAAAACGGCCTCTCTGATCACGCCGGTACCTTCATTGCGCACAAAGGTTTTGATGGCCAAGCGGCGTTGCGGCGCCGTGGCAATCACGCTCAAATCACGAATGCCTTCTAGCGCCATGCCCAAGGTGCGCGGAATGGGCGTGGCCGTTAAGGTCAGCACATCCACTTCAGCGCGCATGGCCTTCATGGCCTCTTTGTGACGCACACCAAAGCGGTGTTCTTCGTCAATCACCAGCAGCCCTAAGTTTTTGAACTTGGTCGATTCACTCAGCAGTTTGTGTGTGCCCACCACAATGTCCACGGTGCCATCGGCCAAACCTTTGAGCGCCTCATTCACCTCTTTGGTCGAGCGAAAGCGCGACACTTCGGCCACCTTCACGGGCCACTTCGAAAAGCGATCTTTCAAAGTCTGGAAATGTTGCTCGGCCAGCAAGGTCGTGGGCGCCAGAATCGCCACTTGCTTGCCACCCGTCACGGCCACAAAGGCGGCGCGCAAGGCCACCTCGGTTTTGCCAAAGCCCACATCGCCACAGACCAAACGGTCCATGGGGCGGGGGCTGATCATGTCTTGGATCACGGCATGGATGGCCGCGTTTTGGTCGGCTGTTTCGCTGAAACCAAAGTCATTGGCAAAGACTTCGTAGTCTTGTGGGCTGTATCTGAAGGGATGGCCTTCGCGCGCAGCACGGCGCGCGTAGATGTTGAGCAGTTCTGCGGCGGAGTCTCGCACTTGCTCGGCCGCTTTGCGTTTGGCTTTTTCCCATTGACCACTGCCCAAGCGGTGCAGCGGCGCTTCATCGGCACTCACACCGGTGTAGCGGCCAATCAATTGCAATTGGCTGACGGGCACATACAGCGTGGCTTTGTCGGCGTATTCCAAATGCAAAAACTCTTGCAAGGCGGGCGTGCCGTCTGGGTTCTTCTCACCCAAGTCCATGTTCACCAAACCGCGGTAGCGGCCAATGCCGTGGGCGTTGTGCACCACAGGGTCGCCCACGTTGAGCTCGGACAAGTCTTTGATCAGCGCTTCAACATCGCTGACTTGTTCTTGTTTTTTACGCCTGCGCGTAGTGACACCTGCTGCAAACAATTCGGTCTCTGTGACCAAATCAATGCCAGCTTCAAACCAGTGGAAGCCGGCATTCAAGGCGGCTGTGGCAATGCCTATTTTTTCGTCGCTGGCTAGAAATTCTTGCAGGTCATCAAAGGCCGGAGGGCTGACACCGCCGGCGCGTAAGAAGTCGAGCAAGCTTTCGCGGCGGCCAGCGCTTTCGGCCAAAATCAAGACGCGATGCGGTGTATTGCGAATGTGCGCTTGAAGTTTGGCCAAAGGCTCTTCTGCACCGCGCACCACCGTGAGGTCGGGCAGGGCCTGGGCCAGTGTGTTGTCTGCGCCGGCATCTGCGCCTTGCCGCAGCGCCAATTGCGCATGCTGGTGGGTGCCCGTGTAAAACTGCTCAGCCGATAAGAACAATGCTTCGGGTGGCAAGGCTGGCCGTTCTGGGTCGCCTTGCACCAAGCGGTAGCGGTCTTTGGTGTCTTGCCAAAAACGTTGAAAGGCAGGCTCTAAATCGCCGAGCAAGACCAAGGTGGCCGGCATGTCCGTGCCTGCACCCAAATAGTCAAATACCGTGGCGGTTTCTTCGAAGAACAGCGGCAAATAATATTCAATGCCGGCCGTAGCCACGCCATTGCCCATGTCTTTGTAGATGCGGCTTTTGGTGGGGTCGCCTTCTAGCAATTCGCGCCAGCGGCTGCGAAACTTGGCGCGCGCGGCTTCGTCCATCGGAAACTCGCGACCCGGCAGCAAACGCACTTCGGGCACTGGGTAGAGGCTGCGCTGTGTGTCAGGGTCGAAGGTGCGAATGGAGTCAATTTCGTTGTCAAACAAATCGACACGGTAGGGCACCTGAGAGCCCATGGGGAACAAATCAATCAAGCCACCGCGCACGGCATATTCGCCCGGGCTCACCACTTGGCTGACGTGGCTGTAACCGGCCAAAGTGAGCTGCGACTTGAGCTTGGCCTCGTCCAGCTTTTGTTTGGTTTTGAATTGAAAGGTGTAGCCCGCCAAAAACGAAGGCGGTGCCAAGCGGTACAAGGC
>CANBWP010000005.1 GCA_947373185.1 Comamonadaceae bacterium | reverse complement strand
AAAATTTTGATTCAAGGCGGCCGCGTCATCGACCCCGCCAGCAACACCGACAACGTGGCCGACGTGGCCATCTCGGCCGGCAAAATTGTGGCGATTGGCAAAGTGCCCGCAGATTTTCAAGCGCAAAAAACCATCGATGCCAAAGGCCTGATCGTGATGCCAGGTTTGGTGGATCTGTCGGTGCGACTCAAAGAGCCTGGCCATGAACACGAGGGCATGCTCGACTCGGAATTGGCCGCTGCTGTTGCGGGGGGTGTGACCAGCTTGGTGTGCCCACCCGATACCGATCCTGTGTTGGACGAGCCCGGCCTGGTGGAAATGCTGCGCTTCAAAGCAGAAAAGTTAAATCGTGCCAATGTGATGCCTTTGGGTGCACTCACACGCGGCTTAAAAGGCGAAGTGCTGACTGAAATGGTTCAGCTCACAGAAGCCGGTTGCGTGGGTTTCAGCCAAGCCGAAGTGGCTTTGGAAAACACCCAGGTGCTGCAGCGTGCCTTGCAATACGCCAACTCGTTTGGCTACACCGTGTGGTTGCGACCGCAAGAATTGCATTTGGGCAAAGGCGTGGCTGCAAGCGGCCCCTTGGCCACGCGCATGGGTTTGTCCGGCGTGCCTGTGGCCGCCGAAACCATTGCACTGCACACCATTTTTGAATTGCTCAAAAGCATCAAAGCCCATGTGCACTTGTGCCGCATCAGCAGCGCCGCTGGCGTGGCCTTGGTGCGCCAAGCCAAAGCGGAAGGCCTGCCCATCACCTGCGATGTCAGCATCAATTCCTTGCACCTCACCGATGCCGATGTGGGCTACTTTGACAGCCGCGCGCGCGTGTCGCCACCCCTTCGTCAACAGCGAGATCGCGATGCCCTGCGTGAAGCCTTGGCTGACGGTACCATCGATGTTTTGGTGTCAGATCACAGCCCCGTCAGTGAAGATGAAAAAGCCCTGCCTTTTGCAGAAGCTGAACCGGGTGCCACGGGCCTCGAGTTGTTGCTCAGCTTGGCCTTGAAATGGTCACAAGACAGCAAGGTGCCACTGCCGCGCGCCATTGCCACCATCACCAGCGAAGCCGCTCGTGTGTTGGGCAAAGACATCGGTCAGTTGAAAGTGGGTGCACAAGCCGACGTCTGCATTTTGGATGCCGAGGCTCATTGGCAAGTCACCGCCGACAACTTGCGCAGCCAAGGCAAGTACACACCGTTCTCGGGTTACGACTTGCCCGGTCGCGTGCAATGCACCTTGGTGGGCGGACAAGTGGCGTATCAAGCCTAGGCATGCGCGCAGCCCTCAAATTGCTGCGTGGCATTTGGCACGTGTTGGTGGGGTGGGTCACCATCTATTTTCGGTTTCCGCAACTGAACCCCTTACAGCGTGAAGCAAGGGTTCAAGTTTGGGCCACACAGCTCTTGCGCATTTGGGACATTGAACTGGAAGTGCGTGGCCAGCCCGTATTAACAGGCCCCACTTTGATGGTGTGCAATCACATTTCTTGGCTCGACATTGTGGTGATCCACGCCACACGGCATTGCCGCTTTGTGTCTAAATCAGAATTGCGCGAGTGGCCTTTGATTGGCACTTTGGCCACAGGCGCAGGCACCTTGTACATTGAGCGCGAGAATCGCAAGGATGCGATGCGCATGGTGAAGGAAATGGCGCGCGCTTTGAAAGAGGGCGATGTGTTGGCAGTTTTTCCAGAAGGCACCACAGGTGATGGTTTTGACCTGCTACCTTTTCATGCCAACCTGATTCAGTCTGCCATTGAGGCTGATGCGCCCATTCAGCCATTAGCCATTCAGTATTTTGACAAACCCACCCATCAAATTTCAATGGCCGCTAGGTTTGTGGGTGATGACACATTGGTGTGGTCAATTTGGCAAACACTCAATGCGCGGGACCTTAAGGCGGTAGTGAACTTTGGCGAACTGCAACATGCAGGTGGACGCGACCGCCGGGCTTGGGCGCAAGATTTGCGGCAAACGGTGATGGACTTGAAACTGGCTTGCAGGCCCTGAGCAGATTTGGTGCCTCCGACAGGCAACAGCTGATATGAAGAGGGCTATCGGACTATCTCTAAGGCCTTGTATTTCCGGATATCCCATTTTGGTAACTAATTTGGACGGAGATAGAAATGAAAAAATTATCGGAGATGCCTTGGTTGGAGTAACCCTATCAGCCCATGCTGCTATGTGGACACTGGTTAAAGACCAGTTTGTTACAAACAAGTGGGATTGCACTTACAAACTAGAGGGCTCAAACCCGCCTATTACAAAAACAATAGAGTCTGCTGTGCCCTGTCAACAAGCGATTTTTGTGAATTGAAGAAATGGTGCAAAAGTCGATTATTTTGACTTCATTGATTGTTCTAGGCTCAGTACGCCCCGTCAACTAGGGCCTCTTAGTTAAAAACCCTTGAGGGAGGAACTAGAATAATTTTCTGAATTCTTACTGTATTCAAATTATGGAATTCATAGAAGAAATCATTAAGGCAGTCCTTAATTGTTAAAGTGTCATCGCCAATTGCGTTGGCTTTAGCGTTGTATTTACTAACGCTTTTCTCGCAAGATATCTCTTTTGCTTTTTGTTTTTCATCTTCTCTAAATATGAAATTCTGGTTGAAAATTTCAATTGAAAGTTTTAGCCTAAGTAATTCAGCGTAAGAATTTTGAAGCGAGCGTGCATATTGAGTTGTTAAAAAAATATTGAAGTAATCATTAAGCTGTTGATAGCTGCTAAATAGATCTGTTACAGCTGTGTACTCATCATTGGTTTCAGGTTTGAAAGTCGAAATTTTTTTCACTTGATCTGTAAAAATGTCAATTTGTCTTTGAGCATTTATTGCTTGAAGCTGGAGATTTTCGATTGATTGATCAGCCTCATCTTTGCAAAATTTCGAAACAAATTTTTCTGTTTGAAGTGTTGCACGCTGATTAACCATGCACTGGTTATAAATTTTTTGCCTAAGTTTTGTTGCAGCTGCTGGCTCAGCCGCATAAAGTGGAATCGAGGCTCCCAAGCAAAACAAGATCCCAAAAGAAACTAGCAGTTTTAAAAATTGAGAAAGATTCATCATATTGAATAAGTAAAGGGACAGCTTAAGGTGAACTATCTAAGATCGCAATTCCAAAAAACTTTGAATTTTTTATTGTCAACCATTTGATTTGATCGTTTTTTGTGTCTGATCTGCCCCCTTGGCGGTATATTTTTTGGGGCGCTTGTGTGTACAGCCAAAACTAGTGCTTTTTTGCTGGTATGTGATGCTACCTTGTGAGGCCGTATGAAGCAATAAATAACCCACTAGACCAATAAGAATGCGGGTTTTGAGGTGTCGTGAGACTTTGCGAGGTTAACTCTTGGTGCCTCCGACAGGAATCGAACCTGTATCTAGCGCTTAGGAGGCACTCGTTCTGTCCATTGAACTACGGCGGCGGACGTTTGCATTTTACAGGCACCCCGAGGCGCCTGACTTGTCAGAGGTCTAAAGTTGTTTACTTGCTCATCATGCGCATGGCATCTTCCAAACCCTTGAGGGTGAGCGGAAACATGCGGTTGCTCATGAGTTGTTGAATGACCGCAATGCTTTGGCGGTATTGCCAAACGCCTTGCGGCTCGGGGTTGATCCAAGCAAATTTGGGGAAGGTGTGCGTGAGGCGTTGTAGCCATTCGGCGCCGGCTTCTTCGTTGTTGTATTCCACGCTGCCACCGCGCTGCAAAATTTCGTAGGGGCTCATGGTGGCATCGCCCACAAAGATCAGTTTGTAATCTTTGTTGTACTTGCGCAGAATGTCCCAGGTGGGAAACTTCTCGGCGTAACGACGCTTGTTGTTCTTCCACATGAAGTCGTACACGCAGTTGTGGAAGTAATAAAACTCTAAGTGCTTGAACTCGGCTTTGGCTGCCGAGAACAACTCTTCCACGCGCGCAATGTGGTCGTCCATGGTGCCACCCACGTCCATCAGCAGCAGCACTTTGACGTTGTTATGCCGCTCGGGCACCATCTTGATGTCGAGGTAACCGGCGTTGGCCGCTGTGGCACGAATGGTGTCGGGCAAATCAAGTTCGTCAGCCGAGCCTTCTCGGGCAAATTTGCGCAATCGGCGCAAGGCCACTTTGATGTTGCGGGTGCCCAGTTCTTGCGTATCGTCGTAATCGCGATAGGCGCGTTGCTCCCACACTTTCACAGCGCTGCGATTGCCGCCTTTGCCGCCAATTCGAATGCCTTGGGGGTTGTGCCCGCCATTGCCAAAGGGCGAGGTGCCGCCAGTGCCAATCCATTTGTTGCCACCTTCGTGGCGCTCTTTTTGTTCTTCGAGACGCTTCTTCAAGGTCTCCATCAACTCATCCCAGCCCATTTTTTCAATGGCGGCTTTTTGCTCGGGCGTGAGTTCTTTTTCTAAGATTTTTTGCAGCCAGTCCAGTGGCACTTCTTTGGTGAAGTCGGTCAGCATTTCAACGCCTTTGAAGTAGGCACCAAAGGCCTTGTCAAATTTGTCGTAGTGCTTCTCATCCTTCACCATGACCGTGCGGCTCAAGTGGTAGAAGTCGTCAATGCTGCAAGCGTCGGATGCAGGGCCGACCACGTTGGCTTGCAAGGCTTCCAGCACATTGAGGTACTCGCGCACAGACACCGGCAATTTGGCGGCACGCAGGGTGTAAAAGAAATCGATCAGCATGCTTCAGGCCTTATCGCTTTCGTTGTCCAAAGTTTTTTCTTTTGATGATTGGGCAGCTTGCCAACGCCTGGCCAGTTGCAAACCCAGGCCGCCGCCCAAGCCGACCAACACAATGCCGCCAATGCTGTCGTTGCCGTAGCCTGCTGCAAATATATTCCAGCCCAGAAGGCGCCCAGCCCAAAAGCCCAGCAGGGCGCCGCCCACAAAGCCAACGGCGTCTGAAAAACCTTCTGCGAGCAAGTTGCGTGACATGCTGGCTTAACGGTTGCGTTGGTTCATGAACACCAGCTTTTCAAACAAGCTGACGTCTTGCTCATTCTTCAGCAAGGCGCCCACCAGGGGTGGCACGCTCACTTTTTGGTCGGCACTTTGCAGGGCTTCCAAAGGAATGTCTTCGGCCACCAAGAGCTTCAACCAGTCGAGCAATTCGCTGGTGGAGGGTTTCTTTTTGAGGCCGGGCAAACCGCGCACGTCGTAGAAGTTTTTCAACGCCACGGTGAGCAATTCCTTTTTCAAATTGGGGAAGTGCACATCCACAATTTGCTTCATGGTGTCGGCTTCTGGGAACTTGATGTAGTGGAAGAAGCAGCGGCGCAGGAAGGCGTCGGGCAATTCTTTTTCGTTGTTGGAGGTGATGAACACCAAGGGCCGCGTTTTGGCTTTGATCAGCTGACGTGTTTCATAGCAGTAAAACTCCATGCGATCGATTTCGCGCAGCAAGTCGTTGGGGAACTCGATGTCGGCCTTGTCGATCTCGTCAATCAAAATGGCCACGGGTTCTTCAGACGTGAAAGCCTGCCAGAGCACACCCTTGATGATGTAGTTTTCGATGTTCTTAACTTTTTCGTCGCCCAATTGGCTGTCACGCAGACGGCTCACGGCGTCGTACTCATACAAGCCTTGCTGTGCTTTGGTGGTGGACTTGATGTGCCACTGAATGAGTTTCAGGCCCAAAGCTTCAGAGACTTCCTCGGCCAGCATGGTTTTGCCAGTGCCGGGTTCGCCTTTGACCAGCAAAGGGCGCTTCAAGGTGATGGCGGCGTTGACGGCCAGCTTCAAATCTTGCGTGGCAACGTAGTTTTCAGTCCCTTGGAATTTCATAATTGGCGTCAAAAGTGGATTAAAAGTTGTGAGAAATGAGAAAAGTCAGGATTGAGTGGACACACTCGATATAATCCCGCATTGATTTTCATCAATCCAAGTTTGATTGTGCTCGCAAAATGAACGCTTTGTTATCCTCATTGATCGCTTTAACTGTCGCTTCAGCGACCGTTTTCTCTGCCCAAGCACAAGACGTGCAGGGCAACGCCAAAGCCGCCGAAGGCAAGATTGCCATGTGCATCGGCTGCCACGGCATCAAAGGCTACCAGGCCAGCTTCCCCGAGGTGTACCGCGTCCCCATGATCTCGGGTCAAAATGCCAAGTACATTGCCTCAGCCCTGAACGCCTACAAAAAAGGCGATCGCAAGCACCCCACCATGCGCGGTATTGCAGCCAGCTTGTCCGATCAGGACATCGCTGACGTTGCAGCCTATTACTCACAACACGGCGTTGTAGAAGGCGCGGCCCCCGTCGTGGCCAAAGCCGCTGACGACAAAGTGGCCGAGTTGCTGAAAAAAGGCGCTTGCGTGTCTTGCCATGGCGAGAACTTCTCCAAGCCAGTGGACCCCAGCTACCCCAAAATTGCAGGCCAGCACAAAGACTTCTTGTTCGTGGCTTTGAAGTCCTACAAGACTGAAAACCAAGCCACATGGGGCCGTGCAAACGGCATCATGGGCGGTGTTGCCAAGCAGTTCAGCAACAATGAATTGAAAGCTTTGGCCGGTTATGTGTCCTCTTTGGACGGCGAACTCAAAACTGTGCCCCAGTCTAAATTCCGTTGAGGCGCCGAGGCCTCACAGGCCTTTGTCACTCACAAGAAAAGCCCGCCGTTGCGGGCTTTTTTTTCAGATTTTTGGGGGGCAGGATTTCAATCTTGGGTGGCGTGTCTTTGAACGCAATCAATGTAGACCTGGCCATCGGGCATTTTGCCGGCCCGTTGGCTTTCAAAAATCATGCGACCCAAGCATTCCATGGTGGCATGGTGGGCTTCGTGCAAAGACTGACGTTTGTAGCTCAACAGTTCAACGGCCTGACGGATGCCGCGGGGCTGATCGATGCTGCATTGTTCGCTGATGGACAGGTGCATGGACAGATGTAAAAAGGGGCTGTCGCGGTTGGGATCGACCTTGTGCATATTGGCCAATGCAGTGTCGACATCGGCCAACTCTGCGTGGTACTCGGGGTGCTCGTCGATCCACTGGCTGGCCAGAATTTCGATCGGCTCTAGCGTCTGTCCTGAACGGGCTTTGGCGTAGGTGCCACAAAAAAATCGCCGCACATCGGCTTGAGAAGGTTGAATCAGCATGGTCGGATTGTCGCCTAGGTGGAATTAGCACTTGAATTCAAAGAAGGCATGCACTATATTGCATGATTCTTGAAAACCAGAGACTTCAGTAACACCATGAGCAACACCTTTCAGCAAGCCTTCATCTGTGACGCCATCCGCACGCCTTTCGGCCGTTATGGCGGTGCCTTGTCCAGCGTTCGCACCGATGACTTGGGTGCCATTCCTTTGCGCGCCTTGATGGCTCGCAATCCACAAGTGGATTGGGCGGCCGTGACCGATGTGTTGTATGGCAATGCCAACCAGGCGGGGGAAGACAATCGCAACGTGGCCCACATGAGCAGCCTGTTGGCCGGTTTGCCCATCGAAGTGCCTGGCGCAACCTTGAACCGTTTGTGCGGTTCTGGTTTGGACGCAGTAGGCAGCGCTGCACGCGCCATCAAATCGGGTGAAGCCGGTTTGATGATTGCGGGCGGCGTGGAAAGCATGAGCCGTGCGCCCTTTGTCATGCCCAAAGCCGAGACGGCATTCAGCCGCAACAACGCGGTGTATGACACCACCATCGGTTGGCGCTTTGTCAACAAGTTGATGAAGGAAAAATATGGCGTGGATTCCATGCCTGAGACAGCAGAGAACGTGGCCACCGATTACAACATTGAGCGTGAAGCGCAAGACCGCATGGCCTTTGCCAGCCAAATGAAAGCGGTTGCTGCGCAGAAGGCCGGCCACTTGGCCCGTGAAATGACAGCCGTCACCATTCCTCAGAAAAAGGGCGACGCCATCGTGGTGGACAAGGACGAACATCCGCGCGAAACCAGCATGGAATCTTTGGCCAAACTCAAAGGGGTGGTGCGCCCCGATGGCACCGTGACAGCAGGCAATGCCAGTGGTGTGAACGATGGCGCGTGCGCCTTGCTCTTGGCCAATGAAACCCTGGCTGGCAAATACAGCCTGACACCGAAAGCCCGCGTGGTGGGCATGGCCACGGCTGGTGTGGCGCCGCGCGTGATGGGCATTGGCCCTGCGCCTGCCACCCTCAAAGTGTTGGCCCAAACGGGTTTGACCTTGGATCAAATCGACGTCATTGAATTGAACGAAGCTTTTGCGGCGCAAGGCTTGGCGGTGCTGCGCATGTTGGGCTTGAAAGACGATGATGAGCGCGTCAATGCTTGGGGGGGTGCCATTGCTTTGGGCCATCCTTTGGGCGCTTCAGGCGCACGTTTGGCCACCACGGCGGTCAATCGTTTGCATGCCACGGGTGGCCGCTATGCGCTGTGCACCATGTGCATTGGCGTAGGCCAAGGCATTGCCCTGATTTTGGAACGCGTGTAAGTTCGGACCATGAAAACATTTCCAACTTTGCAAGCCTTGGCAGACTGCGTGGGCCAAGTGGTGGCGGTGTCGCCTTGGACGCGCATCACGCAAGCGCAAGTCAATAAGTTTGCCGATGCCACAGACGACCATCAGTGGATTCACCTCGATGTTGAAAAAGCCAAAACGGGGCCTTTTGGCGGCACCATTGCGCATGGCTTTTTAACGCTCTCGCTGATCCCCATGTTGTCTGAAAGCGCCTTGCGCGTAGACAACGTGCGCATGGCGGTGAATTACGGCTTGAACAAAGTACGTTTCACCTCGCCCGTGCCAGTGGGCAGCCAGTTGCGTGGTCACATGAAACTTCTAAGCGCCACACCCATTGAGGGCAATGGCATGCAGTTCGCCTGGGAGATGACCCTCGAGCGCGAAGGTGCAGACAAGCCGGCTTGCATCGCCGAAACTTTGGTGCGTTATTACGCTGAAGCCCCTGGTTTGAGTGCTGGTGCAGCAGGCATGGCAAACCCATTCTGACGCCAAGCCTCATAGACTGTGACGGCCACGCTGTTGGACAAATTCAAACTGCGTTGGCCTTCCAGCATGGGCAATTTCAAGCGATTGGCAGGTGCAAAGCTTTCACGCAATTCGGGCGCAAGGCCACGGGTTTCTGCGCCAAACACCAGCCAGTCGCCTTTTTGAAATGTGCATTCTTGGACATAGCGCGTGCCCTTGGTCGTCAGTGCAAACATGCGTGCCAGGTCGGGTTGTTCTTGCGCTAAAAAATCGGCCCAACTGGGGTGACGCTTCAGGGTGGCGTACTCGTGGTAGTCCAGCCCTGCGCGGCGCATGTGCTTGTCGTCCATCGAAAAGCCCAAGGGCTCGATGAGGTGCAAAGCGCAGCCCGTGTTGGCCGCTAAGCGAATCACGTTGCCCGTGTTGGGCGGAATTTCAGGTTCAACCAAAACAATTTGAAACATGTCGGTATTGTCCTTGTTTTAGGACGGCGTTCTGGCCAAGACCAGTGCGCTGACGCGGGCTGCCCCGGCTTGCTTCAAAACCTGCGCGGCCAAATTGAGGGTCGCGCCACTGGTCATGACGTCGTCGATCAGCAGGAGGTGTTGAGCCCGGACGGTGTGCGCCAAAAGCGGAGCCACGGCAAAGGCCCCCGTTAAATTGTGCAGACGCTCCGTTCGGTGAAGGGCGCTTTGCGCGACCGTGTGACGCATGCGAAGCAGCAGATGGGCCTGAGTTTTGGATGCACTCAAATGCAGGGCCAGCATCAGCGATTGGTTGAAACCCCTTTCGGCCAGGCGTTGTTGCGACAAGGGAATAGGCACCAAGCCATTGGCCTGGCTTAAAGCGTCTGCCACCCAAGGGGTGCTTTGCATGAGTTGCGCGAAATGTCGAGCCCACGCTGCTTGTCTTTGAAATTTGAACTGGGTGATTAAGTGGGCCCAAGGCCACGCATAGGGCAGGGCGGCCCAGCATGCATCCAAGGCTGGCGGGTGCTTCTGGCAGTTGCTGCAGAGCAGGGCGCTTGAAGTTGAAAAGGTGCGTGGCGAGGCTGGCGAGGCTGACATGGATGACATGAGAAGGGCTGTGGCGCATTGCGCACAGCGAGCCACAGGCCTGCCAAAGGCCGCGACACAGGCGTTGCAAATGGCATGGGAGGGCCAAGCCTTGCAAATGGCACATTGACTGGGAAGGTGAATCACGAGTCAATATACTGCGAGCTCTGCTCTTTCACGCTTTCAACCGAATTGCTTTTCTTTGCATGGCCAACGAACGTCCTCCTAGTCTAGACCCCATCGCTGCTCGCAGATGGGCTCAACGCCCATGGGCCCCCAAGCCTTTGACTTCACCTTGGTTGCACGAAGAGGTGGCGCGTCGCATGGCAGAGCGCTTGGCCTTCATTCGCTTGCAGCCCAAGTCATGGGTCTGCTGGGACCCCATTCGGGCAGGGCTCAACGCCTTGGGCATGTTGCAAAAGCGCTATCCCAAGGCCAAGGGCCATCTCACCGCTGCGCGAGCTGGCGAGGCCGAAAGCGTTCAGGCTTGGGCGCGTGCCCCTTGGTGGCAACCTGCGGCTTGGTGGACTTCCAAGCTTAAAACCAACGCATTGGCCAGCCACAGCATGGACATGGTGTGGGCCAACATGCTGCTGCATCAAACGTCTGAGCCGCAGGCTTTGTTGGCTGAATGGCATCGGGTCTTGGCAGTCGATGGTTTTTTGATGTTTTCTTGCCTAGGGCCCGACACGCTCAAAGAGTTGCGTGCGGTCTATGCAAAAAAGGGCTGGCCCACGCCCACGCATGAATTTACCGACATGCACGACTGGGGTGACATGCTGGTCCATGCAGGCTTTGCTGAGCCCGTGATGGACATGGAAAAGATTGTCTTGACCTACATCAATTCAGACAAATTGCTCGAGGATTTGCGAACTATAGGTCGTAATTTTCATGTGACGCGATTCGGCGCGCTCAGGGGCAAAGCGTGGCTGGCCCAATGGCACGAAGCCATGCTGTCATTGGCACAAGTTGATCAAGAGGGCCGGTTGGCGCTGAGCTTTGAGGTGGTCTACGGTCATGCTTTGAAACCGACAGCCCGTGTGAAAGTTGCTTCACACAGCCAAATTGGCTTGGATGACTTGCGTCAAATGCTGAGAAATCCGCAAAAGAAATCAAATCAAGTTTGATAAATCTCAAAGTGGGCCTTCAACTCGGTTAAAATTTCGGCCGTTGAGCTTGACCATCGACGGCCATTCTGTGGCTGTGTGTTGACCTTCTTTTCGTGTTCCCTTTTGTAATAACTGTAGTGGTTTCATTTGAAACTTGGAAGTTAGTGAAAACTATGAAGAGCATTTCCAAAACATTGGTGTCTTTGCTGAGCAAAGCAGGTATTTGGGCTGGCGCTTGGGTGGCAACTGCCGCTTATGCCGTCAACGATTTACCAGGCGGCCCTGCGGTCAACCAACTGGACTTTCACCCCGCGGCCACCAAAATTGCTGAAGAGCAACATTGGTTGCACGTCATGATGATGATCTTGTGTTCAGTCATCTTCGTGGCTGTGTTCTCGGTCATGTTCTATTCCATTTGGAAACACCGCAAATCGTTGGGCCACAAGCCGGCCACATTCCATGAGTCCATGACGGTTGAAGTCATTTGGACCATCGTGCCTTTCATCATTGTGATTTTGATGGCCTTGCCCGCCACCAAAGTGTTGGTGGCTTCGAAAGACACCACCAATGCAGATCTCACCATCAAAGCCACGGGTTACCAGTGGAAGTGGGGTTACGACTACATCAAAGGCGAGGGCGAAGGCATCGCTTTCATCTCAACCTTGGACACGGCACAGCGCGAAATGTCCAATTCTGGCAAGCCCTCTGGTGACGACTATCTCTTGAAAGTTGACAACGCCTTGGTGGTGCCAGTTGGTAAGAAGATCCGTGTCATTACCACGGCCAACGACGTGATTCATGCGTTTGCCGTGCCTTCTTTGGGCATCAAGCAAGACGCTATTCCTGGCTTTGTCCGTGACACGTGGTTCCGCGCAGAGCGCGTGGGTGATTTCCATGGCCAGTGCCAAGAGCTGTGCGGCAAAGAGCACGCTTACATGCCAATCCATGTCAAGGTTGTTTCAGCCGAAGACTACACAAAATGGGTGGACGCTGAGAAGAAGAAAATGGCTGCCAAAGCCGATGACCCCAGCAAAGTCTGGACATTGGAAGATTCCCTCCAGCGCGGCGAAAAGGTCTATGCTGCCAACTGTGCCGCATGCCACCAAGCCAGCGGCAAGGGCGGCGGTGCTGTCAAGCCATTGGATGGTGCGGCAGTGGTTCTGAATGCCGACAAAACCAAGCAAATCATGGTTTTGTTGAACGGTCAAAACAACCAAACCATGCCTTCATGGAAGCAGTTGTCTGACACGGAAATTGCCGCGGTGATCACCTTCACCAAAAACAATTGGTCTAACAAGACTGGGCAAGTGGTGCAACCGGCTGATGTGCTGGCAGCCCGCAAGTAATCAAGTACTTTGAAAAGTATTTAAAGGAATTCAAGATGAGCGCAGTTCTACATCCTCACGATCACGCCCACGGTCACGATGACCACAGCCATGACCACCACGGTGCCCCCGAAGGCTGGCGCCGTTGGGTGTTCGCCACCAACCACAAAGACATTGGTACTTTGTATTTGTTGTTCAGCTTCACCATGCTCATGATTGGCGGCATCTTGGCGCTGCTCATTCGCGCCGAGTTGTTCCAGCCTGGTTTGCAGTTGGTCAATCCTGAGTTGTTCAATCAGTTCACCACCATGCACGGTTTGATCATGGTGTTTGGTGCCATCATGCCGGCCTTTGTTGGCTTTGCAAACTGGATGATTCCTTTGCAAATTGGCGCAGCCGATATGGCCTTTGCCCGCATGAACAACTTCAGCTTCTGGCTGATGATTCCTGCCGCTGCCATGTTGGCCGGCTCGTTCTTCATGCCCGGTGGCGCACCCGCTGCCGGTTGGACCTTGTACGCGCCTTTGACCTTGCAAATGGGTCCTTCCATGGACGCCGGTATTTTTGCCATGCACATCTTGGGCGCCTCGTCCATCATGGGCTCGATCAACATCATCGTGACCATTCTGAACATGCGCGCGCCCGGCATGACGCTCATGAAGATGCCGATGTTTGCTTGGACATGGCTCATTACGGCTTACTTGTTGATTGCTGTGATGCCCGTTTTGGCTGGCGCCATCACCATGACGCTCACAGACCGTCACTTCGGTACCAGCTTCTTTAATCCAGCTGGCGGCGGCGACCCCGTCATGTACCAACACATCTTCTGGTTCTTCGGTCACCCTGAGGTGTACATCATGATTTTGCCGGCCTTCGGCATCATCAGCCAAGTGGTTCCCGCATTTGCACGCAAAAAGCTGTTCGGTTATGCCTCCATGGTGTACGCCACTTCTTCCATTGCGATTTTGTCTTTCATTGTGTGGGCTCACCACATGTTCACAACCGGCATGCCCGTGACAGGCCAGTTGTTCTTCATGTACGCCACCATGCTGATCGCTGTGCCAACCGCAGTGAAAATTTTCAACTGGATCGCCACCATGTGGCGCGGCTCCATGACCTTTGAAACACCCATGATGTTTGCCATCGGCTTCATTTTTGTGTTCACCATGGGCGGCTTCACTGGTTTGATTTTGGCCATGGCGCCCATTGACATTCAGTTGCAAGACACTTACTACGTGGTGGCCCACTTCCACTACGTGTTGGTGGCCGGCTCCTTGTTTGCCATGTTCTCTGGCGCCTACTACTGGTTGCCTAAATGGACAGGCGTGATGTACAGCGAAACACGCGGCAAGATTCACTTCTGGTGGTCCATCATTTCGTTCAACATCACCTTCTTCCCCATGCACTTCTTGGGCTTGGCGGGTATGCCACGTCGCTACGCTGACTACCCCATGCAGTTTGCCGATTTCAACGCCATCGCATCTGTGGGCGCGTTCTTCTTCGGTTTTGCACAGGTTTACTTCTTCTTGTTCGTGGTGCTGCCCAGCATGCGCGGTCAAGGCGAAAAAGCACCTCAGAAACCTTGGGAAGCTGCCGAAGGTTTGGAGTGGGAAGTTCCTTCTCCAGCACCGTTCCACACCTTTGAAAACCCACCGAAGCTGGATGTCACGGCAACCCGCGTCATTGGTTAATTTTCACAGAGCAGCATCATGTCCTTGACACCCGAACAAAAGAAAAACAACCTGCGCTTAGGCCTCATCTTGGCCTCTGTGGCGGTGGTGTTTTTTGTCGGGTTCTTGGTCAAAATGATTGTGCTGACTTCCAGATAAGTCACGCTGAGTTGCCAACCACTGCGTCATGAGCCTTTACCGCGAAAACATCAAAATGGTGAGCAAGCTGGCCGTGGTTGCGGCCTGCATGTTCGCCTTTGGGTACGCGCTCATTCCCATCTACAAACACATTTGTGAGATGACGGGCATCAACATTCTGTCCATTGCAGAACGTCAGGTGCCGGGCAACGGCGCAGCCGGTAAAGATGTTTCTCAGCCTGGCAATTCGCAAATCGACTATTCACGCACCATCACTGTTGAGTTTGATGCCAACTCGCGTGGTCCTTGGGATTTCAAACCTGCGCAACGTTCTATTCAAGTTCATCCCGGCGAGTTGTCGACCGTGATGTACGAATTTCAGAACGTTCAAAATCGCCGCATGGCTGCGCAGGCCATTCCAAGTTATGCCCCCAATCAAGCAGCGCCTCATTTCAACAAGATTGAATGCTTTTGCTTCAATCAGTACACCTTGGAAGCGGGTGAGAAAAAACAATGGCCTGTGGTTTTTGTGATTGACCCTAAGTTGTCCAAAGACGTCACCACCATTACCTTGTCTTACACCTTCTTTGAGGTGGGTGGCAAAACACCGCCCGCACCTGCCACAACGCCTGTGGCTTCAGTGCCCGCAGCATTGGTTTCTTCCAAGGTGGGTTCATGAGCAATGACAAGATGTCATTTTTTCGCACCGTCCAAGCGGTGTTGTGGTCTTTCATTGGTTTGAGAAAAAACAGTGCAGGCCAAGAAGACATGGCCAAGCTCAACCCCTTTCATGTATTGGTGGTGGGTTTGTCATTGGCACTGATCTTTGTGGTGGGCTTGATTGCCTTGGTTCATTGGGTGGTGGCACAGCCCAGCACTTTGTAATTTTTTGATACAAATTTGGTTTAAGAGAGAGCAGGAGCAAGTATGAGTTCTACAGCACACGGCACAACGCCTTACTACTATGTGCCCCATCCATCACGCCATCCGGCCATGGCTGCATTTGGTTTGTTCTTGGTGATCTTGGGTGCAGGCCAATGGATCAACGGTGCAGACTGGGGTAAGTATTCCTTGTTTGCCGGTTTGGCATGGTGGCTGACCGTTTTGTACCAATGGTTCAGCGATGCCATTTCGGAAAGCGAAAGTGGCCAATATGGCTACAAAATTGACCTGTCCTACCGCTGGAGCATGACTTGGTTCATCTTCTCTGAGGTGATGTTCTTTGGTGCGTTCTTCTCCGCTTTGTGGTGGGCACGCTCACATTCCTTGCCTGCTCTGGGCAGCTTGGACAACGCGCTTTTGTGGCCTGATTTCAAAGCCGTTTGGCCCACCTTGGCCGCTGGCGCCACAGCATCACCTGCTGGCATCATCGAGCCCTTCCAAACCATGACGCCCTTCTGGTTGCCCACCATCAACACCGCGTTGTTGTTGACGTCTGGCGTGACCTTGACCATTGCCCACCACGCATTGCAGCATGGTGATCGCAGCAAAACCATCAAGTTCATGTGGATGACAGTGGTTTTGGGTTTGGTGTTCTTGTTTGTTCAAGGCTATGAGTATTCACACGCTTGGACAGAAATGAATTTGAAGTTGAGCTCTGGTGTTTATGGCTCAACCTTCTACATGCTCACGGGCTTCCACGGTTTTCACGTGTTTGTCGGCATGTTGATGTTGTTGTTCATCACTTTGCGTTTGCAAAAAGGTCACTTCACCACAGAGCGCCACTTCGGTTTCGAAGGTGCTGCTTGGTACTGGCACTTCGTCGACGTGGTGTGGCTTGGTTTGTACATCTTGGTTTACTGGATGTAATGGGTGCCATTCAACTTTGGCCCCGCAACAAAAAAGCGCCCGAGGGCGCTTTTTTTGTGAAAGGTGCTTGAATCAAGCGCCTGCTGGGATGCCGGACGGTTGGACATAACCCAGCTTCCAAGCCAGCAAGATGCACAGGAAGAGCACAATGGAGAAGCCCACCCGAAACGCCAGGGCCTTCACCATCTTGCCCTTGGGGGGCGCGGGTGTTTCTGCGCCTTCAGCGTTGCTGGGAGGGCTGCCTCGCATCATGAAGAAAAGGGCAGAGGCCAAGCTGCCTAAGATGGCCAAGAATGCAATTGCAACAAGTATTTTCATGAACGGAATTATCGGATGAGTTGGTGGGTCTTGTCAGCGTCCCTCAAAAAGAACCCCCGGGTGCAATCTGCGCTGTGGTTCTTGCTGGCGGCCGCCTGCGTGGCACTCACTTGTTCATTGGGATTTTGGCAATTGGGCCGGGCGCAGACCAAATTGAATTGGCAAGCCGAGATCATCCAAAAAAGCCAAATGCCTTTGCTGGAAGGCTCGTTTTTGGGCGGCGCGCAAGATTCCGCCAGCAACCGTGCTGGATTGCTCCACCGGGCCGTTCGCTTGGAAGGGGAGTGGTTGCAAAAGTACACCGTCTATTTGGACAATCGACAAATGAACGCGCGGCCAGGCTTTTACGTCATGACGCCTTTCAAAATCAAAGCCACGGACGCGGTGGTGTTGGTGCAGCGCGGGTGGGTCGGCCGCGACTTTACTGACCGTACCCGATTGCCCGCCATCCAAACGCCCACAGAGGTGGTGGCCTTGAAGGGGCTGATAGCCTTGCCACCGTCTAAGCTTTATGCGCTCGGCGAGGAAGCCAAGTCCGTAATACGGCAAAATCTGGACTTGCAAGAATTTCGCGTTGAGACTGGATTGCCTTTGTTGGAAATCTCAGTCATTCAAGTGGGCGCACCCTCAGAAGGTTTACTGCGTGAATGGCCACAGGCCGCAACAGGTGTTGAGAAACACCATGGTTATGCCTTCCAGTGGTTTGGAATGGCGCTTTTGATTGCATTGCTTTATGTCTGGTTCCAAATTGTCCGACCTCGCTTCAAATTCAAACACACCGACGCAGCCTGATCAGCCCCATTGGCAGGATGCGCCGCTGGGCATGACCGTTCACGACATGCCCAACCCTCAGGATGTGGTGCATGCCGATGAAGCCCGCACGCGCATGGGCCGCTGGAAAATGCTGGCCTTGTTTTTGGTCTGTGCGGCACCTGTCGTTGCCTCTTATTTCACCTACTACGTCATTCGTCCCGAAGGACGCCGCAATCACGGCGACTTGATTGACCCCCAGCGGCCCTTGCCAGCGCTCGAAGTCAGCCAACTCAATGGCGACAAAATGCTTTTGAGCGCACTCAAAGGGCAGTGGCTTTTGATCAGCGTGGCAGATGCTGCTTGCAATGAAACTTGCCAAAAACATTTGTATTTCCAGCGTCAATTGCGTGAGTCATTGGGCAAGGAAAAAGACCGTGTGGATTGGGTTTGGTTGGCAACCGGCGATGCCGCCATCGATCCCAAGTTGTTGCCTGCATTGGCGCAGGCCACGGCATTGCGCGTCGATGAGTCACAACTTGCGCAGTGGTTAAACCCTGCACCGGGTCATCAACTGGTTGAGCATTTGTATGTGGTTGACCCCATGGGGAACTGGATGATGCGCTTTCCGCCAGGCATTGATTTGGCAGCGGCTGCCTTGGCCAAGAAAGATTTAGACCGGCTCTTGCGCGCTGCCGCATTCTGGGACACCCCGGGTCGTTAACACCATGGCCAACGTCGACTTGTACAACCTGACCCCCACGCTGCGTTTGCTGGGCATGGGGGTGCTCATCGCATTGCTGCCCTTGGTGTGGACGCTGTACAAGCATCGCCACAACCCTGTCAATTTGAAGTTGCGCGCCATCACCGTGCTCACACTGTTTCTGACATTTGATTTGGTCTTGTTTGGCTCGTTCACGCGCCTCACCGATTCAGGATTGGGTTGTCCCGATTGGCCAGGCTGCTACGGCAGTGTGAGCCCCTTGGGCGCCACACCGCACATCGATGTGGCCCAAGCTGCCATGCCATCAGGCCCCGTCACGCACCACAAAGCCTGGATTGAAATGATCCATCGGTATTTGGCCATGGGCGTTGGTTTTTTGATTGTGGTGCTGGCTTTGAGCAGCACTTGGCAGCGCTGGAAAGGTCACTATTCGTTTCAGGGGGCTTGGCAAGTGAAACCCTTTTGGGCCTGGTTGACGCTGCTGTGGGTTTGCATGCAAGGGGCGTTTGGCGCGCTCACGGTGACCATGAAATTGTTTCCGGCCATTGTGAGTTTGCATTTGTTGGGCGGCATTGGTTTGTTGGTGTTGTTGAGCAGTCAGGTGGCGTGGCAGCCCTTCACGCAACGTGAACTCATTGCTGTCCATTTGCGGCGCATGCTGTGGCTCATGGCAGCCTTGCTGGTCTGTCAAATTGCTTTGGGGGCTTGGGTCAGTACCAATTACGCGGTGCTGGCTTGCACAGGTTTTCCAGATTGCAATGGCCAGTGGTGGCCCGCATGGCAGGGTCAAGGCTTTGACATTTGGCGTGGCTTGGGCGTGGATGGCCGCGGCCAATACCTGACTTACGAAGCTTTGGTGTCTGTGCATGTGGTCCACCGCGTCATGGCTTTGGTGGTGTTCACCTATGCGCTGTTGTTGCTTTGGACCTTCAAGCGTGCAGGGGCCTTGCCCACCATGACACGCGTGCTGGCAGCACTGTTGTTGTTGCAATTTTTAACGGGCCTGTCCAACGTGGTGTTGGGTTGGCCCTTGCTGGCCGCAGTGGCGCACACAGGCGGGGCTGGGGCACTGATGATGGCCCTCACCTTCATGCTGAGCCGAAGCAAATCGAATTGACCATGAACATTTATTTTTCTAATTTAGGGTTGGCCTCATGAGTACCGCTGCCGAATTACAAGCTGGCTCACCCTGGCGTCAGTACTACGCGTTGATGAAACCGCGCGTGGTGCAACTCATTGTGTTTTGTGCCCTCATCGGCATGGTCTTGGCCGTGCCCGGCATTCCCAGCTGGTCCGAAGTGCAGTTGGGCTTTGTGGCTTGTGTGGGCATTTGGTTGGTGGCGGGCGCTGCCGCTGCGTTCAATTGTTTGATTGAAAAAACCATTGATGCCAAGATGAAGCGCACGGCCTGGCGCCCCACGGCCAAAGGCCAGTTGAGTGACATGCAGGCACTGGGTTTTTCCGCCATCTTGTGCAGCATTGGCTCTGTCATTTTGTACGTGCTGGTCAATCCGCTCACCATGTGGCTGACCTTTGCCACCTTTGTTGGCTATGCCATCATTTACACCGTCATCTTGAAACCCCTCACCCCCCAAAACATCGTGATTGGTGGCGCGTCTGGCGCGATGCCGCCGGTGTTGGGTTGGGCTGCCATGACGGGCAATGTCGGGCCTGAAGCCCTCATTTTGTTCTTGATCATTTTCTTGTGGACGCCGCCGCATTTTTGGGCCTTGGCTTTGTACCGCGTGGAAGACTATCGCAAGTCAGGCTTGCCCATGCTGCCCGTGACCCATGGCAATGAATTTACGCGGCTCCAAGTCCTGCTTTACACCTTTGTGCTCATGGCCTCATGCCTCATGCCCTTTGCCTATGGCATGAGTTCATGGCTTTACCTCACTGCAGCCATTATTTTGAGTGTGATGTTCATTGCCTATGCTTGGGCCTTGTGGCGCAACTACTCAGATGAATTGGCGCGCAAGACATTCCGTTTTTCACTGATCCATTTGAGCGTGCTGTTTGCCGCTTTGTTGGTTGACCATTACTTGTTTTGAATGGAGTGACTTGTTCCATGTTCAACCCCACCCGTTTGTCTGTGATTTGCTTGCGAGGCCTTGGCACTTTGGCATTGACAACACTGTTGGTCGGCATCAGCGCTTGCAGTGATTCCAAACCTTCATTCAGAGGTGTCGACATCACAGGGGCTGATTACGCCAAAGCCTTGAGCTTGCCTGATCAAAATGGCCAAGTTCGAAGCTTGAAAGATTTCTCTGGCAAACTGGTTGTGGTGTTTTTTGGTTACACCCAATGCCCAGATGTGTGCCCGACCACCATGCAAGAACTGTCTGAAGTCAAGCGCTTGTTAGGGCCCGACGGCAGCAAGTTGCAAGCGGTGTTTGTGACAGTGGACCCCGAACGCGACACTACGCCCTTGTTGAAGGCTTATGTCGAGAACTTTGACCCTGGCTTTGTCGCGCTGCGTCCAACGCCAGCGCAATTGCCTGCCATTGCCAAAGAATTCAAAATTTATTACAAGCGGGTGGAGGGTCAAACACCGACCAGTTACACCATGGACCACTCAGCGGGCAGTTACACATTTGACACACAAGGCAGAGTGCGTTTGTTCAATCGCTATGGCATGGGCGCGCAGGCCCTGGCCGATGACTTTAAGTTGTTGTTGAAATGAACTAAAAAAAAACGCCACTGATGTGGCGTTTTTTGATGAAGACAACGGAGTTGCCTTTCAGTGAATTACCACTTGTAGTTCAAAGATACGCCCACAGTGCGGGGTGCTGACCAGTAACCCACTTGGTAGTAACCAGACACGTCCATCATGTTTTGTAAGACTTGTTTGTTACCCAAGTTCTTCACCCACAAGGATGCATCAGCTTGACCGGGGCCACCCACATTCATGCGATCCAAGATGAGGCGTGCATTCACAATGCCCAAGGCCGGCATTTTAGAATCGGCTGCGAAGTTACCAGGAATGGCGTTGGCAGCTGTCATCGAAATGTTGGCTGGGTAGTTGTAATAAGCAGCTGTGTAACGGTACTCCACCAAGCCCCTCAATTTGCCAAACTGGGTGTTGCCCAAGTTTTGTTCAAGATTCAGATTGAAAGTGTGCTTCGGTGCGTAGCCAACAACCAAATTGCTGGCGGCGTCCACCATTGAACCACTGATGCCACGGCTGATGTACTCGTCGAACTTGGCATTCAGGTAACCGTAGCTACCGTTGATGCGGGTGTCCGCATTCACCTTGAGGGCACCTTCCAACTCAAAGCCTTTGTAGGTTGAAGCGCCTGCATTGGTGGTCGTAGGGGATGTGCTACCCACTGGCAAGTAAGACACTTGCTGATCTTTTAGCTTGGTAATAAAACCAGTAATGGCGTAAGAGGCATTGGCATTGGCGCCTTTGGTGCCGATTTCATAGCTGGTTGAAGATTCAGGCTTGAATGCTGTCAAAGCATCTGCCTGCGCAGGTGCTTCTAGAGGGAAACCACCACTCTTGAAACCTTTAGCAACCCGACCAAAAAGCATGTTGTTGCTGTCCAACTTGTAGCTCAAAGATGCTGAGGGTGTGGTGTCGCTGAATTTGGCTTCGTTGTTACCGGTCACTGTATACACGGGTGTGTAAGCAGCATTGGCGACATAACTGGCAGCACCCGTAGCAGTTCTTTGGATCGAGCCAGTCTTTGTTTCCTGTGTTGTACGCAAGCCGGTAGTCAAAGTTGTCAATTCGTTCAACTTGAAATCTGCCTGTCCAAAGATGGCTTTGGCTTCTGTACCTACACCAAAGTTGGTTTGGCCGCGATTGGCAACACCGTTGTACATGGTGTAGAAGGAACCAATTTGATCCTGTACCGTTGTTCCGTTGTCTTTGAAATAGTAAGCACCTGCAACATAGTTAACGCCATTTGCAGATCCCACCAACTGAACTTCATGTGAGTGAGTTGCATAATTGGTTGTTCGCTTGCCAGAGAATATGTTGGCTGCGCTGCCGTCATAGTCACCCACGTCGTTGTAGGTCATTTGACGGTAGCTGCCAATGTATTTCAAAGTGTTCGTGGCATTGAGGGCAGTTTCAGCATTCCAGCTGTGACCTGTCACTTTCAAGCCTTGGTAGGGTGAGAAACCAGGTGTGGAAGCCGTTGATGTAGGGACGCCTACTTGCAACGCAGCTGCAAGCGCAGTACCGTTGGCTGGTAAACGGTACAACTGCTGCGCTGTCAAGCCGCTAGCGGGTACTTGTGGAATGTTGGCGCCTGTTGGCGAAATGCTGGCCACCCACACAGGCAGACCATTGCTGAACAAATCATTGGCCGCAGGAATGCGCAGTCCAAATGCGTTGACGTAGTTGCCTGGAGAAGAACATCCAGTGATCGTCACGTAGCTGCAATAGCCTGTGGTTTTGATCACAGACATGGGGGTGGTCGTTTCGTTGATATCGCTTTTGTCAACAGAGTAGAAAATTTTGGTGTCTTTGGAGACATCCAATTTGGCACTCAGCTTGAAAGCTTCGCGGTTGCGATTGCCCCAATTGTCTGGAGAGTTTGGATTGGGCAACCAGCCGTCTTGTTTCTCATTACGACCCGAAATGGTGAGACTCAATGCATCGTTGATTTTGGGTGTGTCGATTGAAATTTTGGTGACCAAGCGACCATAGTTGCCGGCTTCAATGCCCACTTGGCCGGAGAGCTGGCCGGAGGGTTGGCGCGTCACAAAGTTGATGGCGCCGCCCAAAGTGTTGCGACCAAACAATGTGCCCTGTGGTCCACGCAAAACTTCAACACGTTGCAAGTCGACCAAGTCGAACAATGCACCTTGATTTTTGCCCACAAACACGCCATCAACGTACATCCCGATAGCGGGATCCATCCAAATGGAAGGCTGGCCAGTGCCAAGGCCTCGAATGGCAGTGGCAGAGATCAAACCAGAAACAGGTGCAGCGACCACGTTCAAATTAGGAATGGCACCTTGCAAATCAGCGGCGCCTTCAATTTTGCGGTTTTCAAGAGCTTGGCCAGATATGGCTGAAATGGCCATCGGCACATCTTGGATACGTTCAGTGCGTTTCTGTGCTGAAACCAGCACTTCCTCTACACCACTGCTCTGAGCAAACGCGTTGGTGGCGCAGACTGCAGAAATTAAAAGTGGGAGTGTGCGTACTGCAAATTTCCCTAGATGCTTGGTCTTCATGGATGTCTCCTGGTTGATGGATGGTTGTTTTTAAACAAAGGGAAGTCTAATTTTTCGAAAATCTGAGACATCGTCCAAAGAGGTTATGTTGGTCCAAACGGCTGCTATCGTTTTCCCTAGTTATTAGGAATCGGTAACCATTGCCTCGACTTCTGTATGCACCACCAATCAATGAAAATGTCTCGCGAAAACCTCATGCCTAGCGTTTTCAAATTTCATTGTTTTGAATTTGCTTGCTAAGACCATCGTCAAATTAGACTAGGGTGTTGTCTTTTTGCAATGCTCAGGCGCTGACGTATTCGCGCTTGAGGGAATTCTTGAGCATTTTCCCAGCAGGATTTTTGGGCAATCCTACGGTCCGAACATGAACCTCTTTGGGTACTTTATAAGCTGCCAATTTGCTGGCCACGTGCTGCTTAATTTCGTCAGTGCTGACCATGGCGTTGGGTGCAATGACTACCACGGCGACCACGGCTTCGCCTGTTTGTTCATCAGGTTGACTGAAAACAGCGGCTTCAAGAAGTGCTGGATGTTGGAGCAGACAGGATTCAATTTCAGCAGCGGCTATTTTTTCGCCAGCTCGGTTGATCACATCTTTGATGCGATCAACGATGCGCAAAAGGCCGCCTGCTTCACGCAGACCTATGTCGCCGGTTTTAAGCCAGCCATCGGTCAGCCCCAAGCCTTTTTCACCTTGGGAATTCAGGTAGCCTTCCATCAGGCTCACACCGCGAAGCCAAATTTCGCCTTCCATGCCAAGGGGAACTTCAGCGCCATCCAGGTCTGCCACTTTGATCTCAATGATGGGAGAGGTCGAACCTGCAGACTGGGGCGCGTATTGAAAGAGTTGCCCAGAGGCCGCCGCACAAACGCCATTGGTTTCGGTCAAGCCGTAACCGATGCCAGACATCGAGTGGGTCCGCTTGGCCAGCATCTCATCGATGATGCGCTGCGGTAACCCCGCGCCGCCAAATCCCACTCCGCATAAGCTTCCCGTCATGTCTGTGTTGAAGCTGGGTTCGGCCAACAATTGCATGACCATGGAAGGCGCACCATTGAACTGGGTGATTTTTTCATTCTGAATCAGTTGAATGGCTTTTTGTGGATCCCAGCGGTGCATGAAGACGAGACGTCTGCCATGCCTTAACGCAGTTAACAACTGCGCATGCAAGCCGCTTACATGAAACAAAGGCACGGCTGTGAGCGTGGTGGGTTGCAATGCTTTTGCCATCATCAACTCGATGGCTTTGGGGGAAGTCATGGCAGAGATGGCGCCAATGAAATCAATGTTAAACAAGGCTTGGCAGACGGCCCTGTGGTTCGATAAGACCGCCTTGGCTTGGCTGCTGGCACCCGATGTGAACAAAACCAAAGCTGGGTCTGTGGCTTGCAGTGCTGGCGTTTGGTGGGCTGTTGTGTTGGCCGTCGTCATGGCTTGCCATGAGGTGTCACCTTGATGCGCAGCGCCATCTACCACCATGGCTTTGCAGCCTAGTGAAGCCAAATCGTCTTTAACGCGCGCAAATCTTTCTGGATCGCAAACCAGTAGCTTGGGTTGCAGGTCGCGCAAATTGGCCATCAATTCATCATGCAAGCCATAGCTGTTGAGAGGCGCGGGAATTGCGCCGACCAAAGAGATGGCTGCAAAGGCCACCGCCCATTCAGGTCGATTGCGCATGGCAATGGCCACACGGTCACCTGCTTTGAGTTCTAGTTTGTGTTGTAAGTTGGCGGCCAGGGCGTCTACCGCTTGAAAGAAACGATCGAATGTCCAACGATCGTTTTCGAACACCATGAACTCACGCGGGCCATGGGCTCTTCCCGCATTGATCAATGTGGGTAAATCGGGAAATGCATGGCGATAGGCTAAATAGCTTTGGCCATTCACAAGCACTTCGGTACGTTCAAAGGGCGCACCAGCACCTGTCAGCTGTGCGCGAATTTGTTCAACTTGCGACAGCAAGTCGCTAGTGACTTGGGAAGTGCTCATGGTGCTTAAAAACCTTTCAGACAGGCATAGCGGTTGCGATGAAAAATGCCATCCCCTAGGCATTGTTGCAACACTCTGGCACGTTTCACAATCAGTCCCAAATCAAATTCATCGGTTACGCCAATACCGCCGTGAAGTTGAATGGCTTCGTTCATCAACTTTTCTGACAAGTCAGATGTGCGTGCCTTTGCCAAACTGGCGAGCAATGCCAGGTCGTCTTGCCCGCTATCGATGGCACTCAATGCCGCACGAACGCAGCTCTCTAACATTTGTAACTCTGTGTAGAGGCGCGCCATTCTGTGTTGAAGTGCCTGGAACGACCCAATGGGCACGTCAAATTGGACACGCTCTTTCAAATAGGTATTGGTTCGATCAAAAGCTTCTTTGAGCAAACCCAGTATTTCCGCCGCTAAGCATGTCCGTGCTTTGTCCAGCGCCGTGTGAAGTGCCTTTTCAGCAACGGATCCAACGCCCAAACACATGTCTTCTGTCACCCGCACTTGGCATAGATTGAGTTGGGCGTAATTGCGGCTGTCTGCCAGTCGAGTGGCTTGAATTTTGACACCGGTCCATGCGTTGTCAACCAAAAACAAACCCAACTCAGAAGTGCCATCAGTTTTCTGAATTTTGGCAGCCACCACAAAGCAGGTGGCCCCTAAACCATCGATCACAAACCATTTGTCGCCGTTCAAGATCCATCCATCAGAAGTTTTGCTGGCCTTGGTTTTGATTTTGCAAGGATCGTGTCGCCCTTGCTCGTCGATGGCCAGAGCCAAACGTTGCTGGCCTGTCATGAGGCTAGGGAGCCAAGTTTGTTTTTGTGTTTCAGTGCCTGCTTGTAAAATGATTTCGCCACCTAAAACAATGGATGAGAGCAAAGGCAAAGCGGCAACATTGCGGCCCATGGCTTCAAACACAGCACCCATGCCTTTGTAGCCAACGGCCAAGCCGCCTTCTGATTCTGGAAAGACTGCAGCGGTCCATCCCAATTCAATGACCTCTTCCCACAAGCTGGGTTCAAACCCAAGTGCAGACGAGGTGTCACGCAGCTGGCGCTGCAAGCTTAAAGGCGACTTCGCGCTCAGAAATTCATGGGCACTGTCACTGAATTGACGTTGCTCTTCGTTGAGTAAGAAACTCATGCCAGTCTCTCCGATGCAATAGAACGGTACATTGTTTAACCTGGTAATCCAAGCACGCGCTTGGCAATGATGTTGAGTTGAATCTCGCTGCTGCCACCTGAAATGACATAGGTTTTGGACAGCAGCCAAAGCCTGCAAATATCATGTTCGTCTTTGGTGAATTCATCGCCTTCCCAGCTCAGGCCGCGATGACCCATGAGTTGCATCAGCAACTCGTACTTGGCCACTTCTTGCTCGGTTTGAACCAGTTTCATGATGGACGCGGGGCCACTGACATCCATGCGGGCCAAACCTTCTTCCTTGACACGCTGATGTGTGAGAGAGAACGAGTGCGAGTCCATGAGAAGCGTAGCCAGTTTGTCTCGCCACACTGGCTCGATCAAGGCGCCATCTTCATCATACAAATAGGATTTTGCGACCAAGAGTGCATCGTGAGAGGGGGCAGCGCCTTCGCTGAATTTGGACATGGCTGCACGTTCATGTTGCAGCAACTTTTTGGCCACCGTCCAGCCCCCATTCAGGGGGCCGACCAATTGGTTCGCAGGCACTCGAACTTCGTCAAAAAAGACTTCACAAAAACTGGATTTGCCACTGATTAATTCAATGGGTTTGACAGTCACACCAGGGCTTTTCATGTTGATCAGCAGAAAGCTGATGCCTTCTTGTTTGCGCACGCTGTTGTCGGTTCTGACCAAAGCGTACATCCAATCTGCGGCATCGCCATATGAGGTCCAGATTTTGGAACCATTCACCACAAAATCGCCATTGGCTTCAATGCGTGCGTTGGTTTTGAGGCTGGCCAAGTCGGATCCTGCATTGGGCTCACTGAAGCCCTGGCACCACCTGATTTTTCCTTGCATCATGGGCGGCAAATGTTCTTGCTTTTGTGCTTCTGTGCCAATTTCTAGCAAGACAGGTCCCAGCATCCAAACCCCCAAATTGAACTGCGGTTGGCGGCAACCCAATTTGAGCATTTCTTCTTCCACGATGCGGGCTTGTTTGGGGGACAAACCGCCACCACCATATTCTTGAGGCCAGCCAGGGGCAAACCAGCCTTTGTCACGCATTTTTTCAAACCAAATGCGTTGGTCTTCATTTTTAAAATGAACTTGAGAGCCGCCCCACACAATTTCTTCTTGGGTAATGGGCAGACGCATGGCCGCAGGGCAATTGGTGTCTAGCCAGTTGCGTGTCTCTAGGCGAAATTCTTCAATGTCATGCATATTGATTTTGAAATTGACGGATGTTCAAACGCTCGATGGCTTGAGCTGGTTTTTGTTGAGTGAGTTGAAAACGGTTGACACCCGCTGCGTCCAAGCTTCTGTGCACGAGGCCTTCGTATCGCATCCAAGAAAGGTGTGCGATGGTTTCACCCAAGGCCAACATGTCGTCCACAGGGCTGAGCAAGCGGGGAAACAAATGACGCATGGTTTCAAATGCAGAACTGCCTGGTTTCTCGTTTAAAAATTCTGTAATTTGCTCGAATTGATCTGCGTGATGTGCTTGCAATTCTTGGGTTCTGGCATGCAGTCCTTTAAAGACTTGTTGGTGTGAGGGCAAGATCAGGGTATTGGGTGCCAAGGCTTCTAGGGCCACCAGGGAAGACAACCACAATGCCAGTGGGTTTGCCTCAGGCTCAATTGAAGTGACCAAGACATTCGAGCTGATGCGAGGTAAGAGCTGATCGCCAGCAATCAGAATTTGATCTTTCGCACAGTATAGGCAGGCATGTTCGGGCGAATGTCCTTGACCAATTTTGATCTCCCAATCTCGTTCGCCAATTTGCAGATGATCTTTTTCTCTTAAACGAACAAAGGAACGTGGCTCAGGCGGTGTGAACGGATCTTTGCGCATGGTTTGCCACATGCGCTCAATTCGGTCGTCTGGCATGCCCGCGCGTTGGTAAAAACTCAATTGCGAGGGCGGCAGTGGATCGGGCGTGGGTTGCGACAGTGCGCGCAGCATGAAATACTCACCGTGCGTCATGTAAAGCGGTATGTCAAAACGCTCACAGAGCCACTTGGCCAGACCTGCGTGGTCGTAGTGCATGTGAGTGCAGATGAGCCCTTGAATGGGCAAACCTTCTAAATGCGAGGCTGCAATGTGTTCCCAGAGATCTCGGCTGGCTTGAGTGTTTAAACCTGTGTCCACCAAGATCCAACCCGAGGCGTCTTTCACCAGATAGACATTGATGTGATCGAGGGCCATGGGCATGGGCATGCGCGCCCACAAAATACCAGGCGCTACTTCAACCACCGAGCCATCGCAGGCAGGCGCCTCAAAAGGGTAATCCAGTTTCGCCCTGACCAAAGGGCGTTTCATCCGACGGCCCTTAAATGTTCAACTTCCAAGGGTAAGTAGGTTTGACGTTTGTCATCGCGGACGTACAAAGGATCGGTCACCACATGGGGGTCATAGCCTTCGCGTTGTAAATCTACTTTGCGAAGTTTATAGTTACCTGTCATATCGGCGGTGGGTGACAAACGCAAATAGAGTGGTGCTGCATACCTTGGCAGTCGGCTGGTGGCCAGCGCCCAAAATTGGGCGGGGTCAAACTGCGTGCCCGGTTGCAAGACCAAGGCGGCCATGCCGGCACGGCCTTCTGCACCTGGCACTTTCACGCCGTACACCGTGATGGACTCAAGGCCTGGGAAGTCACCCAACACATCGGCCACTTCCAAAGTGGAAACGTTTTCGGAGTTCCAACGGAAGGTGTCGCCAATGCGGTCCACAAACCAGCAGTAGCCGTCTTCATCGCATCGCAGCAGGTCGCCCGACGACCACCAAGCATCGCCTTCGCGAAACACATTGCGCAAGATTTTCTTTTCGGTGGCCTCTGCCGAGGTGTAGCCCTCAAAACGGCCACCCACCACATCGGGCATGTTGATGATCATGCCAATGCCTTCGCCTACTTCATTGGGGCCGCACAGTTGCAAGAACCCATTTTCATCGCGCACATGGCTTTCAGTTTCAATGTCAAACTTGACCAAGCGAAGATTGGTTTTTTCCCAGAATGGCACGCGGCCACATGAACCAACGCGATTGTCCAAGTTGATGGTGTTGGTATTGGACTCGGTAGAACCCCATCCCTCGTAGATGTCAAACTCGCCAAAGCGCTGAACCCACTGCTCCCACACTTCGGGTGCCAAGCCTGCGCCCACCATTTTGCGCAAGCTGTGCGCCTTGTCATTGGGTTGAGGGGGCACGGTCAATAAGAAGCGGCAGATCTCACCTACATATTGGCAAATGGAGACTTGGTGCTGTCGCACATCCGACCAAAATTCGCTGCGGCTGAATTTACGTCGCAACAACAAACTGGCGCCTGCTGCAAATGCAGTGGCCCCTGCAGACAGTGAGGCTGCGCCATGGTAGAGCGGCAGGAAGCAATAAAAGCAATCTTCCTTTTGCACATCCATGGTAATTTGCATGACATCACCAGTGATCAGCCAACGCGCGTGGCTGATGATGGCCGCCTTGGGCATACCGGTGGTGCCCGAGGTAAAGATGTAAAGCGCAGGATCACCTGCGACCAAACCCTCACGCCAGCTGGCGGGTGGATTGTCTGTGGCGGCTGCTTGACAGGCCACTTCAAAGTTCAAATTCCAACGTTCGCGCAGAGAAGCGCTGGCAGAGTTCTGGGCGTCGGGCCACATCCAAAATTGAATGTCTGCAGGCAACTCGCTGTTGGCCAGTAGGCCCAAGCACTCTTCGCCCATGACAATGAGTTTGGCACCCGTTACTTCAATTGCATGCGCCAGGGGTTTACCGCTGACATTGGTGTTCAAGAAAACCAACTTCACACCCAATTTGGACAGGCCCAACCACACAAATAAAAATGCCGGCCTGTTTTCCATGCACAGCCCGACCACGTCACCCATCTTCAAACCCAGCGCATGACCGGCATGTGCCACTTGGTTGATCTGCTGGTTGGTTTGTGCGTAGGTGTAGCGTTCCTTGCCAGACAAGATGCAGGGCCGATCGGCAAACTGGGTTGCACTTTCTTCCACACGCTCTGCAAGGGTGTAAGTTTGTGACGCACGATGACGCGTGCTGGCCTCGGCCCGCTTGTCTAGTTTGGCTTGGGTTACTTCACGCGGTACGATGGACCTTGAGTTCACGTGGTCTCCAATTCGACTGAAGAGGTTAGTCAATGTGTGAGTGGGCTTAGCGCACAGGCCTTGGCATTTGCAAGCCAAAATGGGCAATCAATTCACGTTGAATTTCGTTGGTGCCACCGCCAAAGGTGGTCAGTGTGCAGGCACGAACTTCGTATTCGAGTTCGCCCAACAACATCGCGGCAGAAGAGCCTGCTCTGACCAGTGCGCTAGAGCCCACAATGTCGATGAGTTTGCGCAAGACTTCGATGACAGTTTCGGAACCGTAGACTTTGGTGGCAGAGGCCAAGGCAATGTCCATGCGGCCACTTTCAAGTTCGGCCGCAATGCGGAAGTTGATCAAACGCATGGCTTCAAGTTTGGCGTAGCATTCGGCCAAGGAGCGCTTGACCCAAGGCTGATCAACTGCACGCCGACCGTTTTCGTCTTTGGCTTTTGCCCACTGAAGTACTTTGCAATAGGGGCCAAACACTTTGTCGGCCCAAGAGCCCAAACCCAAACGCTCGTGGTTCAGTTGCGCCGTGATCAGCTTCCAGCCGCCATGCAATTCGCCCACCAAACGGTCTGCGGGTACTTCCACATTGTCGTAATAAGTAGCAGCCGTGTAGTTGCCCACCGTTTCAATGAGCGTGTGTGAAAAACCTGGCACGTGGGTGTCCAAAATGAGAATGGAAACACCTTTGTGCCTTGGCAAATCGGGGTCTGTTCTGGCGGCCAACCAAATGTGGTCTGCCGCTTCAATGCCAGAGGTCCAAAGTTTGCTGCCATTCACAATGAAGCGCCCGGTTTGAAGATCGCCTTCCAGTTTGGCCTGTGTTTTTAAAACCGCCAAATCAGAACCGGCTTGGGGCTCTGAGTAACCAATGGCAAAGATCAATTCACCCGAAGCAATGCCTGGCAAGAAGCGTGCTTTTTGTGCCGCAGAGCCTGACTCCATCAAGGCGGGCCCCACGGTACTGATGGTCACAAAGGGGAGGGGTGCACCGGCAATGTTGGCTTCTTCAAAGAAGATCAATTGCTCGGTGGCGCTCAGGCCTTGGCCACCGTGTTCTTTGGGCCAGCCAACCGCAAGCCAACCATCCTTGCCCATTTGGCGAATGGTTTGGCGGTATTCATCACCACTTTCGGCGCCGCGCAATTTGACGCGCAACTCCGGGGTCATCAGGTTGTTGAAATAATCGCGCACTTTCATGCGCAATGCGTGTTGTTCGGGGGTGAGATCGATGAACATGTCGTCTTTCGTTGGACGGATTAGGCAGTGCCCAAAATGAGACCGCTGGTGGGCACGCCGGTGCCAGCCGTGACCAGCACGTTGTGCACATCGGCAACTTGGTTCACAGAGGTGCCGCGAACTTGGCGCACACCTTCTGCAATGCCGTTCATGCCGTGGATGTAGGCTTCACCCAGTTGACCGCCATGCGTGTTGATGGGCATCTTGCCACCGCGTGCATGGTGGCCTGCGCGAATGAAGTCTTTGGCTTCACCGCGTTTGGCAAAACCGAACTCTTCCAGTTGTGGCAAGACAAAAGGTGTGAAGTGATCGTAGATGACGGCGGTTTGAATGTCGTCTGGCCCCAATTTACTTTGCTGCCAAAGTTGTTTGGCCACCAAGCCCATCTCTGGCAAGCCGGTGATGTCTTCTCGGAAATAGGAGGTCATGATTTGTTGACCATCGCTGATGCCTTGTGCGGCACCCTTGATGACAACCGGCTTCGATTTCAAATCGCGCGCTCTTTCAACGGAGGTGATGACCATTGCCACAGCGCCATCGGATTCTTGGCAGCAATCGAGCAAATGCAATGGCTCGCAAATCCAGCGAGACGATTGGTGTTCGGCCAAGGTGATAGGCTTGCCATGGAAAAAAGCTGCAGGGTTGGTGGCTGCAAAATCTCGTGCAGCCACAGCCACGCGACCAAAGTCTTCGCTGGTGGCGCCAAAGGTGTGCATGTAGCGTTGTGCAAACATGCCCACCCACGCTGCGGGCGTGTGAAAGCCGTAAGGCATGTACCAGCCGTAGTTGACGTTCTCAAAAAGAGGCGACGATCCAAAGCCATAGTTGCCATTGCCAAAACGGTACCAGCTGCGCTCGTTCATGGCGCGGTACACCACCACGGTTTTGGCGATGCCTGTGGCCACGGCCATGGCGGCGTGCAAAACAGGCGCGCAGGCTGCGCCACCGCCGTGGGGAATTTGGCTGAAGAAGTTGATGTTCTTGGCGCCCAACAGCCGCGCAATTTCGTACTCTGGCACTTTGTCCACGCTGTACGATGAAAAGCCATCGACCTCTGACGGGTCAATGCCCGCATCGGCCAAAGCTTGCAGCGTGGCTTCCATGGCCAGACGCACTTCGGTGCGACCTGAGTTCTTGGAAAATTCTGTTGCGCCGAGGCCCACAATGGCCGCACGACCCGAGATTGAAAAATCAGTCATTGGTAAATCCCTTTGCCTTCACGCTTTAAGCAAACCGCACGCGAACCGTGCCGTTGACGTGAGGGCCCATGCTGTTAATGCCTTTGAGTGTGAGCTCTACACTGCGGTCGGCATCGCGCTTGTCGGTGACGGCGCCACTGATCACCATCTTGTCGCCTGGGTAATTGGGTGCGCCTAATTTGATTTTTAAATCAAGCATTTGACCTGCAGGACCACACCACGTGTCCACAAAGCGTTGAATCAAACCATTGGTGGTCAGAATGTTCATGAAGATGTGGGGTGAGCCCAAAGCACGTGCAGCTTCTAGATCGTGGTGGCCTGGAAAATAATCGCGAGTTGCAATGCCGCCACCCGCAATCAAACCCACCGTGATGGGGACGGTGAGTGATTCCAAAGTGTCACCAGGTTGAATGTCTTCAAACCGCCGCATGTTGAGTCCCCTCAAAAGGTTTGTCTTCGGCTGCGTCGTATTTCCAGCCTAAATGGTCGTTGTTGGCCAACCAGTCACCCAGTTTGGCCAATTGATGTTCTGTGCCGCCCAATGCGGCTGCATTGGCGCGTGTCCAAAAGAGGAATCGGTGAATGGGGTAAGTTAAGTCGACGCCAATACCGCCATGCACGTGCTGCGCCATGTGGCCTGCGCGGTGACCGGTGTCGTTGGCCAAGGCGCGCGTGGCCCAAGCTTGCGGTGCCGATCCCAGGCCGGCATCCAAGCGATAGACCAATTGCCACAACGAAGAACGCAGAGCTTCGGTGGCAATGTAGCCATCGGCCATTTGACCCGCGACCAATTGGAAGCTACCAATGACGCGGCCAAATTGTTGTCTCTCACTCACGTATTCAACGGTGCGCTTGAGTTGTTGTTCTGTGACGCCCAATTGCAATGAAGCCAAGCAGGCGATGGCATGTTGTTCGGTCCAACCCGTTGCAGTCAAGGGCAAAACGCGTTCTGCTTTCAGAGCTTGAGCGTCGAACGTGAGGTTGGCCACGGCTTGGTGATGTTGGCTTCTACCGGGCGTGATCTGCAGGCCTTTGTCTTGCAAGTCGATCAGCACCAAGTGCATGCCATCAAAGGCTTCGGCGGCCAACAAGGCATAACGAGCCACCGAGGCCAAAGGAACGGCGGGTGCGGTGCCACTGAGTTTCCAGTTGTCGCCGGAGCGGGCCAGTTGCAGCGATGAGCCTCGGGACTGTGTCAAAGCTTCTAAAGAGACAGACAGCAACACCTCGCCCGACAAAATTTGCTCGATCACCGGCGTGAAAGAGGCGTCTGCAAATTTTGCAAGGGCTGTGGCACCCACTTGTGTTTCCCACAAAGGCACATTGGCCAAGGCGCGTCCTTGTTGTTCCAACACCGCCATGAGTTCTGTCATGCCCAAACCCAAACCACCTTGCGATTCAGGAATTAAAATGGTGTGCAAACCTGAGGCAACACATTGTTGCCAGAGCGCTTGCATGAAGGGCGCATCGGACTTGTCGTGCGCACGCAGTTGGTCGTCGCTGCAGTAGTCTGCAAACAGGCCACTGGCCATTTCTGCGAAGGCAGATTGTTCTTCGGTCAATGAAAAATTCACGCGCTTGCTCCTGCTGATGAGGCGATGGGTCTGAATTGCGGCAAGGTCAATCCGCCGTCGTTGAAAGTATTGAATTCCACTTGCACCGCATCGCCAATCTTCACATCACCGGGCTTCACGCCGACCAGTTGCGAAATGAGGCGTGTGCCTTCTTCCAACTCGATCAAGGCAATCGGATTGGGATGGTCAAAGGGCGGCACTTCGGGGTAATGCATCACCACAAATGAATAAACCGTGCCGCGACCCGAGGCCTGCACGGTGTCCCATTCAAAGGAATGGCACTTTGAGCAAACAGGGCCGGGCGGATGGCGCAAGGTGCCGCAGGCTTTGCAGCGCTGAATGAGCAGTTTGCCTTGGTTGGCGCCTTCCCAGAAAAAGCGTGTGTCGTCGCTGATGCCGGGGAGCGGCCGTTTGGCGGGTGCGGGCATTTTGGCAGGTTCTTTTGGGGCCGTGTTGCTTTGCGCTGGACGAAACTTGAAAACGCGAAACAAGAGTTGTCCCACTTCTTCATCGCCAGCCGTTTTCTCTGAGAAAAAGGTCATGACCAAGGTCACAAAGAAACCTGTTCCCAAGGCCGTGGTTTTTTCGGGGCTGATGCTGTCTAAACGCGTGGTGTAGTAAAGGCGTTCGCCTTCTACCACGTCGCGTACAAAGCTCAACTCTGAATTGACGGCGACCACCGCTGACAAACCGTG
This sequence comes from Comamonadaceae bacterium, assembly GCA_947373185.1. Taxonomy (GTDB): domain Bacteria; phylum Pseudomonadota; class Gammaproteobacteria; order Burkholderiales; family Burkholderiaceae_C; genus Limnohabitans_A. Next base: position 74,482 of record CANBWP010000005.1, on the reverse strand, counting down.
AGGCTCCATCAGCTTCAAAGCCTCGTAGGGATTTTCTTTGGTGGAGCCTGGTGGGTAGTTGTTCAGGGTGAAGCCTTCCATGCACCAAACTTGGAGCATGGCGGGGGGCGCAATGGCGGCGCCAACTTTCAGGTAACGTGCGTCGTCAACACCCATGATTTCGCACCATTGGCGAATCATGGGGGCATTGACTTTGTCCCAGGCGTATACGCGTCCGTATTCTTTGCCAACCAAGGCGCGAATATCATGCATCCATTCGTGTTCAGACAAGGCCTAACTCCTTCAATGTGTGGGTGTCAGTTGATCGAGGTTGATCAGGACTGAGCTGCGTTGGCGGCTGCAAGGAATGCAGGTTTTTCACCACCGCCGTGCAATAACAAATTGGTGCCGCTCAAGTAACTGGCTTGATCGGACGCGACAAATAGACAGGCATCGGCAACGTCAGAAGGCTCGGCCATGCGGCCTGCTGGAATGGTTTGACCCACCGCCGCAATACCGGCTTCGTTGCCGTAGTGCAAATGCGATTGTTCGGTTTTGACCAAGCCCGGGCTGACCGCCACCACGCGAACTTTGGGCGCCCATTCGACGGCCAAAGAAGTGGCCAAGCTGAGCACAGCCGCTTTGGCGGCGCCGTAAGCTGCACTGCCAGGGGAGGGCCTGAGCGCGCTGACGCTGCCAATGAACACAATCACGCCACCTTGGGTTTGTGTTTGCATGGTGGCATTGGCCGATTGCGCCATGTGCAGTGCGGCTGTTAAATTGAGGCGAATGACACCTTCGTGAAAACGGGGTGACACCGTGGCGGCATCGACCCCGGGGCTGCCACCTGCGTTGTGGACCAAGACATCCAGCTGACCGTGTTGTTCCACAATGCTGGCGATCATGGCGCGACCCGCATCCGCCTCGCGGACATCGCAGGCCATGAACTGGGCGCTGTGGCCCAGGGCGCTGGGCAGCTGTTCAGGCGCATTTCGAGCACATACAATGACCTTGGCGCCAGCACGGAGAAAGCCTTCGGCAATGCCGCGACCAATGCCCTTGGTGCCGCCTGTGACAAGCACAACGCGATCTTTGAAATTGGATTTCTGTTTCATGCCTCAAATTTACCGATTGCCAGCGTGTCCAGATACATCCAAACGGACGATGTTTGGAGGCGACATTAAAATGAACATTCACCGCATCAACACTTGCAGGACATGTGCATGACCCTTGATTCATCTTCCTCTGCCGCGGGCGCGTCAGATCCAGCCCCAGACCACGAACTGTTGGTTGAATGCCGGGATGACGGCGTGGCAGTCGTTTGCATGAACCGACCCAAGGCCACCAACGCTTTGAGTCTGAATTTGCAGGCCTTATTGTCCAAAGCCTTCACAGAATTGGCGGCCAACCCTCAAGTCCGTGCCATTGTGCTGACGGGGGGCGACAAAGTCTTTGCCGCCGGCGGTGACATCAAGGGCTTGGAGGGCGCAGGCCCCATCGAGATCATGGAGCGTCATACCGAACGCGTGTGGGCGCCCATTGAGCGCTGCCCCAAACCCATCATTGCGGCGGTATGCGGCTATGCCTTTGGCGGGGGTGCCGAGTTGGCCATGCATTGCGACATCATTTTGGCAGGCGAGGGCGCCAGTTTTTCGCAGCCAGAAATTCGCATCGGCATCATGCCAGGCATCGGCGGAACGCAAAGGCTGGTGCGGGCGGTGGGTAAATTCAATGCCATGCGCATGTTGCTTACGGGCAAGCCCGTCACGGCCACGGAGGCCCAACAGATGGGACTGGTCAGCGCCATTTACCCAGATGACCAAGTCTTGCCCGAAGCCCTCAAAATGGCCAGCCTGATTGCATCCATGCCCCCCTTGGCGGTCAGTCAAATCAAAGAGGTTGTCTTGGCGGGTGTGGACGCCTCCTTGGAAACAGCCTTGATGTTGGAGCGCAAAGCGAACCAATTGTTGTTTGCAACCCGTGACCAAAAGGAAGGTATGCAAGCTTTCATTGAAAAAAGAAAACCCAAATTTGAAGGCCGCTAAGTTGAAATACGTGACGCAATTTGCTATCAGGTTCATCGCCCTTGCTTTGATTTCATGGGCGGGTTGCGTGCAGGCCCAGAACCGTTTGTGTCAGTCCTATGTGGGACTGCCTGCTGGAAAATCCCCTTCGAGCAAAGTTCCCGCTGGCATGGTGGCCATCAAAGGGGGGCGTTTTACCATGGGCTCTGATCGTTTTTACCCAGAAGAAAGACCCCGGAAAACTGTCGAAGTATCGTCTTTTTACATTCAACAACATGAAGTCACCAATGCCCAGTTTGAAGCCTTTGTCAAAAGCACCGGCTACCTGACAGTGGCTGAGCGAACTTTGGATGCGAAGCAGTTCCCACAATTGAGCGAAGCGCAGCGAAAACCTGGCTCACTGGTTTTTCGTCAGCCCCTCAAGGTCAACGGTTTGAATGATGTCAGTCAATGGTGGTCTTGGCAGGTGGGCGCTTCTTGGCAGCATCCTGACGGTCCAGACAGTGACTTGAGAGATCGAGCCAATCATCCGGTGGTTCACATTGCGTTTGAAGATGCCATGGCCTATGCCAAATGGGCAGGACAAGATTTGCCCACTGAAGCTGAATGGGAATTTGCGGCGCGTGGGGGCTTGGTGGATGCCGATTACACCTGGGGCAATGACAAAGGACAAAGGGATAAACAGGGCAAGCCGATGGCCAATCACTGGCAGGGTAACTTCCCGTTGCAAGACCTTAAGGAAGATGGTTACCACGGCTCTGCTCCTGTGGGGTGTTTTCCGCCCAATGGCTATGGCCTGTTCGACATGGCGGGCAATGTGTGGGAACTCACCAAAGACGATTATGTGGACCCGCGCAATCCTTATGGCGGCATGAAGGTGGCCAAGGGTGGGAGCTTTTTGTGCTCAGACAATTTCTGCGGGCGATACCGACCCGCAGCACGAACGCCGCATGGCATTGACACAGGCATGCAGCATGTGGGGTTCAGAACCATTTGGCGGTCTGCTCAGCGTTAAGTCGCTCTTTGATGAGTCCATTCATCAATGACAAGCAGCCGTTCAGGGCATGCTTGCTAGAAACTTTGAGCAGGCTAATTCAACCAGCTCGCGCTTGAGTACTTTGTTTGAAGCATTCAAAGGAAATTGTGTGCAAAACAAGACATGCCTTGGCACTTTGTAATTGGCCATGTGACCACGTGACCAAGCAATCAATTGTTCTGCGCTGAGCTGGGCGCCCTCGCGCAAAATGACGCAGGCGCAGCCCACTTCACCCATGCGTTCGTCCGGCAAACCCACCACCGCCACTTGCGCAATGGCAGGATGATCGGCCAGCAATCTTTCAATCTCAGCGGGATAGCAGTTGAAACCGCCCAAGATGAACATGTCTTTCAAGCGGTCGGTGATTTTGAGGTAGCCGTGTTCGTTTAACACACCCACATCGCCCGTGTGCAACCAGCCCTCTGAGTCAATGGCTTCACGCGTTGCGGCTTCGTCGCCAAAGTAGCCTTGCATGACATGGTAGCCCCGCAATTGCACCTCGCCAGGCTCGCCGATTGGCACGGGTTGGCCGTTGGCATCGACACACCTCACCTCGGTGCCAGGAATGGCGCGACCACAGGTGCTGGCCACAGTTTCTGCGCTGTCTCGCGGATCGCACGCGGTGGCGCAACCGCCGCACTCCGTGAGTCCGTAGGCTGTGGTCACATTGTCAATGCCCAATTCTTCGCGCATGCGAGTGATGAGAATGGGCGGCACATTGGCAGAACCTGTGACGGCCACACGCAAAGAAGAAATGTCAAAGCTCTTGAGTTTGGGGTGCGCCAACATGCTTAAGAACAAGGTAGGAGGACCTGGCAAGAAGCTGATTTTTTCTTGCGCAATGCGCGTCAAGACGGCTTCGGCTTCAAACACTTGTTCGGGATAAACCGTTGCCCCTTGAATGAAGGCCGCCACCCAGCCCGCTTTGTAGCCAAAGGAATGAAAGAAGGGGTTGACGATGAGGTAACGGTCATCTGGTTGAAGACCCACCACGCGGCCCCAGGCACTGAACGCTTGGATGGTGGGGCCGTGTGCCGCCATGACGCCTTTGGGTCTGCCGGTGGTGCCTGATGTGAACATCAAATCGGCGGTGCTGTTCTCAGTGAGTTGGGCGATGCGATGGGCCACTTCCAATTTGGCATCGGGTGTGGATTGCTGCAGAAAGCTGGCCCAATCCATGTCGGCTGAGGTGCCTTGGGCGACGTTGAAGCCTTCACGCAAGACCACCACATGTTGCAAAGTGTTGGGCCGGATACTTTGAATCATGTGGGGGTAGTACTGCCCCAAAAAGTTGCCAATGCTGAACAACACTTTGGCTTGGCTGCGGTCCAAAATGTCCACCGCCTCTGGGCCTTTCATGCGGGTGTTCAAAGGCACCATGACAGCGCCTGCCGCATGGATGCCGCAGGCCGCCAAAATCCATTCCGACACATTGGGAGCCCAGATGGCCACACGATCGCCCGCTTCAACGCCCAAAGCAATCAAGGACGCAGCGACTGCTTGGCTCTGCTGCCACAAGCTGGCGTAGTCAATGCGCAAGGTGCCGTCAATGATGGCATCACGGTGTGGATAAAGGGATGCTGCTTGCGCAATCAAGGCAGGCAAGGTCTTGGGTAAATTAGCTTGGGGCGTCCAGCGGTCATCCGACTGCGTGTGCGATGCCTGGCTGGCATGAGGCAATGTCATTGGAAAATTTACTCCGAGAATTTGAGTCGAATGCGCGTGCTGGTGGGGACCGCTTGGCAGGCCAGGGTCCAAGACTTGGCCAAGTCTTTTGCATCCAGCACATCGTTGTGCCTTAAGTGCACGCTGCCTTCTACCACTTGGCACATGCACGATGCGCACATGCCAGCTTGGCATGAAAAGGGAAGGCTGATCTTGTTGCGTAGCGCTGCTTCAAGGATGGTTTCTTGTCCGCTGCAGTCAAGTGTGTGCACTTGGCCATCTATTGAAATTTCAATCTGTGCTTCGTCGACGGCATCGGTGCGCGGCGCTTCGTTTTGTCGTGCTGTTTGCGCCGCGGCCAATGCTTCTTCATCGGGCAGGGACACAAAGCGTTCGACGTGAATGTCAGCTTCAGCCATGTGAATGGCGTTCAAAGCTTCAACCGCCGCGTCCATGAAGGGGCCGGGGCCGCAGATGAATGCTTGTGAAGCGGCATGGGGCCGCGCAAATTCAGTCAGCTGTGCAACCGTGGGAACACCTTGAACAGAATCTAGCCAATGGACAATCTGAAGGCGTTGTGGGTGCGCTTTGGCCAAAGCATTCAAGGCGTCACGAAAGATGACCGACCTTTCATCGCGGTTAGCGTACAACAGCGTGATGCGAGCAGAGGCTTGTTCAAGCACATGCCGCAAAATTGAAAACACGGGTGTGACGCCGCTGCCGCCGGCCATCAACAAAAAATCTTGGTTCAATTGTTTGGGCGAGAAGACACCCGACGGCGGCATGACTTCTAACTCGTCGCCCACTTTGAGTTGATTGCAAATCCAGTTGGAACCTCGTCCTTGGTTCACACGCTTGACGGTCACGCGCGGTGCTGCGTCCAATAGTGGCGAGCTGGACATCGAGTAACAACGCGGCACGTACTTGCCGTCAATGGGAAGGCGCAAGGTCAGGAATTGGCCGGGTCGATAGTTGAACGCTGCGGCAAGTGCTGGCGGCACATCGAACACCACCGATTTGCTGTCGTGCGTTTCTTCAATGAGCGCACTGACGCGCAACCGGTGGTACTGCGTCATAAACCCATGCCCAAGATGGCACTGTCTGCTTTGATTTCGGCGCCGCTGATGGCCATCGAATCGTCAGAGGCCAAAAACAACAAGACCTTGGCAATCTGCTCGGGCATGATGGCGCGGCCTTTGGGATTCACTTTGGGATCAAACAGCAAGTATTTTTCTGGGACACCTGGCGCAGTGGCTTTCATCATGGGGGTGTAGATGCCATCGGGATGCAAGGAGTTGACGCGAATGGCCAAACCGTTTTTGCGGCAATACAAAGCGGTGGCGCGTGTGAGCGCGGCCACGGCCGCTTTGCTGGCGCTGTAGCCCGCATAGCCTTCGATGGGCAACCAAGTGGACACTGAAGCCATGTTGACGATGCTGCCGCCACGCTCTTTCATGGCCGCGACCCCTTGCTGGCAACCCAGAAAGCAAGAGTCGGCATTGATTTGCATGAGTTGTCGAAACTGCGCCAGAGTAGCCGTTTCGATGCTACCGGGCAACAGGATGCCAGCGTTGTTGATCAAGATATCAAGTGGTCCAAAGTGCGCTTGAACTTTGGCGATCACTTGTTGCCATTCTGTTTCATTGCTAACGTCATGGCGCATAAACAGGGCGCGATCGCCACAGGCTTTGGCCAAGGCCTCACCCGCTGGCACATCAATGTCACCAAACGCCACATACGCACCTTCTTTGAGCAACAACTCGACGGTTTCTTTGCCGACGCCACTGGCGCCACCGGTGACCAATGCAACTTTGTTGTGGACGCGAGCCATTTCAGTTCTTTCTTAAAGCGCTGCAACCGCGCGACCTGCACGGCGGCCGGAGAAGACACAATCGGCCAAAGACAAACCACTGACATATCGAGAAGAGGGCAAGCCCATGGCCGTTCTACCCGCCGCATACAAGCCCTCAATGGCTTGCCCCGAAGCATGCACAACTTGGCCATTGTTTTCATCGACCTGCAGTCCACCCAGGGTGAGGGTGGCCAAGGGGAAAGTTGGATTGCCAATGGAAATGTCCAATGCCAAGTAGGGTCCGCGCGACATCTCGTGGTGCATGTCTTTCGACTTGCCAAATGGATCGTCGCTTTCGCCACGCGCTGCCGCATTGGCCGCGTCCAAACTTTGGCGCAGCTTGAGGGGGTCGGCCTTCAATTTGATGGCCAAAGCTTCTGGCGTGTCGGCTTTTTGAGCGCCAAGCAGCATCATGGCCATGGCGGGCAAAGATTGAAAAGCCCACAAGCCGCCGAACATGCATTGACGGATGGCTTGCCATTTGAGCGATGAATCAATGATCAGCCACCCGCGCCCATTTTGGTGGTCTACCAACTCATGTCCCAGTTTGGCACCATAGACTTGCTCATTGCAAAAGCGCTCGCCTTGTGTGTTGATCACAATGCCTTGCGGCCAAACAGAAGGCGGCGTGATGAAACGCCAAGCCGAAATGTTGTTCAAAGCCTCGGCGTTGGCACCTACCGTCTGACCCAAGCGCATGCCACTGCCGTCACAGCCTGCGCCCCCCACGGGCCAGCCTTTTTTGGCATGCGGCGCAAACTGCCCCATCAACTCGGGGTTGTAGATGAAACCGCCAGTCGACAGAATCACGCCTTTGTGTGCCCGAATGTAGGTGCGCACCGCCGTGGCTTGTTCAATTTTGGCTGCCTCGCGGCGGCACTCTGCGGCTTTGCCTGGCCAGAAGGTGCGCCAACGGGCCACCTTCTTGTGAAGTTCTGCATGGTGCAAGGTTTCAGGTGCGCCGACAGGCAGTTGCCAAACTTCGACGCCCACAATGCGGGGTACTTGATCGGACGTTGTACGCTCACACACCAAACGGCGAACCGTGGCTTGCGTGACGGTGTGTGCGCCTGATTTGAGCGTGGCGTTTTGCAGGGCTTCAAACAACACCTTGCCCGATTGACCTTTTGCGACTGTGCGATGACCCCGTGGGGCGGGCGGCCCTTCAGGTGTTTGGCATGCTGGTACCACTTCGTTGCCGGAGTAATACAAGAATTTGCCTTCAGGCGGATAAGAGGTTTTGTGATCGGGCATGGTGGCTGCAAATTTGGCGCCATGCGATTCCAACCAGGCTAAGTTGGCCACACTGTCTTTGCAAAATTGAAACAAAGTTTGATCAGACACCACGCCATTGACTTCATGCTTCAAGTAAGAAGCCATGGCCTCTGGACTGTCTAGAAACCCTGCTTGAATTTGATAAGGCGTGCCGCCCCCTGCATACACTACGCCACCAGACAAAGCACTGGCGCCGCCACCTTCAAAACGGTCAATCACAATGACAGTGGCGCCCTGGGCCCTTGCTTCTAAAGCCGCACAGGCGCCTGCTGCGCCCCAGCCTACCACCACGACATCGGCAGATTCTTTCCAATCAATGGCATTGATGTTGTTAATCTCAAGGGCCGGTTCGATGGGCGTGACCGTTGAAATTCTAGGTTTGCGACTCACAGTGTTCATCCCAATAAATCGGTGCGTTCCAAGGGAATGGGTTGACCCTTGATGTCGGCAATGGCGCGGTAAGCGAAGGTCATGGCGGGTCCTAAGGTGGAGCCTGCGCCAGGGTAGGCGGGGCCCATGACCGACGCAGAATTGTTGCCGATGCAATACAGACCCTGGATGACTTGTCCTGTGTCATTCAAAACCCGTGCATCGCGATCTGTGAGCAAGCCACCTTTGGTGCCAATGTCACCGGGGAAAAGTTTCATTGCATAAAAGGGGCCCTTGGCAATGGGTGCCAAATTGGGATTGGGCTTGACGTGGATGTCGCCATAGTATCGATCAAACACATTGCCGCCGCGATCAAAATCGAGGTCTTTGCCGGTGCGCGCAAACTCCGTCATGCGCGCTGCACTGTCTTGGAGGCCTGCAGGATCGACGCCAATTTGCGTGGCCAATTCTGCAAGCGTTTCACCCTTCCAATAAACCTGATTGAGCCAGCTCTTGCGCAAGCGTGAGTCGGGCACAGCGGCAGAAGGCATCATGGGGCCGATGGGGTAGTTGGCCCTGAAGGTGGCATCAAACACAATCCAAGCAGGAACGGCGCCACCAGTAGCTTGGTGATTGGCAAACATCGCTTGTTGAAATTCGGGGTAAGGGCCCGATTCGTTCAAGAAGCGTTTGCCTTGCGCATTGACCACCATGCAACCTGGCAAGGAACGCTCGACAAACATCGGTCTGAATTTTTCTTCTTTGGGCACCATCATGGTGGGCACGCCCCAAGAATGCGCCATCAAATGCAATTGCGCGCCGGCTGCGGCACCGGCACGGATGGCATCGCCCGTGTTGGCGCCAGGCGGCGTGGCCGTCCACGCTTGGTCAGTGGGTTGTGGCAAGTACTGTTCGCGCATGGCTTGATTGCGCTCAAAGCCACCCGCGCCCAAGATGACGGCGTGCTTTGCCGCGATCTGTATCTCTTTGCCATCGCGAAGCACCACCACACCGGTGACGCGGCCGTTGACTGTCATGAGTGACTGAAACGGCGTTTCCAACCACATGGGAATTTTTCGTTTTCTGAGCGCTGTCAGCAAGCTGCCAATCAGCGCTTGACCGCCCGTCATGCGGCGATCGCGACGGGTCTTGTTGCGCCATGGGTAGTCCAGGAAATAACGCACCATGATCCACATCAGAATGAACTTGGATTTGCGTTCGCGGGCCAACATGGAGCGTGCTTGAAAGGCGTTGATGTTCATCCGACCAAAGATCAGTTGACCCGGGTTGGTGGGGCGAATCAGGTTGAGACCTTCAAGCCCCAGCTTCGCGGCATTGAAATCAACGGGGTCCATGGTACGGCCACCCGGCAGCGCGCCTTCCATGTGCGGGTAGTAATCGGCGTAGTGCGGCATGCTGCGATAGGCCACGCCAATTGAGGCCAAATACTTGGCCATGTGCCGCGCTGTTTCGACATAGGCCAACACCCGATCGTCTGAGGCCAAGCCTTTGGCGCAGGTCTTGACATACCGGTAGGCCATTTCAAGGTTGTCGCGCAGGCCTACCTTGGGCATGTCGTGGTTGTCTGGAATCCAAATGCCGCCGCCAGAAAGCGCCGACGTGCCGCCGACCAAGTCGGCTTTTTCAATGACCAGGGGTATGAACCCCTCGTCACTGGCACGAATGGCGGCCAGCATGGCACCAGCGCCAGAACCCACCACAATGACATCAAACTCTGGGGTTGAGTTCTGGTGCGCAGCACCCTCTACATGGCTCATAACAACTTTCCACTTAGACGAATGCGTCGGTGTTGGGCAGTCCTAACATGACCGCACCGTGGCTTCTGGCGTAGGTGTCGGTGTTGTTGGCAATGTGACCTCGGGCCACGTGCAGGTCACGGAAAACGCGCTCAATCGAGTTCGTTTTGTAAACGCCACCAGCAGCGCAGGCGCGCATGATTTCATTCACCGCTTCGGCGCACAGCTTGGGCACCTGCGCCGATTGGGCGCGCTGCATGAGGCGCTCTTCCACTGGCATGCGTTCTTTGTTTTTCGCGCAATCAACCACGCGTTGGTAATTGCGGAACAATACCAGCTTGAGTTGATCAGTGGTCATCATGGCTTCACTGACAGCCAATTGGGAGTTCACATCTTCGGCCGTTTTAGAGCCGTGCTTGCCCACGAAGGTGGCCGCACGTTTGCGGAAGCTGGCAATGGCGCCATCTGTGGCGCCAATGCAGGCGGTTGACACGGCGCGTTGGAACACTTGCGTGAAGGGAATGCGGTACAACCAGCCAGGGTTGGTTTCACGGCCAGGGCAACCGGCGTCGCTGTGGTCGTTGGTTCTGTGCGTTCTATGGGCAGGCACAAACGCATCTTTCACCACAATGTCGTGGCTGCCAGTGGCGCGCAGGCCCAGCACGTCAAAGTTTTTGACGACCTCAAAATCGGACTTGGGCAGCAAGAAGGTGCAGTGTTCAATTTCACCGGAGCCATCTTTTTTGGGCAGCAAGCCGCCGAGCAAAATCCATTCGCAGTGCTCAACGCCGCTGCTCCAGCTCCAGCGACCGCTGAACTTGTAGCCGCCTTCGACGGGCTCTGCTTTGCCTACGGGCATGTAGGTTGAAGCTGTCAAGGTCATGGGATCTTTGCCCCAGACATCTTGTTGGGCTTGTTCTGGGAACAAGGGGATTTGCCAGTTGTGCACGCCCACCACACCATAAATCCAAGCGGTGGCCATGCAGCCTTGGGCCAATTCCATTTGGATTGCATAGAAAACGCGCGGGTCCATTTCATAGCCGCCCCATCGCTTTGGCTGCAAAACTTTGAAGAATCCAGCCTCTTGCATTTCGGCAATGGTTTCTGGGTGGACCAAGCCAGCATCTTCGGCAGCGCGCGCGCGTTCAGCCAAGCGCGGTGCCATGTTTTGAGCGCGCTCAATGAGGGCCAGCGCTTCGGGCGTCAAATAATCATCCTTGACCGTAACCATGTTTAATCTCCGTGCGCCTTGAGGGCGCAAATAGTTGAATGCAAGATGGCAAAAAATAACGCGAGACATCCAGATATTCCCACGCCAGTGGGCTGCAATCATCGTCCAATCAGACTAAAACATGGGAGCCCATGCGCCAGTATGGCGCCGCATTTGAGGGTGAATGGACGAATCTAGTCCGAGTGAAGGATTTCATTTCGCTCGGCTCGATTCAAGCTGAGTGCTTAGATCAGGAAAAGACATGGACAAAGCTGCACAACCATTTGACCCGAAAGACTTTAGACAGGCCTTGGGCATGTTTGCCACGGGCGTCACCATCGTGACCGCACAGGCCGAGGACGGCACCTTGGTAGGGGTTACTGCTAATAGCTTTAACTCTGTATCGTTAGACCCCCCCATGGTGCTGTGGAGTTTGGCCAAAAAGGCCCGCAGTCTGCCAGTTTTCAGCAGCACCACCCATTGGAACGTTCACATTTTGTCCAATGAACAAGAAGAGTTGTCCAATCGCTTTGCCAAGGCAGGTGAAGACAAATTTGCGGGCTTGGACTTAGACGTTTCCAGCAACACTGCACCCTTGCTGCAAGGGTGCAGCGCACGCTTTCAATGCCGTACAGCCTTCCAATATGAAGGGGGCGACCATACCATTTTTGTGGGCGAAGTGACCCATTACGACAGTTCTAATCGCCCCCCTTTGTTGTATGTCACCGGGGGTTATGCCTTGGCTGCCAGAAAAGCCGGTCCAGTTGCCACAGAGCCCACCTCGAACATCGAAGGCGCCTCGTATTCTGAAAACTTGTTGGGTTACTTGTTTGGCCGCGCACACTTTCAGTTTGTGCATGGCTTGCGCGGTACATTGGCGCAGCGTCAGCTTTCAGACACAGACTTTTTTATCTTGTCACTGCTGAGTGTGAAGCAGCCTTTGAAACCTGAAGAAATCGTGGCGCACATTGCTTACACGGGCGTTGACATCAGTTCGAACACCCTCCAGTCTTTGGTGAAGCGCGGTTTGTTGGAAGTCCTCAGCAATGGCGCCGGTCTTCGACTCAGTGCCAAGGGCAGCGATGCCATCTTGCATGTCTTGGCTGCAGCCAAATCGTTTGAAGCCGACTTGGTGTCTCGCATGGGCGAACTCGAGTCTGCTGCCTTGCGCAACTTGTTGAAGCAGGCGATATCTGCCACCGACCCTGGCCTGCCGAAGTTGTGGCAATCTGCCACTGCGTAAATCGTTCAAATTCGAATTCGAATTCAAATACACATTGAAACCACCACACCATGACAAATCAATTTTCCATCCCTGAAGGCCACTACGTTGACATTGCACCTGTCGCAGGTGCTGCCCAACGCATTCACTACCATGAGCAAGGACAAGACGAGGTGGTGATCTTCCTGCACGGCGCGGGCGGCGGAGCCAGTGGCTACAGCAACTTCAAAGGCAACTACCCAGAGTTTGCCAAAGCGGGTTATCGCACCATCGTGCCCGATTTGTTGGGTTACGGTCTTTCCAGCAAACCTGATATTCCGCAATACGATTTGGATTTCTTTGTGGCGGGCGTCAAAGGCTTGGTCGATGCGCTGGGCTTGAAAAACATCACGCTCTTGGGCAATTCATTGGGGGGCGCGGTGGCCCTGGGTTACGCCTTGGCGTACCCCGACGAAGTCAGCCGACTCATCTTGATGGCCCCCGGTGGCGTCGAAGACTTGGACACTTATTTGGCCATGCCTGGTATTGCCAACATGTTCCAAATTTACCAATCGGGTAAAACTGGCGCAGAGGCCATGCGTGCTGTCATGACCATGCAGTTGTTTGACCCCAGCTTGCTCACAGACGAGATCATCAACGAACGCGCGCCCATTGCAGCAACGCAAACGCAAGCAGCACGCTCTGTTTTGAAGGTGCCCAATTTGACCGACCGTCTGCATGAATTGAAGTGCCCCGTGTTCGGATTCTGGGGCGTCAACGATCACTTCAACCCCGTCGGTGGCGCCACCAAATTGCTGGACCATTGCCCGCAAGCGCGCATGGTGTTGGTCAACCGTTGTGGCCATTGGGTGCAAGTGGAACACCGCGACATGTTCAATCGCAACTGCATTGATTTTTTGCAGAAAGGCTAAGCCCATGACCCCCGAATTGATTCAACAATTGGGCGATGATTTGTTTGCCGCCTTGCGTGAGCGCCGCACCTTGGTGCCTTTCACCAATCGATTTGCCGACATCACCGTGGAAGATGCTTATGGCATTTCTTTGCAGTTTCTAAACCGCCGTGTGGCGTCTGGTGAGCGCGTCATTGGCAAAAAAATTGGTGTGACTTCCAAGCCTGTACAAGACATGCTTGGGGTGTTTCAACCCGACTTTGGTTTTTTAACCGATGCCATGCATTGTGAAGATGGTGCAACGGTGTCCATGAAAAAAACAGGTCTGATTCAACCCAAAGCAGAAGGCGAAATTGCTTTCATGTTGAAAGCCGATTTAAAAGGTCCAGGCATCACGCGCGAGCAAGTCATGGCGGCCACCGAGTGGGTCGCGCCTTGCTTTGAAATTGTCGACTCGCGCATCGACGATTGGAAAATCAAAATCCAAGACACCGTGGCGGACAACGCGTCGTGTGGTGTGTTTGTGGTGGGTCAACAGCACACCGATCCGTACGCACTGGACTTGGCCGCAGCCGCCATGCAAATGTGGAAAAACGATGCGCCAGCAGGATCAGGTTTGGGCAGCGCCGTGCAAGGGCACCCTGCAGAAGCGGTGGCTTGGTTGGCCAACACCCTGGGTGCATTTGGCATTCCCTTCAAGGCGGGCGAACTGATTTTGTCGGGTTCATTAGCGCCCTTGGTCACCGCTGTGGCAGGTGATCACTTCACGATGCACATTGAAGGTTTGGGCGGTTGTAGCATTCGGTTCGCTGAATAAGCGAATGTCCTCAGTTTGCTTGAAGTGCACCCTGAAGGGGTGCCTTCAAGCAGGCCAACAGCGTGGCTTGAGACTGACTTCAGGCGGGCCGGCGAATGAAGTTCACCAAAGCGGGCAATAAGGTTGATGCAAAAGCAAAACCCAAAAGGCCCAAGTAATTGCCGCCCGCCGCAATTTGCCCCGCCAGACCAGGGCCTGCCATGGAGCTCAAGGCAAAGACGGCTGGAACCAACATCACGGCACGTCCGCTTGGGTCACTGCGCGCAATGCTGGCCGCATGAAACACGCAACCGCAGGTGAATGCAAATTCCCAAATCCAAGCACCCAATGCGAATCCTAAAAATGCCGTGGCGGTGTGCAATAAAACCAAGCCGAGGCTAACGGCCGCGACCACCCACCATGCAGCGCGAGTTGGGCCGACCCGCTCACCCACGGCGGCTGTGAAAAAGGCTGCGACGCCCCCTAACAATTTGAGCACGGCAAAAACGGTTCCCATTTCGGCGGGCGCAATTTGCAGTGAACTGCCAATGCGTTCAAGGAAAGCCCACAGGCCAATGTTGCCCACCAAGAAGATGAAAAACAAAGCCAATGAACGCCATGCTGCGGATGGCAAATAAGCACCTACCGCAGGGGCTTCGGGGTTGTCGCCTTCGGCAGCCTGCGAACCCGTTGGAACCCAAAAAGCAGAGAGGCTTAAAACGGCCACAACCGCGGCCAATGACAAAGCCGCGCCAGGGTATTTGAACTGAGAAATGATGAGCGGTGGCAATGCAAACAAGACGGCCGCTGTGACCGACAGTTCAACGCCTTGACGGGTGCCGAAGGCGCGCACTTTGTCGGGCAAGTCAGACAAAATTCGCATGCCCAAGCAGGTCATGGTGGAGGCGAAAAATCCAATCAAAGCCCACACCACAAACAACCATTCCAGGGTGCTGACTTGTGAGCTCAAAGCAAATGAACCTGCGGTGCCAACGGCGCTCACTAGGGTCAGCACGCGCCAGTTGACCCGGTTCATCCAAAAGGGCGCACCCAATGTGCCCACCAAATATCCGGCAAAACAAATCGAGCCAATCAGGCCGGTGGTTTGGGCATCCAATTGGAATGAATCGGCCAAACTGCCCAGCATGACAGGCAACACATTGAAGGGCAGTCCGCCAATGGTCGATGCCAAACTGGCGGACAAGATGAAGGCAAACAAAACTCGATTGGAGGGGCTAGTGGTCATGGGCGATGAATTGTTTGGGTTGAATCAATTGAAAAAATCAGCTGAAAAATTACATGTACAACATGACCAAATCATTGATCACAGAAGGCCGATCTTGGCCCACCACATGGACATTGATTTCCATCGTCACTTGGGTGCCACTTTTGACAGCTTGAACCGACTTGACGCGATAACGCGTGTGAATTCGGCAGCCCGATGGCACCGGTGAAGGAAAGCGCAAACGGTCCGAGCCGTAGTTCACGATGTTGTTGTAACCCACCACTTCATGGTCCAGTGGCAATTTCATGCGACTGATTAACACTTGCACCAAGGCGCCGTGCGCAATGGTGGTGCCAAACGGACTTTCCGCACGCGCTTTAACGGGGTCGGTGTGAATCCAATAGTCGTCACCCGAGAGTGCTGCAAATTGGTTGATCAAGTCTTGCGTCACTTCGACTTGATTAGACCAAGCTGAGAATTCTTCTGACACCAGCGACTGCATGGCGTCCAAATCTTTGCAATTGATTTGCCGCAAGGACTGAACAGGTGGGGCGGCAACCGCCGGTTCAATCATGGCAGGTCCATCGCCACTGATCACCATGGCTTGAGCGGATTCAATGGGTGTGTAACGCAACAAAGTGACGCTGCCAGGACGTTCGTCAAACACGGGGCGCACGCGTTGGCCAATGCGAAGTTGTGCGGGGTCAACGCCCACCAAGGTGGTGTTGATGTGGACGCCTTCGTTCAATTCAACAACAGCCAACAACTGGGGCATCTCGTCGGTGAACTCGGGCAAAGTGGGAACCCGTGCGACGGTAAAGCTGTAAAGCGTGGCTTCACCGCTGACGGCATGCCATGCCAATTGGCGTGAGCCGCAAGTGGGGCAGTGGGTGCGAGGGAAAAACAGCCAATGGCCGTGGTCGCATTGTTGAAGGCGCACTTCATGGGCTTTCAAGCCCTCCCAATAAGGCGCTGAAATGGTGGTGGGGTGGGGCAGGGGTTTGTTCCAAGTCATGCTCATGCTCCCTGCAAAATCAAAGCGCCTTGCTCACTCATAACACCGCCGGTGCCAGAGACATAGGCCAGGTCGTGGCGTTTCAATTGGCGCGCATCGGCGCGGCCTTGAATTTGGTGGATGGCCTCGATCACTTGCGTCATACCGCCCGCGCTGCCAGTCTGGCCAAAGCTGAGTTGACCACCGTGGGTGTTCATGGGGAAGTCGCCTTGGAAGGTGAAATTGTGATCGCGCAAAAATTGCAGACCTTCACCTTTTTTGCAGAAACCTGCATCTTCCAACGTTAGCATGACGGTGATGGTGTAGCAGTCGTAAATTTGCGCCATGTGCATGTCGGCCGGTTTTAAATTGGCCATGGCAAATGCACGTTGCGAAGCGGGACCAATGGGGGTGGCCAGCATGTCGGCCGCATAAGTGGGCGATTTGGATTGAACATGTTCGCCGCAACCAATGACGCGCACACCGCGATGTTTGCAACGCTTTAGATTGTCATCGCGCGTGACCACCACAGCGCCACCTCCGGCAACGGGCATCACAATTTCGAGCATGCGCAAAGGCTCGGCCACCATGCGCGATGCCAGCACGTCGTCCACGGTGATGGGCTGACCGTAAAACATGGCTTGTGGGTTGTGGCAAGCGTTGAAGCGTTGGTCCACAGCAATGCGTGCCAAGGCCGCAGCGTCATAACCATGCACGGACGCGTAGCGCTGCGCAATCATGGCGTAGCCGGTGTTTTGGGCCATGTGGCCGTATGGCAAGTCCATCTCAGCTTCGGGGGCGCCAAAGCGTGTGCTGTGACCGCCAAAGCGTGAGGCTTTCATGACTTCCGCAATGTGGTCGTCATGGGGTGCGGTGGGCGCCATGCGCGCTGGAATGACGCACACCACGGTATCGCACATGCCCAGTTCAATGGCCGCTGCCGCGCGCCACACCATGCCCACAGAACTGGCGCCACCCAAGTCAACCACTTCTGCAAAATTCAGACGCGTGCCCAAGTATTCCCCGGCCATGGCGGGAATGAACATGCCCGCTTCGTGAAACTGTGGGCCCAAGGTGATGAGGCCATCGACGTCGGCCAATGACAAGCCTGCGTCTTCCAAGGCCTGGGTGGCCAAATCGGCCACTTGTTCCAGGTGAAACATGCGCGGCGCGGTACTGTACTTTTCTGGTTTGTATTGTGCTGCGCCGACAACGGCAGCTTTTCCTGAGAGTCCCATGATGTCCTTTGGCGAAAGCGTTGTGGGCTATTGTGCGCAGAGTGGCTGGCACAACCATCGTCCAAGTAGACTAAAAATGAAATTTGGGCGCAATGCGCCAGCTTCAATCGTTGGTTTCGCTCAACCAGGCCACGCTGTTGAGGAAAATTCGAACCAATTCAGTTTGGCGGCGCACGCCAGTTTTGGAGAAGATGGACCGCAAATGGGCGCGCGCGGTGTTGCGGCGAATGTTCAGCACTTCGGAGGCGTCTTCGAGCGACAAACCATTGGCCAATTGAATGGCCAGGGCTGTTTCAGCAGGCGTCAAGTGGAATAACTCTTGGGCCAAACGCACTGGCGGGTCGACGCGCCCTTCGGTGTCACGCAGGAAGATGGCCACGCTGGGGCGTTGCTTGCCTTCGGTCCATTGGTCAGAAGAGATGGGCTGAACAATCAGGCCCCACGCCAAACGGCCAGAAGGTCGCGTGATGGATGTGGCTTGGTTCAGCGAAGCTTTGGTGACGACTTTCTTGACCAAGGCATCTTGAATGAGCGCTTGTAACTTTTTGTTGTCGTTGGTGTATGCCGCTTCAAGCTGCTTGGACACCACGCGCAGGCCATCCTGAGATTCCAAAATGGCGGTGGCAGCGGGGTTGCATTCCAGCACCTCTCGGTCTTGGTCCAAGATGACCACGCCCACCATCAGTTGCGCCATGGCTTGGCTGTACAAGGAGCTGACTTTGCGATCGTCGTTGATCGACAGGTGCAAGTTCAAGGCACGTTTGATGTGCGGAATCAGCAGTTGGCAAAAATCAATTTCTGCCTTGGTAAAAGCGGGTGCGTCTTCGGGCCGCGTGATGCGAAGGCCGTACACGCCACCATTGCGTGTCGAGATGTCTGCCGCCAAGACATGGAAAACGCCCTGGGGTTTGCAGTAACTCTGGTAGTAATCTGAGTTTCGCCATTCACGCTCTGAGATGACATCTGCGATGGTCACAATTTGATCAGGCACCATGCCCGTGAAAGGGCTCATGGCAATGTAAGGATTGCCAGGGTCAAGGTTGGACTGGTTGATGCCGGCAGAGACGATCAAACCAATGTCTTCGGTGGTTTCGGTTCTGACAATCAGAGAAGCGTAGTTGCCTTCAAACCCAATTCGAATGGTCTCTAGGCAACTGACCCAGCCCGCCTCATCCAGCGCCGCATCGTAAATGGCACCCAAAATATGGCTCAGGAACTCCTGAGTCATGGAGATCCCGGTGCGATTCATGGATTTTTTGTCTGGCATTGCGACAGCTTGGCTGTTTGTTTGAAGGCTGGGAACGAGTATAACGACCCGCCTTGGCCTTGCAAATTGGGTGCTTAATTGACCTCAAACAGACCGGCTGCGCCCATGCCGCCGCCAATGCACATGCTGACAACTACATAACGTACGCCCCGGCGCTTGCCTTCCAGCAAAGCATGGCCCACCAATCTGGCGCCCGACATGCCAAAGGGGTGGCCAATAGAAATGGCGCCGCCGTTCACATTCAGTTTGTTGTCATCAATGCCCAAGGTGTCGCGGCAGTGAATCACTTGGCAAGCGAAGGCCTCGTTGATTTCCCACAAGCCAATGTCGGCCACGCTCAAGCCATGGTTTTTCAACAATTTGGGAATAGCGTAAACAGGGCCAATGCCCATTTCGTCGGCGCGGCAACCGGCCACAGCCACGCCGCGGTATGTGCCCAAAGGCGCCAGGCCGCGACGCTTGGCTTCCGCGGCACTCATCAGCACGGAGGCGGATGCACCATCGGACAACTGGGACGCATTGCCCGCTGTGATGAAAGCGCCTTCTGGCACCCATTGGCCATTTTTCCAAACGGGCTTGAGTTTGGCCAAGCTTTCCAAGGAGGTGTCGGCACGATTGCCTTCGTCTAGTTGCAAGGTCACAGTTTCGCTGCCCGTGACATTGCCTTCTTTGTCAAACAATTGTTTTTGAGTCGTGAGGGGCACGATTTCATGCGCAAACAAGCCCGCCTGTTGCGCTTTGGCCGTGCGTTGCTGGCTTTGCAATGAATAGGCATCTTGTGCTTCGCGAGAAATGCCGTAGCGTTGGCTGACGATTTCTGCCGTTTCAATCATTTGAATGTAGGCCGTGGGCATCACGTCCAGCACCGACTTGGATTGCGCGCGGTGGCCATTTTTGTATTTGTTTTGGACCAAGGAAATAGATTCCAAGCCGCCTGCCACCGCAATGTTCATCTCGCCGGTCATGATGCCTTTGGCGGCCGTGGCGATGCTCATCAAACCCGAGGCACACATGCGGTCAATGGTCATGCCGCCCACGCTGTCGGGCAGCCCAGCGGTGTAACAGCATAGGCGTCCCAAGTTGTAACCTTGGTTACCTTGCTGCGCGGCGATGCCCAAAATGACATCGTCCACCTCATGGCCCTCAACGCCAGCTTTTTCCAGCGCATGGCGAATGACATGACCGCCTAAAACTGGCGCTTCAGTGTCGTTGAATGCACCGCGATAGGCTTTACCAATGGGGGTGCGAGCAGTTGAAACAATGACGGCTTCTTGTGTGTTCATGACATTCTTCTCATTCAAAATAAAGTCGGCTGATGGTGTTGACCACGCAACCGGGTTTGCTGGCGCCTTCAATTTCGACGCTGATGCTGACCACCACTTGGACGCCGTTGTTGTTGATCATTTCGGCGGACAACACCTGACCTCGTCCGCGCACGCGCGAATTGACCAACACGGGTGAGGGAAATCGAACTTTGTCGCAGCCATAGTTCACGCCCATTTTGAGACGCTCGTATTGCACCAGTTGCGGCAAAAACAAATTGGCCAATGACAATGTGAGAAAACCGTGCGCAATGCAGGCGCCAAAGGGACCTTCTTTCGCGCGTTCAGGGTCAACGTGAATCCATTGGTGATCCCCCGTGGCTTCGGCAAAGGTGTTGATGCGCTCTTGGGTGATGGTGATCCAGTCAGTGACCCCTAAGTCCTGGCCCACCGCCGCCATGGCGGAGGCTGCCGAATCAAGGCATAAAGTTGGCGCAGAAGAGCAGGTCATGGCTCAAGCCCTTTGCGAGCTGACAGAGACCACTTCACCCGTCATGTAGGACGAGTAATCGCTGGCCAAAAAGACCATGACGTTGGCCACTTCCCAGGGCTCGGCACCGCGGCCAAACGCTTCTTTTTCTGACAATTGATTGAGCAATTCTTCAGAGGCCGATTTTTTCAGGAACGCGTGAATGGCAATGGACGGGGCCACAGCATTGATGCGCACACCAAACTCAGCGGCTTCTAGCGCCGCACATCGCGTGAGGGCCATCACGCCAGCCTTGGCTGCTGCGTAATGGGCTTGCTCGGTTTGGGCCCGCCATCCTAAAACGGAGGCGTTGTTGACAATGACACCTTTGCCTTGCGGCTGCATCACCTTGAGGGCGGCACGTGTGACTCTGAAAGTACCGGTGAGCGTGACGCCAATCACCTTGTCCCATTCTTCGTCGGCCATGTCGACAATTTTTTTGCTGGTGCCCAGGCCCGCGTTGTTGACCAGAACGTCAATGCCGCCCATGGTTTGGTTGGCTTGGTCAATCAGGGCTTGAACTTGAGACTCTTGGCTGACGTCGCAGAGTTGGCTGTAAATGGCTTGCAGGCCCGTCTCTTTTTGCAAGGTTTGAACGGCTTCGTTCAGGCGCCTTTCATGCACATCCGAGATAAACAACGCACGGCAACCTTCTTCAGCAGCCCGCTTGGCCACTGCAAAGCCAATGCCGGCGCCAGCGGCCGCGGTAACCAACACAGATTTGCCGCGCAACAGGCCGTGGCCAGGAACATAGTCAGGAGGATTTTTCATGGGAAAACCAGTGTCATGGGATAGCGCCCATGATGCGCAAAACGGCTTCAAAGGGCATCGTCTGCTTGGACGATAAAGCTTGGCGTCAAAGAGGCCGCCTTATTTCGGCATCTGCAGGGCGCGCTCCGCCATCAAATTGAGTTGAATTTCGTTGCTGCCCGCATAAATGGTGTCAGCCCGGCTGACCAGCCACAAACGTTGCAGGGCGGTTTGATCGGCATCGGTGCTTTGGATGTTGCCTTCAACACCCAGCACATCCATGGCCAATTCACCCAAGGACCTCCGCCAGTTGGACCAAGTGTATTTGCTGATGCTGCTGGCCCTGGCCGGTGCGTTGTCACCGCAAGTTCTCAGCGCGTGGTAGCGCAGGGTCTGCAAGCCCAAAATGGCGCGGGCGATGCGTTGGCGAATGTCGTGCTGTTGCATGGCGCCATTGTGTTGGGCCACTTGAATCAGGGTGTTCAGCTCATTTTGAAAATGCGCCTGTTGACCCAAGGTGGAGGCGCCGCGTTCGCAGTGAAGCAAGTACATGGCCACGGCCCAACCTTGACCAGGTTCACCCAACACACAACTTGAAGCGGTTCGAGCGCCATCCAAAAACACTTCATTGAATTCTGCTTCCCCCGTGATTTGACGAATGGGTTGCAAGGTGATGCCTGCTTGCTTCAAGGGCACCAACAAAAAGATCAAACCATGGTGCCTTGAGGAACCGGCCTCGCAACGCGCCAAAACAAAAATCCAATCGGATTCGTGGGCCCAAGAAGTCCAAACTTTTTGACCATCGATCACCCATTCACCTGTTGTCGGGTCTTGCTTGGCGAGTGTTTGCACACCTGCCAAATCTGAACCCGCACCCGGCTCGGAGTAGCCCTGTGCCCAATAGGTGGTGCCCTTCAAAATACCTGGTAAAAATTGATTTTTTTGCGCTTCGGTGCCAAACGCCATCAGGGTGGGTGCCAGCAAGGTCTCACCAATGTGTCCCAAGCGGCCAGGTCCACCGCACTGCACATAGACCTCGTGAAAAATCATTTGTTGCGCCAGAGACAACTCACGTCCCCCGTAGGCTTTGGGCCAACTCAAACCCGTCCAAGCGCCTTTGGCCAGTTCTTGCTCCCAGCGTTTGGCCAGATCGGCCGTGTAGCCAGGCGAGCCCAAACCATTGGCGTGGCGCAGGGGTTCAAACTCACCCGTCAAGTGCTCGGCCATCCATTCGCGAATGCTGTCGCGAAATTGGCGGTCTTCTTTGGATTCAGTGGCGTTCATGAGTGTTCATCGTAAACGGCGGCAACATCTTCAAGCCACTCAGCAACTGCACCTAAACGTTGGCTTGAAGCCTGTGCACGTCGCAAGAAAAAGTGCGGGTCATATTCCCAGGTAAAGCCAACGCCGCCATGCAATTGCAAATTTTCTCGGGCACAAAATTGGGAGGCTTGGGTGGCGGTGATGCGCGCTTGCGCTGCGTTCACCATCAGTATTTGAAGATCGGGTTGCGTGTCGGCCATGCAGGCGGCGCCATACACGGCAGAGCGCGCACTTTCGACTTCCACCAACATCTGCGCGCAGCGGTGTTTGATGGCTTGAAAGCTGGCAATGGGGCGGCCAAATTGTTGACGTTCCAGCACATAAGCCAAGGCCATGTCCAAGCACCTTTGGGCCACACCGACTTGTTCTGCCGCCAAACCAATGGCGCCCAAGTATTTGACTTCAGCAAGCAACGCGTCAGCGTCTTGCCCTTGGGCTAGACATTGGTCAACTGAAACGTCGACACCCAGGGCATGAACTTGCGCCATGCAACGCGTTCGGTCCAAGGTGGTTTGCGGTTTGATATTCAGATGTTCGCACTGAGGAGTCAGTGCGAACAACACAGTTTCGCCCGTGGGTGTTTGTGCAGGCAACAGAAGCAACTGCGCCATGTGTGCGGACCCTACTTCTCGCCATGTGCCCGTCAGTTGCCAGCCTTTGTCGTTTGGCGTGGCCTGCGCATGTTCACCATTGAGTGACATGGCGGCAACGCAGGAGGTTTGTGCAATTTTCTCAAGCCAGTGTTTTGCCAAGGGATGTATTGCGCGTATTTTCAAGGCGCTTGCTGATAAGACCACACTGTCAAAAAATGGCACGCACGCCAAGTGTCGACCCATTTGTTCTTGCAACAAGCACAAGCTCATCCAGTCGAGTTCCAAGCCACCTAACGCTTCAGGCAAGTGCACGCCGCACCAACCTAAATCTGCCATGGCGGACCATAAATTGTCGTCCATGGGCGCCATCGATTGCGTGTGCAGTCTGACCTTGGCCATGGTGCTGGCTTTACCTAAAAAAGCCTCAGCACTTTCAACGATCTGTTGCTGTTCGTGGGTGAGTCGCAAGTCCATCATGAGACCTTGGGTCGCTTGTCTTTCCAAGGTGCGGCTTGTTCCAGTTGGAAGGCCAAGGCCAACAAAGTGTCCTCATCGCCATAGCGACCTGCGAACTGCGTTCCCACAGGGATGTTGTCGGCATTCCAATGCAAGGGAACGGACATGGCAGGATGGCCGCTCATGTTGAACAACGCAGTGAAGGGCGAGGCCATCATGGCCACTTTGACAAAATCTTCGTAGGGCTGATTCAAGGTCATGGCGCCGATGGCAGGCGGCGGTGCCGCAGTGACGGGCGACAAGATGCAGTCGTAGTCAGCCAAGAACAAATCAATGGCCCTGCCAGCTTGGTCAAAGGCGGCGCGAGCTTTGAAAACTTGCAAGGCGGTGAACTGTTTGGCCAGTTCCAGGCTGCGCCAATTCAATGCTTCAAATTCATCTTCGCGCGCACTGCGGCCCAAAGCGGCTTCACGCGCTTGCACTTGGGTCAACATGCCCGTGGCGGTGGCAACGCCCATGCCGCCAAACATGTCGCCAACAGCCAACACGGGTTGCGCGATGTCGATGTGGTGTCCCAAAGATTCACAAAGCTTAGCAGTGGCTTGCGCGGCGGCCAAACAGTTGGGATGCACAGGGGCACCAAAGGGGTTGTTGAGCATCAACGCAATTTTGAGGGGGCGCATTTTGATTGCGTTGCCTTTGTAGGCGTGGCCAGGGCTGGTGCGTGTGCCTGATTCATCACCCTGCGTCAATTGCAACAGCAAAGCGCTGTCACGAACGCTGCGGCTGATGACGTGCTGACAAGACAATCCCATCCAGCCTTCCAGTGAGTTGGGGCCCATGGGAATGCGGCCTCGACTGGGCTTGAGGCCGAACAAGCCGCAGTGTGATGCAGGAATTCGAATGGAGCCGCCGCCATCGCTGGCATGGGCCACGGGCAATATGCCTGCAGCCACGGCTGCTGCTGCACCACCAGAGGAGCCGCCTGCACTGAGGCTCAAGTTCCAAGGATTCAGTGTGTTGCCAAAAAGTTTGGACTCGGTGGTGGCCGTTTGACCAAATTCTGGCGATGTTGTTTTGGCAAAGATGTTCAGACCTGCCGCCAAGTAGCGTTGTACCAAAGTGGAATCAAAGTCGGCCACTGTGTCTTTGAAAAATGCGCAACCATGCGTGGTGATGGTGCCTTTCAAACCCACGCCCAAATCTTTGAGCGCAAAGGGCACACCCCACAGCGCTGCTTTTTCAGTTTCGGAATCTCTTTGCGTTTGCGCGTATTGAGAAAGTCGCAACGCTTTGTCGTGGGCCATGTCGTCATGGAACATGGCCATGGCATTGATGTTGGCACGCGCAAGGGCTCTGTGTTGAGCTGCCTCCAACACTTCCAGCGGTGTGACTTGACCCGTCCGCAACAGTGCAGCCATCTCAGTGGCATCCCAGCCCTCAAATTCTGGCAAGGGCAGGTGTGTCATTTCAAGTACCCCAGACTTTTTGAGCAGGCGTGGCCTGTGCAATCAATTGGTTCACGATGGCACCCAACTCTTCAGCTTGCCAGCGTGCGCCTTTGTCCAGTGTGGCATCTGTTCGCCAGCCATCGCACATGGAGATGCGGCCGCCTTGCGATTCAAACAATTTACCTGTCACATGTGAAGACTCCAGACTGCCCAACCACACCACCAAAGGCGCCACATTCGCGGGCGCCCAGGCGTCAAAGCTACCGTCGGAAGGTGCTTTGACGACATCGGGCATGGCGCTCTCGGTCATGGACGTGCGCGCCGCTGGCGCCAAGCCATTGACCGTAATGCCATAGCGCGCCATTTCAGCCGCTTGGACCAAAGTGAGCGATGCAATGCCACCTTTGGCCGCCGAATAATTGGACTGGCCAATGGAGCCTTGCAGGCCAGCACCCGAACTGGTGTTGATGATGCGCGCTTCAATTTTGTGGCCGGCTTTTGCGGCATCGCGCCAACGCCTTCCCAAAATATTGGCCAAACAGAAGTGACCTTTCAGGTGGACTTTCATCACCAAGTCCCAGTCTTCCTCACTAAGGCTAATGAACATGCGGTCGCGCAAAATACCGGCGTTGTTGACCAACACATGGACCTCGCCAAATGCTGCCACTGCGGCGTCCACAATGCTTTGCGCGCCGGCCATGCTGGTGATGTCACCTTGATTGGCCAAGGCTTGGCCACCAGCGGCCTTGACTTCCGCGGCCACTTGCTCCGCCGCCTCTAATCGAATGTCATTGACGACGACGTTGGCACCTGCTTGGCCAAAAGCCAAGGCATAGGCACGGCCTAAACCGCCACCTGCGCCCGTGATGATGACGGTTCGTTGTTCACAAATGCGCATAACTCAAAGTCTCTCAATGATCGTGACGTTGGCTTGACCGCCGCCTTCACACATGGTTTGCAGGCCAAAACGTTTTTGGGTTCTTTCAAGTTCGTGCAACAGGGTTGTCATGAGCTTGACGCCAGAGGCACCCAATGGGTGACCCAAGGCAATGGCACCGCCATTGACATTGGTGCGTTCGTGCGGAAATTGGGTTTCTTTGAGCCACGCCATGGCCACGGACGCAAAGGCTTCATTGATTTCAACCAAATCAATGTCTTCGATTTTCATGCCTGCTTTTTTCAGAGCATGGGCTGTGGCTGGGATGGGGGCCGTCAAATGCCAAATGGGATCGTCTGCCAACACACTCAGGTGGTGAATGCGGGCACGCGGTTTTAAATTGTATTTTTTCAGCGCGGCTTCAGAGACCACCAAAACAGCTGCAGCGGCATCGCACGTTGAGCTTGAAACGGCTGCGGTGATTTTGGGATAGGTGGGATCTACGGGTTGCAGTGTGGCCAATTTTTCCAAGGTGCTGGCGCGTGCAGTTTCGTCCATGGCAAAGTCACCGTAGGGCAAGATTTCACGTTGGAAGCGACCTTCTGATATGGCGCGCAAAGCACGGTCATGACTTTCTTTGGCAAAGGCTTCCATGTCTTCACGACTGATGTGCCAATGATCGGCAATTCTTTGCGCAGCATAAAACTGATTGACGGGTGCATTGCCAAAACGGGCTTGCCAACCTTGGCTTTCAGCGAAGGGCGTGGTGAAGCCCAAGGGCTGACCGGCCAACATGGCAGAACCAATCGGGATGCGACTCATGGTTTGAACGCCGCCTGCCAACACCACATCTTGCGTGCCACTCATGACCGCTTGCGCGGCAAAATGAACGGCTTGCTGAGATGAGCCACACTGACGATCAATGGTGGTGCCAGGCACATTCAAGGGCATGCCGGCGGCCAGCCATGAGGTTCTGGCAATGTCACCGGCCAAGGCGCCAATGGTATCGACACAACCGAAAATGACATCGTCGTAGTCGGCTGCTGGTATGGCATTGCGTTCGACGATGCCCTTGATGACATGAGCGCCCAAATCGGCGCCATGAATTTGGGCCAAGGACCCATTGCGTTTGCCAGTGGGTGAACGCAATGCGTCAACAATGAAAGCTTCTGCCATGAGAAATCCGTCTTAAAGAGATGTGTTGAAAGTGGCGCCGGGCCCCATGAGGCTGTCGTCGCGCATGAGGGCATCGGCCAGCCTTTGTTTGTGGAAGGCACGGTCGCCCCAAGCTGCGTCCAAGACCCAGGCGCGCTTCATGAACATTTGCAAATCGACTTCCCAGGTGTAGCCCATGGCACCATGCACCTGAATGGCTTTGCGCGCTGCAAACCAGCCTGCATCGGCGCAGGCAATTTTGGCGTGAGACACGCGCACAGACCTTTGGGCTTCTGATTGCGCCAATGCATTGGCCGCGCGATACAGCACGGGTTTGGCAAATTCAATTTTGGTCACGATGTCTGCCAGTTGGTGTTTCACGGCCTGGAAGGAACCGATGGGTTTGCCAAATTGTTTGCGCTGTGCAGCGTAGTCGACGGTTAAGTCGAGCATGCGTTGTGCCAAACCCAGAAGTTGCGCTGAAACACCCAAAGCGCCGCGGTCTAACAAATCGTCCGCCAACTTTTGACCCGTCGATGCATCCGCAATGCGGCTTACATCGGTGGGCTGCCATGTGACAGTGGCCAAGCGTCTGGAAGCATCAATGCTGGGGCATGCCTCCGCATTGACTTGGTCGGGTGTCAGTGCATGCCATTCTGTGCCACCTGGGGTGGGATGCGCCAACAGCAGCAGGTCTGCCAAATGGGCATCGGCCACCCAGGGGTTCACAGGGTGACCCAAAGCAATTCGCACCGAGCCATCTGCAATCAGGGGCAACCATTTTTCGCGCAAGGGGTGCTGATCGGGCAAAGCAGACAACAAACCCGTGGCCAAGTAGGCGGTGTCTGATAAAGAGTCGGGAATACCAAAATAGCCCAACTCTTGGTTCATCAAGGACCAGTCCACATCGCCCAGGCCCAATCCACCCGATGCTTCAGGCACGGACAAGGCCGTGATGCCTTGCTCGGCCAATTTGCTTCGAAGTTCGGTAGACCGGCCTGCATCGGTTTGCCAAATGGCGCGCAGCTTTTCAGGCGCAGCCTCGACCATCAAAAAGCGGCTGATGGAATCGCGCAAGGCGTTCTGGTCTTCATTGAAAGTGAAGTTCATGATCAGCCTCCTTAATTTTTCGGCAAGCCAAGCAAGCGCTCAGCAATGATGTTGCGCTGAATCTCATTGCTGCCGGCATAGATCGAGCCAGCTTGCGCAAACAGAAAGCCCTCCAGCCATTCATGCGATTCTGGGTCGTCACACAATTCAGCACGCGGTCCCAAAATTCGCATGGCGGTTTCGTGCATTTCCAAATCGAGTTCAGACCAAAAGATTTTGTTGGTGCTGGCTTCTGCGCCAACGCGCATGCCTTGCTGGACCTTGCCCACGGTGTGATACGACGCCAAGTTGTAGGCTTCGGATCCCATCCAAGCACGCATGACCGCTTCGCGAATGGAAGGGTCGCGATCGGCAGAGGCTTGATGCTTTCGATAAAGTTGCATCAGTTTTTGTGCCGTGCGTTGATAGCGCGCTGGTGAGCGAAGCAACAAGCCACGCTCAAAGCCTGCTGTGGCCATGGCCACGTTCCATCCTTGACCCTCTTCGCCAAGCAAGTTGTCTGCGGAAACTCGAACGTCATCGAAGAAAATTTCTGCAAAGGCTTGTTTGCCATTCAGGGCTTGGATGGGACGGATGGTCAGTCCCGGTGAATCCAATGGCACCAGCAAATAACTCAGGCCGTGGTGCCTTGAGGATGTGGGATCGCTTCTGAACAGGCCAAACAACCAATTGGCAAAAATGGCGCGTGTGGACCAAGTCTTTTGGCCATTCAACACATAATGATCACCGTCACGAATGGCTTTGCTGCTGATGGCCGCCATGTCAGATCCGGCATTGGGCTCGCTCCAGCCCTGTGCCCACATGTCATCACAGCGCGCCATGCGCGGCAAAAACTTGGCCTTCTGTGCAGCTGTGCCAAATTCCATCAAAGTGGGGCCCAGCAAAAGAATGCCGTTTTGATTGACGCGAAAGGGCGCATCGGCCGCTGCATATTCTTCTTCAAAGATAAGCCATTGAATCAGGTCGCAACCACGGCCACCCAAGTCTTTGGGCCATGTCACGCTGCTCCAGCCGCCATCGGCCAAGGTGGCTTCCCAATGACGGTGCTGTTCAAAGCCTTCTTTGGTGTCGTGACTGGCAAACGCCTCACGGGGCACGTGGGTTTGCAGCCAGTCGCGCACTTCGGCGCGGAAAGCATGTTGTTCGCGGGTGTATTCAAGTTGCATTTTCACCTCCTTGGCATTCAGAACGTGGCATCACGTTTCTCGACAAATGCCTGACGGGTTTCATTGGAATCTGGGCTCATGTAGGCTTGCAAAGTGAAGCCTTGTTCCCAGCGGTATTTGTCTTCGAGGTTACCATCTTCAATGCCCGTCAGCGCTTCTTTGGCAATGCGAATCATGGCGGGGCTCTTGGCGGCAATTTTGCCGGCAATGGCCAATGCGGTATCGCGCAATTCAGCGCGGGGTACCACACGTTCAATGGCGCCCAAGCGTGCAGCTTCAGTGGCGCCAATCATCTCGCCTGTGAAAAACAGATAGCGTGTTTTTTGCACGCCAAACATGCGCTGCAGGTGCGCCGCGCCGCCCATGGCACCCCGGTCCACTTCGGGCAAGCCAAAGCTGGCATCGTCGGCGGCAATCACAATGTCGGCAGCGCCGCAAATGCCAATGCCACCGCCCAAAACAAAACCATGCACCGCTGCAATGACGGGAACTTTGTTGAGGTGGACGGCTTTGAAGGTGGCGTAGTTGCCCGCGTTCACGTCGACAATCAATTTGTCGTTGCTGGCCAATTCTTTGATGTCAACGCCGGCGCAAAAGCCACGGCCCTCTGCGCGAATCACAATGACGCGAACTTCAGCTCGTTTGCCTTGGGCTTCAATTTCTGCTGCCAAGCCATACCAGCCTGCCGCGTTCAATGCATTGACGGGGGGGCGGTTGAGCACAATTTCAGCAACGCCATTGGCATGCAATTCTGTGAAAAATTGGGATGTCATGTGTGTCGATCCTTAAGCGGCTTGGCCACTGTATTGCTGGATGGCCAGATGCCTGTCTTGGGCCTGGCGCATGATGCCTTGAATCACTGTTTCGCAAGAGTCAAGCTGGTTGATCAGTGCCGCGACTTGGCCTGAAGACATCACGCCTTCTTCAGGTTTGCCGTCGGTCATGGACCGTTGCAACAGCATGGGCGCATTGGCGGCCATGACGTTTTGGGCGGTGCTGCCAGGGTCTTCTCTGAACCCCTTCCACAAAATGGCCAAGGCTTGTTGCGTGGTCATGCCGGTTTGCGCTTTCCATTGCAAGGCCAACTGCACGGCAATGCGCAAACGTTTGAAGGGGGATGACTTTTCCAACATTTGCAAATATTCGTTGGGGATCATGCGCTGCGGCATGCCATCGACTAAATAAGAAATTTGTATCTTTTCAGCGTCTTTGGCTTGCAGATAACGGTCTAAGGTGGCTGACGGAATGCCGGAGTCGCTGGTCATGAGAAAACGTGTGCCCATGGCGATGCCCTGCGCACCGTAGGACAGTGCTGCCAACAAGCCGCGGCCATCGTAGAAACCGCCTGCGGCAATCACGGGTACTTTGACCGCATCGACCACTTGGGGAATCAATACCGTCGAGGGCACGGAACCTGTGTGTCCGCCGCCTTCGCCGCCTTGAACGGTGATGGCGTTGGCACCCATCTCAATGGCTTTTTGCGCATGCTTCAAGGCGCCTACAGTGGGCATGCAAACAATGCCTGCATCGCGCAGCCGGCCAATCACTTTCTTGTCTGGCCCACGGCCATAACTGATAGCGCGAATCTTGTGTTCAATGGCCAAATCCAACAGTTGATTGGCATTAGGTTGAAACATGTGAAAGTTCAAACCAAAGGGTTTGTCACCGGTTAAGTCTTTCACACGCAGAATTTCGGTTTCAACTTCTTCGGCAGGAATGGTGGCGCCAGCCAAAAAACCAAAGCCACCGGCATTGGTGGTGGCTGCAACCAATGATGAGCCCGCGACCCAACCCATGGCCGTTTGGATCACCGGATATGGGCACCCTAAAAGATCACACAGGGGCGTTCGCAATGCATGCGATGAACTCATTCTTTGGCGTCCTTTTTGTTGGCTTGCGCCATGGTCTTGGCGTCGTGCCCGCCCAGTTGGCCAGCACCCAGTACTTGGCTGTGTGCATGCGCAAAATGGTGATAGCCAAAGGCCACATCCATGGTGGTGCGCAGACCTTGCAACTCTTCCACGCGGTTGATGACAGTTTTGGTCAGCGCCAAGCCCATGCGCGGTTGTTTGGCAATGCGGCCAGCAATTTCATAGGTTTGTGCTTCCAGTTCTTCGCGAGGTACCACGCGGTTGACCATGCCCATCATGTAAGCCCTGTCGGCTTTCATGCGATCGCCCACAAACAAAAATTCTTTGGCAATGCGGGGGTTCAACTCGTGCGCATGTGCAAAGTATTCAACACCCGGTATGCCCATGCGCACCACGGGATCTTGAAAGAATGCGTCGTCGCTGGCAATGATCAAGTCGCAAACCCAAGCCAGCATCAGGCCGCCCGCCACGCAGGCGCCTTGCACCATGGCAATGGTGGGCTTGGGAATGTCGTGCCAACGGCGGCACATGCCCAAGTAGACCTCTTGCTCGCGCGCAAACAATTGTTCGGCGCCCGGTTTGTTGGTGTGATCCCACCACAAAGTTTGGCGCTCAAAC
Source organism: Comamonadaceae bacterium (assembly GCA_947373185.1). Classification (GTDB taxonomy): domain Bacteria; phylum Pseudomonadota; class Gammaproteobacteria; order Burkholderiales; family Burkholderiaceae_C; genus Limnohabitans_A. The sequence goes on along the minus strand of CANBWP010000005.1, from coordinate 42,522 downwards.
GGCTTGTTGATGTCACGACCTGGCGAGCCAATGTCGTGTCCCGCGCTGAAATGTTTGCCAGCACCTCGCAGCACAATGACCTTGACGCTGTCATCGTCGACGGCCCGTCGAAAGCCTGCATCCAACGCATACGTCATCTGCGAGTTTTGGACATTGTGAAAATCGGGCCGATTCATGGTGAGCGTGGCCACACCTTCAGCCACTGAATACAAAACGGGTTCTTGCGTTTCGTAGACAGCATTGTCTTCACGTTTTACGAATTGGTCGCCGGGGTCAGAGTGCGTCATGGTGTTTATCCCAGTGCAGTGGCTCGAAGATTGTGCGGATCCAATTTGGCCAACAAGGCCAACTGTTCTGCCTTTGGATCGGCTGTGACGGCCACATTCGCAGGTACATGCAATTCAAAACCCGTGGCTTCTTGCACTTGTGCAAGCGTCACGCCAGGGTGCAATGAACGCACTTGCATTTGATGTGCGGGCCCGCCAAAGTCAAGGATGGCCAGGTTGGTCAAAACCCAACGAATGTCAATGTCGCTCAAGTCCCAGCCTTTGGCCAAGCGCGCAGGGTTGTAACCGGCGGAAGCCACCATGTCGACTTCGTTGCTGACAAAGACTTTGGTGCTGTGATTGGGCACAAAAAATGAATTGGCATGGTTCATGGAGTTGCCAGGAAAACCACGTACCCCCAGCATCATGGATTTGGGTTTTTGGTAATCGCTGCCAATCATGGAAATATTGGCTTGTCCAAACTTGTCGATCTGCGTAGGACCGACCATGGCATGGCGCTTGCCACTCCATACGTTGTCAAAAATTCGCGCAAAGCCGATCCAGCTTTCGCGCTTCATGACGTAGTCGCCGCGTGGCCCTACAGGCACAGGCTCTTGCATCAGCCAAGCCTCTGAGTCCGTCATCATCAAATCACGGTTGTGGGTCAGCATGCAAAGCGATGCAGCCAAACGCGGCACGATGCCAATGCCTGTGGCCAACACTTCGCCGTCATCTTTCCAAGCGGCAGAGGCTGCACAAATGATGCGGTCCACCAAAGAAATTTCGCTCATGGTGTGCCTTCTTAAAACACGGGAAGGGGCAACTTGTGAACAGCGTCAAGGCCGCCCACTTGTTCAAGGTACTGCGCTTCTGTGCAATGCACATATTGCGCGGCGTATTGGTCCCAGCCGCCAGGTTCTTTGGCGCTGGCCACATAGGCTTTGAAGTGTTTCACATCAAAGCCGTACAAAGGTGCACAAGAGGTGGGATGCGCACCGGCCGGTTGATGCACCACGCCAGTGGTTTGGGTACGCTCCCACAACACATAACGCGCTTCGTCTGGATTTTCAAAATAGCTGCTGTCGACCAGCTCATCGCAACTGACAAAACATTGCTTAGCTGCGCGCGCATAAAACTCGTCCATGTAAACGTCGGGCCCTTTAATTTGGCAGACACCGCGAGCATCGGCGCGGTCAACGTGAATCAGTGAAACGTCCAAGGGCAAGGCCGGCATGGCCACCCATTGTTTGTTGTCATAGGGCGAGTCGATCAGTTTGAGCTGCGGATTGCGCGTGAGCACATCTGTACCCAAACCCACGCGTGTTGGAATAAAGGGGACGCGCATGGCGGCTGCTTTCAAACCCAGCAACATCATGCCTTCGTCAATTTCCATGACTTCAATGGCACCGCTTTGGCGGGCTTGACGAAAATAGGGCTCAAGTGGAATGAAGTCCAATGAGACAAAAGCGAAGATGAGTTTTTTAACTTTGCCTGCCGCGCACAACATGCCGACATCGGCGCCGCCGTAGGACACCACGGTCAGGTCTTTGACGGGACTGCGCAACAGCTCTCGCACCAAAGCCATGGGTTTGCGACGCGGTCCCCAACCACCAATGCCGATGGTCATGCCATCTTTGATTTGCGCCACCACTTGGGCAGCACTCGTTTGCTTGTTTGCCATTGAAAATTATTCTTTCTTGTCTGCCAATACGGCTTGAGAAACACTGAAGTCGTGACCCCACAGACTGACACGTGTGAACTCATGCGCAATGTGTTCTTGCCAATCAACCACTGCGCCGCCAAAGCCGTACTCAATGTCAAAATTGGAGGGGCTGCGCATGTAAAAGGAAATCATTTTGTCATTGGTGTGTTGACCCAAAGTGGCCGTTTGTTGCACCTTGTGGGCCAACATGCGATCGAGTGCACGTCCCACTTCGGGAACACTTTCGACTTCCACCATGACATGGACGCAGCCACTGGGTACGGGAAAGCCGGCCAAAGCCAAGCTGTGGTGACGACCGTTGTTGCAATGGAAAAAGTGAATGGGCAGGCTGGGTCCATCAGGGCCAGCGGGTTGGAAGTTAAACAGATCGGACAAATCAAAGCCCATGACATCGGTGCAGAACTTGACTGTTTCTTCAAAGGCAGGAGCAGGCAAAACGGTATGGCCCATACCAATATGGCCCGTCACAAAACCGGATACACCCACGGGCGATGCGAATTGCACAAAATCTGACTTAAAGCCCCAAATTAGTTCATGGCGATTGCCAGAGGGGTCTTTGAACTGTGCCACTTGTTGTGCGCAACGCAGTTGGCACAGCTTGGCATCGCCCATTTGAAAATCGACTTTGGCTTTTTGAAGAACCTTCAATGCGTCCTCAAAGTCTGATTGCTGGCTGACTTCCCAGCCTGATACCAAGTAGGCGTCGCTGGCACCCAACTGAATGGCAAAGCGAAATTGACGGTCGTCCATGCGCACATACAGGCCGCCGTCGGGAGCTGGCGCAGTCATCATGCCCAAAACCTCTTGTGCATAGGTTTTCCAGCGGTTCAAGTCGGTGGTTTCGGCTACCACATAGGCCAGTCCAGCAATTTTCATCATGATTGGTTCACCCAGCTTTCAACAATTAGCGACACATGCTGAGATTTTGTTGAAACAGGGGGGCTGAAGCATCGTCCGTTGAGACTAAACATTTCGCCGCTTGAGCAAGATCAGGCCTGTTCTCAAGAGCGAAAACTCAGGCGAGGTGCGGCTCGTAACTGGTGTAGCCAGCTGCACCCGGTGTGTAGAGCGTTTTGCGGTCAAAACGGTTCAAGGGGTGGCCGTTATGAAGCCGATGAACCAAATCGGGATTGCCAATGAAATGTCGCGCGTAGGAAAGGGCGGCATGTTCAAAATGGTGCAAGGCTTCTTCGGAGTTTTCGGGGGTGAAGCCGTCATTTAAAATGAGGCGATCACCAAAATGGGTTTGCGCCATGGCGAACCCATCAATTTCAGGCAGCGGGGCGCGCATGACATGCAAATAAGCCAATTGCAACTTGGCAGCTTGCTGCATCAGTTCGATGTGTGTTTGTGCGGAATTCTCATCGCTGGTGTCGTTATAGGTATTGCCCGGATTGACGCGCAAACCCACGCGGCCAGCGCCAATGGCCTGGCCCATTTCGCGTAAACATTCAATGGCAAAACGTGCGCGATTGGCTGCGGTACCGCCGTATTCGTCCGTTCTTAAATTCGTGCCAGAGCATAAGAATTGCATGGGCAAATAGCCACTGGTGCAGTGCAACTCGACGCCATCAAAGCCTGCCGCGCGCGCATTGCGTGCCGCTTGCGCATGTTCTTGCACGATGGCTTTGACTTCATGCGTTTCAAGGGCCCGCGGCATGTCATAGGGTTGCATGCCTGCGTTGTCTGTCACCACCTCACCTGCGGCCAGCAAGGCACTGGGCGCCACTGTTTCCGTGCCCGCGGCTTTGATGTGATGGCTGCCAATGCGGCCACCGTGCATGATTTGCAGCACGATCAGACCGCCCTTGGCATGCACTGCAGCGGTCACTTCTTGCCAACCCTTGATGTGTTCGTCGGTGGCAATGCCCGGTTGTCTGCAATACGCTTGGCCATTGGCGCTGGGCCAGGTGCCCTCGGCCACAATCAGGCCGGCATCGCCGCGTTGTCCGTAGTACTCGGCCATCAAGGCATTGGGCACACCCTGTGCATCCGCGCGGTTGCGCGTCATGGGGGCCATCACGATTCGATTTTTGAGATGCAAATCGCCCAGGACCAAGGGCTGGAAAAGTTTGGACATTCAGCGCACTCTCATTTTGGGTGCGGGTGTGCCGCGGCGCATGTTGCGCAGAAACTGTTCAAGTGGTGCGGGGGCTGCCACTTCGGGCAACTGGTCTTTGTCGGGGCGCTTGGCCCAGAACTCGTTCCAGCTGGGGAATAAATCGTGGAAGGTGCCGTTGTAGGGTTCACGGCCTGGCCAGCGCATTTTCATGTCGCCGATGGGCGGCTTGTTCAGGTCAGTGGCATACCAGTAGCAAGGCAGGCGACGGCGGAAATACCATTGTTGGTCAATGCGCTCGTAATCGTCCCAGTACAGCATTTGCATGATGACCCACTCTGCGCCGCACTCGTGTTCGTTTTTGGAATACACCAAGCCCGTGGCATGGTTGGCATCGTCAAACTCAATCAGGTGTTGGCCCACGTGGTGAGACGTGCCTGTGAACTGATCGCGCAGGGTTTGGTCTTGCCACGCTTTGAAGTGCGCACGGCCCACTTTGTCTTTGCCCACCCGAATGTCGGGGGCGAACAAATTGACGTGAGCGTCCATGTCGCGCATGTCCAATGACAAAGAATATTTACCAGCCAACTGACGGATGGCGTCAATGGATTCAAGTCGGTCAATGCGTTCTTCTAAGGTGGCGGGCCAAGACATAAGGGACTTTCTAAAACTTAAAGCGCAGTGACCAACACAGCCGACCGACCCCCATCCACGGGCAATGCAGCACCGGTGATGTAGCTGGCTTCGTCGCTGGCCAAAAACAAAATGGCGTTGGCCAATTCTTCGGGTTGGCCGACGCGGCCCATGGGAATGAGCTTCTCCGTATTTTGACGGGACGCAGCATCGGACAACATGCCAGCTGTGGCGGGTGTTTCAACCACGGCTGGAATGACCACATTCACACGAATGCCACTGGCGGCACCTTCAGCAGCGGCTGCACGCGAGAAGTTGATGATGGCAGCTTTGGCCGCTGAATAGCCGGCCATCCAAGCTGTGCCTAAAACACCGCAGATGGACGACAAATTGATGATGGATCCGCCGTGGGGCTTCATCCACTTCATGGCTTCACGGGTGCCCCAAAAGGTGCCATCAACGGAGGTGGAAAAATTGCTGTGCCAATCGGCGGTGGAGGTAGATTCTAAAGCGCCCCAGCTGTAGGCCATGGCGTTGTTGACCAAAATGTCCAGCTTGCCATGGCGCTTCACCACGGCTTCTAAAGCTGCACAAAACGCTGCTTCATTGCTGACATCGAGTTGAACCGCTTCTGCTTTACCGCCTGCTTGTGTAATTTGTTGAACCACTTCGTTCAAGGGCTCTGCGCGTCTGCCGCAAATCACCACCTTGGCACCTTCTTGTGCAAAACGAATGGCGGTGGCCGCACCAATGCCAGTGCCTGCGCCCGTAATGAACGCCACTTTGTCTTGAAGTCTTCCGTGTGTCATGTGTTGAATCCTTAAAGAAACGCGCTACCACCATTCACGGCCACGTTTTGGCCTGTGACAAATCCGCTGTCATCGCTGGCCAAAAACAGGGCCACGGCGGCAATGTCTTCAGGCTCTGCCATGCGGCCCATCGGCACACCTTTGATGATGGCATCGGTCCATTCTTGGGGAATGCTTTGCATCATGGGGGTGTTGGTAGGGCCGGGCACCAAGGTGTTGACGCGAATGCCTTGTGACGCCAATTCTTTGGCCATGCTGCGGGTCAAACCCATGAGGGCTGCTTTGGAGGCGCAGTAGTGGGCTGGGCCATCGCCCGATGCGGCAGCCGTGCTGGCCACATTGATGATGGCGCCGCGGGTGCTCGTTTTTTGCATGGCGCGAACAGTTTGACGGGCGCAATAAAAAGCGCCGTTCAAGTTGACATTGAGCACGCGTGCCCAAGTTTCATCGGGAATGTCGGCAAAGGCATCGACCGAGCCAATGCCCGCGTTGTTCACCAGCACATCCACACGGCCAAACTTGGCCACCACCTCATCGACCAAAGCGGCCACAGCGGCGCTGTCGGCCACATTCAAACTGCGGGCGATGCTTTGACCGGGGTGATTTTTGAGGGTCTCTTCGGCGGCTGCCAAATTGATGTCCAAGGCCACCACAATGGCGCCTTCTGCGGCAAAACGTTGTGCGATGGCACGTCCCATGCCTTGACCTGCACCTGTGACCAGCGCTACTTTTTGATTGAGTCTCATCCTCAGCTCCTTGTTGATGACCTAAGCATAGGCAAGCGGAGAATTTCAACCATCGTCCAATGAGACTAATCGGCGAGCAGGGCCCGCCAAAATGGCGCTGCGTCAGAACCCCATCAGCACGCAGTTAAAACTGAGAGGGCCGGCTGGCGGCGTCAATGCCACCATCCACGTAGAGTTGCGCGCCATGAACAAAGCTGGCAGCAGAGCTCAGCAAAAACGCCACGACGCTGGCCACTTCACTGGGCTCTGCGCGACGGGCAATGGGGCCCAAGAAGTTTTTAATGGATTCACTGTAGCGGGCGTCTTGCAGGCCTGCTTGCAGCAATGGCGTCTCTGTGGCGCCAGGGGCCACCGTGTTGAGGCGAACGCCGGCGCGGCCCCAAGCGACAGCGCGCTGACGAACTGCCACAGTCAGCGCATTCTTCGAGCCGGCATAAGCCAAGTTGCCGCCTTTGTCGCCAGCGCCCAAAACAATCTGACTCACAGCCTGTTCGTCCATGGCGGTGAAAGCAGCGGCCATGGGGTTTTTGTCCCAAGGCAACATGGCCGAAGCCACAGAAGAGATGACCACGGCGGAAGGATGGCTGCCTTTTTGCAAGGCGGGCAGGAAGGCGTCGAGTAATTCAACAGCGCCAAAGTAGTTGACCGAAGTGACCAAGGAGGCAGGTTGTGTTTGTGCGCCCAAGCCAGCACACAACACCAGGTTGTCGAGTTGGTGACCGCATCGCTCTAGCACCGATTGAATGACAGCTTGACGGCCTGCTGCGTTGGACAAGTCGCCCAAGATGTCGGCGTTCTTCAGGTCGACCCCAATGACGGTGTGACCAGCGGCCAACAGGGCGTCTCGGGTGGCCGCACCAATGCCTGAGGCCGATCCGGTGATCAACGTGGTGGTCATGCTTTGCTCCTAAAAAATAAAAGACCCATTCCAAGTTGGAATTGAGCTTGTGAATGCTTAAGCTTAATGTCTGACATTTGATGTTTGGCGTCAGCGTCCGAATGGACGATGTCAATTTTGAAGCAGGTTGCAAAATGGGAACCTGAAAACTTCTCATTTTGGAGCCCCATGAGCAATCCTTTTCAACCGCTGCTTCAACCTGGCCGCATTGGTCAATTGGAAATTCGCAACAGAATTTTCATGTCGCCCATGGGCTCTAATTTTGCCGAAACAGACGGCACTTGCGGCGAGCGAATTCAAGCTTACTACGAAGAGCGGGCCAAAGGCGGCGCAGGCCTGCTCACCATGGGCGTTTGTTCGGTGGCTTTTCCGCACGGGACAGGTGAGCCTTACCAAGTGGGTGTGTCACGTGACGACTTCATTCCAGGTTTGTCGCAAGTGGCGGCCAGAGTGCATCGACACGGCGCCAAGATTGCCATGCAATTGCAGCACGGCGGTAAGACAGCAGCGCTAGACCGCGCACAGGGCCGTGAGCTGTGGGTGCCTTCCATGCCCAAGATGGTGAAAAACGACATGATGTCGGCCATCACCCAAGACGAGCTCAAAAATTTCATTGGCATCGGACCTCACCCTGTTCGAATTCGTGTCATGGACCACGCTGACATTGCGCAAATGATCGAGTACTTCGCAGCCGCTGCCTTGCGGGCCAAGCAAGCTGGTTTTGATGCGGTGGAATTGCATGGGGCTCACACGTACATTTTGGCGGGTTTCTTGTCAGCCTATTCCAATCAACGTGAAGACGAATATGGCGGCCCTTTAGAAAATCGCGCGCGCCTGTTGTTGGAAACTTTGCGCGCTGTGAAAGCACGTGTGGGCGCTGATTTTCCCGTGTGGATTCGTTTGGATGGCGAAGAGCTCCACACACCCGGCGGCATCACCTTGGCCGATGCCATGGCCACTGCCAAAATGTGCGAAGCGGCTGGCGCAGATGCCATCAGTGTTTCAGCCTATGCCACCTTGACCAGCGGCGTGGTGTTTACCGAAGCGCCCATTCCCCAAAAGCCTGGCGCCTACATGTCCAATGCGGCAGCCATCAAAGGTGTTTTGAACATTCCAGTGATCACCGCGGGACGCATTGAACCCGAAGTGGCTGCCAAAGCCATTGCCCAAGGTGAAATGGATTTCGTGGCCATGGCGCGCAAGATGTTGGCCGATCCCGAGATTCCCATCAAGTTGATTCAGAACCGGCCGCAAGACATTCGGCCTTGCATTTATTGCTACGCCTGCGTCAGCGAAATTTTTGTCAACCGACGCGTGAAGTGTGCTGTGAACGCGCAAACAGGTCACGAATTTGAACACCCCATCACGCCTGCGGTCATGCCTAAGCATGTGGTCATTGTGGGCGGTGGTCCTGCCGGCATGGAAGCAGCACGTGTGGCGGCCATCCGTGGCCACAAGGTGACTTTGCTGGAGCGTAGCGACCGCTTAGGTGGCACCTTGTTCTTTGCAGGATTGGCTTATCCAGAAAACGGCAAGCTCCTGGATTACTTGGTGGAACAAGTGAAAAACTTGCCCATTGAAGTTAAGTTGTCAGCGCAAGTTTCCAAAACATCCGTGGCCGCTTTGAAGCCCGCTGTCATCGTGGTGGCCACAGGCGCCAAGCGCCAAGCGCCTGCCATTGCGGGTGCTGAACAACAGCATGTATGGAGTGGCGATGAACTTCGTCGCCTCATGACCGGTGACCGTGCCGATGAAGTGGCCAAAGCCAAATTGAATTTGGCAGAGCGTGCCATGTTCAAAGCGGGTGGCATGTTGAAAGTGACCGACAGTGCAGAAGCTTTACAAAGCTTGTCCAAACTCTGGATGCCCTTGGGCAAAAAAGTCGTCATTGTGGGCGGCGGCTTGGTGGGTCTTGAGTTGGCTGAATTTTTATTGGCGCGAGGCCGCGACGTCACGGTGTTAGAGCCTTCAGACAAAGCGGGTCGGGAGTTGTCGATTGTGCGTCGCTGGCGCGTGCTCGATGTCGTGAAGTCGCATGGCACTTTGCATTTGAAAGCGCAAGTTCAAGAGATCACAGCCAACCATGTGGTTTGGCAAGATGCAGAAGGCGTCACACAACAAACGCCTGCCAACTCTGTGGTGTTGGCCATCGGCGCGGAAGCCGACGATACAGTGGCCATAGAGTTGGCCGATTGCGGTGTGCCTTTGCATCGCATTGGCGACTGCGCGGGCGTGAACTACATTGAAGGCGCCATGCACGAAGGTCATCGGGCAGGGCGCACCGTTTGATCACCGTTTAGAAATTTGGCGCCTCAACACCGCCATCCACACCCAGTATTTTTCCTGTGATCCAAGTGGATGCAGGCGAGACCAAAAAGAGCGCAGCAGCTGCGATGTCCTCGGGTTGTCCCAAGCGGCCCATGGGTGTGCTGGCCAACATTCGTTCATTGCGCTCAGGTGTGAGAAAGGGGGCCAACGCTTCCGTCATGATGGTGCCAGGCTCAATGGCATTGATGCGAATGGCGGGGCCAAAATCTTGCGCCAAGTTGCGTGTCATTTGATTGAGTGCAGCTTTGGCGGCGCCATAAGCACTGAAGTGTTTTTGTGCATAGCGCGCAGCCACCGATGAGATGTTGACCACTGCGCCACCACCGGCTTCACGCATGGCTTTGGCAGTTTTCTGAATCATCAAATAGGCAGGAGTGACATTCCATGCCAACACCGCACTGAAATCTGCGCCGCCCATTTTGAGAGGGCTGTTGGGGCCAGCACCGCCCGCGTTGTTAATCAGAAGGGTGATCTTGCCAAACTCTTGCAGTGTTTGGGCGACCAAGCTGTCCATGGTGGCTTCTTGGGCGATGTCGCCCGGCACCACAAGCGCGCGACGGCCAAGTGCCCTGATCTCCGCTGCCACTTTTTCCAAGTCGACTTCGGTTCTGGCTGTCAGCGCCACATCGGCGCCGGCCTGCGCTAGCATCAGAGCGCAGGCTCGTCCGATGCCTTTGCCTGCGCCGGTCACGATGGCCACATGGCCGTTCAATGAAAAGAGATTGGAGAGTTGGGTCATGGTCAGGGGCGCCTTGTCAGTGAATCATCGAAGCCAGATACTCAAGGGCTTTGACCACTTTGTAATGATGCAAACGGACGATGTTCCAGGCCGCGTGGCCAATTTATGCTGATGCCCTAAGATGTCAACCTACTGGATGGATCACCCATGACGCCTTCACAATTTTTCGTCACGCAGCAACTGACGCCCGGCTTGATCAATGGCGTGATCAACGGTGCCATTGCTTGGGCCATGCACCGCCATACCCCCGTGCTCAGTTTGTGGGGTGAAGAGGGTTACGCCACCGATTTGATCGCCACAGGCTTTTTATTACCCGCCATCTCTTGGTTTATCTTGAAGCCTCTGTTGGCCCGCCAAGTCAGTCAAGCGAAGGCGCCGCAATTGGACGGTTTGCCAACGCCCAAGCTCTTGCCATTCATGCGCTCAGGCACAAGCTCAGGCGCGATGGCCATCGGATTGATGGGCATGACGCTGGTAGGCTGTGCTTGTGTCTTGCTGCTTCACGTGTTGGGCAGCCCTGATGTTTTGGGCATTGACTACGCGCTGTTCAAAGGCCTGTTTGCCTTGCTGCTGACAGTGATTCTGCAGCCTACGATGGTGTTTGCTGCAATGCAGGACGCCCAGGCCAAAGTGCAAGGCCAAGCACCCAACACTTGAACGCTGCACAGGATGTTCAGGGCGTGATGGCGCCGCGAATCATTTGTGCAAATTGCTCGGAATAGGGCGGCAACATGCCCCATTCGCGTCGGGGGTCGTGACCGCCAGCGCTGTACACACTGCGAGCATGGCTGAATTCTAAGAAGCCTTCATGGCCATGGTAGTGACCCATGCCAGAGGCGCCAACGCCACCAAATGGGGCATCGTGCAAGGCGGGGTGCATCACCACGTCGTTGATGGAAACACCGCCCGACAAAGTGTGATCTAACACCCAAGCTTGCTCTGCACTGTCGGTACCGAAATAATAAAGCGCAAGGGGTCGCTCGCCTGCATTGATGTCGGCGACGGCTTGTTGCAATGATTGGTAGGTTCGAACCACCAACGCAGGGCCAAAAATTTCGAACTGGGAAATCTCGCTGTCTGAGTGGGGGTTCACCACCATGCGAAGCGGCAAACGTCGGTCTGCCGCGTTTTCATCACCGGCCACCACAACGCGGGCTCCTTTGACACTGGCATCTTTCACATACGACTCGACGCGTTGGAAGTGCCTGTCGTTCACGATGGGCGTGACATCGGGGTTGTTGGCGGTGCTTGGAAACAGGCCTGAGTAAACAGATTGAATGGCCGAGAGCAATGCCTCTGCCTGCGAGTCGTGAACCCAGACTACGTCGGGCGACACACACAACTGGCCTGAGTTGGCGCTTTTGCCCACCGCAATTCTTTCAGCAGCATTGGCAATGTCGGCGCCCGTGCCAATGATGACGGGCGACTTGCCACCCAACTCTAAAGTGACAGGCACCAGATTGTCTGAGGCTGCTTTCATGATGAGTTTGCCGACACTGGTGGCCCCCGTGAAGACCAAGTGGTTCCAAGCTTGTTTGGAAAATTCTGCGGCCACCGCAGGACCGCCCAGCACCACGGTCAATTCTTCAGGTTTGAAAAATTCTGCCACTGTTTCTTGCAGCAGTGCTGCGGTGCGAGGGGCAATCTCGGATGGCTTTAAGACCGCGCGATTGCCCGCTGCAAACACGCTGGACAATGGCGACAGCAAGGTGAAAAGAGGGGCGTTCCACGTGCCAATGATGCCCACCACACCTTTGGGTTGGTACTTGACCCATGCAGTGGCGCCAAAGTTGTCGAAGGGTGCCACGCTGGGACGAGATTGATCTTGCGCCCATGTTTCGAGATGGTCTCTGGCGTGTTTCAACGAACCTAAAGAACCTGCTACATCGTTCATCATGGAGAAGACGGGTGACCGGCCGCCAAAGTCAGCCTCCATGGCGGCGCAAAAGGGGTCGCAGTGTTTCACCAGCATGTCAATCACGCGTTGCAAGCGGTCTTTTCGAGTGGCCACACTCACGGGGCCCTCCGCTCTAAAGGCAGCTTGTTGCGCGGCCAATAACTTAGGCAAGGCTTGAATGGCTTGTTCGTCAGAGGTTGAAGCAGCCATGGAATCTCCTAAAGGGCGCTGGCCTGCATGGCCAAAATGTCATGCTATCAAGCTATGCCATGTGCCGCTTAGTCTAAAAAGACGATGGCGCTTGTTCGGTGAATGCGTGAACATGCGGCCATGAACCCATCAACCCCACCCGCAGTGACCTGGCGAACGCATTTGAGCTTAGCGCTCTTGGCATTGGTCTACATTTTTTCTGTCATTGATCGGCAGGTCATTGCCATTTTGATGGAGCCCATCAAAAGAGAGTTTGGTGCCACAGACACCCAAATGGGTTTGCTCAGTGGTTTGGCGTTTGGACTCTTTTATGCAGCCTTGGGTGTGCCCGTAGGCAAGTTGGCAGACAAATACAACCGCCGCATGATTGTGGCCGTTTGTTGCTCGCTTTGGAGTTTGGCCACGGTAGCGTGCGGCTTTGCTGGACAGTTTTGGCAATTGCTGTTGTCGCGCATGTCGGTGGCCATTGGCGAGGCGGGTGGCATGGCGCCTTCCATCTCCTTGGTCTCTGATTTGTACCCGCCCAAGCAACGCTCAACGGTCATCAGTTTGTTCATGACGGGGCCCAATTTGGCCGTGGTGATTGGTTTGTCTTTGGGCGGCTGGATTGCGCAGCAATATGGTTGGCGCAGCACTTTCTTGTTTTTTGGTGTGCCGGGCATGGTCTTGGGTTTGCTGGTGTGGTGGCTGATCAGAGAGCCTGTGCGCGGTGGCTTTGACCCTGCCCCTGAAGTGCCCGCATCCACTCAGCCTTCAGAGCCTCTTTGGCAGCAGGTGATGCGCTTGATGAAAATCAAGTCGTTCAGACTGGTGGCATTTGCGTGTGGCGTTGCCGGACTTGCAGGGTATGCCTATGGTGTATGGACGCCCAGTTTTTTGGTGAGAACGCACGCCTTGAGTTTGGCGCATGCAGGTTTGATGTTTGGATTTGCCAGTGGCTTGGGTGCGCTGGTGGGTGGCTTGTTCAGTGGCTGGTTGTGTGATCGTTTGGTGCAACGCGATGTGCGTTGGCAAGTGGGCTTGCCCATGCTGGGGGTTCTGATTTCGGTGCCGTGCGTCATGGCATTTTTGTTATGGCCCGCGGAAGGTTTCTGGGCTGTGGGTGTTTTGAAAATCCCTCACGCCATGGTCTTTGCCATTGCCTTTGGTTTTTTTGCAAGCTGGTGGCCCTCCTTGTCTTACAGCGCCATCAGTCACATGGCGCACTCATCTGAGCGCGGTGTTGCTGCGGCGATGCTGAATTTTTTCATCACCTTGTTTGGCATTGGCATGGGACCTTTGCTCACAGGGTTTATCAGCGATTTACTCACCCCCAGTTTGGGTGCGCAAGCACTGCGCTGGTCCTTGGTATGTGTCATGTTGCTGTTGATTCCCACCGCCATTTTGTTGGCCCTGTCTTTGCAGGCCTATCGTGATCAATGGCATCGCATGTACAAGGAAAGCAATTGACTGCATCAAGTCCCGTCGTATTTGTCACAGGCGCCAGTCGCGGCATTGGTGCGGCCACGGCCATTGCTTTTGCCAAAGCCGGATGGCGCGTGGTCATTGCGGCCAGAACTTTGCAAGCGGCGCAAGAACAAAGTCATCAGTTGCGGTATGCAGATGGTCAGCTCTTGCAGGGTAGCTTGTCAGAGACTGCCAAGGCCATCCAAGCAACGGGTGCTGAAGTCTTCATGCAAAGCATGGACTTGATGGTCGCCCATTCGATGGACTTGGCCATTGAAGCCGCCTTGAAACACTTTGGCCGAATCGATGTGCTCATCAACAACGCCGTGTACCAAGATCGCGAAGTCAATGCCATGTTGTTGGATTTGAACGATGACGCGCTTCAGCGAAGTTTGTTGGGCAATGTGGTCGCGCCTTTTCACATGGCCAAGAAAGTGTTGCCGCACATGATCTCGCAGGGGGGTGGCAAGATCATCAATATGGGCTCGGGCGCTGGGCAATACGATCCGCCCATGGCTGCCAATCAAGGGGGTTGGGGATTTGCGTATGGCGCTTCCAAAGCGGGCTTGGGGCGACTGGCGGGCTGCATCAACCGCGAGTGGGGCCATGCAGGTGTTGTGGCTTTCAGTGTCAATCCTGGATTTGTGAACACCGAGGCGGCCCAAGCCACGCTGGGTTTGGATGCTGAATTGTCACAACGCTATGGCGCCACAACGCCTGAGGCCATTGCGGCCAGTTTGTTGTGGTTGGCGAGCCATGCAAGCGCGGCAGAGCTGACGCGCAAACCGCAGCTCATTGATCTTCAGGGCTTGATCAAAACGCATCAATTGGCGGATTGATCAGGCTGGGTTCAATTGAAGTTCAAAAGGGTTTAGCCTTCAAGAGGCGCAGTTTGCGCGGCATAGCCGGCAGCCCAGCGGTAGTCTGCTTTGCCTGCAGGGCTGCGTTTGACCTGTGATGCGATGAACACGGCTTTAGGCACTTTGTAGCCCGACAACTTCTCTCTGCAAATGCGATCAAATTCTTGGCGATCAAAGCTTTGGTCTTTGGCAACTTCCACCACGGCCACCACTTTTTGTCCCCAACGGTCATCGGCTAAACCGACCACCAAGACATCGGCCACCGCGGCATAACGACGAGCTGCTTCTTCCACTTCTTCTGGGAAAACTTTTTCGCCGCCCGTGTTAATGCACTGCGAACCACGGCCCAAAATCACGATGTTGCCATCTTCATCAATGCGCGCGTGATCGCCACTCAACACCCAAAGTCGATTCTCAATGGTGACAAAAACTTCGGCACTCTTTTTGGCATCGCCAAAATAGGCCACGGGCGTGTAGCCACTGCGCGCCAAGACACCCGTGTCACCTGGCGTGGTCAAAATTTGAAGGCTTTCACTGATCACCGCCAGGTCGGGACGGGCCTTCAAAACCATGAAGCCTTCGCCTTTGCTGGGCTTGTCACCACTGCCCATCAAGCCGGTCTCGGAAGAGCCCATGCCGTTGGACAGTGCAATGTGCGGGATGGCCGCTTTCAAGCGCTCTTGCACATGCGCAGACACCAGCGCACCACCGTTGCCAACCACTCGCAAATGACTTAAATCCCATCTGCCGGGGTGCGCTTCAAGGGCTTTGACCAAAGGCAAGGCCATGGCGTCACCCACCATCGAGATGATGTTCACTTGATCGCGCGCGGTGATGTCCAAAATGTGTTCAGGGTCAAAGAGGTGTTGGTCATTGACCACCACAGCGTGGCCTGCCAGCAAGCTGATCAAGGTTCCCCACATGGCGGCACCATGCATCATGGGTGCAATGGCAAAGAAGCTCATGGGTGGCGCGCTGGCGACCAGTGGTCCAATGTCTTCGGGTTTTTCGATGGGCGGACGTTGGAAGTAAATGCCGCCGCCACCCAGCGCACTCATGAACAAAGATTTGTGTGGCCAGACCACACCTTTGGGAAGCCCGGTGGTACCGCCAGTGCACAGCAAATACAGGTCGTTGTCATTGCGGCCGTCATCGCTGTGCTGCGCATCGCCCGTTGACAAAAGATCGTCATAGTGCACTGCACCAGTCACACCGATTTGCGAGTCGCCCGTTTGAATGCAAAGCTTCAAATGACTTAGTTTTGAGGCTACTTTTTGAACCTCTTGACCCACGCTGACATCGTAAAAGTGGGCTTTGAGTTGGAGTGAATCAAGCAGGTGATGCAACTCGTCGGCAACATACCGATAGTTCACATTGGCAGGTGCTGCGCCAATTTTGCAGCAGGCCAGAAATGCTTCTAAGTACTCTGAGGAGTTGAACAACTCGATGCCCACGTTGTCGCCGCGTTGAATGCCTCGATTCTTCAAAGCATTTGCAATTTGGTTCGCTCTTTGATTGAGTTCGCGGAAGCTCAGACGCTTTTCACCACAAATGAAAGCGATTCGATCTGGCACAGCGGCGGCGACCAATTCAAACAGGTCGGCCAAGTTAAAGGTTCTTTTCATACGGGCTCTAGTCGATTAGGTTCTTCAGGGCTGGAATCGTCTTGGATTCGTGCAATTCAATCATCGTCCAAACGAGTTAAGGCAAACCCTTGCCAGAAAAATTTGGTTTTCTTTCAAAATCGTCCAAATAAGGTATGCCAATCCAGCAACCATCCGCCAAGATGGCTGCTTTCTAAAGTACGCGACTGTTGGGAGACAAGATGGCCACATCCAAAGACTACCGCCTGGGTGAATTCACCTTTCCAAGGGGTTGGTTCATGATTGCAGATGCTGAAGAGTTGAACACGCACAAGCCTTTGGCGGTTCGCTTTTTTGGCAAAGACTTTGCCCTCTACCGAGGGAGGGCTACAGGCAAAGTGGTGTTGCTAGACGCCTATTGCCCGCACATGAAAACGCATTTGGCGGCGCCCAACAACACGTCCTACGTGGTGCTCGATGGCGGCGGCAGCAATGTCGATGGCGATGGCATCCGTTGTCCCTACCATGCTTGGCGCTTTGGCCCCGATGGCAAATGCGATGACATTCCCTACCATTCGGGTCCTATTCCTGCCGCTGCGTGCGTCAAGAGTTGGACGGTGGTGGAAAGTTTGGGCGCCATTTGGGTTTGGCACGATCCCGAAGGCGGCGAGCCCGAGTGGGAACACCCCAGCTTGCCCCAGTGGGACGACACATCTTGGGTCAGAGGGCATTGGGACCATTTGGGTCAATTGAACCAACACCCCCAAGAAGTCATTGACAACATTGCTGACTATGGTCACTTGGGCCCTATTCACGGCTCGACTGTTGATCGTTTTGAAGTTGAATTCAAAGGACACACCGTGACGCAGCGTCAATGTGGCGGTCACCGCACACTGACCTCTGCAGACGGTTCAGGTGCCGTGTTGCACACAGACACCACGTACCACGGCCCGGGTGTTTTGATCTCTTACCTGACCGGCATGTTTGAGACCATTTTGCTCATCATGCATACCCCCATCGACGATGGCAGCATCAAAGTTTGGCATTCACTGATTGTCAAATCGCCTTACGGCAATGCAGAGGTCACCACGGCCGATTTGGTCGCAGCCCGTCAATACCAAGAATCCAGTCGCTTGGCATTCGCCCAAGACTTTGAAGTCTGGACCAACAAAGGCCCATGCTTGAACGGACTGTTCATCCCCAGTGACGGACCCTTCATGAAGGTTCGCGTTTGGTACAAGCAGTTTTACAACCCGCGCGCGACCAAGCAAGAGTACATCGATCAATGCGATGGCATGTATGTGCCTAAGGGTGCAGTTGCCTATACGCAAACAAGTTGAAGTTTTTCAATCTTTTAATGCCAGTTTGAGGCCTCTCGAATGAACCTTCAAAACCCTGCTTCAACTACAGTCGATGCGCAACATGGCGCCGCTACATCTTCGTGGAGCGCTCGACTGGTCTTGATTCTGCTGACGCTGATTGCCATGGTGCAGTTTTTTGACCGCGCACTCATGGTGGTCATTCTGGAACCCCTGAAACAGGAATTCAGTTTGACAGACGCGCAACTGGGTTTCTTGTCTGGCTTCAGTTATGCCGCTGCATTTGCCTTGGCGGGCATTCCCTTTGGGTGGATGGCCGACCGCGGCAATCGGCGTAATTTGTTGGCCGCCTTGTTGGCCATTTGGAGTGGTTTGGTGGCGCTGGCAGGCTCGGCCAGCAGCTTCACGGCTTTGGTGCTCACACGCGTGGGCATTGGCGCTGCTGATGCTGGTGGTCAGCCTTGCTCGGTGTCCATCATTTCCGATTTGTATCCCACACAAAAAAGGGCCAGTGCCGTGGCCATCTTTTTTGTGGGTGTTCCTTTGGGCATGGCCTCTGGCTTCATTGTGGGCGCCATCGTGGCAGGGCAGTTGGGATGGAGAACGGCCTTTTATGTGGCGGCGATCCCTGGTGCGTTGCTGACCCTTTTGCTTTTATTGTTGGTCAAAGAGCCACAACGCGGTGCCAGTGATGGTCTGAGCGAATCTAAAGAGGCGGCACCGCCACTGAGCGAAACCATGGGTTTCATGCGCAGTCAAAAATCGTTGGTGTATTTGATGGCCGCCTCGGTATTGGTCACAGCTTCTTCATCAGCCATGATGTCTTGGATTGGGTCTTTGCTGGTTCGAGTGCATGGCCTCAGCCTTGAGAATGTCGGCATGCTCACTGGCCTCTGCATGGGTGGTTTTGGCGCCATCGGCACCATCGTGTTCGGCTGGGTGGCCGATCGCCAGGGTGCCAAAGACATGCGCAATCAACCGCGCATGATGGCCATCGCAGCCGCGGTGATTGCCATCAGTGGTACAGCCGTTTCATTGCTGCCCACCGTGTTGGGTGCCGCGGTTTCTTTGGCCTTGTTTGCATCCATGGTGGCGGGCTTGAATGGCCCCACCTATGCCTTGACGCAAAGCTTGGTCAAAGTTCGCATGCGCGGCACGTCCATGTCCACTTTGGTGGTCTTGCTCAATTTGATTGGGGTGGGTGTGGGTCCTGCATTGGCCGGTATTCTGAGTGATCAATTCGCCGCAGCCTATGGTGCTGAATCGGTGCGTTGGGCCATGGTGTGTGTCTTGATGATGAACATACCTGCCGTGTTTTTGTTTGCCCGCTGTGCCGCCAGCATTCAAGACGATTTGAAGCGCGCCCAAGCCTGAGCTTCTCAGGTATTGCGCTCAAACCAGATATCAGGGACGTCGGTGCGTCACTTGCGTGGCCATGACAACTGAGGTCTTCAAATCGCACCAAGGCCCAATCTTGGTTTGCAGTTGCGCTGACACATCGATGTCTCCCAATCGTTCAAGCAGTTGAGGCGTGTCCTCAAACCACCACTCGACAATGGCATCGTAGTTGTAGCCCGCAGGGCGTTCGGTTTGAACTCGGTTCAAGACCAAGCGCTGGCCTGCGTTCCAATTTGAAGAAGTCAGCATCGCTTGTCGCAATGCGGCTTCTGATTGTTGGTCGACAGCGGTCAGGAATCCAATCAACACGGCTTTTCCTGCGGGTGCATTGACCACCACATCCTCTTGGGCTACCAAGGTAAAGTCGCGCACATAACGGTCAAACACACGCAGTTCATCGGGCTTCATGATGGCCTGTGTTTCAGGATCATTCCAAATGTCAGAGGCCACTTGCAAGTCGCGAATTTGCAGCAAGTTCACACCATCGGCTTGAGCGTAGATGCCATTTAAGTGCTTGGGTGTGCCCATTGAAAGAAGACTGGTGCATTGCGTCACCCCCAAGACTTTGTCTTGAACATTGCGACATTGACGCCCAAGGGCGGAATGCTCTCGCCAAGCTTGTTCAAATTCGTGTGGGGCCAATTGCGGGTTGCGCTTGGCCAAGTAAATCATTTTCCATGACGCTTTTTCGGACGAAGTGAAATTAGTCATGGCTTGATGTGATGTTTTTTGAAATGCGATGAAAAGCAGCTGGATAAGCTTTCATGGCCAACCAAAAAGAAGCCATGGCCGGTATCAGCATGCAGACCATGCCCAGAAGGGCCAAGCGCAAGCTGTCGGCGCCAAATTGTGCAGCCAAGAGGTCGCTGAACCAACCCGTCAAGATGGCGCCAAGGCCATTGCCCACCACGGCGCCTGCCATGAGCATCATGGCATTGGCCGTGGCGCGGCGTTGACTGGGCACGACCAAACTGATGGCGGCATAAGTTGGCGCAGCCCACCACGGCAAAAAGAATGAAAAAACCATGACCGACAGAACCGCTTGCGTGAGGGCGCCCGAAGGCATCAGGAGGTAGGAGACACCGCACACATACGCCAAGCCCAATCCCATCACGGGGACGCCCAATTGCCATCGAATATTTCGCAAGGCCAATTTGTCAGTTAACGCACCTGATGCCAAACCACCCAACAAAGACATGCAGGCAGACGAGCCTGAAATCCAACCCGCTTGCTGCAAGCTCAGATCATGGTGACGAATCATCATTGCAAAATTCCAGGTGCCAAAAGAGTAGCCCGCTAACAACGCAAATGCCGCCCCCAAAATGGACCAACGGGTAAAGGGTTCAGCCCAAATGGCGGCGACGGCACCCCGTTGTTGCACTTCTGGGTGCGTCTGAGCGGGTACTGTGGTGTGAATTCGCACAGGCTCTGGCACTGAATAGCGAAGCAGCAATGACATTAGCAAGGTGACGCCACCGATCAGCGCCACAGTAATGCGCCAGCCAAAATGCTGCGCCAACCAAGAGCCCAACACCAAGGCCATCAAGGCACCCAAACTGGCACCAGCACTGAGCACGCTCATGGCGCGTGACCGGTTTTCTGCCGGGAACAAATCGGCCAGCATGGACATGGACGCTGGCGTGCCGCCTGCATCGCTGATGGCGCCGCCGGAACGTGTGAACATGAGGGACAGAAAACCAATGGACAGGCTGCCCAATAAAGCCAGCAAGCCACCAACACCTCTGGCATAGGCAATCAGGCTTCTGCGATTGCGTCTGTCGGCCAATTTGCCCATGGGTACTCCCAGCAGGCCAAAGGTCAGTGCAAAGCCAAGCCCCGTAACCAAACCAATTTGCAAATCGCTCAAGTTGAATTCTGTTTTGACAGGTTGAATCACCACAGACAAAATTTGCCTGTCCATGAACGCCAAAGCCGCCAACAGTGTGAGAATGAACAACGTGTAGTTGGACGTGCTACTGGAGGAATGAATGGGAGCTTGTTCAGAATTCATTCAACGGTCGCGAATTTCAGCCAAAGGTTGTTCAATGGCGTAGGGTTTCATGGCGGTTGCAAAAAGCAAAGCGCCTCCCAGAAAACAAATGCCAGTGCTGGTGGCCAATGACCAGCGCAATGCTTCATTGCCAAACCAAGGAATGAGCTGGTCGCTTAGAGAGCCAATGATGAGGGGGCCTAAACCCGCACCGCACAAAATCAAACCCAAGTTAAACAAGGCCAAGCCTGAAGCTCTGCGGTGCGGTGCAATCAAGCCAGCCAGTGAGGCATACACAGGGGCCGCCCACCACACCGCGGTGAAACCAAACAGGACATAAAAACCAATGGCATGGGGAACGCTCAGGCTGCCCAATTGCCAAGCCCCACCTGTTGGCAACATGAAAAAAGCAAGGCCCACTGGGAGTGCTAAAAAACAGCCCAACATGGGAACGCCTAAGCGCCAACGAATATCGCGTTTCGACAATTTGTCGCACAGCCAGCCGCTGAACAAAGACCCCAAAGCGGCTGCAAGACCACCGAGCAGCCCCATCACAATGCCTGCGCCTTGCAGACTCATGCCATGCGAGCGTACCAAAAATGCGGGTGTCCAAATGCCAATGCCGTAGCCTGTGAAGCCCATCAAAATGGACGCTAGGGTGATGCGCGTGAATGCGGGCGATGCCCATAAATCACGGACCAGTGTGGCAAGAGGCTCTGCGGGCGCTTGAACGTAAGCATTGTCACTCGACTGCCACTGGCCGCGTGTGGGCTCAACGCCAGACAAACGCAACAACAGGGCGGCCACCAAGCCTGGCATGGCCATCCACAAAAAGGCCGCGCGCCAACCGTAGTGCTGCGCAATCCAACCGCCTGTTGTGAGGCCCAGCAAGATGCCCAATTGGGGGCCTAACAAATACACACTCATGGCCCGACCCCGCTGCTGCGGGGGGTAGTGATCGGCAATCATGGAAATGGAGGGCGGACCGCCACCCGCTTCACCTACTGCAACGCCCATGCGCGCAAAGGCCAGGCTCCAAAATCCGACGGCCAAACCGCAAACAGCCGTCATGGCACTCCATGCGGCGCAGCAATAAGCCACAAAGTTGCGTCGATTGGTGCGATCGGCAATGCGACCAAACGGGACCGCCAAAGCACTGTAGAACAAGGCAAAAGCCAAGCCGCTCAATACGCCCATGGCCGTGTCTGACACTTGAAATTCTTGTTTGATGGGCTCCATGAGGATGCTCATGATCTGACGATCAATGAAGCTCATGGTGTACACAAACAAAAGCAGTCCGAGTGTGTAATGACTGCGCCAGCCATGAGCGGCTTGAGCGCCATGCGCACCCTGAGCGGGAGGGACGGACTGGGTTTGAGACATGCTGCAAATCCTAGAAAGAGAAGCAGTCATTGTGCAGTTGCAGGACCTCCCTGCATCGTCCGCTCAGACGATGGGCTTTAGATGGGCATTAGGCCGGCTGTTCCAAGGGGGCTGAGTGATAGGCCTTCATGGCCCAAGCAAAGGTCAAAATGCCCAAAGTGAAGCAGGTGCCCGTGGTGATGGCCAATGCCATTCTGAGCGCCTCTGGCCCGAATTGCAGGGTCAATTGGTCACTCAAAACACCGACCAATAAAGGGCCAAGTCCGCCGCCGACCATGGTCAATCCCAAGCTGAAAATGGACAGTGCTGTGGCCCGTCGATGCGG
Source organism: Comamonadaceae bacterium (assembly GCA_947373185.1). Taxonomy (GTDB): domain Bacteria; phylum Pseudomonadota; class Gammaproteobacteria; order Burkholderiales; family Burkholderiaceae_C; genus Limnohabitans_A. The sequence goes on along the minus strand of CANBWP010000005.1, from coordinate 19,910 downwards.
TGGGATGATTTCGGACAGCACGGCGTAGACCGGTGCAGTCCACCACACGGCAGTGACACCGAACAGCAAATAAATGCCCACAGCATGGGGGATTACAAAGTTGCCCAATTGCCAAGCTTCGCCAGCGGGCCACAGGTAAAAACCAAGACCTGTGGGCAGGGAAAGCAAACACCCTAAAAGTGGCACACCAATTCGCCAGCGCGCGTCGCGTTTGGCCAGCGTGTCGCACAACCAACCACTCAGAACAGCGCCCAACGCCGCCGCTGTGCCACCCAGCAAGCCCATGACCGCGCCAGCGCCCTGCAGTGTCATGCCGTGTGAGCGAACCAAAAATGAAGGTGTCCAAATGCCAATGCCATAGCCTGTGAAGCCCATCAACAAACCCGCCAGCGCAATCCGCATGAAGACTTTGGAATGCCACAGGCTTTTCACAATGTCACTCAAAGCTTCGTTGTCGCTGGGGGGTTTGGCGGCTTCGCCATCCCACATGCCACGCGCGGGTTCAACTGCGGTATAGCGCAACAAAAGCGCCGCCAAGATGCCGGGTAGGGCCATCCAAATGAAGGCTGCACGCCAACCGTGATTTTGTGCGATCCAGCCGCCCAGTGTCAGTCCAAACAAAATGCCCAATTGCGGCCCCAGCCAATAAACACCCATGGCTCGACCGCGGCGCTCAGGCGGGTAGTGGTCTGCAATCATCGACAGTGAGGGTGCCGTGCCACCCGCTTCACCCACTGCAACACCCACACGCGCCAAGGCCAAACTCCAGTAGCCTGTGGCCACGCCGCACAAGGCTGTCATGGCACTCCAGGCAGCACAGCAGTAAGCAACAAAATTACGTCGGTTGGCGCGGTCGGCATAGCGTCCGAAAGGAATGGCCAAAACGCTGTAAAACAAAGCAAATGTGAGACCACTGAGCAAGCCCATGGCGGTGTCGGAAACTTGAAACTCGTTTTTGATGGGCTGAATCAAAATGCCCATGATCTGACGATCAATGAAGCTCATGGTGTACACAAACAGCAGCACCACCAATGTGTAATGGCTTCGAAATCCGTAGGCAGATGTTTTCAAAAAATTTCCTTCGATCAAGTAGAGGGCGATGTTTGCGAGAGGCCGAACTCAGGCCAGTTGGCTTGAATCCAAGTTTGGCAATTGCCCCAGCCTGTGGCACCGGTCACAGGATCAAACACTTCAATCAAGGCATCTCTGAATTGGTTCAAGCGTGCAACGGCTTCTGGCGTTGCGCAATTGGCGCAATGCTCACCTTCTACAAAAAGTTTGCCGCGCCATTCGCCGTGATAGTGCCCGTCAAGGCCGTGGTACAGACCGGCCCCTAAATGAAAACCGGTATCACCTAGAACTTTCACTTTCAAGGTGCGCGTTTCTCCTTGCGCCGTGGTGACCTGAAGTTCGCCACCCTTCAATCGAAAGTTGCGTGGGTCAAATTGCAATTGCGGTGAGATGGCCTTGAAGCCTTCACGGCGAGCGTCTGCAAATTCAAAACCACCTTGCAGTTTTTCGTGTCGCCACCCTTCGCCGGCATACAACAAATAGTAAACATGCAAGCCGTAGTGCGTTTGATCGGGCTTTTGAAACAACAAAGGTGACCAGATGGCCAAGATCTCTGGGGCAGCTGCGTCAACGGGGTCGGGCTGTAAACCGCCAACAGGCAAACCCACGCCTGGCCGAAGTCCCCAAGAGTGGTCGCGCGTCATGACCCATTCATGGGGTGTGACTTCATGACGCTGACCTGCCACCTCAATCCAACCACGTGCTACGCCAATTTGGTGATAGCGAATTTGATTGGCACTGTGACGATAGCCGGTGAGCGTTCTGCGATCTTCGCGGTCTTCGGTCACGCAGGGCAGCAGACCCTCTAACACCAACTCAAACGCAATCGGCTGATGATCATTGGCCTTTAAGCAAACCTTGATTTGTTGCAAAGGCTGAATCACTTCGTAGGTGAGGGGGCCGACATCGATGCTGTTGGGGTCTGTGTCCAGTGCGCGACTGGCGCGAACCGTCCACTGCTGAACGCCTTGCGATACGCCGCCGTAGGCGTCCACCACATTGCGATTGACGTACTTGCCAAAGCCAAAACCCATCGACAAACTGCCATCGCGTTTGGCCACCATGCCACACACTTTTTCGGTCCAGTTCAAATCACTTTGTTGAACACTGGCATGTGTTTCCACCACTTGATGGTGAAAGTATTCATCGGCATGAACCAAGGGGCCAATGGTGTTGCTCATGAACTTGTCCTTAAAAATGCAGGCGCTCGTCTAACAGTTCCACCAAGCGACTGCCACCATTGCGCAGGTCCATCTCGGCTTCTGGCGGCACCCAGCCGCGCTCTGTAAAGATGCGGCCAATGCGCGTCATGATGATGGCAAAGCGCCAGGCTGACAACACGTCGTAGTAGGGCAAGTCTTTGGCGCTGAAACCACTGACTTGTTCCCAATGCGCCACGGTTTCTTCGCGGCTGGGTAAATGTGCCAGACGCGGCACACCATAACCGGTGCAAAGTGATTGGTCCAACATGAGCCACCAAGAAAGATCGTCGACAGGGTTGGACAAGGCCGGTCGTTCCCAATCGAGCATGCCGGTCAACTGGCCATTTTGAAAAACACAATTGCCCAACTTGGCGTCGCCCCAACTCAGGCTGAGTGTGTGGGAGTTGGGTTGGTTGGCCAGCAGCCACTTTAGGCATTGTGCCAACAGTGGATAGCGTTTGCCAGAGAGTTGTTCACTCCACTGCAACATGTCTTGGTAGTACTGAATTTGCTGTTGCAAGGCCGTCTGACCTGGCTTGGGCAATAGAAAATCGAAGCCTGCTGCGCGCCAATCGAGTTTTGCCAATTGCGCCAGTCCTTCAATGCCCGCAAACCAGCTCTGCTTGCATGTGTCTGGCGGCAGATCATGAAACCAACCTTCCAGGTGGTACAGCGGATTCTCATTGGGCACTTGGCCCTCGATGCGCGTCATGATGAAGAAGGGCGCACCCACCACCGCGGGGTCCATTTCTAAGCCTAACAAGCCTGGCACTGGCAGGCCAGCTTCTTTCAAAAGGTGCATCGTTTGATACTGAGCCCGCACATCACAATCTGGAAAGACGGCAGCCCCTTCAGGTTGAATGCGAACCACGATGCCGAGTGTTTCAGCTGACGCGCCAGGTTCTAATTCGCCGACCAACGTGATGTTGGAGTAGCCACCGTTCGAGCTTTGCAGCGATCGAATTTTGTAGCGACCTGCCTGTTGTTGCGCAAGCCAGCGATTGAGTTTTTCTGGCAGTGCTTGCAAGTCGATCATCTTCCATCCGCTTTCTTGTGTCTCGATTTGAATGGCGCCATTGTGGCGTCAATCGTCGATGGGTGCCAACAAAGTTTGACCCAGCACCAAATCTGCGCCTTTGTCGCCGATGACCACCGAGGTGGCGTGCGTGTTGCCGCAAATGATGTTGGGCATGACCGATGCATCAATGATGCGCAAGCCTTGAATGCCTCTCACTTTGAGGTCGGGTGTGACGACGGCCATGGGGTCGTCTGCGCGGCCCATTTTGCAAGTGCCAACGGGGTGATAGCCCGTCGTCACATGGGGTGCCAACCATTGCAGCCACTCTTCATCGGTTTGCACGTCAGGTCCTGGACGAACTTCTGAATCTACGAAGTTACTGAGCGCCGGCATGGTGGCCATGTTGCGCAAAAAGCGCAGGGCCCACAGCAAGGCACGGCGGTCACGTTCGTCGTCCAAATAATTCATTTGGATGCTGGGATGCTCGTGGATGTCGGGCAGCCTCAAACGAATGGAGCCGCGCGAAAATGGACGTACTTGGTAGGGCGCCAAAGTCATGCCCTCAAAACTGTCTGGCGTCGGCGGACTGTTCTTGTCTTTTTGTGCCTCAGGGTTGCCCGTCACCGGAAGACCAAAGACTTGGATGTCGTTGTACACAAAACTGGAATCGGTTTTGAGGTAGCCCCCAAACTCGGCGGGTGGGCTGGTCATGGGGCCTTTTTGCGTGACCAAATATTGCAAGACAGACCCCACCAAGCCCATGCCTTGAAACCGACTGTTCATGCTCTTGACACCTGGACGCAATTTCCAAGACATCGGTACGCAACAGTGATCTTGCAAATTACTGCCAACCCCTGGCAAATCAGCGACCACTGGAATGCCTTGTTCACGCAAGTGTTCAGCAGGCCCCATGCCTGAGAGCATCATGAGTTGCGGTGAATGAATGGCGCCCGCAGACAACAGAACTTCTTTGTGCGCCAACATCGTTTGCACGGGGCCATCGCCAATTCGGTATTGCACCCCCGTGGCACGTGTGCCCTCCGTGGTGATTTTCAGCACCATGGCTTGCGTCACGATGCTCAAATTTGGACGCTTCATGGCGGGTTCAAGCGCGTTGACGGCAATCGAAGATCGTTTGCCTTTGTGTACATTGACTTGGTAGGTGCCAACCCCTCGGGCTGTGCCGTCATTGAAATCATCAACATGTTCTAGTCCGGCTTGTTGTGCGGCTTCAATCATGCGATAGGTCAACGGGTGGACCGATGGCAGATCTTCTGCATGAACAGGGCCACCGCGGCCATGGTATTTGTTGTCAATGCGTGTTTGATTTTCAGTGCGCACAAAGTAGGGCAGCAGGTGATTCCAATTCCAGCCCTCAGCGCCGGCGGCTTGCCAGTCTGCATAGTCTTGACGGTGACCGCGGATGTAGATCATGCCGTTGATGGAAGAGGAGCCACCTAAGACCTTGCCCCTGGGCATCATGAGGCGTCTGCCGCCAGCCCATTTTTCGGGTTCGGTCATGTGACACCAAGAGTGCTTCTTGCTGTAAGTCATGGCACCCCAGCCCGCCGGCATGCTGACCATTAAATCTCGCTTGTGGCTAGCGCCGCCTTCCAGCAGCAAGACGCGGTGCTCACCACTTTCCGTCAAACGAGCAGCCAACTGTCCGCCCGCAGAGCCGGAGCCCACCACGATGTAGTCAAAGGATTGTGTGTCTGTCATGTTGAAATTTTGTTCTGTTTGCAAAGTGATGGTGCTGCGCCATCAAGCGCGGTCAATCGAAGACTGCATCATCTTTTTCAATTTCTGGGTGTAGGGCGGCAGCAAGCCCAATTTGCGTCTGGGGTCCCACCAACCCGCGTGATAGACGCCGCGCAAATGACTGAATTCTGCAAAGCCCTCAGGCCCGTTGTAAACCCCCATACCGGAAGCCCCAACGCCGCCAAATGGCACATCGGTCAGGCCCACATGCAGCATGACGTCGTTCACACAAACACCACCCGACAGCGTGTTGCCCAAGACATGTTCTTGCTCTTCTTCGTCGCGACCAAAGTAGTACAAAGCCAAGGGTCTGTCTTGCGCATTGATCTGATCAATCACATCTTGAATGTCAACGTAGCTGACCAAAGACATGGCAGGACCAAATATTTCTTCTCGTGCAATGAGCGAGTCTTTGGGCGCGTCGATCACCAAGTGCAAGGGCCACCTTCTGTCATTGGCTTGGGGGTTGACCTCGCCCAAAACCTCCACGCGCGCGCCTGCAGCACGGGCCTCTTCAATTTTGGCTTGAATGCGCGCCAAGTGACGCGCATTGGCCACTGCCGTGATGTCTGCATTGCCTGTGGTGGCAGGGAACAGCTCGGTCCATACTTTGCGAAAGCGGCTTGTAAATTCTTCGACTTTTTCGTGGGGTAGGTAAACCGTGTCGGGCATCACGCAAATTTGGCCGCCGTTTTGCACACGGGCCATGGCAATTTTTTCAACCACCAAATCCATGTCGGCTGAGCGGCCCACAATCGTGGGTGACTTGCCGCCCAACTCCAGGGTCAGTGGCACCAAATTTTGAGCGGCATCGCGCATGACTTGTTTGGCCACACCCGTGCTGCCTGTGAAGACCAAATGATCAAAGGCTTGTTGGGTGAAAGATCGGGCCACTTCGACGCCCCCTGTGACCACTGAAAATTCGAGCGGGTCGAAAAATTCCGGCACGGCATTGGCCAACCATTCAGAGGTTTGCGGCGACAAATCAGAAGGCTTGGCCATGACGCGGTTGCCTGCTGCAAAAACACCAGCCAAGGGTGCAAAAATCATGAACAAGGGCCCGTTCCAAGTACCCGCGATGCCCACCACGCCCTTGGGCTGAAAGCGTAATTCGGCGCGTGCGCCAAACAGATTAAAGGGAAAGAGTCCTGCGCGACGCTGCGGCTTCATCCATTCGTCTACATGTTGAATGGCGTATTTCAAGGCCTCGATGGGCGCTTGGATGTCCATCATCATGGTGCTGACAGGGTGCCGACCGCCAAAGTCATCGCTGATGACATTGCAAATGGCGTCGCTGTTTTTTTTCAACAATTCGACGCAGCGCCTGAGCCTGTCTTTGCGGACGGCTGCGCTGACAGGCCCCTCGGCCAACCAGTCCGTTCGCTGTTTCTGAAGGTGTTGCGCAATGTCCTCTGAAGAGGGGGCTGCTTGCAAGGCTCTTTGATTCATCTAAATGTCTCCTCCGGAAGGGACCCCACGGGGCTCTTCTTTGAATGGGTTGCGTTCTCTCTGCCAATGATTCATTCTGCGGCCCTCAGGTCAACCCTGCCTGTTTAAATTACCCAATTTGGGTAATTACTCGTGCGTATTATTCACTTTCAACCGAAACTCATCCCTGCATTGTGCAAACTGCAATTAAAAAGTCTAAAAAGACAACTGGAGACAAGCTCATGAGAATCCGTCTGAATCAATTTCACCGTTGCTTGAGCGCCATCGTTTTGCTGTCGAGTTTGATGGCTGTGGCGCAGCCTGCCAACCGTCCCAACATTGTCATGATCATGGCCGACGACATCGGCCCAGCCAACGTCGGTATTTACACCCATGGCCTCATGGTGCCCACGCCCAACATTGACCGATTGGCCAAAGAAGGCATGCTGTTTACAGATCACTATGCCGAGCCTTCCTGCACATCTGGCAGGGCTGCTTTCATCACCGGCCAAATGCCCATTCGCACAGGGTTGACCACGGTCGGCTTGCCGGGTTCTAACATTGGCATCGACAAACGCGATCCCACCTTGGCGGAAATCTTGAAATCTCAAGGTTACCGAACTGCCCACTATGGCAAGAGCCATTTGGGTGACCGCGACGATCACCTGCCGCACAACCATGGCTTCGACGAGTTCTACGGCAATCTGTATCACCTCAATGCCGAGGAAGAACCAGAGCAGCGCGACTACCCCACCAAAGCCCTGACCAAGTACAAACCCCGCGGCATCATTGAGGCCTATGCCGGCAAGCCGCCGCAAGACAAAGGCCCCTTGACCGTCAAGCGGATGGAAACCATTGACGATGATGTGACCGATCGTTCATTGAAATTCATCGAGGCCTCTGCCAAAGCCAAAGCGCCATTTTTCTTATGGCACAACAGCTCGCGCATGCACGTTTGGACCCACTTGAAGCCCGAGTCGCGTTACTTGGCTCAGCCTTATTCCTCCGAGGAAGACATTTACGGCAGCGGCATGATTGAGTTGGACAACCATGTGGGCCTGTTGCTTAAAAAACTAGACGAGTTGGGCTTGACCAAAAACACCATTGTGATGTTCACCTCCGACAATGGCCCTCAAAGTTTTACTTGGCCAGATGGTGGCACCACACCTTTCAAAGGTGAGAAATCTTCCACTTGGGAAGGTGGCTACCGAGTGCCCATGCTGATCCGTTGGCCTGCACAAATCAAAGCGGGCTCAGTGTCCAATGGCATTCAATCTCACTACGATTTGTTCACCACCTTGGCCTCAGCAGCAGGCGTGCCCAATGTGGCGTCACAATTGAAGAACAGCCACAACGTGCGAATCGATGGCGTTGATAACATCGAGCACTGGCGTGGCAATCAAGCGTCTGCACGCAACAGCTTCATTTATTACAACGAACGCGAGTTGGTGGGCGTGCGCATTGGTCCTTGGAAGGGCATGCTCAAAGAGCGCAACGGTTTCTTTGACCCTCTCAAACAAAGCTACGCATTCTTCAACTTGCGCATGGACCCGTACGAGCAGCGCGGTGGCAACGACTCCAACAAGCTGGCCTTGCGCAAGGCCTGGATCGGCGGTCAAATTCAAGACCTGTTGACCGAGCACATCATGAGCTTGCGTGAAACACCGCCTCGTCAATTTGGTGGCAGCTTGCGTCCCGATGACGCGACACGCCAGCCACCTGCCAAAGCACCCTGACTTGGCATTCTGAATTGAGATGACGACAGCGGCATTTCCCCACCTGTTCTCGCCGCTTCGTCTTGGGTCTTTGACCCTGAAAAATCGAATACTGATGGGCTCCATGCACACGGGGCTCGAAGATTTGCCGGGTGGTTTTGAGCGTCTGGCTGCTTTCTATGCAGAACGCGCCCGTGGTGGGGTCTCTCTCATTGTCACGGGTGGTTTTGGCATCAATGCGCAAGCCTTGGGCTTGGCAGAGCAAGCTGCGCATTCCACCTTGTGCTCAGAGGCGCAAGCTTTGCAGCACAGAGTGTTAACCGAAGCGGTTCACCAAGAAGGCGGGCACATTGCATTGCAAATGTTGCATGTGGGCCGCTACGACTACGCCACAGGCGGCGTTTCTGCGTCGGCCATTCCTTCGCCTTTGTCGCCGCATGTGCCCCATGAATTGACCTCTGCAGAAATTGAACAGCTCATTGAAGACTATGCGGCGTGTGCAAAGTGGGCGCGCATGGCCGGGTACGACGGCGTGGAAATCATGGGATCTGAGGGTTATCTGATCAATCAGTTTTTAGCCCCGCAAACCAATCAACGTCAGGACCAGTGGGGTGGCAGTGCAGCCGCTCGGCAGAAGTTTGCGCTGGCCATTGTGCAAAAAGTTCGTGAAGCCTTGGGCCCTGATGCGTTGATCATTTTCAGAATTTCCTTGCTCGATTTTGTGTCGCAGGGCAGTCGCTTTGAAGAGGTGATTGATTTGGCGCAGGCTTTGGAAAAAGCAGGTGTGTCCCTCTTTAACTCTGGCATTGGTTGGCATGAAGCACGCATTCCCACCGTCGCTACTGTGGTGCCGCCTGCTGCATTCAGTTGGGCCACGCGCAAGTTGCGTGAGGTGGTGTCTGTGCCGGTCATCACCAGCAACCGAATCAACACCCCCGAAATTGCAGAAGCGGTATTGGCCCGAGGCGATGCCGACATGGTTTCCATGGCGCGCCCCTTTTTGGCAGACCCTGAATTTGTGAACAAAGCCGCTGAAGGCCGATCGCAAGACATCAACACTTGCATCGCCTGCAACCAAGCTTGTTTGGATCAAATTTTTTCCAAGCAAGCGGTCAGTTGCTTGGTCAACCCAAGGGCTTGCCATGAAACCCTGTGGCCTGTTCAAACAACTTCACAGTCTTTGCGTATTGCAGTGGTGGGTGCGGGGCCTGCGGGTTTGGCCTGCGCCACCGAAGCTGCTGGTCGTGGGCACCAGGTGACATTGTTTGAAGCCGCGCCTCAGATTGGGGGCCAATTTGATCTGGCGCGACGTATACCCGGCAAAGAAGAATTTTCAGAAACATTGCGTTACTTTGAAAATCTTTTGAAAAAAAGAAATGTGCAAGTTCGCACAGGCGAGCGCGTGCAAGCTGCCGGCTTGGCAGGCTTTGACAAAGTGGTGTTGGCCACGGGTGTGCGTCCCCGCATGCCTGAAATTCCTGGCTTGAACCACGCCAAAGTCAAAACCTACATTCAAGCCATTCAGCAGCCGCAGGCCATTGGGCGTCGCGTTGCCATCATGGGTGCTGGTGGCATTGGTTTTGATGTGGCCGAAATGTTGAGTGAGCCCGCCCACCAAGGTTCAGTCGATGCCTTGATACGGTATCAGCAAGAGTGGGGCATTGATGTCACCATGACGCAAGCGGGGGGCCTGACTTCACCCGTCGCTTCGCCCTCTGATCGAGACATCGTCATGTTGCAAAGACGTCCTGGCAAACAAGGCAAAGGATTGGCCAGAACCACTGGCTGGATACGCCGGACGCAATTGGAGCGTAGAGGCGTCAGGCAACTCAGCGATGTGGTTTATGAGCGCATTGACGATGAAGGTTTGCACATCCTTGTCAATGGCGAGTCGCAATGTTTAGAGGTCGATCACGTGGTGCTGTGCGCTGGCCAAGAATCAGATACTGACTTGCTTGCACCTTTGCAAGCCATGGGCATGCCGGTCAGCGTGATTGGCGGCGCAGAGCAGGCAGCTGAAATTGATGCACGCCGCGCCATTGAACAAGGCATGCGCGTGGCACTGGCACTTTAAATTCAAACTTTAAAGCGGTTTCCACTGAGGCGCTTGCCCCTTGCTGAAGGCCTTTCTGGCCGCTTCCATGGCGCCGGTGAAGGTGCCCAAGACTTGCGTGCGGTTTTCAATTTCTAGCGCTTGTCGCAAGCTGCTTGCATCCAGATTGCTGCGCAGTGTTTTTTTGGTCATCCACACGCCGTATTCCGAATTTTTAGCGATGGCGCGGGCCGTGTTCAGTGCTTCATTGGCCAACAGTTCTGCCGGCACCACTTTGGAAACCAAACGCAACTCAGCAGCTTCTTGGGCTTTGAAAATTCGACCCGTCAACATCAACTCGGAGGCAATGCCGGCGCCAACAAAACGTGGCAAGAAATAACTGGTGCCCACATCGGCCGCAGACAAACCCGTCTTGATGGCCACCGCTCCAAACTTCGCGGACTCTGACGCAATGCGAATGTCGCTGGCCAAGGCCAGTCCCAAGCCGCCCCCCACAGCGGCACCGTGGATGGCCGCAATGATGGGTTTGTCGCATTCATGAATGGCCAGAATCAAGTTCGAAAGATACTCTTGAAATTTGTACACAAATCCCAGCGTGTTCATGCCGTGTGTGCCTGGAATGCCCCCCGGTGACACTGACTCTTGCATGTCGGCGCCCGCGCAAAAACCATTGCCTTCGCCAGTGAAAATCACCACCCGCGTTTGCCGATCGTTTTGCAAATTTTGAAAGGCTTCCATCAAGGCAATGAGGAGGCTGGGATTGAGCGCATTCAATTGGTTCGGACGGTTCATCCGAATTTCAAGAATGCCTTCTTCCAAATGTTTGCAAATGAGGTCTGCCATGACACAGTTCTTTCTGAAGGGAGATGAGGCTTAGCGTGACAATTCGCTGAACGCCACACCTTTGTCGGTTCGGGGTTCGGGTGCCAAACCCAAGACGCGCTCACCAATGCTGTTTTTCACAATTTCATCGGTGCCGCCTGCAATGCGCATACCGGCTGAGCCAAACCACAGGCGCTCGACCAAGGCAAACCGTTCGCCCAATTCGCTGGCCGCCAAGACCCCGCGCTCGCCCATCAAATCGATGGCAAAGTAACTGAAGTTTTGCAGGGTTTGCGCTGCTACATTTTTGGCGCCACTCATCTCGGGACCTGGCTCTTTGCCCTTGCTCAACGCAGTCAGTGCGCGGCATTGCAAAAGCCAAAGACCCTGTGCATTCAAGTACAAGTTGGCCAATCGCTCACGCATGCGGCCGTCTTGCATGGCGCTGTGGCCCATGAATTGCCCGTCACGCATTTGCTCTGCCAAGGTACGCCAGAGTTCTGCGGGCATCACGCCACCGATGGAGAGACGTTCGCTCATCAGGCCTGTGAGCGTCACTTTCCAGCCGTTCCCGACCTTGCCCACCAATTGACTGTCGGGCACAAACACATTTTCTAGGAACACTTCATTGAACTCAGATTCGCCGCCAGCTTGGCGAATGGGCCGAATGGTGATGCCAGGGCTCTTCATGTCAACGAAGAAAGTCGACAAGCCTTCAAACTTTGGTACGGAGGGATCGGTGCGCGTCAGCACCAAACCGTACTCTGCAAATTGTGCCAATGAGGTCCAAACTTTTTGGCCGTTCAAAATCCAACCTTCACGGCCATCGGTGCAACGCTCTGCGCGTGTTCGAACCATGCCCAAGTCGGAGCCCGCACCAGGTTCGCTCAGCAATTGGCACCACAGATGGTGGCCCTTCAATGCTGGCGCAATGTGAGCTGTTCTGACCACATCGCTGGCGTGCGCCATGACAGAGGGAATCACCATGCCCAGACTCACATTGAAAAAGCTGGTGGGCACGTTGTAGCGGCCTTCTTCTTGACGCCAAATGAGCTCTTGCATGGGCGTGCCGCCCCGGCCACCCAGGGCCACAGGCCAAGTGATGGCGCCAAAACCTGCTGCAGCTTTTTTGGCTTGCCAATCGCGCGCGGCTTGCATACGCTCTGCAGCAGACAGGTGCGGTGCAAAGTAATCGTCAGGTCTGGCCTTGAGGGTGGCATTGGCATCCAGCCATGCGCGGCACTCGGCTCGAAAGCTGGCCTCGGCGGGGGAATCGTCGAAGTCCATGGCGTCATCCGCAACAGGGCCGCGCAGATGGGCTACAGCGGGTGTGTCCATTTTGTGTTCGAGTTGCTGGGCCATGACTTCGCGCCATGCATGCACATTGCCCAACACGACGGCCAAGCTGCGCGCTCTGCGGTAATGCAAATGGCAATCCAATTCCCAGGTGTAGCCCATGCCGCCATGCACTTGAATGCTTTCTTGTGCGGCCATGCTGTAGGCCTCACTGGCCGACACGCGAGCACAAGCGGCAGCCAAGGCCAATTCAGGTGCGGGCTCTTCACGGAAGGCATCGGCCGTCAGGGCCCAGGCACCGTAGTAACAATGCGCACGGGCCAACTGGTTGGCCGTGTAGATGTCTGCCAACTTGTGCTTGATGCCTTGGTAAGATCCAATCGTGCGGCCAAATGCTTTGCGCTCACGCGCGTATGCGGCTGACATTTCCAAGGCGGCATCGGCACCGCCCAATTGTTCAAAGGCCACCAAGATGGCGGCGCGTTGACGAACGCGGTTGAGCAATGCCAAAGTTTTGTCGCCTGCAAGCACCTCGTCCAAAACTTCAGCCGCTGCCGTCTTGAAAGTTAATTGCGCAAAGGGCTTGGCAGGGTCAATGGTTTTGAGGTGCGTTCGCATAACGTGCGAGTCCAACTCCACCAAGACCAAGCAGGCATGTCCTTGCGCATCTTGCGCCAGTACCACCGCAAAATCAGCGCATCCGCCGTCCATCACCAACCCTGCCGTACCGGTTAATTGACGACCCTCAAATTGCGGCAATTGTGAAATATTGCAGTGCTCATCCAAAGGCGCTGCCAAGGTGGCTTTGGCACCCGCCGCAATGCGGGGCAACCACTTTTGTTGTTGTGCTTCCGAGGCGCCCAGCAACACAGTTTGTGTGGCCAAGTACAAAGTAGAAGTCAAGGGCAGGGCACCCAATTGACGACCCACTTCTTCCGCCACAACACACAGTTCCATGGCACCCAAGCCAATGCCCCCGCAGCTTTCTGGCAGCATCAAGGTGGTCACACCCAGTTCACCCAAACCTTTCCAAACAGATTCAGCATGAGTTTTTCCCTCCTCAATCACTGTGCGAGCAACGCTGACGGGAGACTCTTTGACGAGGAACTTTCGAACCTCGTTGCGAAGTACATTTTGATCGTCTGAAAAATCGAAGTTCATGGTTTAAGCGGCTTGAGTTTGACGGGAAGGCGCAGGGCGTGCGGTGTGACCATAAAAGGTTTGACCTTGAGCGGCCATGTCACGCAAAAGGGTGGGTGGTCGCAAATGGTCACCAAACAAATCGGCCAAGCGATCGGCTTCTTTCACAAAGGCCGACAAGCCGATGCCATCGATGAAACAGAAAGGACCGCCTGTGTAGGCTGGAAAGCCCACGCCCAAAATGGCGCCCACATCACCATCTGCGGGTGCCAACAACACACCTTCTTCCATGGCGCGTGCCGCCTCAACCGCTTGGACATACAAAATTCTTTGCTTCAAATCGTGTGCGTCTGGCTGCTGTGTTTTCAGCGGATAAATATCGGCCATGCCTTTCCAGATTTGTTTGCCTGAGGTATCGTAAACGTAGAAGCCTTTGCCGACTTTCTTGCCCAATCGGCCCATGTCAAACAGCTTTTTCAAAATAGGCACTGAACGCCCGGGCTTGTAGCTTTCTGGAAACTCTTTGGCTTGCGCTTCGCCTGCGTGCACAGACAACTCAATCGACAATTCGTCGGTGATGGCCAGTGGGCCTACAGGCATGCCAACGTGACGAGCGCAGTTTTCGATGAGTGCTGGCGCAATGCCTTCGGCCACCATGCCAATGGCATCGTCAATGAAAGCGCCAATGAAGCGGCTGGTGAAGAAGCCGCGGCTGTCATTGACAACAATGGGGGTCTTCTTCAACTGCGCCACAAAATCGAGCGCTTTGGCCAATGTTTCATCAGAGGTTTGAGTACCTCGGATGACCTCGACCAAGGGCATGCGGTCGGCTGGCGAAAAGAAGTGCAGACCAATGAATCGATCGGGTCGGCTGGTGGCTTTGGCCAACAAGCTGATGGGCAATGCGGAAGTGTTACTGGCCACCACGCAATGCGCGGGCAGCACCTCATCCAAGCGCTTCGTCACTTCTGCCTTGATGGCGCGGTCTTCAAATACAGCCTCGACCACCATGTCTGCATCTTTCAGCAGCGTGTAGTCCGTCGTGGGTGTGATGAGCGACAAAATGCCTTCTGCTTTTTCAGGTGTGGATCGGCCTTTTTCCACCAATCGTTTCAACACTTTTTCTGCGTGGGCTTTGCCTTTTTCGGCGGCGCTTTGGTCACGGTCGATCAAGACCACTTGAATGCCGCGTTGGGCTGCAATCAGGGCAATGCCGCCGCCCATCATGCCGGCACCAATCATGCCCAATTTTTTGCTTTTGAACGGTGCAATGTTGGCCGGGCGGTGCATGCCTTTTTCGGCCTTTGACTTGTTCACAAACAAGGTTCGCACCATGGCGCGCGACACCGTGCCGCGTGTGAGGGTGGCCATGTACTTGCTTTCAATGCGCAGGGCTTTGTCGATGGGCAGTTGTGCGCCTTCGTACAAGCAACTTTGAATGGCCAGCGGTGCTGGTAAGTTGTGATAGGTGTTGGCTTGCAGCATGGTGTTGCCCACCACAAAGCTGGGCGCTACCCGAGGATCGAGCGGGCCACCGCCTGGAATCTTGAAGCCTTTGACATCCCATGGCTGCACGGCGTTGGGCGTTTCAAGCAGCCATTTTTTGGCCGCTGACAACAAGGCCTCGGGTTCGACCACATCGTGAATCAAACCAATTTCTTTGGCTTTGGCCACGCTGGCATGTTTGCCTTCTAAGAGGTACGGCATGGCGCCCAAGATGCCCAGCATGCGCAGCAAGCGTTGGGTTCCACCTGCGGCAGGCAAGAGTCCCACTTGAACTTCAGGCAATCCCAACACCACGGAAGGTAAATTGGCCGCAACGCGGTAATGGCAACCCAAACACAATTCAAAACCACCGCCCATGGCGACGCCATTGATGGCCGCTGCAAAAGGTTTGCCGCAAGTCTCCATTTTTCTGACGAGCATGGAAAGCGATGCGCATTTTTCAAACAGCACTTCGACGCTGTCGTTGTTCATGCTGTCCAAATTGGCTTCCATGGCAATCAAGTCAGCGCCTGCCACAAAGGCATCTTTGGCTGACGTCAAAATGGCGCCTTTCACGTTGGCATCGGCCACGACTCGGTCGATGCACGATGACAAGCTGTGCATGAAATCGCCATCGATCACGTTCATGGTTTTGCCGGGATAGTCAATGGTCAATGTGGCGATGCCATCTGCATCGACTGCGTAACGAATGATGTCTTGCATGATGTTCTTTCTTTTCTAATGGCTGTTCAAACGCGTTCGATGATCATGGCCGAGCCCATGCCAGCTGCCACGCACAAAGAGATCAAGGCGGTTTGTTTGCCGCTTCTCTCCAGTTCGTCCAACGCGGTTCCCAAAATCATGGCGCCCGTGGCACCCAGAGGGTGTCCCATGGCAATGGCACCACCGTTCACATTCATGCGATCGTGCGGAATGTTTAACTCTTCCATCATGGTCAATACCACGGTTGCAAATGCTTCGTTCAACTCCCACAAATCAATGTCGGAGGCTTGCATGCCAGCGCGTGCAAGGGCTTTGCGGGCTGCGTAGCTGGGGCCGTCCAACATCAATGTGGGCTCGGAGCCAATGGCCGCAAAGGATCGAATTCTGGCGCGTGGTTTCAGGCCCAGCTTGGCGCCAATTTGCGAATTGCCCACCAGCACTGCAGCGGCACCATCCACAATGCCGGAACTGTTGCCGGCATGATGGATGTGGTGAATTTTTTCGACTTGGGGGTAGCGCTGCATGGCCACGCTGTCGTAGCCATACTTTTCACCCATCTCGGTAAAGGCAGGCTTCAGTTTGGACAAAGATTCTGTGGTGGTGTCGGGGCGAATGGTCTCGTCTCGCGACAACAAAGTCAGACCTAAAAAATCTTGCACGGGAACGATGGCGCCGTCAAAGCGGCCTTCAGACCAAGCGCGGTGCGCACGGCGATGGCTTTCGGCTGAATAGGCATCGACATCATTGCGACTATGGCCTCTTAAAGAGCTCAACAAGTCGGCAGAAATACCCTGCATCACAAAGTATGTTTTGGCGGCAACTTGAGGGTCTTGCGCCCATGCGCCGCCGTCTGCACCCATCGGCACTCGGGACATCATTTCGACGCCACCGCCAATGGTGAGGTCTGCTTGGCCGGCCATGACTTTGCTGGCTGCAAAGGCAACGGCTTCTAAGCCTGAACCGCAATAGCGATTAATTTGAAGCGCAGGTACTTTTTGGTCAAAGTCGGCTTGCAGCACTGCCATCCTTGCAATGTTGCCTCCTTGCTCGCCCACCGGCATGACGCAGCCCATGATCACATCGTCAATGGCCGCAGTATCGAGTTGATGGCGCGCCTTGAGTGCCGCTAAAGGTCGACTTGCCAGCCAAACAGGTGTCACCTCATGAAGGCTGCCATCAGGTTTGCCCTTGCCTCGGGGGGTTCTGACGTGGTCATAAATCAAGGTTTCCATCTGCGTCTTTCAGGTTGGAGGGCACAAGGCCCTGTAAATTGATGAACAGCGAAGCTGCATGTATGGCTTCACTGCCTTCCCCATAGTCTTGCGCAATGGTCAGGGTTTTCAGAGGTCGAAAACCCATTTTGGGTACTCTCAAGGTCAGTCTTGATTGTCGTCTTCTGTTCTAAGAAGCGCTTGAAGTTTGGCGGCCAATTCCAAAATTTGCTGGGTGGTTTCGGCATTGCGTTTTGCAAAGCCCGTGCTCACGCCCGAGCGAACCACCAACCGGTTGTTTTTGTCTCTGTAAAGCAAACCCTTTTGCAGCAGTTGCTCGACTTTTCGCCTGACGGTTTCGCGGGGGATGCCTGTGGCCTCACTGATGGACAGCACATTGCAAGAGTTCATGAGCTTGTTGCGCAGTGCCATGTCGTCCAACAACTTTTCTGGAACATCCGCGCCGCCTTTGCGAAAAAATTGAGAAACGTTGTGCAGGGAAATTTCACCAAAGATGATCATCTGCACCATGTCGCCATCAAACTGATGGTAAAGCTTGCGCATCAAGGGCACAGTGAAACCCGCTATCAGATGTGAAATTTGATAGGCGTGCTTGTCTAGCAAGAGGGCTTTCTCCGAAGACGACTGTTTCAGCATGATCTTACGATACCAAACTTCCGCCATTGACGGGCAACACTTGGCCATTCACCCACTCGGCTTCTAGGGATGACAAATACAGAACGGCAGCGCCTACGTCTTTCGGTGAGCCCGCACGTGCCACCGAGGCAGTTTTTCTAGCAACTTGTTCAGAGCCTTCCCAGTTGTTCATGGTGCCCAAAGACAGTGCGTTGGCGGTAATGCCATACCGGCCCATTTCACCTGATAAGTTGCGAATAAAACCGATGGCGGCTGCCTTGGCCGCGCCATAGGCACACAAGCCCATGCCAGTGGCAGTGCGAGATGCATCTGAATTGATGGCCACAATGCGGCCCCATTTTTTTTCAATCATATGGGGCAGGATGGCCTGACATGCATGCATCAGTGCATGCAAATTGAGTTGCAGCCAGCTGTCCCATTCTTCTGGGGTGGACTCCAAAAACTTGCTGTAACCCCAGCCTTGTGCAGGAATGCCTGCATTGTGAACAAAAATATCGATGCCGCCGTGTTTTTGAATCAACTGTGCAGTCATGTCAAAAATTGCTTGCCGATGGGTCATGTCGGCCACTGCGAAATCGGCTGTCAGTCCTTCACTTTGGAGCGATAAAGCTGCGGCTTCAGCGCGATCAGCAAAAAAATCGTTGATCACCACAGTGGCACCCTGGCGCGCCAAGCACTGTGCCACGCCATAGCCCATGCCTCTACCAGCGCCACTGATCAATGCAACTTTACCGTTAAGTCTAAACATCATGATTCCTCAACTAGTTCTGCAGGCCATTTTTTCGCAAACTCAGTTTGTCTGCATACTACGAATGGAGGGGGCAAATGTTTGGCAAAGTGCGAACATACGGCCCTGATCATGTTGCCGGACTCTCTGTGGCCTTTTACTATGACATCTAATTCATCTTCTCATCAATCTGCCAATGCTTCTCTTGGCCCTTTGGCGGGCCTGAAAATTATTGAATTTTCAGGGATTGGCCCTGGTCCATTTACCGGAATGATGCTGGCCGATATGGGGGCAGATGTGATTGTGATCGATCGTGCTTCCGATGTCGCCCGCGCTGCAAAATGTCCTAGAGCCGCAAGCAATCGGGGCAAACGTTCAATTGCATTGGACTTGAAGTTGGATGCCGATCGCGAAGTGGTCTGGGCCTTGATTGATTCTGCTGATGCGCTCATAGAAGGATTCCGACCTGGTGTCATGGAGCGCCTCGGCTTTGGACCCGAGGACGTTGAAGTCCGCAATCCTAAGTTGGTCTATGGCCGGGTGACCGGTTGGGGGCAAACGGGTCCTTTGGCGCATGCGGCAGGACACGACATCAACTATGTAGCCTTGACGGGCGTTTTGTCGACCTCTGCGCGTCAGGGGCAA
The DNA here is from genome assembly GCA_947373185.1 of Comamonadaceae bacterium. Classification (GTDB taxonomy): domain Bacteria; phylum Pseudomonadota; class Gammaproteobacteria; order Burkholderiales; family Burkholderiaceae_C; genus Limnohabitans_A. The sequence continues at coordinate 956 of CANBWP010000005.1, read as the reverse complement.
GCGCCAGTCATTCCTCCGACCATCGTGGGCGACATGGCTGGGGGTGCCATGTTTTTGGCATTTGGTTTGGTGTGTGCGCTGCTTGAAGCCCAGAAATCAGGCCGAGGGCAAGTGGTTGATGCGGCCATGATTGATGGTGTCACGGCCATGAGTGGCCTGTTGCATCAGATGCGTAGCAATGGTTCTTGGACCGATAAAGCCGACCGAAATTTCTTTTCAAACAGCTCTCCTTTTTATGAAGTGTTTGAGTGTGCGGACGGCAATTACATTACTTTGGGTGCTATCGAGCCACAGTTCTATGCGCAGCTTTTGAAATTATTGGAACTAGACGAAGTTGAGCCACGCATGCAATATGACGCGAGCAACTGGGCTCAACTGAAACAAAGAATGGCGGAAACCATTCGCCAAAAAACGCGTGCTGAATGGCAAAACTTGCTAGAGGGCACGGATGCATGTTTTGCGCCCGTCTTGAGTTTGACCGAAGCGGCTGAACACCCACATAACAAGTCTCGTGGTTTGTTTGTCGATGTCAATGGTCAGAGACAACCAGCCCCTGCGCCACGATTCTCTAGAAGCATGGTGCGCAATCCGTCTCCTGGTGCTTTGTGTGGCGAACATACGCAAGATGTTTTGGCAGAGTTGGGTATCCACCGCTCCCCCATCTAATTGTTGACTCGTCTTAACGGACTATGACACTGAGATGAGCCATCCATCAAAATTGGGTCCTTGCAAATTGAATCCTACATTCATCCGAAATGATGGGACACATTTTGTACATTCAAACAATGGAGCAATTGCTAAATGATTGACTACGCCAGCCGGCAGCGAACACCTCGCAAGCACGTGATCGGCATCACGGCTGTGGTGGTGTTGCACGGGCTGCTGTTTTGGGCCATCAATTCCGGACTTGCGCGCAAGTTTGTGAAAGTGATCAAAGGACCGGTTGAGGCCGTGCT
>CANBWP010000004.1 GCA_947373185.1 Comamonadaceae bacterium | reverse complement strand
AAGTTGAGTGCGAAGTGGCGTGAGCATGTCCAAGCTCAAACGAAGTGTGTCCGTAAAAGCGGATGCGCCATCCAAGGCGTTTTGCAGCGCTGTCCACTGAGCGCCCGTCAATGCATGACGGTCATCACGGTGCGCCAAGCGCAAACCACCTTCTGGCACCAAGCAGTAGTCTCGGGTCTCGTCCAAGTCGGCCATGGTGAGCGTTTGGCAATTCAGACTCGGTAACAAACCTATTTCTCTGAGCAATAAAAGCTCAAACACGCGCAGCGAAGCTTGAAGCAACTCACCCGGCTCTGTGGCCATGACCCTCACAGTCGCTGCGTAAGCATCGAACAATGAAGGATGTGGATCTTCTCGCGCCAACAACTTGAGGAGCAGCTCGTTCAAGTAATACCCAGAGAGCAAGGCATCGCCAGTTGGCATGACATGACCGCCCACCCACTCGGCCGACTTCAAGGTGCGAATGTCTGCGTCGCCACCGTAGGCCACTTGAATGGCCTGAAGCGGCAGCAAAACGGGCCGGAAAGAAGAGCTGGGTTTTTTAGCGCCTTTGGCGACCAACGCAACACGCCCATGATGCCGCGTGAAAACCTCGAGGATGAGGCTGGACTCGCTCCAATCGTAGCGGTGCAGCACATAGGCCGGCTCATCCGAAATTCGTTTCAAGACTGCGGCCATGGCCTGCGCTTTTTACTCGTAACCGAAGGAGCGAACACGCGCTTCGTCGTCGGCCCAGCCAGAGCGAACCTTGACCCACAACTCGATGAACACTTTGGCATCCATGAGTTTTTCCAACTCCTGGCGCGCTTCAGTGCCGATGCGTTTAAGTCGTTCACCTTTGTCGCCAATGACCATGGCTTTGTGACCATCGCGTTCGACCACAATGGTGGCTGCAATTCGAATCATGCGCTTGGCAGAACGGCTGGGTTCTTCTTCAAATTTATCAATGACCACTGTGGAGGTGTAGGGCAACTCGTCCCCCGTGAAGCGGAACAATTTTTCGCGAACAATTTCGCTGGCCAAAAACTTTTCGCTGCGGTCGGTCAGTTCATCTTCGGCGTACCACCAGGCTTGCTCGGGCAGGTACTTTTCGCAGTAGCCCATCAAGCGCTCAATGTCCTTGGCGTTTTTGGCCGACATGGGCACAAACTCAGTGAATGGATGTCGCTCTTGCATCTCTTTCAGCCAAGGCGCTAAGTCTTCACGTCGGTTGATGGCATCCAACTTATTGGCGATCAACAAAACAGGCACATCGGGCTTGAGCAAGGCCAACACTTTGGCATCGGCTGTATTGAACATGCCCGCTTCCACCACAAACAGCACCAGGTCCACATCGCCGACAGCGCCCAGAACAGTTTTGTTCAAAGACTTGTTCAGCGCCGTGTTGTGTCGAGTTTGAAAACCAGGTGTGTCAACAAACACAAACTGCGTCGCGCCTTCGGTGCGAATACCTGTAATACGGTGGCGCGTGGTTTGCGCTTTGCGTGAAGTGATGCTGATTTTTTGACCGACCAATGCGTTGAGCAAGGTGGATTTGCCCACATTGGGTTTGCCAACAATGGCGACCAAGCCGCAACGTTGGGGGGTGGTTTCTGTGTTCATCCGCGTGCCTTGGCTTTCAAAATTTCAAGCATGGCGGCTGCCGCGGCTTGCTCACCGGCACGGCGCGAAGGGCCGCTGCCATGCTGTGAGAGACTGAGTTCGGGAATGTCGCAGGCCACATCAAAAATTTGACGATGGGCCGCGCCGGAAGTGGCTACCACGCTGTAGTGTGGCAACTGTAATTTGCGACCTTGCAACCATTCTTGCAATTCGGTTTTCGGATCTTTCGCAGCGGCCAACATGTTGGGATTGATGGCCACATTTTGGAACAAGCCATGCACCAGTTTTTCGGCGACTTCATAGCCTGCATCGAGAAATACCGCACCAATCAAGGCTTCCAAAGCGTCCGCCAAAATCGATGGCCGGCGTTGTCCGCCAGATTTCAACTCACCCTCACCCAGCTTCAAGCAACTGGCCACATCCAACTTGAGGGCCAATTGGTGCAGGGTTTCCTGTTTCACCAAGTTGGCCCGAACACGAGACAAATCGCCCTCGGGCAGCGTGCTCAATTGGGCGTACAACAGGTGTGCGACGGCCAGATTCAACACAGAGTCTCCCAAAAATTCGAGCCGCTCGTTGTGGTCGGCTGAAAAACTGCGATGCGTCACTGCGCGCTCCAGCAAACTCACATCTTGAAAGCTGTGATTCAAGCGAAGCTGTAATTGACCTAGACCGTCGTTCAAATTGATGACCTGTGATGTGTAATGTGTCTGCAAAAAATGGTGAGGGTAAAAACTGAGCTCAGTTGAAGGAACCAATGCGGCCCAAATTGCCAAAATTCATCCAAACAAAAAATGCTTTGCCCACGATGTTGGCATCTGGCACAAAGCCCCAATACCGAGAATCCAATGAATTGTCGCGATTGTCACCCATCATGAAATAGTGGCCTTCTGGCACCTTGCAAGTCACACCTTCGACAGTGTATTGACAGTTTTCTTTGAAAGCAAAATCATCCGCGCCCGGGATGAAGGCGGGGCGCTCGTCGTCCACAATCAGGTTGTGTGATTTATCACCCAGTTTCTCACGAGACTGCTTGAAGTAACGCATGACAGATTCGTCAAAAAATTCTGGCACCGACTCCGTGGGGATCGCTTGACCGTTGATCGTCAATTTTTTGTTCAGATAGGCCACTTCGTCGCCAGGAATGCCAACCACCCGCTTGATGTAGTCGGCACTGGGGCGAGGAGGATAGCGAAACACCATGACATCGCCACGCGCCACTGGCGTGCCTTGGGTCACTTTGATATTGGCAACGGGCAAACGAATGCCATAGTGGAATTTATTCACCAAAATCAAGTCACCAATCCAAAGGGTTGGGATCATGGAACCCGAGGGGATCTTGAAGGGCTCAAATAAAAATGAGCGCAAGATGAAAATGAACAAAATGACGGGGAAAAGACCGGCAGTCCAATCCAACCACCAAGGCTGCATCAATAAACGCTGGCGTGCCTCGCCTGTGTCTGTGTCAACCCGGTCAATGCCCATTTTGGCCAATTCTTGTTGGCGCTGGGCTGTATCACTGTCAAGTTGTTCAGCGGCTTTCAGGCGTTGGGGCCAAAAATAAAACCGTTCAGCCAACCAGTAAACCCCAGACACAATGACTGCCATGAGCATGAGAAGGGCAAAGTTACCCTCAATCATGCCGATGTACCAGGCACCGGCGTAGCTGCAAAACGCAGCCAATAAAAAACCCGTTAAGACTTGCATCAATCTTCCACCTGCAAAATGGCCAAGAATGCCTCTTGGGGCACCTCGACCGAGCCAATTTGTTTCATGCGTTTTTTACCCGCCTTTTGCTTTTCAAGCAATTTTCGCTTGCGGGTGATGTCACCACCATAACACTTGGCCAGCACGTTCTTGCGTAAAGCTTTGACGGTTTCACGGGCAATGATGTTGGCACCAATGGCCGCCTGAATGGCCACATCAAACATCTGGCGACTGATGATTTCGCGCATTTTGGCCACCACTGCGCGGCCACGATAGGCGGCTTGCGTACGGTGAACAATGATTGAGAGAGCATCGACCTTCTCGCCGTTGAGCAAAATGTCCACTTTCACCACATCGGAGGCACGGTATTCTTTGAATTCGTAGTCCATGGAGGCATACCCGCGCGAGACCGATTTCAATTTGTCAAAGAAATCCAGCACGATTTCACCCAAGGGCATTTCATAGGTCAGCATGACCTGGCGACCGTGATACGCCATATTGATTTGCACTCCGCGTTTTTGGTTGGCCAAGGTCATGACGGGCCCCACATAATCTTGGGGCATGTACAGGTGCACGGTCACGATGGGCTCTCGAATTTCCTGCATCTTGCCTTGATCGGGCATCTTGGCAGGATTTTCAACCATGACGACTTCGCCATCACCCTTCACCACTTGGTAGACCACACTGGGGGCTGTGGTGATCAGGTCTTGGTCGAACTCACGCTCCAATCGCTCCTGCACAATTTCCATGTGCAACAAGCCCAAGAAACCACAGCGAAAACCAAAGCCCAAGGCCTGGGAAACTTCAGCCTCGTAATGCAAAGATGAATCGTTGAGTTTGAGCTTTTCAAGCGCATCACGCAGAGAGTCGTATTGATTGGCTTCAGTGGGATACAAACCCGCAAACACTTGCGGCTGAATTTCTTTGAAACCAGGCAGTGCTTGCTCAGCAGGGCCCAAATTGTTGGGCAGCTTTTTTTCCAAGGTGATGGTGTCACCGACTTTGGCAGCTTGCAATTCTTTGATGCCAGCAATGATGTACCCCACTTCGCCTGCTTCCAGGCTATCGCGAGGTTCATTGCCAGGGGTAAAGACACCCATGGTGTCTGCGTTATACACAGTCCCTGTGGCCATCATTTTGAAACGCTCGCCCTTGCCCAAGCGTCCATCGACCACACGGACCAACATGACCACGCCCACATAGGTGTCAAACCAGCTGTCAACGATCATGGCGCGCAATGGCGCATTCGGATTGCCCTTCGGTGCTGGAATTTTGGCGACGATGGCTTCCAAAATTTCATCAATGCCCATACCGGTTTTTGCGGAGCATGGAATGGCTTCGCTGGCATCGATGCCAATCACATCTTCTACTTCCGCTTTGGCATTTTCCGGATCGGCTTGAGGCAAATCCATCTTGTTTAAAACGGGTACCACCTCTACACCCAAATCAAGTGCGGTGTAACAGTTGGCCACCGTTTGGGCCTCAACACCTTGGCTGGCATCCACCACCAACAAGGCGCCCTCACACGCCGACAGGGAGCGTGAAACCTCATAAGAGAAGTCGACATGACCCGGTGTGTCAATCAAATTGAGGTTGTAAATTTGGCCGTCTTTGGCTTTGTATTGCAACGAAGCCGTCTGCGCTTTGATGGTGATGCCGCGTTCTTTTTCAATGTCCATGGAGTCCAAGACTTGCGCTTCCATTTCGCGCTCTTGCAAACCGCCGCAACGTTGAATCAGTCGATCGGCCAACGTCGATTTGCCATGATCGATGTGCGCAATGATGGAGAAATTTCTGATGTGATTCATCAAGGACCAGCTACAAGTGTTTGAGATTCAAGGGACTAGACAAGAAAAAAGGGCGCGTCGAATGAGGACGCGCCCTGAACCAACAATCAATGGCAACTGCGATAGTTGGGACTTCATTGTAGGCAAAAAGCCCAACACGTACAGCCCCAAAACAGCACTTCGCAGGTCGTTGCAAGCTTGCAACAGAAAACTTATTAACAAGTTATTCACATTTTCACTCTTCGCAAAATGAATAACTTGTGGGTGTTCTGTGGATCACCGGTGGACTGATGAAGGACATCCCACATCGTGAAGCAACCCCTGCGTTTTTAGCCATGAATTTTGGTTCAAGTGCTCAGATTTTAACCATTTTTAAGAATCAATCCTCAAAAAAGTTAGTGGATGCAAACGTAAAAAATATTTTGAACCATGGGAAAACCCTGTGATTGCGAAGGGGCTCTTGACAAGCCCGACTTCAAGAATTCGGCCGAATCAGGGCAAATCTGGTGAGCTCGCCGCGGCGGAACAGCACACTGACTGGTTTGGTCTTGTCCATTTTGACGACGGCACCTGAAAAGTCTTTGACATGCGCCACTTCAATGTTGCCAATGGCCAAGATCACATCCCCTTCGCGCAATCCTGCGCGGCTCGCCATGTCTTGCAAACTCTCGACACGTACACCGCCTTTGATTTTCAATTCCGTTTTCTGCGCATCCGTTAAATCGACCACCACCAACCCTAGACCCTGAACAGTCGATGCAGTTTTCGGTTTCTCGTCCAACTCATTGCCGCGCTTGGCCTGCTTTTCTGGCTCCAATTCGGCTATGACGATGCTCAATTCTTTGAATGCGCCACGACGAAACACAGTCAAAGTACTTTTTGTTCCTGGTTTTGTATTGCCGACAAGTCGCGGCAGGTCAGACGATTTTTCAATGGCTTTGCCGTCAATTTTGACAATCACGTCTCCCGCCTCTAGTCCCGCTTTGTCAGCAGGTGCGCCAGGTTCAATTCGATTGATCAAAGCGCCTTGCGCCTTGCCCAAGCCAATGGATTCAGCAATTTCTTTGGTCACAGGTTCAATCTGCACACCAATTCGACCCCGCGTCACACGGCCGTTACTCCGAAGCTGTTCACTCACGCGCATGGCTTCGTCCATGGGAATGGCAAAAGAAATGCCCATGAAACCACCGGAGCGCGAATAGATTTGACTGTTGATGCCCACGACTTCACCGCGCATGTTAATCAGCGGTCCACCCGAGTTACCAGGATTGATGGCCACATCGGTTTGGATAAAAGGCAAATAATCACCTGTGTCCCTTTGCTTGGCACTCACAATGCCGGCAGTCACCGAATTGTCCAACCCAAAAGGCGAACCAATGGCCATGACCCACTCTCCTACTTTCAATCGCGAGACATCCCCCACTTTGACAGCAGGCAAACCTGTGGCTTGAATTTTGACGACTGCCACATCCGTGCGTTTGTCAGCGCCAATGATCTTGGCTTTGAACTCTCGTTTGTCAGTCAGCGTCACCAGCACCTCATCAGCCCCCTCCACCACGTGGGCATTGGTCAAGATGAAACCATCTGAGGTTAGAACAAAACCAGAGCCAACGCCCCGTGGTTGCGACTCTTCGGGCGAGGGGGTCCGTCCTTGTCGAGGCGCCTGCTTGGGTGGGTTTGGGTTGTTCGGCGTATTGGGCACAGGAATTCCAAAGAATCGACGCAACAACTCTTGCGTCTCATCGTCCATGCCGTTTCCATTGATGCCGTTGATTGAATTGGTTCGCACTTTTTCCAGCGTGCGAATGTTCACCACAGAGGGGCCGACTTGCTCAACCAATTCCGTAAAGTCAGGCAAGCCTCTCAAGGTGGCCGTTTGTGCACCCGAAGTCAAAGGCACACTGCCAATGCTGAACACAGTCAAAGTCAAAAAAACTGACAACAGCACGCGAGGTGTTTTGAAGTTCCAATTACCCATCATCACTTAAGACTCCACTTTTTCTAACAGAAAAAACATTCAGGAACGCGAATATACAGCGCAACGAAAACCATGCCAACGCTCGGGAAATGAGACTTTTGAGACCCAAAACCAAAGTGTTTGATGTTGGGCCTTGTGCAAGGAAACGAAAAGATGGTGTTGTAAATCGAATTGAACACGCAGGTCATATGCGTCTTGAGACCTGGCATCTTCAGCGGCCACTTGGCACCCGATGACTTTCAGGTTTTCTAACTGTTCAACTGGATACAGCGACAAAACTTCCCATTGATGGCCATTCCATGAAAGCCAGACTTTGGCTTGGCCGCGCCACACAAATTGCAAGGACCACATTGACAAAGCAACCCAGAGCGTCAGCAACAAGGCCAAACGCCATGCCGAGACATTGCCCCATTGATCACTCAGTAAATAGGACACGCCGACGATAGAAGACAGGATCAGGATCAGGACGATGCCAAAGCGACCGCCCAAGAAAAAACGCCCCACCGGGTAATCGACCGATGGGGCGTTTGGATTCAAGAGAATTAGATCCGACGGAAAACCAAACTGCCGTTGGTACCACCGAAACCGAAGTTGTTTTTCAAAGCGTAGTCAATTTTGACATCGCGTGCGGTGTTGGCGCAGTAGTCCAGATCACACTCTGGATCTGGGTTGGCCAAGTTGATGGTGGGCGGCACTTTTTGATGGTGCAAGGCCAACACGGTGAAAATGCTCTCGATGCCGCCGGCACCGCCCAGCAAGTGGCCGGTCATGGACTTGGTAGAACTGACCACCGTCTTTTTGGCGTGATCGCCCAGCGCCGCCTTGATGGCGTTGGTTTCGTTGATATCACCCAAGGGTGTGGATGTCCCGTGTGCGTTCAAGTAGTCAATTTGGTCAGCATTGATGCCTGCATTGCGCATGGCCGAGACCATGGCGCGACGGGGGCCGTCCATGCTGGGTGCCGTCATGTGACCTGCGTCCGCACTCATGCCATAGCCACACACTTCTGCGTAAATTTTGGCGCCGCGTGCTTTGGCGTGTTCATATTCTTCAACCACCATGACGCCAGCGCCTTCGCCCAAGACAAAACCATCACGGTCTTTGTCCCAAGGACGGGATGCAGCTGTCGGATCATCGTTGCGGGTCGACAAGGCGCGCATGGCGGCAAAGCCACCCAAGCCCAGAGGTGAAATGGTGGCTTCAGAACCACCCGCCACCACCACGTCGGCATCGCCGTACTCGATCATGCGGCTGGCTTCGCCAATGCAATGAAGACCCGTGGTGCAAGCAGTCACAACAGCCAAATTTGGCCCTTTGAAACCGAAGCGCATAGAGACATGGCCAGCAATCATGTTGATGATGGAAGCTGGCACAAAGAAAGGAGAAATTCGGCGTGGACCGCGAGCGGTGTACTCAACATGCGTTTGCTCAATCATGGGCAAACCGCCAATGCCAGAACCAATCACGCAAGCAATGCGTGTGGCCAACTCGTCGTCCAATGCCTCGCCCGTAGGCAAGCCGGCATCTTCTACAGCTTGAACCGCTGCAGCAATGCCGAAATGAATGAAAGAGTCCATCGTACGCGCCTCTTTGGCGCTGATGTACTGTTCCAAATTGAAACCCTTCACTTCCCCTGCAATTCTGCAAGAGAAAGCGGAAGTGTCAAATTTGGAGATCAGACCAATACCAGATTGGCCTGCCAAGAGATTGGCCCATGCGTCCGCCACCGTGTTTCCAACGGGGCTGATACATCCCAGGCCCGTGACAACGACGCGGCGACGGGTCATCTCAGATCAAGCCTTTTTGCTTTGTGCGTAGTCGATCGCCGCTTTCACAGTGGTGATCTTTTCGGCGTCTTCGTCTGGAATTTCAATTCCAAATTCGTCTTCTAACGCCATTACCAGCTCTACTGTGTCCAGTGAGTCTGCGCCCAAGTCAGCAACGAATGCTTTCTCTGGTGTGACTTGTGACTCTTCAACGCCGAGTTGTTCAGCAATGATTTTTTTGACACGTGCTTCGATATCGCTCATGGTTCCCTCTGAGGGTTGTGGAAAAAGGAGATTTTATCAGGACATGTGCATGCCACCATTGACATGCAGTTCCTGACCCGTAACGTAACCTGCCAGCGGACTGGCCAAATAGGACACTGCATGCGCAATGTCCTCAGGTGTGCCTAGTTTACCCAATGGAATTTGAACCATCAGGGCTTGATGCTGTGCTTCTGGCAGCGCAGCCGTCATATCGGTGGCAATAAAGCCTGGCGCCACGCAATTGACGGTAATGTTGCGACTGCCCAATTCGCGCGCCAAAGCGCGCGTCATACCGGCCACACCCGCTTTTGCAGCGGCGTAGTTGGCTTGTCCAGGGTTGCCAGAGGCCCCTACCACGCTGGTGATGCTGATGATTCGGCCGTAACGCTGCTTCATCATGGGGCGAATGGCTGCACGGCTCATGCGAAAAACAGCCTTTAAATTGGTGTCCAACACGGCATCCCAATCGTCGTCCTTCATGCGCATGGCCAAAGTGTCACGGGTAATGCCCGCGTTGTTGACCAAAACATGCAGGCCGCCTTGTGATTTAACGATGTCGTCGATCAGGGCCTCACCTGCTGCTGCGTCATTCACATTCAAATTAGCCCCACGGCAGCCAGGAAAGGCTGACAAAGCGGCAGAAATGCGTGCGGCGCCTTCGTCTGTGGTGGCTGTACCAACCACTTGCAAGCCTTGTTGGGCCAATTCCAACGCAATGGCTGCGCCAATGCCGCGGGAAGCGCCTGTGACCAATGCCACTTGGCCTTTGAATTCTGTTGTTGCGCTACTCATGCCAAGGCTCCTTTCACTTCTGCCAAAGAGGCAGGGTCGAACAAAGGCAAGCCAGTCATGTCTGCGTCAATGCGCTTGACCATGCCCGCCAAGACCTTACCAGGACCGCACTCCACCACGTTGGTGATGCCTTTGGCCTTGATGGCTTGAACGCATTCGACCCAACGAACGGGGCCAAATGCTTGGCGATAGAGCGCATCGCGAATCCGATCCGCATCGGTTTCCACTGTCACATCAATGTTGTTAACGACCGGAATTTGGGGGGCTGCAAATGTTGTTGACGCCAACTTTTCTTTCAACTTTTCTGCTGCAGGCTTCATGAGACTGGAGTGGAAAGGGGCTGACACCGGCAAATTGAGTGCACGCTTAGCACCCATCGCTTTCAAAACTTCACACGCTTTTTCGACAGCGGCCTTGCTGCCCGCAATCACCGTTTGAGCGTGATCATTGAAGTTGACAGCTTCCACCACTTCGCCACTGCTTGCAGTGAAAGTGGCTTGAGCTTGGGCGCACCCTTCAATGACCTTGGCAGCCTCCATACCCAACACGGCGGCCATCGCACCAGCGCCAACGGCCACTGCATCTTGCATAGCGGCTGCACGGAACCGCACCAAAGGCGCGGCTTGTGCCAATGTCAAAACGCCAGAAGCGACCAATGCGGAATACTCACCCAAAGAGTGGCCAGCCACAACGGCAGGCTTGTCGCCACCTTCGGCCAACCAAGCACGATAAGCTGCGACAGCAGACACCAACATGACCGGCTGCGTGTTGGTGGTCAATCCCAGTGCTTCTTTGGGGCCGTCATGAATGAGCGCACCTAAATCTTCACCCATGGCTTCGGATGCCTCTTTGAGAGTTTCCTTGACCGCGGGATGATCACCCCATGCGTCCAGCATGCCCACAGATTGTGAGCCTTGACCTGGGAAAACGAAAGCGAATGCACTCATGATGTCTGTACAGAATTTTTCAGTATTTTAGGAGGACCGAGCCCCAAGTGAAACCACCACCGACGCCTTCTAGCAACAATGTTTGGCCCTTGCTAATTTGCCCTGAGCGCACACCGTGATCAAGCGCCAATGGAATAGACGCAGCGGATGTATTGCCATGCTGATCAACCGTCACAATGACTTTGTCCATGGACATTTTCAGCTTGCGCGCAGTGCTTTGCATGATTCGGATATTGGCTTGATGCGGAATCAGCCAGTCGATGTCCGTGTCTTTCAAGCCCGCCTTGTCCAGGGAGGCTCGTGCAGTTTCTTCCAAAACACCCACAGCCAACTTAAAGACAGCTTGACCGTCCATTTTCAAAACGGGATCACCCAAAATGGCTCCGCCAGACACATGGCCTGGGACGCACAGAATGTCTGAATATTTGCCATCTGCATGGATGTCGGTGGCCAAGATGCCTGGTGTGGTGGAAGCTTCCAGCACAACTGCGCCAGCCCCGTCACCAAACAACACACAAGTGGTACGGTCTTTGAAATCCAAAATACGACTGAAAACTTCTGCACCAATGACCAGCGCGCGTTTGGCTGTGCCCGTTTTGATCATGGCATCTGCCACAGTCATGGCGTAAATAAAACCACTGCAAACTGCCTGCACGTCAAACACAGGGCACCCCACGATGCCCAGTTTATTTTGCAACAAGGCCGCCGTGGAGGGGAACACCATGTCGGGCGTCGAGGTGGCAACAATGATCAAATCAATGTCAGAAGGCTGGCAACCGGCGGCCTCCATGGCACGACGTGCGGCTTCAGCACCCAAATCACTGCTGGCCATACCCGCATCGACGAAATGTCTGGCACGAATGCCCGTTCGCTCAACGATCCATTCATCTGAGCTTTCAATGCCTTGCGTTGCCAATTCGGCAACCAAGTCAGCATTGGTCAAACGTCTAGGGGGCAAATAGCTGCCCGTGCCTGTAATTCGAGAGTAAATGGTCATTCGGAAGCGGCCATGTTGGTCAAATCTTCAGCGACCGTCATTTGCGCATTGAGCAATGGGGCAGCATGAGCGATTCGAGCAGCAACTCGGCTAAGCAGTTGATGTCTGGCCGCATCATACGCGCGGTTCAGCGCCGTTTCGAAAGCCAACTCATCTGCGGAGCCATGACTTTTAAACACCAGCCCCCGCAAACCCAACAGTGCTGCGCCATTGTAGCGACGGTGATCAACTCGATTTTTAAACGAACTTAAGACGGGAAAAGCAAAAATAGCCGAAATTTTAGTGAAGATGTTGCGAGAAAACTCAGACTTCAGGAACCCACCCATCATGGTGGCCAGGCCTTCGCTGGTTTTGAGGGCCACATTGCCAACGAATCCATCGCAAACCACAATGTCTACCGTGCCTTTGAAAATGTCATTGCCTTCGACATTGCCGTAAAAATTCAAATCACCGGAATTACCAGCAGATCGCAACAGTTCGCCTGCTTTTTTAATGATTTCATTACCTTTGATGGCTTCTTCGCCAATATTCAAAAGGCCAACCGTTGGGCTTTCATTGTCCTGCAGCACTGAAACCAGTGCAGAACCCATGACTGCGAATTGCAACAAATGCGCCGGCGCGCAATCTACGTTAGCACCCAAATCGAGCATGGTGGTACCACCACCTTTGAAATTAGGCATCTGACCGGCAATGGCAGGACGGTCAATACCATCCATGGTCTTGAGCACATAGCGTGCAATGGCCATCAAAGCACCGGTATTACCTGCCGAGACCGCCGCATCCGCATCGCCCGATTTCACCTGCTCAATGGCCACGCGCATGGAAGAGTCTTTTTTGCGGCGTAGCGCCACTTCGACGGGATCGTCCATGCCCACCACTTCTGTCGCCACCACCACTTCAGCACGTTCATGCTTAAAGGCTTTGAGTGCATCAGCCTGCCCCACCAATCGCAATCGTGCATCAGGATGAGCGTCCAAGAAATGACGGCAAGCCGGCAGCGTGACGCTGGGGCCATGGTCGCCACCCATGCAATCAACAGCAACGGTAAAGAATTCTTTGGTGGACATGTTTACAAATGACACAAATACAAAGGCCCGAGGCTACCTTGAACGTAGCATCGGGCCTGTATTTCAAGTGTCAGTTAGGCTTCAGATTTGTTCTTCAGAACCTGACGGCCGCGGTAAAAACCGTTGGGGCTGATGTGGTGACGCAGATGTGTTTCGCCAGTTGTTGGCTCGACAGCGATACCTGGCACGTTCAGCGCATTGTGCGAACGGTGCATGCCACGTTTAGAAGGTGACTTTTTATTTTGTTGAACAGCCATGATGGCTCCTTGTAAGCATTGATAGCGTTGAAAGCAGCGTGATGAAAACTTGATTCAACGCAGCTTAGGTTAAACATTGGGTTAAACAGTGAACTCACTAACGCACCCTCACAGGCACGAAGCCGCTGATTATAGCCCATAGTTTTGGGCGCCTCCAGCGTTTTATTGAGGTTTTTTCTTCAACTGCGCCAGCGCCGCAAAAGGGTTAGGGCGCTCTTCTAAAGCCGCCGCAAAAGCCTCATCCGCCACCGACATGGGGACCGCCGTGGGGCAAACTTCATGCTTAGGAACAATGGGAGCCGACATGATGAGCTCATCCTCGATCAATTCCCAAACATCCAATTCAGGCGCCAAAACCAACAAATCCTCCTCGGATTCGTCGTCTTGGGCCTCAGCAATCGCCTCATCTGCAACAAACCTGAACGATTGATCTGCCCGAATTTCGATCGCCACCGGACCCATGCACCTCTGGCACTGCATCGGCAGCTGAATCTCTGCCGTCAAATGAAGCCAAATTTCAGGCTCTCCGCCAGTCACTGGCACCATTTCGCCGACAAGCCCCCAAGTCACCTGGGTGCTCTGCGTCAAAGACTCCGCATCTTTCACAGACAACCCGGACAAGCGTTCAAAAAAGGCCACCGCTTGCTGCCCCTGCAGGCTCAGGCCATCCCTGGCAAATGCCTTGATATTCAGGCGTTTTAAATCAAAATTTTTATCCATGCCGGCAGTGTAAGAGAATTGAGGCATGTCCAAAGACAATTTCCCCCTCAATACCCCCGCCCCAAGTCGCCCTGTCATCCTGGGATCTACCTCTCGCTACCGCAAGGAATTGCTGTCTAGGCTTCGAATTCCCTTTGGCGTTGCAGCACCGGAGGTCGACGAGACCCCGCGACCCGCCGAGAGCCCCAAAGATTTAGCCTTGCGTTTGGCACTGGCCAAAGCACGCGCGGTTGCTCAAAAAAACCCCCACGCTGTTGTCATTGGTTCTGACCAAGTGGCAGATTTGGAAGGCACGCCCTTGGGCAAACCCGGCAATCACCAGAATGCCGTTTTGCAATTGCAGCGCATGCGCGGCAAGACCGTCATTTTTCAAACCGCCCTGTCCGTGATCTGCTTGGATGCCGGATATGAACGAACAGAGTTGGCAGCCGTCAAAGTTAAATTTCGCAACTTGACTGACGCAGAAATTGAAGCTTATCTCCGCGCCGAAGAGCCCTACGATTGCGCAGGTAGCGCCAAAAGTGAAGGCCTTGGTATTTCCTTGCTTGACGCAATTGACAACGACGACCCCACCGCCCTGGTGGGACTGCCTCTGATTCGAACTTGCCAAATGTTGCGCGAAGCTGGGGTGACGCTGCTATGACCCTGCCAAACCATCAAATGGGCAAGCTGTACTTGGTGCCAGCGCCGCTGGACTTTGGATGCAACCAAGAGATCGACTTGCAACAAGTCATGCCGAAAGGCACTCTGAGTGTTGCCGCCAACCTGACACACTGGATCTGTGAAAACGCCAAAACCACGCGTGCTTATTTAAAGCGCATCGATGCATTCATCCCACTCAAAGCCACGGTTCAAACGCAAACCATCACAGAATTGCCAAGGCACGTGCACAAAAAAGGTGACCATCAAGCAGGGTTTGATGCCAAGCCGCTGCTGGCCGCAGCCCTCAGTGGTCAGGACATTGGGCTGGTGAGCGAGGCCGGCATGCCCGCTGTCGCAGACCCAGGCAGCTCCGTGGTTCGTGCTGCCCACGAATTAGGGCTTCAAGTCATTCCGTTGGTGGGCCCTATCTCCTTGCTGCTGGCACTCGCGAGCAGTGGGTTGAATGGCCAAAATTTTGCGTTTGTCGGCTACTTGCCACAAGAAGCGCAAGAACGTGCCCGAAGAATCAAAGAGTTAGAGCAATACGCCCTCAAGACAGGACAAACTCAATTGTTCATTGAGACGCCCTACCGAAATGCGGCACTGTGGACTTCGCTGGTGCAAACGTTGCAAGCCAACACACGCTTGTCATTCAGCAGTGGCATCAGCTTGCCTGAAGCTGTCAACCAAAGTACCACGGTTCAACAATGGCGCAAATCCGCGCAAGGAATGGCAGCGAGTCAGTTGCCAGAGGGCCTGAACAACCAGACACCGGCGGTATTTGCCCTGGGAGCCTGAATGGCGCTGGCTTAACGAATGGCGCTGGCTTAACGAATAGTGACGCTCGAGCGCATGGCGCGCCAAGCGCCCTCGCCCATGGCGGCACCAAAACGTTTGACCAAACGCTCGGCCACATTGTCTCGGCGAGAATAATCCACCACCTCTTCGGCCTTGATGATGTCGCGTGCCACTTGATCAAGGCTGGCCAACTCATCGGCCAAGCCCAATTCAATGGCCTGTTGACCCGTCCAGAACAGTCCGCTGAACATCTCTGGGGTTTCTTTCAAGCGCTCGCCACGTCCTTTTTTCACCACCGCTATGAATTGCGCATGAATGTGATTCAACATGCTTTGTGCGTGCTTGCGTTGAGCATCGGTTTGAGGGCTGAAAGGGTCTAAAAATCCTTTGTTTTCACCCGCCGTCATGAGCCGTCTTTCGACGCCCACTTTGTCCATCAAACCTGTGAAACCAAAACCGTCCATCAAAACACCAATGCTACCGACAATGCTGGCCTTGTCGACATAGATTTTGTCAGTCGCTGCCGCGATGTAATAGGCAGCAGACGCACAAGACTCCTCAACCACGGCATAGATGGGCTTGTGATGCAAGGCTTTCAAACGCACGATTTCATCATTGATGATGCCGGCTTGCACAGGGCTACCACCCGGTGAATTGATCAGCAACACCAAAGCCTGCGAACCAGAGTCTTCCAGTGCAGCGCGCATGGACGCCACAATGTTTTCAGCACTGGCATCGGCACCATCGGCAATTTCACCCTTGATGTTCACCAAGGCCGTGTGAGGTGTGGTGATGTTGGCGCTGGTCTGGTTGTGCGACAAAACTTGCCACATGACCACAACCCAAAAAAACAACCACCCCAAACGCAGGCCCATCTTCCATCGCCTTGCAGATTGCTGCTCTTTCAAGTTGGCATGCACCAAATCAGACAAGGTCTGACGTTCCCAATCACCCTCTGATCGAGTTGCACCAGCATGCGATGCCGCTGCCGCTGCCGCTGCCTCTGCCGGAGTGACAGTTTCAGCGGCGGATGGGGTATTCAAGGAATCTGTATTTTCAGCACTCATGAGAAATCAAAAGGTTTTAAGTTGAACTCAGTATGCCAGTGAACCACACCGCCTTGCTCAGACAAGGAAATTGGGATCAAGCCGCCCGTGCAAGGGCCGCCAGCACATGCGCCTGTCTCCGGTCGGTACATGGCGCCATGCGTGGCGCATATTAAAAATTGACCCGATGCATCAAAGAAACGGTTGGGCTGATAGTCCATTTCCATGGCCACATGGCTGCACCGATTCAAATAAGCGCGAACCTGCCCATTGAAACGGATGGCAAATGCCCGGCACGTTTGCCCGCCATAGATGACATCAAAAGGCACGGCCAAACCGCTGTCCACCAAATCGGCTGAATTGCACAAAGGAATTGCTTCGCTCATGACATCTCCCTCAAAACGCTCCCAAATTCACCAAGTCGTTTGCATTCTGTCGGAATCGCGTTCTATGCGTTCTCCAACAGCCAAAGCCTCAAATCTGCCACAGAATGCGCAATGTGCAGTGGCTTTAAATCATGAAAAGCTTCGGGCTCATGTGCCCCATAGCTCACCGCCAGACTGGGGCACCCGGCATTCAGCGCCATTTGCAAATCATGGGTCGTATCGCCAATCATCAAGGTCCGCTCGGGCTCAACACCAAACTCCCGCATCAACTCTTGCAGCATCAGTGGGCTGGGCTTGCCTGCCGTTTCATCTGCCGTTCGAGAGCCATCGAACGCGCCCTTTAACGCCACATCCCGTAAAGCCTCATTCAGACCTTTGCGACTTTTGCCCGTGGCCACTGTCAGCCAGTGGTGTCGCGCCTTCAATTCGGCCAACATCGGCAAAACACCGTCAAACAAAATCAAATCATTTTGATGGGCCTTGTAATGATGGCGATATCGCTCCCCCAGAGCGGGGTATTTATCAACGGGCACATCAGGTGCAGCATGGGCCAGCGCCTGCATGAGCGCCATGCCAATGACATACGAAGCCGCTGCTTGGGTGGGCTCTTGCCCGCCCACATCCACCACGGCGCGTTGAATACAACGCGTGATGATGGCAGTGGAGTCAAACAACGTGCCATCCCAATCGAAGGCAATCAGATCAAATTGCCGAGGGCGTAGATTTTGGTTTGACATGGTTGGTAAAAAGTTGCAATTCGGGAGGCAGATTTGAATTCAATTCCACACGCTTGCCGGTGGTAGGGTGCGTAAATTGCAAGCGCCAAGCATGCAGAAACATGCGCTTCAGTCCTTGTTTGTTCAAAGCCTTGTTCCATTCGAAATCGCCATACTTGTCATCGCCGGCAATCGGATGCCCCTGAGATGCCAAATGGACACGGATTTGGTGGGTGCGACCTGTTTTGATGGTGACCTCTAGCAATGTACAACCCAGAAGTCGCTGTGCGACCTTGACCAAGGTGATGGCGCGCATGCCATCCGGATCATCGTTGGCTGTGACTTTGACTCGACGTTCACCATCCGGCAATAAGTATTTATGCAGCGAACTGTCGATAACTTTCAGCTTTTCAGGCCAAGCTCCTTGAACCAAGGCCAAATACGTCTTACCCGTTTCTCTTTCGCGAAACTGATCTTGCACATGCTTCAAGGCGCTGCGCTTCTTGGCCACCAACAAAATACCACTGGTTTCTCGGTCCAATCGGTGAACCAACTCCAGCAGCTTGGCCTGGGGTCTGGCTTGGCGTAATTGCTCAATCACGCCAAAGCTCACCCCCGAACCGCCATGGACCGCCACCCCTGCAGGCTTGTCAATGGCCATCAAAGCGTCGTCTTCTAGCAACAGTGGAAATTCCCGGCCTGGGGCAGGTCTGGCCGCTTTTTCAGCCACCTTGTCTGAAATCCGAACCGGCGGCAGTCGAACCACATCGCCCGCCTCAATCCGAGTGTCAGCTGACGCGCGGCCCTTGTTCACCCTCACTTCGCCGCTGCGAATGATTCGGTAAACATGGGTTTTGGGCACCCCTTTGAGATGCCGAATCAGAAAGTTGTCCAAACGCTGACCGGCCGACTCTTCGTCCACGGTCAGCCATTTCACTTCCAAGGCCGTATTTGTGGCCGCAGAAGTGGCCGAATGTGTGGCCTGGGGCCCTATAATGCGATTCACCGGCGTTGTGCTGTAAGTGGTTGATTTGAATGGAAATGAATTCCTGATGACAGGAGTTTAGTTCACTCTCCACCAACCAGCGCCGTAAGTTCGATGCCGCCATGCGCGAAATCTGCAGACTGAAGGCCAGGGCCAACAGTGGCAGACCAGTGGTTTGGTTGGACCGATGCTTTGAAACCCAGATACGGAATATTTTTATTCAGCAGCTTTTCAGCTCCTGAACGGATTGAATCGAAATGAGTGTGTTGTTTGGATCTTTGCTGTCTTTTTTGCAGTGGCTGTTTGCGCCACTCGAGACACTATTGCCTGCGCGCGCTCACAGCCTCGAATCTTCCACGCGCCCCTTTCCACATTCCAGCGACACATTTGCGCTCATGAATGTCGGAATCTCTTGGCAATTCCCTTCGTTTCGAACGTCAGTCTCGGCACCGTTGGCTCCTTGAGAGCTGGTTGTTCAACAGGTGATCCGACCCCAATGCCTCACATGGCGGGGTGGGTGTTACTGACACATTGAAAAGAAGGGATGCATCATGAAACGGATGCTCATCAACGCCACGCAGGCTGAAGAACGCCGCTTGGCCATCGTCGACGGACAAAAACTCCTCGACTACGAAATTGAAATTGAAGGCCGCGAACAACGCAAAGGCAACATCTACAAAGCAGTTGTCACCCGCGTAGAACCTTCGCTCGAAGCCTGCTTCGTCGATTACGGCGAAGAGCGCCACGGATTTTTGCCTTTCAAAGAAATCTCTCGTCAATACTTCGCCGAAGGTGTGCCTGTCAGTCAAGCACGCATCAACGATGTGATACGCGAAGGCCAAGAACTCTTGGTGCAAGTTGAAAAAGAAGAACGTGGCAACAAAGGCGCCGCCCTGACCACCTTCATCAGCTTGGCTGGCCGTTATGTGGTCTTGATGCCCAACAACCCTCGGGGTGGCGGTGTCAGCCGACGCATTGAAGGCGATGACCGCGCAGAGCTCAAAGAAGCCATGGACCAGCTGGAATATCCCAAAGGGATGTCCATCATTGCCCGCACCGCTGGCATTGGTCGCAGCGCGCCAGAACTCCAGTGGGACTTGAACTATTTGCTCAAGTTGTGGTCTGCCATTGATGGTGCCACGCAAGGCGCCAAAGGTGCTTTCCTGATTTATCAAGAGTCCAGCTTGGTGATTCGCGCTATACGCGATTACTTCAACAGCGACATTGGCGACATCTTGATCGACACCGACGACATCTATGAACAAGCGCAGCAGTTCATGAGTCATGTGATGCCCGAATTCGCACCACGTGTGAAGCGCTACCGCGATGACGCACCTCTGTTCAGTCGCTTCCAAATTGAACATCAAATTGAATCGGCGTATGCCCGCACGGTACAACTGCCTTCAGGTGGCGCCATCGTGATTGACCACACCGAAGCCTTGGTGTCGGTGGACGTTAACTCTGCACGCGCCATCAAAGGCGGTGACATTGAAGAAACCGCCACTCGCACCAACTTGGAAGCCGCTGATGAAGTCGCTCGTCAAATGCGATTGCGCGATTTGGGCGGCCTCATCGTGATCGACTTCATTGACATGGAAGAGTCACGCAACCGCCGCGAAGTAGAAAATCGCTTGCGTGATGCCTTGCGCCAAGACCGTGCGCGCGTGCAATTTGGCGCGATCAGTAAATTCGGTCTTTTGGAAATGAGCCGCCAACGTTTGAAGCCTGCCCTTTCTGAAGGCTCGTCGATCCCTTGCCCTCGTTGCGGTGGTTCAGGCCACGTTCGCGACACCGAGAGCTCGGCTTTGCAGATTTTGCGCATCATCCAAGAAGAGTCCATGAAGGACAACACAGCCGCTGTGCACGCCCAAGTGCCGGTGGAAGTGGCTTCTTTCTTGTTGAATGAAAAACGCCCCGAGATTGCCAAAATTGAATTGAAGCAGCGCATCAATGTGCTGTTGGTGCCCAATAAATCTTTGGAAACACCTCACTACAAATTGGAACGTTTGAAACACGACGACCCCCGTTTGGACAACATCGAAGCCAGCTACACCATGGCGGAAGAAGTGGAAGACCCCACCACCGTCACACGGCGCTCACAAGAACCCACCAACCGTCAAACGCCTGTCATCAAAGGTGTATTGCCCGATGCACCCGCACCGGCCTCCCTGCCCAAAGCAGAAACACCTAAGACAGAGAAGCCACAAATTGGCAAACCCGTTGCCAAAGCAGAAGCCACCGGTGGTTTCTTCGGTTGGTTGAAACGCTTGTTCGGTGCCAGCACCGAAGCCAAAGAAGAACCCGCCAAGAATGTCGGCAAACGCGGTGACCGCGCTGGCAAAGAGGGTGAACGCAATGAACGCAGCGAGCGCAATGGCGAACGTCGCGGTGGTCGCGGTGGTCGGGGCGGTCGCCGAGGTGGTGATCGTAACGATCGCGGCGAACGCACCGAAGGCAGTCCAGAACGCAGCAGTGATCAACGCGCAGAGCGCAATGACAACAACGAAACGCGTGCACCTCGCGAAAACGGCAGCAACCGTCGTGGCGGTGAACGCAGTGAGCGTTCTGGCCAACGTGGTGAACGCCGTGAAAATGGCCATGCCAATACCCAAGTCGATGCACAAAATGTCAATGCTGAGTTACAAGACGGCAACCCAGCGGACATTCGCAATGAATCGCGTTCAGAGCGTTCTCCTCGCGGTGAAGGCCGCGGTGAAGGCCGCGGTGAGGGCCGCAGTGAGGGTCGCCGTGAACGGGGTGAAGGTCGCCGTGAGCGTGGTGGCGAACGCAACGAACGTCGCAACCCGGAAAACGCCGAGGGCGCGGCCGCTTCGCAACTCAACGGTGACAATGTGTCAGCATCGCAAGCCGAAGGCACAGGGCCTCATGGCGAGCGCACTGAAAACAGCAATGGCACCCCTGAGCGCAGAGAACGCCGCTCTCGCGACCGTTATGGCCGTGACCGCCGCGAACGCAACCCTGGTCAAGACAGCAACGCCGCAGACAACACAACCCCTGAAGGTGTGAACGATGCCAATGCGCAAGCTGCTAACCCTGTTGCAAACGATGTACCGGCAACACGTTCCTATTTCGACCGTGCCGCTGCACAATCCATTGCACAAACGCAAGCCATTGCCCCAGAAGCAAGCACTCAAGTTGGCACGGCTGCAAGCGAAGCGCCACCCTCACAACCTCAAGTTGTGCCCACTGCTCAGGCGACAATCGCTGCGCCAGCAAAGACAGCAGGACCACAAGCTGCGCCTGCTACAGGCTTGCCCAAGGTTCAGTCCTATACGTTGCCCATCGCCAGCTTGATTCAAGTGGCCGAAGGTTCGGGCTTGCAATGGGTCAATTCTGACCCCGTGAAAATTGCACAAGTTCAAGCCGCCATTGCCGCGGAACCTAAGCCCGTGCATGTGCCCCGTGAACGCCCCCCGGCAGTGGTGATTGACGAAGGCCCGCTGGTGCTCGTGGAAACGCGCAAAGACCTCAGCGACATGAAGTTGCCCTTCTAAAGCAGCTCGGAGCAAGTCCCATGGACTTGCGTCAATTGCAGTCAGTTCCAAGGACTGACTCAGACCTCTTAAAAAGGGACCTGATTTTCAGGTCCCTTTTTTCAATCCATCGATGCTTTCTTCAGTGCTTGTAAAGCTGCCGGTAAGTCTTCTCTTTGCTCGGCCAGCTCAGCCAATGCACGCCAGGCTTGGCGCCTGACAATGGCATCTTGCAGGACAGGCGCCGCCTGCGTGAGTAGAACTTGCGCCTTACCCCAGAGTTGACGTTTCTGACACAAACGTCCTGCCAAAAATTGCAGCAGTGCACTTCTGGGGTTAGCTCTTTGGGCTGACTCAATCGCAAGCAACCAGTCTTTTTCATCCTGGCTGTCTAGGCCCGAAAAACTGCTGTCTAAACATTGGATCAATTTCAATTCTTGAGATTTGGAAAATTGATTGGATTCTTTCAGCAATCTGTGCCAAATGGGTTTGAGCCATGCACGGGCCACCAGGGGATCACCTTTCAAGGACAGCCAATGCTGCGCCGCTTGAATGGCCAAGTCAGGTGATTGACGCTGTGCGTCACCCAAGCGAGCCCACAGCCTTTGCATTTGACCCAATTCATGGGTCTTGGCAATCAACTCAAACACCAAACTGCGGACCATGCTGGCCGAGGCCTCAGACGTAAAGGCACGATGCTTGATCAAGAGCAGTGCCGTGTCTAAAGCTTGTGATGGCTCACCCGCCAAACGGGCAGCCTTCAAGCGCAAACGCATGGCCAAGGTTCGTCGAGATACGCCTTGTGGCAGACGGTCCAACCACAACAAACTTTCAGCAGCATCACGATCGTCCAAAGACCAACGTGCTGCACGCAGCATGCTGCCTTCCACCAACGATTGGTGCAAACTGGCATTGCCACTGGCAGGCTCTTGCAGTGCACGCTCTAAGTGCAATTGACGGCTGGCCTTGTCTTGAAGTGCATGCGCCGATTCAGCCGCCAAGATGTGTGCCACCGCGCGCAGCGCACCTGCATGTTCCATGACCTCGCCTGAATCCGCCAATGATTTTTCTCGGACCAACACAGCTTCAGCCGATTTGCGCGCCCGCAAAAACCGACCTTCCATGAACTGCGCCATGCCATCCAACAACGCAACATGGGCAGCACGTTCTTTTTGAAGCATGCGCCAACGCTTCGCTTGTTTGGGCAGTTCAAACATGGCGGTCAAAGCCCTTTGTGCCCAGTGCAAGGTCAATAAGATGATGACCAAACCAAAGACGACCAAATTCAAGGAGACATCGAAGCGATAAGGTGTCCAAAAAATAGACACTGTTCCTACATTGTTAGATGCCAAGAGCGCTGAGGCCACCGCCACAGCAAACAAACTCATTAACCAAAGAGCAGCACGCATGGGTGATTACTTTCCTGCGGATGCTGTGGCCAGCGCTGCCAATGAGCCATCCAATCGAGGTATGGGATTGCCTTTGCTCAAGCTCTGCGCTCTTTCCAACAACAACACCGCTTGTTGTGTTTTCTTGGCGCTGGGATCAAAGTACTTTTTGAGGGACACTGCGACCGCTTGCAGATCCGTTCTTGCGGCATCATTTTGTCGCGCCAGCAATCCCAAGCGCGCGTTGAGCAGCTTGAGTTTTAAATTTTCACGCAAGAAAAACCCTTGCTCCGGCGCCAGCAAAGCAGCCTCTGGGCTGTCAATCCGGCTAACGCGCAACAAACCGCGTGCTTCAACCATGATCCGCTCAAGCAGCCACTGCCACCACGCAGGGTTTGGCACGGGGCTGGTCGGCACCTCCAGCGATTTGGCCGGCGTCGTTGTGAGACGGCTGAACTCGTTGGCCAGGGGCAGTTCATCGGCCAGGGCCACCATTTCATCCAGAACCAACAGCATGCCTGGCAGGTCCGAGATTTGCGCCGACTTGACCAAGTCCAAATCACGCTCAATGGCGCGTTGAACGGTGATCAACCGGGGATTGGACGCTCTGTGGAGGCGCGACTGAGAAGTCTTGAGTGCCGCCAACAAGGGCTCTAAGCTGCTGGTCAGCTGCGCTTGTTGTTGCGCCAATCGCAAAGAGGACTCAATGTCCAAGACCAAGTTTTCATCGCGAGAACGCGACAGCGACTGGATCAACTCTTCCAATTGCGAGCGTTGCAATGCGGCTTCGCCCAAGCGAGATTCAACCAAGGCCATGCGCGAGGCGCTGTCTTTCACACTGTCTTGTGCTTGTTTGGCCCAAGCTTTGGCTTCGAGGCTTTGCTGCCCCGCATCTGCACTTTGTCGCGCCAGCTGGCCTTGAATGCGAGACAATTTCTCCCATAACAAGGCACTGAACACAACGGCCACAACCGCCAAGCCCAAGGGCAACCAAAACGACAGCGGACGCTTGGTTGACAGATGGGGTGAAATCGCTGGCGGCTTGGCGGAGTCGTTGGACGTTGCGGCGGTGTGGGTGTCTGAGCTCATGCCAATGATTTTATCGAGGCCAGCATGGAATCGAGGCCGGGCGCTGCAATTGAGGGGCGTGGCCAACCCAGTTGTTGCGCCAAAGCCGCTATTCGGGGGTGCGTCACCACCGCTTTGGCGGTTGACCAGTCTTGTCCATGACACTGATCAACCAAGGACTGCAGGCAAGCAGAACTGCTGAACAGCCAAACCGCGCCGCGTGCCACATGCTGTTGAACTTGGGCTTGAAGCAAGGCTGTTAAGGGTGTGGGCACCCGCTGATAGGCGGCAATGGCCTGCGCAGAGGCGCCCTTGTGCTCTAGCTGCTGAACCAACCAATCTCGGCCTGCAATGGCCCCCGTCTCATCGGTTCCCCGAATGAAAAGCACCTGAAAACCCAGCGTCGCTTGCTTTTGAACCTGGGCCCATAAAGCCTCCGAGTCCAACTGCGCAGCTGTGACAGCAGGTTGGTCAATTTGCGATGCTGGAATTCCAACTTTCAAAAGCGCAGCAGCCGTGCCCGGTCCGGTGCACCAGACCCTGGCCTGTGATGTGAAATGTTCGACCCAGCCTGCCTGATGCTTCAAAGCCTCCGCCAAAAACCGTACGGCATTGGCGCTGACAAACATCACCGCCTGACTTTGCTGAAGGCGTTGAAGCACAGCCGGTGCCTCTTTGGAAGTGAGCGTCGCATTGACCTGCAACAGCGGAAACTCAACAGCCTCCAGCCCTGCGTGTTTGAGTGCCAAGATCCAAGTCGCAGCGTCCTGCAATGGGCGCGTCACAAGGACCTGTGTCATGCTGGGCCCAGCTTCACAATCAGTGAGCGCCACCGCGGCGAAGGTCTTCAGCCACCTGTTGACCGAGCACCTCGGCCTCTTGCAGACTGTTGACCGACGCCGTGACCTGCGCGGTGACCAAAGTTGCGGCGCCTTCAGGATCTCCCCAAGCAGCACGCAAGCTCAGTACATCGCCGGCCAAAGTGGCATGCGCCGCCAAGGGCATAGAACAGCTGCCCCCCATAGACCGACTGACCGCACGTTCAGCAGCCACAGCCAGCCAAGAGGTGTTGTGAACCAAGGGTTTCAAGGCATCGACCAAATCCTGACGACCCGAGCAAATTTCAATGCCCAAAGCACCTTGACCTGCAGCTGGCAACATTTGATCGGTTTCGAAGATGTGCCGAATGCGATCAGACAAATTCAAACGTTTCAAGCCTGCTGCCGCCAAAATGATGCCGGCATATTGGCCATCATCGAGTTTGCGCAAACGGGTGTCCAGGTTGCCGCGCAAGGGTTCAATCTTTAAATCGGGCCGAAGCGCTCTGAGCAAAACAGTTCGGCGCAAACTGGAAGTACCCACCACAGCCCCTTGAGGCAAATCCATCAAGGTGGGGTATTGCGCAGAAACCCAAGCATCGCGCGGATCTTCACGTTCCATCACACACGCCAAATCAAAACCTTCCGGCATGTCCATGGGCACATCTTTGAGCGAGTGCACGGCAATGTCTGCACGACCCTCCGAGAGTGCGACCTCCAGCTCCTTCACAAAGAGGCCTTTGCCACCGACTTTGCTCAGACTGCGATCGAGAATTTGATCTCCCTGTGTGGTCATGCCCAAGAGCTGAACGGTATGTCCCCGACTTTGCAAAATGGCTTGGACATGCTCGGCCTGCCACATGGCCAGACGGCTTTCGCGCGTGGCAATCACGATGGGATGCTGCGATGAAGAGGGGGTAGAAGGGTTCAAACCAGTAACCTTTTGGTAATTTTTCAAGCTGCACAAATGCTAGCATGCCAAGGAACCGCCCAGCTTTCAAATACTGAGTTACCTCATGTCTAATGCAACTATTCCCCCGCTGCAACGCAATTCACGCGACAACGAGCGCCCCTTGGTCGATGACATTCGCTTGTTGGGTCGAATTCTGGGCGATGTCATTCGCGAGCAAGAAGGCGCTGAGATTTATGAATTGATTGAAAAAATTCGCAAACTCTCGGTCGCATTTCGACGCGATGCCGATCATGCGGCTGACAAAGCCCTGAAAAAGCTCCTGAAAAGTTTGCCGGGTGACCACGCAGTGAGTGTGATTCGAGGCTTCACCTACTTCAGTCATTTGGCCAATTTGGCCGAGGACCGCCACCACATCCGCCGACGTGCCATTCACGAGCGCGTGGGAGATACGCAAGAAGGCAGCATTGAAGTGGCATTGCAACGCTTGCGCTGGGCGGGCATCACACCCAAAGTGATTTCTCAAACTTTGGCCAACTCGTTTGTGTCCCCCGTGCTGACCGCACACCCCACCGAAGTTCAGCGACAGAGCATTTTGGGCGCGGAGCGAGACATCGCCAATTTGCTCAATGAGCGCGACGAAATCAAAGCGCGTGCAGCCGTGGTCAATGCCGCCAAAGATGCCCTGACACCGCGTGAATTGGCTGCCAACGAACAGCGTATGCGAGCTCGCGTGATGCAGCTGTGGCAAACGCGATTGCTGCGTTTTTCCAAGCTCACAGTGGCCGATGAAATTGAAAATTCACTGAGCTATTACGAGTCAACGTTTCTTCGCGAAATTCCCAAAATTTATGCATCACTGGAAGAGGCCTTGGGACATCAAGCGCTTGCGCCCTTCCTGCGCATGGGTCAGTGGATTGGCGGCGATCGCGACGGCAATCCCAACGTCAATGCCCAGACTTTGAATCAGGCCCTCACACGTCAAGCCGAAGTGGCCTTGCGTCACTACCTCACCGAAGTTCACTTTTTGGGCAGCGAGTTGTCATTGTCGGCCATGTTGGTGGACTTCCCGCCCGCCATGAAAGCTTTGGCAGAATGCTCGCCCGACACCAATGCGCATCGCGTGGACGAGCCTTATCGTCGCGCGCTTACAGGCATGTATGCACGCCTTGCGGCCACCCTCAAATGCTTAACAGGTGGTGATGCCGCACGACATGCTGTAGAACCTCAAAACCCCTACCCCAACGCCACCACATTTCTGGCCGATCTTCGAACCATTGAGGCCTCGTTGAAAAGCCACCATGCCCAAGATTTGGCGGCGCAACGCCTGCATCCTCTCATTCGCGCCGTAGAGGTGTTTGGCTTTCATCTGGCGACGGTGGACTTGCGTCAAAGTTCAGACCAACACGAAAAGGTGGTCTCGGAACTGTTGGCCGCTGCACGGATTGAGCCACATTACGCAGGCCTGGAAGAGCGTGCAAAGCGGGATGTCTTGATGCGCTTGCTAAACGATGCCCGAGCTTTGCGCATTCCTGGCTCTGACTATTCAAGCCACACGCAAGCCGAATTAGCGATTTTCGACGCGGCCTTCAAGGCACGTGCCGCCTATGGCGCCGAAGCCATTCGACACTACATCATCAGCCACACCGAAACCGTGAGTGATTTGCTGGAAGTGTTGCTCTTGCAAAAAGAGGTGGGCTTGATGCGCGGCACCTTGGATGCCAAAGCGGTGGTCGATCTGATCGTGGTGCCCTTGTTTGAAACCATCGAAGACTTGCGAAACTCAGCCGGCATCATGCGCGAGTTTTATGCGCTGCCGGGCATGGCCGATTTGGTGCAACGCTCAGGCGCAGAGCAAGACATCATGTTGGGCTACTCCGACAGCAACAAAGATGGCGGCATTTTCACCAGCAATTGGGAGTTGTACCGCGCGGAGGTGGCACTCGTGGCCGACTTTGACCGCCTGGCCAACAGCCACAACATTCAATTGCGCATGTTCCATGGTCGGGGCGGCACGGTCGGTCGGGGCGGCGGCCCCAGCTATCAAGCCATCTTGGCGCAGCCACCCGGCACGGTGCGCGGGCAAATTCGACTGACAGAACAAGGCGAGGTGATTGGCTCCAAATATGCCAACCCCGAAATCGGCAGGCGGAACCTAGAAACTTTGGTGGCCGCCACCCTAGAGGCCACATTGCTGCAGCCCACCAAGACCGCACCTCGTAGTTTCCTGGAAACTGCGGCCCAACTGTCGCAGGCCAGCATGGACGCCTACCGGCATTTGGTCTATGAAACACCTGGGTTCAACGACTACTTTTTCAGTGCCACGCCCATTCGAGAAATCGCTGAGTTGAACATTGGCTCCCGACCAGCATCCCGCAAGGCCAACCAGCGGATTGAAGATTTACGGGCCATTCCTTGGGGTTTCAGCTGGGGCCAATGCCGCCTCACCTTGCCCGGCTGGTATGGCTTTGGCGCTGCCGTCGAAGGCTTCCTCGATCGCCCCAGCGAGAAGGAGCGCAAGGCTGCACTGGCCTTGCTGCAAAAGATGGTCAAACAATGGCCTTTTTTCAAAACCCTGCTGTCCAACATGGACATGGTCTTGGCCAAAAGCGATCTGGCCTTGGCCTCGCGCTACAGCGAATTGGTGGCAGATGCCAAATTGCGCAAGAAAGTCTTCACAGCCATTGAGGCGGAATGGCATCGCACCGCCGACATGCTGGCGCTCATCACAGGCGACAAACACCGCCTGGCCAACAACCCGGCATTGGCCCGCTCCATCAGGCACCGTTTCCCCTACATCGACCCACTGCACCACTTGCAAGTCGAATTGATTCGGCGCTACCGGGCAGGCAAGGCAGACGAGCGGGTGCAACGCGGCATTCACCTGTCCATCAACGGCATTTCTGCCGGTTTGAGAAACACGGGCTAAACGCAAAGCGTACACTTTTGACGTCATTGGCCGCCGAAAGGGGGCATGGGCGGGTCATCTCGGCCTTGCAAACCGATAAAATCTGCTCATGTCTAAAAACCAACTCGATCAAAAGTCCCAGGCCTGGTCAGCCTTGTTTTCCGAACCCATGAGTGACCTGGTGAAGCGCTACACCTCCAGCGTCTTCTTTGACAAGCGACTTTGGCCATCGGACATTGAGGGCAGCCTGGCGCATGCAGAGATGCTGGCGGCACAAAAGATCATCAGCGCCCAGGACTTTGCCGACATTCAGCGCGGCATGGCGCAAATCACAACAGAAATCGCGGAAGGCCAGTTCGAGTGGCAACTGGACCTGGAAGACGTTCACCTCAACATCGAAGCTCGTCTGACGCAAATCGTTGGCGATGCAGGCAAGCGTCTGCACACTGGCAGAAGCCGAAATGACCAGGTGGCCACCGATGTGCGCTTGTGGTTGGTCGGTGAAATCGACCTCATCAGTGGTCTCTTGAATGACTTGCAAAAATCATTGATTGAAGTGGCCGAGCGCCATGTCGATGTGATCTTGCCTGGCTTCACCCATTTGCAAGTAGCACAGCCCGTGAGCTTTGCGCATCATTTGTTGGCGTATGTCGAAATGTTTGCCCGCGATGCCGAGCGCATGGCCGATGTGCGCCGCCGCACCAACCGCTTGCCCTTGGGGTCCGCTGCATTGGCCGGCACCACTTATCCGCTGGACCGGGAACGCGTGGCCAAGAGCCTGGGCATGGTGGACGTAGACGGCAATGCCTGCGTCAGTCAAAACAGTTTGGATGGCGTGAGCGATCGTGACTTTGCGATTGAATTCACCGCAGCAGCATCTTTGTGCATGGTGCACATCAGCCGTTTGAGTGAAGAGCTCATTTTGTGGATGAGCCAAAATTTCAGCTTCGTCAAAATTGCCGACCGCTTTACGACCGGCAGCTCCATCATGCCGCAAAAGAAAAACCCCGACGTGCCCGAACTGGCACGGGGCAAAACGGGCCGCGTGGTGGGTCACCTGATGGGCCTGATCACCCTCATGAAAGGCCAACCCTTGGCCTACAACAAAGACAACCAAGAAGACAAAGAACCTTTGTTTGACACTGTCGACACCCTCAAAGACACCCTGCGCATTTTCAGCGAAATGATCGGCGGACAATACAACCCACAGACAAATCAAAAAGAAGGTGGTATCA
Organism: Comamonadaceae bacterium; assembly: GCA_947373185.1. Taxonomy (GTDB): domain Bacteria; phylum Pseudomonadota; class Gammaproteobacteria; order Burkholderiales; family Burkholderiaceae_C; genus Limnohabitans_A. Next base: position 86,808 of record CANBWP010000004.1, on the reverse strand, counting down.
CGGTCAACGCTCAGGCCATGGAAGCCGCGACCAAAAAGGGCTATGCCACTGCCACCGATTTGGCAGACTACTTGGTCAAAAAGGGGCTGCCCTTCCGTGATGCCCACGAAGTGGTGGCACATGCCGTGAAGACTGCACAAACTCAGAATTTAGACTTGAGCGAATTGCCCTTGGCCACCTTGCAACAGTTCAACCCTGCCATTCAAGCCGATGTATTTGAGTGCCTCAGCTTGGTGGGATCCTTGAATGCACGCCATACTTTGGGCGGTACTGCGCCAAGTCAAGTACGCCAGCAAATTGCGCGTCATCATGCGCGTTTGGATTTTTGAAAGAGACCTGTGATGCAAACGACCCAAACAGAACAAAGCGCGGCATCCCCCTTTGCAGCGGGCCTGAACTGGTCCACAGAACTGCACACGGGCGATGGCCGAATGGACAGCACCCACGAAGAGTTTGTGACCATGCTCAACGCTTTGCTGCTCACGCCCAAAACCGAACAACTCAACTTGTACCGCGAATTTCTCAATCACACGGTTGAGCATTTCGCGCAAGAAGACCGTTGGATGTTGGCCACAGGCTTCAGCGAGGACAACTGCCACGCAGGTCAGCACGCCACCATTTTGGAAACCATGCGGGCGGTAGAGACCCATTACATCCAAGGTGACACCGAGATCATCTCCCGCTTAGCGGAAGCACTGGCCGAATGGTTTCCGCAACACGCCGCATCCATGGATGCGGGTTTGGCGCAGCATTTGAAATCTGTCAATTTTGACAGCGACACAGAGACCCTGGCAGACCCATCCGTCATCAAGAACGTGACCATGTCAGGTTGCGGCAGCGTCAGTTGCAGCTGAATCAACATAGGAGACAGCCATGTCCATGATCACCACCATTGAAGACTTGCGCGTACTGGCCCAGAAGCGAGTTCCGCGCATGTTCTACGACTATGCCGACAGCGGTTCATGGACTGAAAGCACCTACCGCGCCAACGAAAGCGATTTCCAAAAGATCAAATTGCGCCAACGTGTGGCCGTCAACATGGAAGGCCGCAGCACCGCCACCACCATGATTGGTCAAGCTGTGGCCATGCCGGTGGCCATTGCACCTACTGGCCTGACCGGCATGCAGCATGCCGATGGTGAGATTTTGGCGGCCCGTGCTGCCAAAAAATTTGGCGTCCCCTTCACGCTGTCCACCATGAGCATTTGCTCAATTGAAGATGTGTCCCAAGCCACAGGCGGCCACCCCTTCTGGTTTCAGCTGTATGTCATGCGCGATCGTGACTTCATTGAACGTCTGATTGAACGTGCCCGCGCCGCCAACTGCTCAGCCTTGGTCATTACCTTGGATTTGCAAATTTTGGGACAACGTCACAAAGATTTGAAAAACGGTTTGTCTGCACCGCCCAAATTGACACTGGCCAACATGCTCAACATTGCCACCAAGCCCCGCTGGGCCTTGGGCATGCTGGGCACACCCCGCCGACAATTTGGCAACATTGTGGGGCACGTCAAAGGCATAGAAAACATGGGCTCTTTGTCCTCTTGGACAGCGCAACAATTTGACCCTCGCCTGAATTGGGGCGATGTCGAATGGATCAAAAAACGCTGGGGTGGCAAGATCATTTTGAAGGGCATTCAAGACGTGGAAGATGCGCGTTTGGCGGTTGCCAGTGGCGCCGATGCCCTGATCGTGAGCAACCATGGTGGTCGCCAACTCGACGGCGCACAGAGCAGCATCGAAGCTTTGCCAGCCATCGTAGACGCCGTGGGAAACCACATCGAAGTTCACATGGACGGCGGCATTCGCAGCGGACAAGATGTGTTGAAGGCTCGCGCCTTGGGCGCACAAGGCACCTACATTGGCCGCGCCTTTCTCTACGGCCTGGGTGCCATGGGTCAGCCTGGTGTTGAAAAAGCCTTGCAAATCATTCACAACGAATTGGACTTGACGATGGCCTTTTGCGGTCGCACGCAAATGGACGCGGTCGACAAATCTATCTTGCTGCCAGGCACTTTCCCCGCTTAAACCACCGGCCCCTGCTTTGAGTTTGTGACCGACCCCAAAGCTTCTCCAACGCCGCTCCCTCGGCGCATCGCGCACCTTGACATGGACGCTTTTTATGCGTCGGTGGAGTTGCTGCGTTACCCACAGCTCAAAGGATTGCCGGTTGTGATTGGTGGCGGCAGGCGCAAAGAAGACGATCTTCTAGGGCGCTTGCGGCAAGCTCACCCCGACTATGAATGGTCGGCCGACAACCTGTCCGAAATTCCCTTGGATTTTTTCCCTCGCATTGAAGGCTACACAGGCCGCGGTGTGATCACCACGGCCACTTATGCAGCGCGGCAATTTGGCATTGGATCGGCCATGGGCCTCATGAAAGCCGCCAAGCTGTGTCCTCAAGCCATCTTGTTGCCGGTCGATTTTGACCAGTACCGTCACTATTCCAAAGTCTTCAAAGGCATCATCACAGACATCGCGCCGCTCATGGAAGACCGGGGTGTAGACGAGGTGTACATCGACTTCACCCATGTTCCTGGTGGTCAGCGTGAAGGGGGACGGGTCTTGGCCAGGCTGATTCAAAAATGCATTGTTGAAGCCACCGGCTTAAGCTGTTCCGTGGGTGTGGCACCCAATAAGCTCCTTGCCAAAATGGCCAGTGAGTTCAACAAACCCAATGGCATTTCCATCGTGCATGAAGACGATTTGCAAACGACCATCTGGCCCTTGAGTTGCCGAAAAATAAATGGCGTTGGCCCCAAAGCCGATGCCAAACTGAAACAGCACGGGATCGAAACCATTGGCCAATTGGCCGCATGCGAGCAAGCTTGGTTGCAAATGCACTTTGGCAAAGTCTATGGTGCCTGGTTGCATGAAGCCGCATGGGGACGCGACGACCGGCCCATCAGCACGGCCAGTGAGCCCGTCAGCATCAGCCGCGAAACCACTTTCGAAACCGATCTGCATGCCGTGCGAGACAAAGTGGAATTGGGCAAGGTCTTCACGCGACTTTGCCAGCAAGTGGCGGCCGATTTAAAGCGCAAAAACTATGACGGCAAAACCATTGGCATCAAGTTGCGCTATGACAACTTCAAAAGCGTGACGCGCGATCAGACGCTGACTTTTTACACCCAAGACGCAGCAGAAATTCGCAAATTTGCAGGCCTGTGCTTGAAACGCGTCGACTTATCGCGCAAACTGCGCTTGCTGGGCGTTCGTGTTGGCTCGCTGATCAAACACGGTACGGCCTCCGAACACAGTACGCCCAAACCCACGCAATCATCCACACACGCTACCCTGAACGAGGCCTCGCCCGATGGACAAACTGACTTGTTTTTCACTGACGATTCATGATCACGTCGCACATTTGGTGCTGAACAAGCCAGAATCGCTCAACACCATGCACCCCACATTTTGGCGGGAGCTGGACCGTGTGCTGCGCCACTTGAACGAAACGGGCGATGCGCGCGCCTTGGTCATCTCCAGCACCGGCAAGCATTTTTCAGCGGGCATGGCACTTGAAACATTCGCCAGTGCCATTGCCATGGACGACCAAAGTGCAGAGGGCCGTGCAGCCATCTACGATGCGCTGACCGATATCCAAGCCACCTTCAGCTTGCTGGAGTCTTTGCGCATGCCCGTCATTGCGGCCATTCAGGGTGGCTGCATCGGCGGCGCGGTCGACATGGTCACCGCCTGCTGTATTCGTTACGCGACACAAAACGCGTTTTTCTGTATCCAAGAGATCAACATTGGCATGGTGGCCGATGTCGGCACCTTGCAACGCCTGCCTAAATTGCTGCCCATGGGTTTGATCAAAGAATTGGCCTACACAGGGCGTCGCTTGAGCGCAGAAAGTGCCTGCCAACACGGCTTGGTCACGCAAGTGTTTGAATCACACGAGGCGATGGTGGCTGGCGCATTGCAATGCGCCAAGGAGATGGCGGCCAAACCCCCTGTGGCCATTTGGGGCACCAAACAAGCGCTCAATTACGCCAGAGACCACAGCGTGGAAGACAGCCTGCGGCAAATGGGCTGGCTGCAAGGCGCCATCTGGAGCAACGCCCATGTGCGCGAAGCCATTGTGGCTGCGAAAGAAAAACGACCTGCCCAGTTTCCGCCTTTAGCGCCCCTCAAAGCGTTCAAGTCATTGGGATGAATTTTTTCATCCCAAAGCCACTTTACTGACGGGCAGTTCGAATGTTGGGAGGCGGCGTCTGAGGGTGGCTGGTGCGCCAAGGATTGATGTCCAAACCACCTCGCCGTGTGTAACGCGCATACACCGACAATTTCAAAGGTTTGCAGCGCGTCCAGATGTCCATGAACATGCGCTCCACACATTGCTCATGAAATTCGTTGTGGTCTCTGAAACTCACAATGTATTGCAGCAAGCCGGCCTGGTCGATTTGTGCACCTGAATAGGCAATTTGCACACTGCCCCAATCGGGTTGCCCTGTGACCAGGCAATTGCTCTTGAGCAAATGGCTGACGAAGGTTTCCGTCACCGGTGCCTCCTCGTGTTGGGCCGTCAGCAAATGGGGCGCAGGTTGGTAATGCGTGCACTCGATGTCCATGCGGTCAAGGTTCAAACCGTCCAATTCATGCAGTGGTTCTTTGTCAAACCCTTCGGGCAAAATGATCTTCACGCCGCATCGCGCCATGATGCTGCCGCCGTGCCAAAGGGCTTGGTCCAAGTCTTCGCGCATGCAATCGCGCACGGCTTGCACGTCGACAAAACGGGTGGCATTGAAACTGTTCAAGTACAACTTGAAGGACTTGCTCTCAATGATGTGCGTGCTTTCAGCAGGCACCATGATGTGCGCGATGGCGACCTGCGGCTTGCCTTTGAGGTTTAACCATGACAGCTCAAATGCGGTCCACAAATCGGCGCCAAAGAAAATGGGGGCACCTTGGATGCCCAATTCATCTCGCTTGACGACACGTGGAATGGGAAACAACAGGCTGGCATCGTATTGGTCTATGTAGGCGCTGTTTTTGCCCAGCTGCGATTGTTCAGGCTGGTTCATACAGCATCCTTTTGGCGACGACGAAAGACCCAGCGATCGGGGTTGGATTCGTTCGGGACGAACGCATAGCCTTCTGCATTGAAGGTTTTCAATTTTTCGGGGTCTTTGATTTGTTTTTGAATGGCGTAGCGCGCCAGCAAACCGCGCGCGCGTTTGGCAAAAAAGCTGATCACTTTGTATTTGCCGCCTTTGTAATCTTCAAACACACACTCGACAATGCGAGCCTTGAGGACTTTTTTGTCAACGGCTTTGAAATACTCTTGCGAGGCCAGATTGATGACCACTGGTGTTTGATCTTGGGCCAGTTGCGCATTGAGGTACTCGGCAATGCTGACCCCCCAAAACTGATACAAGTTGTTACCGCGCGGATTGGCCAATGGGGTGCCCATTTCTAAACGGTAGGGTTGCATCCAATCGAGGGGACGCAAAACACCATAGAGACCCGACAAAATGCACACATGCGATTGCGCCCATACCAAGTCTTTGGGTTTCAACGATTTGGCATCCAGCCCCTCGTACACATCACCATTGAAAGCCAACACCGCTTGCTTGGAATTATTGGCCGTGAATCTGGGCCGCCATGCTTCATAGCGGGCCACATTGAGCGCCGCCAAGCTGTCGCTCAAATCCATCAGCTCGGCGATTTGTGCAGGTGATTGAGGCTTCAACACCTCAATGAGCTCGGCCGATTGCTTGACAAATTGCGGCAAGGTATGTGACACCCCATCGGCTGGGGTGTCGTAATCCAATGATTTAGCAGGAGACAATAGAAGCAACATGCGCAAAACCTTTTAATGCTCCGATTATCTTGCAGGTCGAAAACCCTTTGCAGATGCTTGGATGCACCTAAAATTTCCAGCAACCACTTCATTGCCGCTAACCCATCGAGAATCCCCTATGAGCCTTTTGTTCTCTGAGTACCCACTTCCCTCCCCGAATGGCCCCTTGACGCTGGCCAATCGCATCGTGATTGCCCCCATCTGCCAATACTCAGCCCAAGATGGCAAGGCCAGCGATTGGCATTTAGCCCACTGGACCTCGCTGCTGAACAGCGGCGCTGGCCTGGTCACCTTGGAAGCGACCGCAGTCAGCCCCGACGGCCGCATCACCCCCGGTTGCTTGGGTCTGTGGGACGATGCCACGGCAGCCGCCCTGGCGGACACACTTTCTCGAGCGCGCAAACTGGCACCGCCTGTGCCCATCTCGATTCAAATCAGCCATGCAGGCCGCAAAGCTTCAAGTGCGGCGCCCTGGCATGGTGGGCAACTGCTGGACAACGCACACCAAGGTTGGCAGCCCTTTGCCCCCAGCGCTCTGCCGCACCTCAGCACCGAAACCCCACCCACTGAATTGGACTTGGCAGGACTTGAGCGCATCAAACAAGCCTTTGTGCAAACAGCGCAACGAGCCGCCGAGATGGGCATTGAGATGGTGGAGCTGCATGGTGCGCATGGCTATCTGCTGCATCAATTTTTGTCACCCATCGCCAACCACCGCACAGACCACTACGGCGGTTCGTTTGAAAATCGCATTCGATTTGTGCGTGAGGTCTTTGAGGCTGTTCGCGCCAAGTTCAATGGCGTCTTGGGCATTCGGCTTTCGGCCACAGACTGGGTGGAAGGTGGTTGGACACCGGAAGAAACCGCAGACTTGTCTGGGCGTTTGAAACAAGCCGGTGCCAATTTTGTGCACATCTCCTCAGGGGGCGTGGCGGCACAGCAAAAAATTGCCATTGGCCCAGAGTACCAAGTGCCCTTTGCCAAAATGGTGAAAGCTCAATCCGGCTTGCCCACCATGGCGGTGGGTTTGATCACACAAGCGCAACAAGCAGAGGCCATTTTGCAACGCGGCGATGCCGACCTCATTGCCTTTGCACGCGCCTTCTTGTTCAATCCGCGTTGGGCTTGGCAAGCTGCAACCGAGATGGGTGGTGTGGTGCAAGCCAGCGAACAGTACTGGCGCTGCTTGCCCCGCGAAGCGCAAGCCATCTTTGGCAACATCAAAATTGCACAGCGCTGATTCAGTCACGCTGCCACAGCCCAGCAAGGGCTGTGGCCATTTCGACTCAGTCCTTGAGCTCGTTCAAGGCTTTCTCGTAACGGATGGTGTGCGAACGTTCGGCCTTGGCCAAGGTTTCAAACCAATCAGCAATGTCGTCAAAGCCTTCTTCGCGGGCTGTTTGGGCCATTTGCGGATACACATGCGTGGACTCATGCGTTTCGCTGGCCACCGCTGCGGCCAAATTTTGCCGCGTGTTGCCCATGGGCAAGCCGGTGGCAGGGTCTCCCGACTGTTCTAAAAATTCAAGGTGACCATGTGCGTGGCCTGTCTCACCTTGCGCCGATGAGCGAAACAATGCGGCCACGTCGCTCTTGCCCTCGAGGTCGGCCTTGTTGGCAAAGTACGAATAGCGCAATTGCACTTGCGATTCAATGGCGAAAGCCTCTTTGAGACATTGTTCTGTGCGAGAGCCTTTGAGTTCAGCCATGTCAATTTCCTAAAAGGATGCAAATTCCAAATTCATTTCAAACCAAGAAACGAAAACAAAAGTAGTTTAGTCAAAAAAGGGCGTCGGCAGTCTTGTTAAAGTGCGTTCTGAGACAGTCACGATCCAAAGGACCTTCATGAACTCGGCCACTTTCAAAGACGTTCAGTACACCAACGGTTATGAATTCACCCAGGGCACTGGCTATGTCCTCCCAGAATACCCTTTTGTGACACCGCCTGAGTTGGTTCAGAACAAAACCTTGCGCCATGCGGTGGTCATTGTGGGCGGCGGCATCACGGGCCTGACATTGGCCTGTTCCTTGGCCAACTTGGGCATCAAAGCCGTTTTGTTGGATGAAGACAACACGGTTGGCGTCAAAGGCGCATCGTCGCGCGGTATTTGTTACACGCAAAAATCTTTGGAAATTTTTCAAAAACTGGGCGTGTTTGATCGGATTTCCAAAAAAGGTATTCAATGGAGCGTGGGCCGCACCTTTGCCGGCAGTGACGAAATTTACAACTTCGACCTGAAGCAGCAAAGCAACTTCAGTTTGTCGGAGCAACCCGCCTTCATCAACATTCAGCAGTTCTACATCGAAGGCTATTTGGTCGAACGCATTCAAGAATTGGGGCAGGTTGATTTGCGTTGGCAATCGCGAGTGAAGGCGTTCAAACAGAACAAAGATTTCGCCACGCTCACGGTTGAAACGCCAGAAGGCACGTATACGCTTCAAGCCGATCATGTGATCGATGCTTCGGGCTCGCACACGCCCTTCCATGCTTGGACGGGCGTCACCCTGCAAAGCAAGAAAGGCGATGACCGTTGGTGCATTGCAGACGTTCGGTTTGACAAACACCCACCGACGGAGCGTCACACTTGGATTGAAGCGCCCTTCAATGAAAACCGAGCGGTGTGGCAACACTTGATGGCCGACGATGTGTGGCGCATTGACTACCAAATGGCGCCCAATGCCGATGCCGCTGACATCAGCCGCGACATCGTGGTGCGAGAACGTCTAGAGCGTCAGTTTGGCAAAAACGTGAAGGTCGACATTGTGTGGGTGGGGCCCTACGCCTACAAAAGTCAATGCCTCAACACCCTTCGCATGGGCCGTGTGTTTTTCATGGGCGACACCGCCAAAATTGTGAATCCATTTGGCGCTCGCGGTGGCAACACCGGTGTGGCCGATGCCGACAATTTAGCTTGGAAGCTGGCAGCCGTTTTGCGAGGCCATGCCGATGAAGCGCTGCTTGGAAGCTACAACGACGAGCGCCACGAAGCCGCTCAAGAAAACGTCAAGGTCACTCGACGCACAGCAAGATTCTTACGCCCCGCCGATGGCATCGAGCGTGCCTTTAGAAAGGCCACAATCAGCCTGGCCAAACAGTATCCTTTTGCGCGCTCCTTGGTGAACACGGGCCGAATGGCCGTGGCCAACACCTACCGGGGCTCCTGCATTTGCGGTGACAACGGCGGCACTTCGGTTCAAAACGTGCGCTTTCAATGGCGTCAAGGTAAGCCTGGCTGTTTAAACGACCTCGTTCAATGGGCCGATGGTCGCCTGCTGATTTTGGTGTTTGGCCAGCAACCCAAAGCGGCTTTGAAGCGACTTCAAGAACTCAGCATGTCTGGTTTGCCTGTGCGAACTGTCCAAGTTCTGGCCAAAGGTCAATCTGCACAAGCGCGAGAACATCTTCTCGACACGCAACACCACTTGCAAAATGCATGTGGCGCCGTGCCTGCTGGCGGATGGGCTTTGATCAGGCCAGATGGCTACTTGGCCGATACGGGCAAGGGTGTGAACGGTGAGTTGGTTGGCGCTGTGGCCACCTCATTGGGTCTTTGAACACATTCGGGAATCACCATGAAAACAGAACTGAACCTTCAAGACGCCGACACCTTCTACGAGCAATTGCTCAATGCCCATGAGGGCTTGAACGCTGAACAGTCCGAACAACTCAACTTGCGCCTCATTTTGTTGTTGGCCAACCAAGTTGGGGATACGGCCGTCCTCAGAGATTGCATCGAATCGGCCAAGAACTGAAGCAGAACCCGGGCTGAAGCCCCTCAGACGGAGGAACGAATGGCCGTTGGACCAGGAATTGGGGCGCTTGCCCAGTAAAATCATGGCTTCAGTCCAATCATGACATTGCCCCTGGGCAATGACAAACTATTCAGCCCATGAGCAACGAGTCCACCCCCGCCCTTCAGCAACCCGGCCTTGAAAGCCTGTCCAAGTCTTTTGAGCCCGCAGCCTTAGAAGCCCATTGGGGCCCCGAATGGGAAAAACGCGGTTATGGCATTGCCGGTCATCGGGGCAGCCAAGCGCCCAAAGCTGACGCGCCCAATTTCGCCATCCAATTGCCACCCCCCAATGTGACAGGCACCCTGCACATGGGCCATGCGTTCAACCAAACCATCATGGACAGCCTCACGCGCTATCACCGCATGATGGGTTTCAACACCGCATGGATTCCCGGCACCGACCACGCCGGCATTGCCACGCAAATTGTGGTGGAGCGCCAGCTGCAAGGCCAGGGCATCAGCCGACACGACATGGGCCCAACGCCTGCCGAAGCGCGCAAAAACTTTGTGTCCAAAGTGTGGGAATGGAAAGAACAATCGGGCAACACCATCACGCAGCAAATGCGCCGCATGGGCGACAGCGTGGACTGGACGCGCGAGTACTTCACCATGGACGACAAGTTGTCCAAAGTGGTGTCCGAAACCTTTGTGAAGCTGTACGAGCAAGGCCTGATTTACCGCGGCAAGCGCTTGGTCAGCTGGGACCCCGTCTTGCAAAGCGCCGTGTCCGACTTGGAAGTGGAGAACACCGAAGCCGACGGCAAGATGCATTACATCTTGTACCCGTTTGCCGACGGCCCACAGCTGATCGATGGCGTGATGCAAAAAGGCATGACCATTGCCACCACCCGTCCCGAAACCATGATGGCCGACGGCGCGTTGGCCGTTCACCCCGAAGACGAGCGCTACAAACACTTGGTCGGCAAAAAAGTGGATCTGCCTTTGTGCGATCGCCAGATCCCCATCATTGCCGACGACTTTGTCGATCGCGAATTTGGCTCGGGTTGCGTCAAGATCACCGGCGCTCATGACGCCAACGACTACGCATGCTCCATGCGTCACAACTTGCCGCTGATCACCATCTTCACATTGACGGCCACGGTGAATGAAAACGGCCCCCAAGCCTACCAAGGCATGGACCGCTTTGTGGCGCGCAAGGCTGTGATCAAAGACTTGGAAGCACAAGGTCTGCTGATTGAAATCAAAGCCCATAAACTGATGCTGCCGATTTGCGCGCGCACCGGTCAAGTGGTGGAACCCATGCTCACAGACCAATGGTTTGTGGCTGTCAACAAAGTCAGCCCCCAAGACCCTACAGGCAAGAGCATTGCGCAAAAAGCCATTGATGCAGTGCACTCCGGCCAAGTGAGTTTTGTCCCCGAGAACTGGGTCAACACCTACGACCAATGGATGAACAACATCCAAGACTGGTGCATCTCACGTCAACTGTGGTGGGGCCATCAAATTCCCGCTTGGTACGACGAAGAAGGCAATGTGTATGTAGCCAAGTCGGAAGCCGAAGCACAAGCGCAAGCAGGTGCAGGCAAGAAACTCAAGCGCGATGAAGACGTGCTCGACACTTGGTATTCCTCAGCCTTGGTGCCTTTCTCGACGATGGGTTGGCCAGAGGCCGTGGCCACATCAGGCACAAACAAAACACAAGACTACGACTTGTACCTGCCCTCCTCCGTGTTGGTCACTGGTTACGACATCATTTTCTTCTGGGTGGCCCGAATGATCATGATGACCACCCACTTCACAGGTCGCGTGCCGTTCAAACATGTTTACATCCACGGCTTGGTGCGCGATGCACAAGGCAAGAAGATGAGCAAGTCGGAAGGCAATGTGCTCGACCCCGTCGATTTGATCGACGGCATTTCTTTAGAGCCTTTGCTCGAGAAACGTTCACAAGGTTTGCGCAAGCCCGAGACGGCACCGCAAGTGCGCAAGAACACGCAAAAAGAATTTCCCGAAGGCATTCCAGCCTACGGTGCAGATGCACTGCGCTTCACGTTTGCCGCTTTGGCCTCCTTGGGCCGCAGCATCAACTTTGACAGCAAGCGCTGCGAAGGCTATCGCAACTTCTGCAACAAGCTGTGGAACGCCACACGCTTTGTGCTGATGAACTGCGAAGGCCAAGATTGCGGTTTGAAAGAACACACCAAAGCAGAATGCGCCGTGGGCGGCCCAGCCCATGGCTACATGACTTTCAGCCAAGCTGACCGTTGGATCTCTTCCAAAATTCAGCGCGTCGAAGCCGACGTGGCCAAAGGCTTTGCCGAGTACCGCTTGGACAATGTGGCCAACGCCATTTACGACTTTGTGTGGAACGAATTCTGCGATTGGTATTTGGAAATTGCCAAGGTGCAAATCAACACGGGCGATGCATCCCAGCAACGCGCCACACGTCGCACGCTCATTCGCACCTTGGAAACCATTCTGCGTCTGGTGCACCCCATCACCCCCTTCATCTCTGAAGAGTTGTGGCAAAAGGTGGCACCGGTGGCGGGTCGTGCAGGTCCTTCGGTCAGCATTGCGGCCTACCCTGTGTCACAACCCGAGCGCATTGACGAACAAGCCGAAGCGCATGTGGCCAAGCTCAAAACGCTGGTCGATGCCTGCCGCAACTTGCGCGGTGAGATGAACGTCTCGCCTGCCACCAAGTTGCCTTTGTATGTGTTGGGCGATGCAGCGTTCATGAAATCTGCTGGACCCGTGTTGCAAGCCTTGGCCAAGTTGAACGAGGTCAAAGTCTTTGACAACGAAGCCGAGTGGACGAAAGCTGCTGCGGCTGCCCCTGTGGCCGTGGTGGGCGAAGCGCGTCTGTGCTTGTTCATGGAAGTGGACGTCGCCGCAGAAAAGATTCGCCTTGGCAAAGAAGTGGCCCGCTTAGAAGGCGAAATTGGCAAAGCCCATGGCAAGTTGAGCAATGAGGCATTCGTGGCCAAAGCCCCGCCTGCCGTGATTGAGCAAGAGCGTAAGCGTGTAGCGGACTTTGAAGCCACTCTGAGCAAAGTGCGCACGCAGTTGGCGCAGCTTCAAGCCGCGCCTGCAGCACACTGACTTCAGCACGTCAACCGATTGTGTTATTTTCTAGAATGAATTGAACTCAACGAGAACCCAACCATGAGCACCACGCCCAGCATTCGAAAAGCTGTATTCCCCGTCGCAGGTCTGGGCACACGCTTTTTACCCGCCACCAAAGCCGCGCCCAAAGAGATGCTGCCGGTGGTGGACAAGCCCCTCATTCAGTATGCGGTGGAAGAGGCTTATTCGGCGGGCGTGCGTCACATGATCTTCGTCACAGGCCGAAGCAAGCGCGCCATTGAGGATCACTTTGACACGGCTTACGAACTTGAAACAGAACTCGAAAGCGCGCACAAAGAAGAGTTGCTCAAAGTGGTCCGCTCTGTTCAACCCGATGACATGGTCTGTGCTTATGTGCGCCAACCTCGCTCTCTGGGCTTGGGCCATGCAGTGCTGTGCGCGGAAGCCATGGTAGGTCAAGAACCGTTTGCCGTTTTGTTGGCCGATGATTTGATGGTCGGCCTCAAAGGTGGCCCCTCTGTGTTGGCCCAAATGGTCAGGGCCTACGAACAACAAGGTCGTTCTATTTTGGCGGTGCAAGAAGTGCCTGTAGAACACGTCAAACGCTACGGCATTGTGGCTGGCGAGTCGGCAGGCAAACAATTGATTCGTGTTGAGCAAATCGTCGAAAAGCCCTCCCCTGAAAACGCACCGTCGCGCATGGGTGTGGCGGGTCGGTACATTTTGACGCCTGGTATTTTTGAAGAAATCAGAAATCAACCCACGGGTGTGGGTGGTGAAATTCAATTGACCGATGCCATCGCACGTTTGAAGTTGCGCGAAGCGGTCTACGCCTTTCAGTACGAGGGCAAACGCTACGACTGTGGCAGCAAAGAAGGCTTTTTAGAAGCCACGGTCGAACTGGCCTTAGAACACCCGCAAGTGGGTGAATCTTTCAGGGCTTATTTGAAAACCCTGAAGCTCTGAAAGCTTCAAGGATCCCTTCAGAAAGCTTCCGGTGCCGGAGGCTTTTTTATTTCCGCTTCATCCAAATGAAAAAGCGCTCGCCTTCTGTTTCTTGCGCCAACAAGGCATGGCCCGTTTGACGGGCAAAGGCTTCAAAGTCGCGCAGCGCGCCGGGGTCTGTGGCCAGTACTTTGAGGACTTGACCTGAAGCCATGGCGGTCAATGCTTTTTTAGCTTTCAAGATGGGCAACGGGCAGTTCAAGCCACAGGTGTCCAATTCAACATCAAACGCCAAGCGCATGGGGCCTCCGACCTGATCGTGTTGGGCGTTCATTCTGCAGTACGTCCTTGTGCATCACGCTCTTCCCAAGTCATGAACTTGGGCTCAATGCCTTGGGTTCGCAACCAGTCGCCCAGCGCATAGCCCGTACCGGCAGGCCAGCACACCAATTCATCGACATTGAACATCTTGTATTCCACCAGTTCTGGCGACAACTTGACAGTGCCAGAGGCTACCGCGTGATAAGCAATGATCACTTGGTTCATGCGCTGAAAATCGTACACACCGATCAATTTCAAAGCACTGACTTGCAAATTGGTTTCTTCGGCAATCTCGCGGGTAATTCCCTCCTCTGGGGTTTCGCCAGCTTCCATGAAACCTGTGATCAAGGCAAATTTACGGCCTGTCCAAGCGGCGTTGCGCGCTAACAAAATTTGGTCCCCCACTTGAACAATGCCGGCCAATACGGGCGTCGGATTGTTCCAATGGGTGAAATCGCATTCGGTGCAGCGAAGGCGCAATTTCTCGCCACCGTCTTCCATTTGCGGCAACCATGCGAGCGGCGCACCGCAGCAGGGACAAAAGCGATACTCAGTCATGCGGGAAAGACTCCTGTGGACAGATAACGATCACCCCGATCGCACACAATGAAAACGATGGTCGCATTGTGTTCGCGGGCTGCAATTTGTTGTGCCACCCAGCAAGCACCTGCTGCAGAAATGCCGGCAAACAAACCTTCTTCGCGGGCCAATTGGCGGCACGTGTCTTCAGCGTCGTCTTGGCTGACATAGACCAACTCATCGACGTTGTCGGGGTTGTAAATTTTAGGAAGATATTCTTGCGGCCATTTGCGAATGCCCGGAATGCGGGAGCCCTCACTGGGTTGTGCGCCAATGATTCGAACCTTGGGATTCTTTTCTTTCAAGAATTGCGACACACCCGTGATGGTGCCCGTCGTGCCCATCGCACTCACAAAGTGGGTGATCTGGCCTTCTGTTTGCGTCCAAATTTCTGGACCTGTGGTCTCGTAATGAATGCGCGGATTGTCTGGGTTGGCGAACTGATCCAGGATGCGGCCCTTGCCCTGCGCCGCCATGTTGTCAGCCAAGTCACGTGCGTATTCCATGCCACCGCTCTTGGGTGTCAAAATCAATTCAGCGCCAAAGGCTTTCATGGTTTGAGCGCGCTCAATCGACAAGTCTTCCGGCATGATCAAAATCATGCGGTACCCCTTGATGGCCGCAGCCATGGCCAGTGCAATGCCCGTGTTACCTGAGGTTGCTTCAATGAGCGTATCGCCCGGCTTGATTTCACCGCGCTCTTGTGCACGTTTGATCATCGACAAGGCGGGCCGATCCTTGACGGAACCGGCTGGGTTGTTGCCCTCTAGTTTGCCCAAAATGACATTTCGCTGGGTCATGCAAACGTCTGCAGCCATGCGCTGCAACCTGACCAAGGGCGTGTTGCCAATCGATTCTTCAAGCGTCGGATAGTTCATGGTTTGATTATCTCTTCTAGAAAGAAGTCCCTGCTATGTCGCTCTGAGTAAACCCTGAAAGCCACTTTGAAAACAGGCTTATTTGCCACCGCTTGCGAATACGAATAGTTCTCATTTAGAATCAGCTCATTGGAAATTTTTCAGGAGTCATGTATGTTTTCACTGCCCTACAGCAAATACACAGCCGCTCTGATCGGTGGCATCGTGTGCGGCGGTTTGTCCTTCGCTGCCCAAGCGCAAACCGCAGCGACCGAGTTCAAACTGGTCATTCAAGCGCATCAATTTGAACCTGCAGAAATCAAAGTTCCCGCCAACCAACGGGTGAAATTGATCATCCAAAACAAAGACAACACGCCAGAAGAGTTTGAAAGCCACAGCCTAAAGCGTGAGAAAGTCGTTCCTGCCAATGGCCAAATCGTGATCTTCATTGGCCCCCTCAAACCAGGTCGATATGAGTTCATGGGCGAATTCAATCCAGCCACCGCCAAAGGTGCGGTCATCGCTGAATAAGGACAACTTATGTTTGGCACCACGCTTATTGTGTTCAGAGAAACGCTGGAAGCTGCACTGTTCATCGGCATCATTGCGGCTTCCACACAAGGCCTTTTCCATCGCAGTCGATCTTTGGGTTTGGGAATTGTTTCAGGTGGTTTGGGCTCCTTTTTGATGGCCTCTTTGATGAACCAACTCAGCGCTTGGGCCGATGGCATCGGCCAAGAACTGGTGACCGCCTGTATCTTGTCGGTGGCCTTGCTGATGCTCGCTTGGCATGCCATCTGGGTCAGCACACATGCCAAACAAATGGTGCAAGATGCCAAACGCATTGGTCAGTTGGCCCTAGCGCAACAAGGCTCCTTATGGGCGGTGACCCTTGCAGTGGCATTGGCCGTCTTGCGAGAGGGTGCAGAGACGGTGCTTTTCGTCGCCGGACTCTCTGCCAGCGAAGACAACACGCGCAGCAGCATGGTCTTGAGTGTTTTGGTGGGCTTGAGCTTAGGCAGTTGTGTCGGTTGGCTGATCTACAGCGGTTTGGGCAAGCTCAAACCACATCGCCTGTTTCAGATCACCAACATTCTTTTGCTCATGTTGGCCGGTAATTTGGCCAGTCAATGGGTCAAGGTCATGAACCAATCGGATTTCTTGTCTTGGTTGGCGGAGCCTGCGTGGGACATCGCTTCTTGGTTGCCCAATGATTCTTTGATCGGCATGTTGCTTCACGGTATCGTGGGCTATGACGCCAACCCCAGCCAAATGCAAGTGGGTGCCTATGTCTTGACGGCCTTGATCATCTGGTCTGCATCGCAAATGGTGAGTGCACGTGCACAGCGGTCTGCGTCAAACAGATCTGGCACGTCACTCCGTCAAGCATGAGCAGGTTGCCGCGCCAACCAAGCTTGCACCTGATCGCGGCTTGGCATGGCGCTGACGGCACCCTGTGCCTGAGTTGACATGGCGGCCGCCGCGTTCGCTAAGCTCAAGGCTTCGGGCCATTCACACGCAATGGACAGGTTGGCGGCCAAGGCCCCCGTAAAAGTATCTCCTGCGCCAATGGTGTCCTGCACTGTCAGTACATGACCGGGAATGTGAATCACAGCTTCTTGGCGCCGGTACAGGGCACAACCCTGCGCCCCCAAAGTGACCACCACTGCGCCGACACCTCGGGAAAGCAAGACCTCTGCGGCCACGTCTAAGGTGTCTTTGTTTGTCAACTTCAGCAACTCTTCTTCGTTGGGTGTCAGTACATCCACCAAAGACCACAAGGCGTCTGGGATGTCTATGGCGGGGGCAGGGTTGAGCAAGGTCAGAACGCCATGCTGGCGAGCCACTTCAAAGGCCAGCTGTGTGGCTTGCACAGGCACCTCACACGACGCCATGACCACTTTGGCCGACGCCAGCATGGTCTGCGCAGCCAAGACATGGTCTGGGGTCAGGTTGGCACCTGCGCCAGGATACACCGCAATCGAATTGTCGCCATCGGCATACACCAAGATGAGGGCAGTGCCATTGACTTCGTTTTCTCCGCGCACCACATGCGCATGGTGAATGCCTTCGCGCTGCCAGAGATCGAGCCCCATTTGACCAAAATCATCGCCGCCGACACGTGCGATCAAACCCACTTGCGCCCCCATGCGCGCTGCAGCAATGGCTGCATTGCTGCCCTTGCCACCTGGCAGCCGCTCAAAGGCATTGGCCAATTGGGTTTCACCACGGCGCAAGGGCTTGGCAATGTGGGCAATCAGATCGACGTTCCAACTGGCCACACATACCACCGTCACCGCGGTGTCTTTTGCGTCCATCAGCCGGCGCCCTTCACGCCATAGCCCATGGTGTGGGGCAACCACAAGACGATGTCAGGAAACACGGTCATGGCAATCAACAAACCAAGCAACATGACCAGGAACAGCCAGCCTTCTCGCATCATGTCGCCAATCGGTATGCCCGTCAGCGCCTTGGTCACAAACAGCAGCATGCCAAAAGGTGGATGGATCAAACCGATCATCATGTTCAAGACCACCAAGACACCAAAGTGCACCAGGTCAATCCCCAACAGTTTGGCGGCGGGCAGCAGCATGGGCACAAAGACCAAGAGCAGCACTGACACATCCAAAAAGCAGCCCAAAATCAAGAACAGCGCGTTGACCATGAACAAGAATTGCAACTTGCTCAAATGCAGACTGTCTACCCAAGCGGCCATGCCCTGGGGCACACCTTCGGAGGTGAATGCGTAATTGAGCATGAAGGAGCCCGCCAAAATGATGGTGATGACGGCACTTGAACGTGTGGATTCCAGGACCACCCCCCAAAACGCGCGCCAGCTCAAGGCTCTGAACACAAAGGCAGCCAACACCAAGGCATGCAAAGCCGCCACCGCTGCGGCCTCTGTGGGTGTGAACGCACCCGAATAAATACCGCCCAGCAAAACAATGGGCATCGACAAAGGCAAGGCACCGCGAAACAAAATGGCGGGCCATTCTTTCAGGGGAATGGGCGCTTCGCGTGGCATGTTGCGTTTGGTGGCGATGAAATGCACGACCCCCATCATGAGCGCGGTCATGCACAGCCCTGGCACCACGCCACCCAAAAACAACGCACCCACCGACGCACCGGACACCAGTGCGTAAATGACCATGGGAATAGAGGGTGGAATGATGGGTCCCAATGTGGCACTGGCCACCACCACAGCACCGGCAAAGCCAGGGGTGTATTCAGGTTTCTTGAGCATCTGGCGAATGGTCACCAAGCCAGGGCCAGCAGCATCTGCAATGGCGCTGCCACTCATGCCAGAAAAAATGACGCTGACCAAAATATCCACCTGCGCCAAACCACCGCGCATGCGGCCCACCAAGATGCGACAAAAATCAAAAATGCGTTCACTGACGGTGCCTGCATTCATGATGTTGGCCGCAAAGACAAAGAGGGGCACCGCCAACAGCACATAGCTGTTGTACAGGCCATTGCTGACCTGCTCTGCCACCAATCCCAGGTCTTGGCCTTTGACCCACAAATAAGCCACGCCTGCCATCAGCATTGAAAAACCGATGGGCATGCGCAGCAACATGCCAACCACCACAACGCCGACCAAGGCATAAAGTGCCATTGTCATACCGAGATTCCTTGATCTTCTAAACCTTGGCCCTTGATGGCGCCGTAGATGCCCCAAGCACTTTTCAAAACAAGTGACACCAACAAAAGTACAAAGGGTAAAAAGACCCATTGAAACGAAATGCTCAACACCGGTGAAGACTCACGGGCCATGAAATGCACGTAATCCCAGCTGGCGGGTATGGCCACCAAGGCCAAACCGCCCACCATGGCGTTGCCCACAATGCGCATCCAACGTCGAACCTCTGTGCTGGCACTGTTCCACAGCAAGTCAAACACCACTTGCTCTTTTTCTGGGACCATGAAGGCGGCCGCCCACAAGATGGCCCAGATGTAAAGAATCACAGCCAACTCATCGGTCCAGGGCAAAGGTCGATTAAAACCAAAGCGGGCCGCGATCTGGACCAAGAAGGTGACGAACAAACCAAGGAAAATCACGCCACCGAGCGTGTCGGCGGCTTTTTTAAACCCATTCATTGGAGGTCGGTTCAACGTGTTTTATTGATGCTGTCCAACAAACCTGCTGGCCATGATTTGGCGTATTCAGATTTGGCATACGTGTCTTGCACAGATTTGTGAAAAGCTTCCAAATCAGGCGTTGTCACTTGCAAACCTTCCTTCTTGAAGAAGTCAATGATCTGGCCTTCTTCTTTGATGCGGTTCTCGTTGTTGTACTGGGCAGCAGCCACCGCAGCGGCTTTCACATTTTGCTTTTGCGCAGGTGTGAGCGCATTCCAAGTTTTGTTAGAGATGGCAATGAAAATGCCGTCCACCAAGTGGTTGGTCAACACCAGTTGTTTGGTGACTTCGTAGAACTTGGCAGCACGCACTGTCGGCAACGGGTTGTCTTGGCCGTCAATGGTGCCGGTTTTGAGACCCAAATAAACTTCACCGAAGGCCAATGGGGTCGCAGTTGCGCCCAAGGCTTCACCCAAGAACAACCACTCTTTGGTGCCAGGCATGCGCAGTTTGATGCCTTTCAAATCAGCAGGGGTTTTGACGTTGCGTGCTTCCCGCAGATTGACTTGGCGTGTCCCCAAGTAAGCTGTAGACAAAATGGTGACGTCCATTTTTTCAGACACGGCTTTGAACAGGTTTTCACCAATGGGGCCGTTGAAAACTTTTTGCTGGTGGGCCGGATCACGAATCACATAACCCGCTGTGAAGATGGAGAAATCAGGCACCAACTTGGCAATGTCAAAGGCAGAGATGGCAGACAACTCCAAATTGCCACGCGCCATGGCTGCAGGTTCAGTGCCTTGCTTGAACAAGGATGCATTCAAATTGATTTGAACGTCGAATTGATTGGCCGAAGTTTTGTCCAAATTGTCTTTGAACACTGTCCACATTTTGGCGTGCCAGTCATCTGGCACAGCAGGCGTGGAAATGCGCATGGGAATTTTGGCTTGTGCCATGGCTTGTGTCGTCACGCCAAGCAAACCACAAACGGCCACGGCCGAAGCGCATGTGGCGATGAGATGACGACGGATGATGGAAGTAGATTTCACTTTGTCTCCTTGGGTTGGATTGAAAAAATTATTCGTGGTGGGCGTCGACCTTGAAGGCATCGACTTCTTTGGCAAATTTAGCATACGACTCTGGGCTCATGGCCACCAAAGGCGCACGCACCCGCAACCAGCTGAGGTCTTGGGTCAGGGTCGCCATGACGCCCTTGAGAGCGGGCATCAGGGAATGCGGCTTGAGCAACTCCAAAATGGCTTGAATGCGCTGAGCATCTTTGGGCGTGGACTCTGCCGTTGATGCCAAGACCATGCGATGGACCACACGTGGCATGAAGTTGGCCAAACCACTGATGGCACCGGTGCTGCCCAAGGGGCCGAGGGTCGTGAGATCGGGCTCAAAACCAACATACACCGTCAGGGGCGGCATGAATGCTTTGGCCAACGCCACTGAATGCGCTTGATCGCAGCCACTGTCTTTGATACCCACAATGATGTGTGGATAGCGGCGAATCAATTCACTGATGACGGCATGCGACAAGGGCACACCAATCACTTGCGGAATGTGATACAGGTACAGACGCCAATTTTGACGGTTCACGCCTTCAATGACTTGGGCATACCCATTGATCACACCTTCATCGCTCACGCCTTTGAAGAAGAAAGGCGGTAAGACCAAACAGCCATGCACACCCAGATCAACGGCGTGCTGCGTCAGCTCGGTGGTTTCCACCAATGCGGCGCAACTGGTGGACACCATGATGCGCTCAGCGGGAACGCCGTTTGCAATCATTTGGGTCAGCGCTTCTTTTCGCTCACTCAGTGAAAACGAAGGGCCTTCACCCGTTGTGCCAAAAATGGTCACACCGCCGCAGCCGGCCTCCATCAGAGACTTTGCATGGGCTGCAAACTTGGCGTGATCAATGTTGAGTGACGCATCGAGCGGCGTCAACATGGCCGGCCAAATGCCATAAAAGCCGTTGCGTGAATTGATGGTTTGAATGCTCAAGAGAACTCCGTTTGTAAATTTGAAAAATCAACAGGATGTGCCGCAGCGCTTTGCCTCGCCTGCACTCGTCGGTCTTGCCCTAAGACGCGTTGGTGTGCGCTGTGGATGTGAAAGGCCAAGTGTTCGGCCACCGCCGCTGCGTCTCTGGCCTTGAGTGAGGAGATGAGGTTCAAGTGCTCTTGCATGGCAGGCAGCAAAATCTCAGCCGACAAGGTGGAGCGTTCTAAGTGAATCAAGCGAACTCGCAGGCTGTTGATGCGATAGGTTTGCGAAATGAGTTCATTGCCCAAGGTGTCGATCATGAGATCGTGAAGGCCCCAATCGACCGAGGTGGCCTCGGCCAATAAGTCGTCGGTAATGGGCCCTTGTTTGGCGGCTTCGACGATGGCCAAGTGGGATCGTTCGATGAGCAGCAAATCAGCATCACTGACCGCTTTGACAAAATGCAGCGCAGCCTCCCTCTCCAGCATGGCGCGCAACTGGAAGGCGTTGTGAATGAGGTTCAAATCGACATGCGCAATTTGCAGACCGCGCTGTGGCACGGTGCGCAGCAAGCCCTCCGCTTCCAATCTTGGGATCAACTCGCGCACAGCCCCTAAGGGCATGTCCAACAACTGCGTGAGTTCTCTTTGAGACACAAACTGACCCGGCACGACATTGGCCTGCAATATTTGCTGACGGAAATTTTCGTAAGCGCGTGCGCGCAAGGACAATTTGGCAGGGGCGTTCATGGCTTTAGTCGTTTGCAATCACGCCCTTGCGCAGCAAGATATTGGCGTATTTGCGCAAATCACCGGTTTGCACAACGACACGCGCGGTGCGCGCCAGCGCATAAAAATCAAAGCGCTCTAAGGTGGCCGGTGGTGCATCACCTTGCTTGACCAGCAAGGCTCGAAACTCGGCCACCGGCACAGGCACTGCATGGGCGTCTCCGACCACTTGCATGGTAAGGGTGCTGGGCAACTCAAAAGTGTCAATGGGCAGCACACTCAAAATAGCGACCAACACTTCGCTGGTGCTCAGGCCAGGCATTTGAACCCAAGTGGCCGATGCGTCATGGGCGACGCTGTCAGCGGGAAAATTGGCATCCACCACAGCCACCCAATCGCCATGGCCCATTTTGGCAAGGCCAAAGAGCAAGTCAGGCGTGAGCAGGGGGGAGATATTTTTCAGCATGAATGACTAACATGTTAGTTCAAACACCTCGCCTCAAAACTGGGGAAAAACCCTTGGTTCGGGATTTAAATCACAAGCCATTGCATTTTTGAGGGGTGCAACTAGGATGCAAGCAAAATGACCCGCACATGAACACACTGACACCCTATTTGCCCTGCACCGATGGCGCCCGATTGGGCTTTGGGGGTGCGCCCATGGGCAATTTGTTTGAAGCGCTGAGCGACGCGAACGCGCAGCAAGTTTTAAGTGCTGCATGGCGAGATGGTTGCCGCAGTTTTGACACGGCACCCCATTACGGCCACGGCTTGTCTGAACAACGCATGGGCGCCCTGCTGCGCCAGCAAGCCCGTGTGCAGTTTCGGCTGTCTAGCAAAGTAGGCCGACTTCTCACGCCCTCGGCCCATGTGCCACGCGAGCAATTTGCCTATGTCGACGGTTTGTCAAATGTGCAGCACTGGGATTTTTCTCGCAGTGGCATTCGGCGCAGTGTGGAGGACACTTTGCAGCGCATGGGGCTGAACACCTTAGATGCCGTGTATGTGCATGACATCGATGCTGAAACACAGGGTGCTCAGGCGCCCCATGTCTTGCAACAAGTCCTGTCAGAAACTTTGCCAGAACTGACCCAACTCAAACAAGAAGGCCTGATCACACACATTGGTTTGGGCGTGAATGACCACCGCATCGTGCTGGAGGTTTTAAAACATGCTGATTTAGATGCCTTGATGTTGGCAGGTCGATACACCCTGCTTGACACCAGCGCATTGCCCGAATTGATGTCGACATTGCTGACACGCAAGGTGGCCTTGGCCCTCGGCGGCGTGTTCAATTCAGGCATCTTGGCGAAACGTTTAACCCAAAACGCCGATGTCACTTTCAATTACGCTCGTGCCAGCGCGCAGTGGGTTCACAAGGCCCTGCACATTCAAAACATCGCGGACCTTTACGGCGTGAGCTTGCGCGCAGCCGCCTTGCAATTTGCGTTGGCTCATCCTGCCACCCACATCGTGATGCTGGGCGTTCGAACCGCTGCAGAATGGCAAGATGCGCGGGTGGCCGACAAGGCCGTCATCCCCATGGCGTTTTGGACACACCTACAACGTGAAGGATGCATCCCGATGGAGGCACCGCTGCCCACACCCCCACACACATGAACCCACTCACAGCCCCATGATTGATGCGCACTTTCACGCTTGGCAATTGGCCCGCGGCGATTACGCATGGCTCACGCCCGACCTCCGCCCCATTTACCGCGATGTTCACGTGGCAGATTGGACTGTCCATGCCAAACAACACCAGATCAACGGCGGCATTCTGGTGCAAGCCGCGCCCAGCTTCGAAGAAACACAATTTTTGCTTGAAGAAGCCCGCCGCAACCCCATGGTTCGGGGGGTGGTGGGTTGGATTGACATGTTGGCGCCAAACGCCCTGGACAAAGTGAAGCAATGTGCCGCAGAGCCTTTGCTAAAAGGCTTGCGTCCGATGTTGCAAGACATTCCAGATCCTGATTGGATTTTGCAAGCGCAAGTTCAACCCGTGCTCCATGCCATGGCAGAACATGGTTTGGTGTTGGACGCGCTCATCCAGCCGATTCACATTTCACGCATTCTGATTGTGACGCAACGCCATCCCAATTTGTCAGTCGTGATTGACCATGGCGCAAAGCCCGTGATTGAGCCTGATGCTTTGGCAGCTTGGCAAAACCAAATGAGGCAATTGGCACAGACCACCCCAGCTCAGCGGGTCATGTGCAAATTGTCAGGGCTGTGGACTGAAGCCCCTGCTGGCAGCCCTGTCAGCAGCATTCGAGTTTGGGCAGAAGCCTTGATCGACATTTGGACACCCGCGCGATTGATATGGGCAAGCGATTGGCCCGTGCTGGAAATGGCAGGCTCCTATTCGGAGTGGAGAACCTTTGCATTGCAGGTGATTGCCAAGCAATCAGCGCCATTGCAAGCGCAAATCCTGGGCGAAAATGCGCGACGCATCTATCGACTTCATGACTGAGTGAAGCACATGATTTTTTCAAATTTTCACCCATTTTCTTGGGGACTGGCTTGCTGTTTCCTGATGGTGTTCACGGCAACTTCGACACGCTGAAAAAGCAGGGTCAAAAATGTATGGAGGTATCTTGATGTTCGGTGCATGGTGGATTTGGCCCTTGGCTTTGAGCCTCTACATCGCTTTTCGTCTTTGGTATGACAACTGGCGCGGCCCTTTGTGTCAAAGCGAAATTGAAGACTTCATGGCCAGCGTGGCCAACACGCAGATGAGCCCATACAGTGACCCCACCATCCTGCGACAATTTTTAGAAACGGATGACGGCAAAGAATTTGTCATGGTCAATTTGGTTCGCGTCCATCCAGGCACTGTCACTCACCCACTGACAGGTCAAGACACCTCATCCATTGAGCTGCTCAGAACCTATGGCGCCAACTTTGTGCGCGTTTTGTTGCGCCATGGTGGACACCCCGTCTTGGCCCTGCGCAAAGTCGGCGGCTACCTTGATTCCTGGAACACGCCGGCCGATCCTGGCTGGCACATTGCCGGTAGCATGCGCTACCGCAGTCGGCGCGACATGATGGCGCTGGCCATCGATCCGTCCCTTAAACATGTACACATCCTTAAAACTGCAGCAACTGACAGCACTTTCTCCTTCCCTTCACAGGTCGTGCTCGGTTGGGCACTGAGTCCACGCATTTGGGTGGGCATGGTGCTCACTTTGGCTGCTGCATTGATCCATCTAAGTAGCTTGCTTGCATTCCAACTGTCTTAGGCTTTCAGTCGAAGACGCCCATGCCGTTCGCATCACTTCTTGGAAAAGATATTTTCAAAAAATCCTCGCCTCCCCCCTTCCAAAACCTGGAAAAAATATGTCATAATCGCGTTCTTCGCAATCCTGCCCGGGTGGTGAAATTGGTAGACGCAGGGGACTCAAAATCCCCCGCCGCAAGGCGTGCCGGTTCGATTCCGGCCTCGGGCACCATCGATTTGCAGCAAGTCGAAACTACTTCATTGCGAAATGAATTTACTCATTGTTCTCGCATTAGCTGCGCTGTACCCCGCAGTGCACATCCTGAATGCTTGGCTGTTTGACTTTGCCAACATCAATCTTCACATTTCGCTGATTTATCTGCCGGCTTTCTTGCGCCTGTTCAATTTGCTGGTGATGGGTCCTTACTTGGGCACACTGGCCACCTTGTTGGGCGGCGTCATGCTGATGGCCCAATTCAACGAACCCTTTAACCTGGCTTTGCTGAACGTCGCCTGCTCTTGCGCAGGGCCCCTGATCGCGCTGATGGGCTTCAGAATTTATTTTCAACGTCGCGTACAACTCACATCCCTCAAAGACTTAGGCACTCTGACCGTGGCCTATGCGCTTTGCAATTCCCTGATCCACCACAGTACGTGGCTGCTCTTGAACAGCATCAGCCAGTTTGACGCCACACAGGCTTTTTGGATGTTCGTGGGCGACCTCAATGGTGCTCTGCTGGGCGCCTATTTGATGAAAGCGCTCTTGGATTATTTAGAACGCAAAGGCGTCAATTTTTCAGAGCCTTCGCAGCCCAGTAACTGAGCGCCATCAAGGGCAAACTCAAGCCGAAAGTGGCGCGAATGCCAAAGTTTTCAGCCACCCAACCCAGCAGGGGGGGGCCTAGCAAAAAAATCACAAACGAAGTTTGCGCCAATGCAGCCACATTCAGCGCAGCGGGGCGATCTGTGCGCTGAGCCGCCGCCGACATGGCCAATGGAAAGATGGCGCTGGTGCCCACCCCCATCAACGCAAAGCCCAGAAGCGCCATCTCTTGTGAGATGGCCCAAGTGACCAAGCACACACCCCCACTCAAAATGAGGATCAAACTTCGGGCGACTTTGACGGGTTGAAAACGCTCGACAAATTGATCTGCAAAAAATCGGGTGACGGCTTGCATGCTTGCCCCTGCGGCTACCGCCAAGCCGCAGACCAACGGACTGCTCGAAAACACATCGCGCATGTAGATGGCAGACCAATCAATGCCCGCGCCTTCCATCAACATGGCCGCCAAAGTCGCGGCCACCAACACAAAAATCGACGCGGTGGGCCAAGCAAACTTCACAGATTTTTCTGCTTCAATTTGTGATTCAGAAGCAGGTCGGTGCGGCGCAGCTTGAAACCGTCCCAAACAGCTCAACACGGCCAAAACAACCAACAACACCATGCACAGCAAATGCACTTGCGGACTCAAACCTAATTGCGCAGCCAGGCCGCCGAGCAAACCAGCACTGGCAAAGCCCATGCTCCAAAAAGCGTGAGACCGATTCATGATGCGTCGACCCAGCGCATGTTCAACCCGGTCAGCCTCTAAATTCACCACCTGCTCGACAGCCCCAATGCACAGGCCCGCAGGAAGCAACACCAGGAACATTTGCACGGGCGAGTTGGCCAAAGCGGCCAAGGCATAAAACACCGCGACAGCAGGTAAGCATGCCAGCAAAACACTGCGTGGTCCCACACGTTCAATCCAGGGGCCGCCAAGGGTCAAAGAAATCAAGGTGCCCGTTGCGGTGCCAATCAAACCAAAACCCAAAGCCCCCTCACCCACCCCCATGCTTTGCTGGATCTCAGCCAACCGCGGGTAGAGACCGCCAAACGCAAGGGCATACAGAAAAAAAGCTGCGTAAACCCGTTGCGCGCCACTGAGCTTGAGGCCGAATGCATGTCGCACGCTCATGCCAATGGCGTCTTGAGTTGCACCTGAGAAGCGACCGCCAATGCTTGCAAACCTTCATGCACCGTTGGATATTTCAAAGTGATCCGCAGCTCTCGCTTCAACCTGTCGTTGCGCATCCGGCGCGACTCACTCATGAAGCTCAGCAGCATGAGAGGCAAAGTTTCTTGTGCTTGGCTGCGCGCCACACGCGGTGGATGCGCCAGCCCCATGATGTCGGCGGCAGCATCAAAATAGTCACCCATTTTGAGTTGGGTGTCGTCATTCACATTAACCACCCGTTGGGCTTGGCCACGCCACAAGGCTGCGACGCAGGCCCGCGCCAAATCATCGGCGTGAATGTGATTGGTGTACACATCGTCCTGCTGGCGCAAGACAGGTGTGCCTTTCAAAAGCCGCTCGCGGGGCGTGCCATTGGAACGGTCGGGCGCATAAATGCCTGGTATTCGCAAAATACTGGCGCGCACGCCAGAGCGGCCTAAAAAACGCACCACATTTTCCGCATCCACACGGCGCAATGCGCGCGGCGTGTGCGGCTTAACGGTTTGCGTTTCAGTCACCCAATTGCCTTGGCAGTCGCCGTAAACGCCACTGGTCGAGCCGTAGACCAACGCGCTTGGCAGACTGCGTTTTTTCAAAGCACGGACCAAATTCAAACTTCGGGGGTCTGTCGACCAAACCCCGGCGCGATCGGTGGGCGGTGGTGCCAAATGGAGTACCCGCGTAGCCCAGCCCGCCAAGCGCTGTAAGGTGTCCGGGAAATCCAGATTGCCCAGAACAGGCGTGATGCCTTGAGCCCGAAGGCTGGCTGATTTCTCAGGGCTGGACGTTAGCGCCAAGACCCGGGTTCGCCCCCTCAACTGCTTGGCCGCGCGTTGCCCCACGTCACCACAGCCTATGATCAAAACACGCTCTTTTCGAAAGCGAGCAGGCAGTGCGCCCAAAGGGGTTTGGTTTGAAGGCAAAATCAGGGGGTCACAGAATTTAAGACCCCTCTAGGATAACGAAAACATGAGCTTCCATATCAGCGTTCAACCCAGTGGCCGTACATTTAGCGCGGACAGCAGTGAAACTTTGCTGGCGGCAGGCATCCGCCAAGGCATTGGCCTG
This sequence comes from Comamonadaceae bacterium, assembly GCA_947373185.1. Lineage (GTDB taxonomy): Bacteria > Pseudomonadota > Gammaproteobacteria > Burkholderiales > Burkholderiaceae_C > Limnohabitans_A. The sequence continues at coordinate 58,370 of CANBWP010000004.1, read as the reverse complement.
CCCTATGGTTGCAAAGACGGCGCCTGCGGTTCGTGCAAATGCAAAAAAATATCGGGCACTGTGGTACACGGCGAGCACCAAACCAAGGCGCTGAGCGCCGAAGAAGAAGCCCAAGGCTTGATCCTCACTTGCTGCGCCACCGCCCAAAGCGACTTGGTGCTGGAATCACGACAAGTGACGGAAGAAGGCAGCTTTCCCATCAAAAAAATGCCTGTGCGCGTCATGCGTTTGGAAAAGAAATCCGACGATGTGATGTCGGTCTTCATGCAATTGCCCGCCACCGACGTCATGCAGTACCACGCTGGCCAATACGTGGAGTTCTTGTTGCGCGATGGTTCACGCCGCAGCTACAGCATGGCCAATGCCCCTCACACCCTCGACCCGGCAGCGCCGCAAGTGGAGTTGCACATCCGTCACATGCCAGGTGGCAAGTTCACCGATGTGGTGTTCAGCACCATGAAGGAAAAAGACATCTTGCGCATTGAAGGGCCCTACGGCAGTTTCTTCCTGCGCGAAGACTCTGATGCGCCCCTCATTTTGTTGGCCTCTGGCACGGGCTTTGCGCCCATCAAAGCCTTGATCGAGCACATGCAACACAAGGGCATCACACGACCAGCCACCTTGTATTGGGGCGGCCGCAGGCCCTCCGACTTGTACATGAACGACTGGGTGCAGGCGCAAGTGAAAACCATGCCACACCTGACCTATGTGCCCGTGGTGTCCAATGCACTGCCTGAAGATGCTTGGACCGGCCGCACAGGCTTTGTGCACCAAGCCGTTTTGCAAGACCATCCCGACCTCAGCGGCCACCAGGTCTATGCGTGTGGCGCCCCCATCGTGGTGGACTCTGCCCGCGCAGACTATGTCAACAAAGCCGGCTTGCCTGAAGAAGCTTTCTTTGCCGACTCATTCACCACCGAAGCCGATAAGGCCAAGGAGTCCGCATGAGCCCATTGTTGCCCATGGCGAAACGCTTGTGGCTTCAGGCGGGTGTTGCCTTCATAGGTTTGGCCATCACCAGCCTGTCACTGGTGAACGCTCAGACCCCGCCGCCCAACACGTCGCCACAGACTGGTGTTACCAGCAAAGGCGCCAGTGTTGTCACACCTGGCAATTCAAGCAGTGCGTTGTCTGCAGAAGTCCCTGTGGCTGCACCTGTTTTGACGCCCATGCCCAACATCCCGTTTACCAAGCCGATTCGCTTGATCGTGCCCTATGCACCAGGCGGCCCCATTGACGTCACCGCCAGAGCATTGGCAGAACGTGTGCGCGACACGCTGGGCACGGTCATCATTGACAACAAACCGGGTGCCGGTGGCAACTTGGGCGTTGACTTGGTGGCCAAGGCCCCCGCCGACGGCTTCACCATTGGCATCTCGGCTGTGGCCACCCATGCCATCAATCCATGGTTGTTCAACAAGATGCCATTCAATGCGGCCAATGACTTTGTGGGCATCACCCAGATGGTCAGAGTGCCCAATGTGCTGGTCATGAATGCAGAGACAGCCCAGCGTCTGAAAATCAACAATTTGTCAGACCTCATTGCGTATGCCAAAGCCAACCCAGGCAAGCTGAATGTGGGCTCAGGCGGCAACGGCAGTGCAGGCCATTTGGCCGCAGAAATGTTCAAACGTGACGCCGGTATTTTTGTCCTGCACATTCCCTACAACGGCGGCAACCCCGCACAGTTAGCCCTGCTGTCGGGTCAGGTTGATTTCAATTTTGACAACCTGGCCACGGCCGCCGCCAACATCAAGGCAGGCAAACTCAAAGCTTTGGCTGTGACCACCCTACAAAGAAGCCAGGCCCTGCCTGATGTCCCGACCATGGCGGAAACTTTGAAAGGTTTTGAAGTGGACACTTGGTGGGGCTTGGTGGCACCAGCAGCCACCCCGCCTGCCATGGTGGCACGCTTGCACCAAGTGTTTTCTGCCGCACTCAATGCCCCAGAAACCAAGGCAAGATTCGGACTCTTGATGGCCGAACCTGTTGCCAGCTCGCCTGAACAATTTTCAAACTTCATGAAACGCGAACTGGCCAAGTACGAGTCAGTTGTCAAATCAACCGGTGCGCGCGTCGATTGAACAGACCTTCAAGCGCAACTCGAAAAGGCACCTTGACGGGTGTCTTTTTTTTATTCTCCTAAATAAGCGGCACGTACTTTAGGGTCGTTCAATAAATCCTGGCCAGGTCCTGTCATTGAAATCAAACCGGATTCCATGACGTAGCCCCGATTGGCAATGCTGAGCGCACGGCTGGCATTTTGCTCCACCAACAAAACCGTGACGCCTTGCGCAAACACATCTCGCACCACCTCAAAAATCTTGTCGACCATGATGGGTGACAGCCCCATGGAAGGCTCGTCCAGCAGCAGCACTGTGGGGCGACTCATCAGCGCTCGTCCCATGGCCAACATTTGCTGTTCGCCGCCCGACATGGTGCCCGCCAACTGATCTTTGCGCTCGCGCAAACGTGGAAAAGTGTGAAAGACCTTTTCCATGTCGTCATGAATGGCTGCTGTGTCGGTTCGAATGTAGGCCCCCATGAGCAAATTCTCGATGATGGTCATGCGCGTGAAAACGCCACGACCTTCAGGCACCATGGCCAAGCCTTGTTTGACCAGGTCCCAAGGGCCCTGCCCGACAATGCTTTTGCCCCTGTACACAATGTCACCCGCATGCAAAGGCAAGCCACCCGTGATGGCTTTCATGGTGGTGGTTTTGCCTGCACCGTTGGAGCCAATCAAGGACACCAACTCGCCTTCATGGACTTCAAAATCAATGCCCTTGACAGCCTGAATGCCGCCGTAGGCCACTTGCAAGCCTTTGACTTTCAACAAGGTGGCTGTCATCTCAATGTCCTCCGGTGCCCAAATAGGCTTCGATCACTTTGTCATTCTTTTGCACCTCGGCGGGGGTGCCCTCAGCAATGCACTTGCCGTAATCGAGCACCGTGACACGGTCACACAAACCCATGACCAACTTCACATCGTGTTCAATCAACAAAATGGTGCGTTTGTCTTTGCGAATGCGATCGATCAGCTCTCGAAGTTGAACTTTCTCTGTGGCATTCATGCCAGCCGCCGGTTCGTCCAGCGCAATGAGTTGCGGGTCGGTGGCCAAAGCCCTCGCAATTTCCAAGCGCCTTTGGTCGCCATAAGACAAGGTACGAGCGCGGTAATCGGCATATTGGCCAATCCCCACATAGTCCAGCAATTCTTGAGCGCGCCGCGCAATCTCTGCTTCTTCCTGTTTGAACTTGGCGGTTCTGAAAATAGCCCCCAACAAACCCGAAGAGGTGCGCACATGGCGGCCCACCATGACATTTTCCAGGGCGGTCATTTCAGAAAACAAACGAATGTTTTGAAACGTCCTGGCGATGCCCGCTTGCGCCACTTGATGGACCGCGGTGGGTTGGTAAGTTTTCCCCGCCAATTCAAAACTGCCACTGTCAGGCGTGTACAAACCGGTAATGACATTGAAGAAGGTGGTTTTGCCTGCGCCATTGGGGCCAATCAAACCATAAACCTGACCTCTCTCGATGCGCATGCCAACGTCGGACAAAGCTTGCAAGCCCCCAAATCGTTTGGAGAGACCTGCCACTTTCAAAACGGTGTTGCTCATGTCAAACCCCTTCTTTCGTTGGCAGCGCTTTGCCATGTTCATGCGCGGGCCATAAACCTCGGGGACGCATCAGCATGATGACGATCATGGCCAAAGCGATGAGCAACTGTCGCAATATGGCGGCATCCAATCGGCCGTCGGTCATCGATTGCAATGGACCTGCGACATAACGCAGCACTTCGGGCAAGGCAGACAACAGCACAGCGCCCAGCACCACACCGGGCAAATGCCCCAGGCCGCCCAAGACCACCATGGCCACAATCATGACCGACTCCATGAGACTGAATGACTCTGGCGAAATGAAACCTTGAAAGCCAGCAAACATGGCCCCAGAAACACCACCAAAGGTGGCGCCCATGCCGAAGGCCATGAGTTTCAAATTGCGGGTGTTCAAGCCCATGGCTTTGGCGGCAATTTCATCTTCTCGAATGGCCATCCAAGCGCGGCCAATCCGTGAGAGCTGCAAGCGATAGGAAATCAACAGGGTGATCAAGACCAAGGCCATGAACAAGTAGTAATACAAGCTCACCGAAGCCACTTCAAATCCCCACAAGTCCAAGCGTTTGCCTAGATTGATGCCAAAGAAATGAATGGGGTCAATTTGGCTCAAGCCCTTGGGGCCGTTGGTGATGTTGACCGGCTGGTCCAAGTTGTTCAAAAACACCCGAATGATTTCACCAAAACCCAACGTGACAATGGCCAAATAGTCGCCACGCAATTTCAGGGTGGGTGCGCCCAGCAACATGCCAAAGAGGCCCGCCACCGCCGCACCGAAAGGCACAATGACCCACAAAGGCAGATGAAGCCCGCCGGGAAACAGAGCGGCCATCGCGGGAAAACTGTCAGTCAAATGCGGCGACGCCAACAGTCCATACATGTAGGCCCCCACGGCAAAGAACGCGACATAGCCCAGATCAAGCAAGCCCGCGTATCCCACCACAATGTTCAGGCCGACGGCCAAGAGCACATAAAGCAAAGCCATGTCAGCGATGCGCACCCAGGCATTGCCAAACTGTTGGAGGACCAAGGGCAAGGCGAACAGCGCCAATCCCAAGGCCCAATTCTTTTGATTTTTTGAGAGGTTCATAATGGTCTCAATCGAAATTCAGGCGCGATCGGCAACACGTTCACCCATGAGGCCAGAAGGCCGCAAGGTCAAGACAACGATCAACACAATGAACGCAAAAATATCGGCATAGTGGCTGCCCATGACCCCACCGGTCAGGGCTCCGATGTAGCCCGAGCCAATCGACTCAATGAGCCCCAACAACAAGCCGCCGACAACGGCGCCTGCCAAATTGCCAATGCCACCAAAGACAGCCGCCGTGAAAGCTTTGAGACCCGGCAAGAAGCCCATGCTGTGATGCACCGTGCCATAGTTGGACGCAAACATCACACCGGCGATGGCCGCCAAGACGGCGCCAATGATGAAGGTGGCAGAAATCACCATGTCAGGCTTCACGCCCATCAGAGCGGCCACCCGAGGATTCTCCGCTGTGGCGCGCATGGCCCGACCCAATTTGGTGGCATTGACCACCCACATCAGAATGGCCAGAGACATGGCTGTAACGGCCAAGATCATGATTTGCGTAGAAGAGATCACAGCGCCCGCTACATGGAAGGGGGTACTGGGCAACAGGGTGGGATAGGGCTTGTAGTTAGGCTTCCAAATGATCATGGCCAAGGTTTGCAGCAAGATGCTTACGCCAATGGCGGTGATGAGCGGCGCCAATTTAGGGCTGTTGCGCAAGGGACGGTAGGCAATTTTTTCAATGGCAAAGTTCAGACTGGCGGCCACCCCACTGGCAATGACCAGTGCAATGAGCAACATCAACCAAGCTGGCAAACCGGGCGTCGCCTCTTGCATCAAACCAATCACCGACCAACTGGTGAGCGCTGCCACCATCAGCACTTCGCCGTGGGCAAAGTTGATCAGGTTGATGATGCCGTAGACCATGGTGTAGCCCAGCGCAATGAGCGCATACATGCTGCCCAAGACCAGACCGTTGATGACCTGCTGAATGAAAACATCCATGTTCGAAATTCCTATTTGTTGCCAGACTTGGCTTGGTTCAATTCGCGCAAGCCGGCCATTTTCTCTGCAATCTTCAACTCGAGTCCACGCGAGACCGGGCGGTAAAAATCGGGCGCGGGCATGCCATCGGGCAAATAGGTTTCGCCCGCGGCAAAGCCATTGGCCTCATCGTGCGCATAGCGGTAGCCTTTGCCGTAATCCAAGTTCTTCATGAGTTGGGTCGGCGCATTGCGCAGGTGCATGGGCACAGGGCGTGTGCCATCTTTTTTGACCCACGCCTTGGCTTCGTTGAAGGCTTTGTAGACTGCATTGGATTTGGCCGCGACTGCCAAATAAATCACACACTCGGCCAGCGCCAGCTCCCCTTCTGGGCTGCCCAGGCGCTCATACACTTCAGCGGCATCAAGCGCCAAACGAAGCGCCCGAGGATCTGCCAAGCCCACATCTTCTGCAGCCATGCGAATCAAGCGACGGGCCATGTAACGCGGGTCAGCTCCGCCGTCGAGCATGCGCGTGAACCAGTACAAGGCCGCATCGGGGTCCGAACCTCGCACCGATTTGTGCAAGGCACTGATGGTGTCGTAAAACTGCTCACCGCCTTTGTCGTAGCGTCGCATTCGCTCGCCCAAGACTTTGAGCAACCAAGCGTCTGAAATGAGCGCCAGTTTTTCTCTTTGTGCGGCAACGGCCAAGGTCTCTAAGGTATTGAGCAGGCGCCGTGCGTCGCCATCGGCGTAGGCAATCAGGCGGGCTTCGGCTTCGGCTTCCAGTGGTGCAATCGCACCGATGTCTAAAGCACGTTGCACAATTTGCGTCAAATCGGCTTCATTCAAAGCTTGCAACACATACACCGCAGCTCTCGACAACAGCGCTGAGTTGACTTCGAACGACGGGTTTTCTGTGGTGGCTCCAATGAAGGTGAACAAGCCGCTTTCTACGTGCGGTAGGAATGCATCTTGTTGACTTTTGTTAAAACGGTGCACCTCATCGACAAACACAATGGTGCGTTGCGGCTGCAAACTGTCTAAGGCCGCCTGCGCTTTTTCAACGGCCTCGCGAATGTCTTTGACACCGCCCAAGACCGCACTGATGCTGATGAACTGCGCATCAAACGCATCCGCCATGAGACGCGCAATGGTGGTTTTACCCACGCCGGGTGGGCCCCACAAAATACAACTGTGCGGTTGACCAGACTCAAAGGCCAAGCGCAGCGCCAGGCCTTCGCCAATCAAATGTTGCTGACCAATGACCTCGCCCAAATTGCGGGGTCGAAGACGCTCGGCCAAGGGCTGATGCAGGTGCGCCGTTGCGTTCATGGCCGGATGACCTGCGCGCCGCTGGGTGTTCTGAACTGAAAAGTTTCAGCCGCTAACTTTGCGTTGACTTCAAAGTTCTGAAAACTCAATCGCGAAGTCTGACCGAGGCCATCCACAATCTCTAAGACCGTCAACACGGGCACGGTCTGCCCAGCCACTTTCAAGCCGACGCGAAGGAACTGGATGCTGCCCTCGTTTTGTTTGGGGGTGGCCCTGACCCACTGCAAACCTTCTGCATCGGCTTCTGCCTTCAAGACAAATTCTGCTTGAAGCGCCTTCAAATCACCCGAGGATGCAATCAATGCGGCAGGCGTTTGACCTAAACTTTGGCTTTGCTTGCGGACCGTGACTTGGTTCAAGTCGGCGTCATACAGCCACAGAGAATGACCATCTGAGACCATGGTCTGAACAAAGGGTTTTTGGTATGCAAAGCGAAACTGCTGCGGCTTTTGAAACTCAAACGTGCCCGATGACGTTTTGCGCCGGGGTGCTTGGTCCGCCTTGGCCAGCGCGATGACCACTTGGGTGAATTGGGCGCGACCGCTTTGGGTTTGCTTGAGGAACTGACTCAGTGCATCCAACGCATCAGGCGCTGCATTTTGCGCCATGGCGCAAGTCAGCATGCCCCAAGCCATGACCAGCCAAACCACGAAGCCTGTGAACACAGCCCCCAAACGTTGCAAGCTGAATGTCATCGGTGCATGCTCCTGGCTTCTGTTCAAGCGCGCCATTATTCAGTACGCGCTGGTACCAAAATTTCGCGCTGACCACTGCTGCTCATTGAGCTGACCAAGCCGGCCTTTTCCATCTCTTCCACCAAGCGTGCGGCACGGTTGTAGCCAATCTTCAAATGCCTTTGCACCAAAGATATGCTGGCCTTGCGGTTTTTCAGAACCACTTCGACCGCTTGGTCGTACATCGGATCTTTTTCAGCATCACCGCTGTCGCCATAGCCCGTGTCTTCGCCATCGGTGGTGCCGCCTTCCAGCACGCCCTCGATGTAGTCGGGCTCACCTTGTGACTTCAAATAATTCACCACGCGGTGAACTTCTTCGTCGCTCACAAAGGCTCCGTGCACACGAACAGGGAAGCCTGTGCCTGATGGCATGTAAAGCATGTCACCCATGCCAAGCAATGCTTCAGCGCCCATCTGGTCCAGGATGGTTCGACTGTCAATTTTGCTCGACACTTGGAATGCAATGCGGGTGGGAATGTTGGCCTTGATCAAGCCCGTGATCACATCGACGCTGGGGCGCTGCGTGGCCAAAATCAAGTGAATGCCAGCCGCTCGCGCTTTTTGCGCCAAGCGGGCAATCAATTCTTCAATCTTCTTGCCCACCACCATCATCAAGTCGGCCAACTCATCAATCACCACCACGATGTGGGGCAAGCGCTTGAGCGGCTCAGGATCATCGGGCGTCAAGCTGAAGGGATTCAGAATAAATTCTTCGCGCTCAGTGGCTTCGTCAATCTTGGTGTTGTAGCCCGCCAAATTGCGAACACCCATTTTGCTCATCAGCTTGTAGCGGCGTTCCATCTCGCCGACACACCAGTTCAAACCATGGGCAGCTTGACGCATGTCGGTGACCACAGGGGCGAGCAAATGCGGAATGCCTTCGTAGACCGACATTTCCAACATCTTTGGGTCGATCATGAGCAAACGCACATCCCGCGCTTCAGCTTTGTACAGCAGCGACAAAATCATGGCATTGATACCCACCGATTTGCCCGAGCCGGTCGTACCGGCCACCAAGACGTGCGGCATCTTGGCCAAATCGGCCACCACGGGGTTGCCCACAATGTCTTTGCCCAAGCCCATGGTGAGCATGGACTTGGCTTCGTTGTAGACCTGCGAGCCCAAAATTTCGCTCAGCTTGATAGATTGCCGTTTGGCATTGGGCAACTCCAAGGCCATGTAATTTTTGCCAGGAATGGTTTCCACCACACGAATGGAAATCAGGCTGAGTGAACGGGCCAAATCTTTGGCCAAGTTAACCACTTGCGAGCCCTTCACGCCAGTGGCAGGTTCAATTTCATAACGGGTAATGACGGGGCCTGGTGCAGCGGCCACCACTCGCACTTCAACGCCGAAATCTTTCAAGCGTTTTTCAATCATGCGGCTGGTCATCTCCAGCGTTTCAGGCGAGACGCCTTCTTGACGCTGAGTCAGGCTGTCAAGCAAATCAACTTGGGGCAATTTGCTATCGGGCAATTCAGAGAACAAGGGCTTTTGACGCTCTTTCACCACGCGTTCACTGCGCGGCACATCTGTGACAGGCGCCTCAATGACCATGGGCGCGATAGGCTCGGCAAACACCGGCGCGGCAACACCGGCTGCGGCAAACAATGGTTTCTCTTCAAACTCATCCCCAAACGGATGGAGCTGCGGCTCAACAGGCGCGTTGGTTTGAAGCTGTTCGCGCTCGCGCAAAGCTTGTTGACCCATGGCCAAGTCTTCTTCCATTTCACGCTTTTCTTGGCGCGATTGCATCAAGCCATCAATTTTGCCGCCCAGGCTTTCACACACTTGGCCCCAAGAAAATCCAAAGGCCCACCCCATACCAAGGGCAGCCAAAATGATTTCAACCAAACTGGCACCGTTGGCACCCAGCCAGCGCATCGAAAAATGCCCCACCGTCATACCCAAAGCACCGCCACTGGTGCCGGGCATCAAGGCATCCCAGCGGGTGAGTCGTGCCCACTCCACCGCACTGCTGGCAGACATGAGGACGAACAATCCCAGCCAAAATATCAGGCGTGTTTGCCAATTGGACGACTCGCCCAAGTCTGTGCGGCCTGCGGCGCTGTCGCCAGCTCGCAACCAATTGGCCCACGCATTGAGCCAGACTCGGCCTAAAACTGCCACCAACCACCAGGCGGAGTACCCAAAACAAAAATACATGCCATCGGCCAGCCAGGCACCCAACACACCCATCCAGTTGAGCACCGGGCCGCCCACACCAGAACCGGACCATGAGGGATCTTTGGGACTGAAGCTGAACATGGCCAACATCAGCACCAACAGACCGGCTGCGCCTAAAAACAAGACAATTTCTTGGGTAAAGCGCATCAAACCAGCACTTTCTGACATGGGGTTGAGCGCGTCAGATTCAGAGCCGGCGGCGGCGTTGTTAAGGGTGCGAAGTGAATAGGTCATGGTTTAACCCTCAAGCTTACCCGATAGACCTCCCCAAACAGGTCTTTCTCAAGCTTCTTACAATGGGGTTTTAGCGTTTTCCCGAATTCAGCAGAAATCCCTACCATGTCGACCACACTCCCCACCCAACACGCCCAAGTTTTGATTTTGGGTTCTGGCCCTGCCGGCTATACAGCCGCCGTCTACGCAGCCCGCGCCAACCTGAAGCCTTTGCTCATCACAGGCATTGCCCAAGGTGGCCAACTCATGACCACCACCGAAGTGGACAACTGGCCCGCTGACGTGCATGGCGTTCAGGGCCCCGACTTGATGCAGCGCTTCTTGGCGCATGCTGAGCGTTTCAATACGCAAATCGTGTTCGACCACATCAACAAAGTCGACTTCAGCAAGCGTCCTTTCACACTCACAGGCGACAGTGGCGTTTACACCTGTGATTCGCTCATCATTGCCACAGGCGCCTCTGCAAAATATCTCGGCATCGACTCTGAAACGGCCTTCATGGGCCGCGGCGTCTCGGGTTGCGCCACTTGCGACGGCTTCTTTTACAAGGAGCAAGTTTGTTGCGTGGTGGGCGGTGGCAATACGGCCGTCGAAGAAGCTTTGTACCTGTCCAACATTGCCAGCAAGGTGTACCTCATTCACCGCCGCGACAAGTTCAAGGCAGAACCTATCTTGGTAGACAAGTTGATGGACAAAGTGGCGGCTGGCAAAATTGTGTTGCAAACGTTCCAAACCCTGGAAGAAGTTTTGGGCGACAACACCGGCGTGACCGGCGTTCGTTTGAAGTCCACCAAAGACGGCGCCCTGCAAGATTTGGAACTCAAAGGCTGCTTCATCGCCATTGGTCACGCACCCAACACCGAGATTTTCCAAGGCCAACTGACCCTGGACAATGGCTACATCGTGACCCAAGGCGGTCTGAAAGGCTTTGCCACCATGACCAGCGTGCCGGGTGTTTTTGCGGCTGGGGATGTGCAAGATCACGTTTACCGACAAGCCATTACCAGTGCTGGCACAGGCTGCATGGCGGCCTTGGATGCCCAGCGCTTTTTGGAGCAAGAAGGCGCCTGATCCGCTGAAATCAGGGTTGGCTTTGTGCCCTTGAAGGCCCTGGCCGCCAAGCTTTTGGCCAGTGACAACCCTTTTTGCTTGGCTGAGGCCCAAAAAGCTGGCTATAATCCAAGGCTTTGCTGAGCAGTCCCGCTTGGGGCCTTTGCGAAAATGGGTTACCGCCACCCTTCTGGCGAGGTGAGGCTGGAGCGCCTTAAGTTGTGCAAGTTGGCTTTATCGCTAGCTTCGCAAAACTGATCAGGCACCAGCTGTTTATAAAAGTATCGGAGTGTCCACATGGCACGCGTCTGCGACGTAACGGGCAAAGGCCCAATGGTCGGAAACAATGTTTCCCACGCCAACAACAAAACCAAGCGCCGGTTCCTGCCGAACCTGCAATATCGCCGTTTCTGGGTAGAGAGCGAAAACCGTTGGGTGCGCCTGCGCGTTTCCAGCGCCGCTTTGCGCCTGATCGACAAAAATGGCATTGATGCCGTTCTCGCAGACCTGCGTGAACGCGGTCAAGCCTAAACCCTAACAGGAGCACCATCATGGCAAGCAAAGGCGGACGCGAAAAAATCAAGCTGGAATCTACAGCTGGTACTGGTCACTTCTACACGACCAGCAAGAACAAGAAAACAATGCCCGAGAAAATGTCGATCATGAAGTTCGACCCAAAAGCTCGCAAGCACGTTGAGTACAAGGAAATCAAACTGAAGTAATTCAGATTGACCCAACAAAAAGCCCGCTGATGCGGGCTTTTTTAATGGGGTCAGATCAACATTAATTTCCAGTTGGTAAAGGGCAGAGGCTAAGGGCGGGCTGACGATTTCTGGTACCCCAGCTGAGGAAGCCGGCCCTTAGCCTCTGCCCTTTACCGATAGACCAAATTAATGTTGATCTGACCCCATTTAAATTCTTAGGCTCTAGCAGCGCGCAGCTGGGTGGAGAAATCGCGTAAGGCGGCAATGCCGCTCTCTTCAGCGCGTTTGCACCAAGCTTGCAGGTCGAGGGCCAGTTGTTCACGGTTGTGAGACGTGTTGAGCCAAATTTGACGCAGCTCTTCTCGCATGGCCAACATTTTGTCCAGCACAGGGTACGCCGCCAGCGTGGCGCTCAAAGGAGCTTGCGCTTCTGCAGGGACCTTGTCGCCATCGCGGTGAATCCAGCGTGAGGCGATTTTCAAGACACTTGCATCCAACTTGGCATGGGCCACCTCTTCACGGAACACACTGCGCATCTGGCGGGCGTACCCGGCCATCACTTCGTAGCGGTTGGCAATGAGGGCTTCCAAAGTTTTTTCGTCAGCCACGGGGCGAACTTCGCCATAAGCCAACACAGGGGGCGTCTTCTTCACGTGAGCCAAACCAAAGAACTGCAAGATGCAGATATAAGTCCAACCCAAATCAAACTCATAAGGCTTGACCGACAACTTGGCAGAAGTTGGATACGTGTGATGGTTGTTGTGCAACTCTTCACCACCAATGAGGATGCCCCAAGGTGAAATGTTGGCGCTGGCATCGTGCGCTTCAAAGTTGCGGTAACCCCAGTAGTGCGCAGCGCCATTGATGATGCCGGCAGCGGTGATGGGAATCCATGCCATTTGCACAGCCCAAACCGTGAGGCCCAAGGCGCCAAACAAAGCCACGTCAATGATCAACATCAAGGCCACGCCTTGCCAAGAGAAGCGCGAATAAACATTGCGCTCCATCCAGTCGTCGGGGGTGCCATGGCCATAGCGGCTGAGCGTTTCTTTGTTTTTAGATTCTTTGCGGTACAACTCAGCACCTTTGAACAGCACGGTTTTGATGCCATGCACATGGGGGCTGTGAGGGTCTTCTGCTTGCTCGCATTTGGCGTGGTGCTTGCGGTGAATCGCGGCCCACTCTTTGGTCACTTGGCCGGTGGTCATCCACAACCAAAAACGGAAAAAGTGCGACACGATGGGATGCAAGTCCAAGGCCCGGTGGGCCTGATGACGGTGCAAAAAGATGGTGACGCTGGCAATGGTGATGTGGGTCAGACCCAGAATGACAAAGAAAACTTGCCAGCCAGAAAAGTTCAAAAGGCCATTGGCCATCCAGTTGATGGTCGCGTCTAATACAGCCGAGTCGAGTAACAACATGCAGTCGCTTTCTATGTAGGGATGCCCTTGCAGGCAATCCCACTATTTTAAGATTTTCGAATTCAATTTGAAAGTGAATTCAGCAAAGGACTTCCGAAATGAAGTCTTTGGGATTCACTTTCGAACCCAGATGGCCGCAAAGAAACCGTCGGTCCCGTGGCGGTGCGGCCACAAGCGCAGAAAAGGGCCACTGCACAAAGTTTGGCCATTGGCCACCTTCAATCGGGTGAGCTCGTCCAACACGGGCAACTGAACAAAATCAGGATGCGCTACAGAGAACGCATTGGCGATGTCTTCATTCTCTTGGGGTAGCACACTGCAGGTGGCGTACACCAAGCGACCACCCGATTTGAGCAAACGCGCAGCGCTGTCCAAAATGGCTGTTTGTGTGGCAGCCACATCGGCAATGCCTTCAGGCTTTTGGCGCCATTTGAGATCGGGATTGCGACGCAAAGTACCCAAGCCAGAACAGGGTGCATCGACCAACACACGGTCAATCTTGCCGGCCAAACGCTTCACACGATCATCGCGCTCATGCGCAATGGCGGCAGGATGCACATTGGACAATTGGCTGCGCGCCAAACGCGGCTTCAAGGCATCCAAGCGGTGTGCCGATGTGTCCATGGCATACAGGCGTCCAGTGTTGCGCATGGCCGCACCGATGGCCAGCGTTTTTCCGCCGGCGCCGGCACAAAAGTCCACCACCATTTCACCGCGATGTGCATCCAAGAGCAGCGCCAGCAATTGCGAGCCTTCGTCCTGCACTTCAACAGCCCCGCGCTCAAAAGCTTTGACTTTGGCCAACGAAGGTTTGCCTTGCAGTCGCAAGCCCCAGGGCGAGAACGGTGTGGGCTCGCAAGCAATGCCTGCCGCCGTCAATTCTTTGTGCACTTCTGCACGTTTTTCGTTCAGATCGTTGACGCGTAAATCCAAGGTGCCTGGTTGTTGCAAGCTGTCGGCCAAAGCGTCAAATTCATCGCCCAATTGTTCTTTGAGGGGGCGCGCCAGCCAGTCGGGCAAATTGTGAATGTGCTGCGACATCAAGTCGGACGACTGAATGCTGTCGCACATGTCGAGCCATTTTTTTTCGGTGTCGTTCAGGGCGCTTTTGACAAAGTCACGGGGACCTGCAAAGGCCAGAATGGCCAAGCGTCTTTCCTTGGCGCCGCTGCCCGAACGCGCCATGTGCTCGAACAACAATTTTTGCCGCAAGACTTTGAACACGGTCTCAGACAGTGTGGCGCGCTCGCGCGGACCTAAGTTGCGGTTGTCGCGAAAGTAGCGGGAGACCACCGCATCAGCGGGATGGTTAAATTGGAGCGTCAGCCTGACCAATTCGGCACAGGCGTCTAAGAGGGCTTTAGGATGCATAGCCTGCTATTGTCCCACCGACACACACACATTGGAGACTTCTGAAGTCAGAACCCATGCAAGAAGAAAGCTTACCGCCTCTGATCGAGACACCACCGGGCTTCTACCGGCACTACAAAAATTTACTGTACCAAGTGCTCGGCACAGTGCGGCACAGCGAGTCCTTAGAACCCATGACACTGTACAAGGCCCTTTATGGCGAGCAGGGCCTGTGGGTCAGGCCCGCGGCCATGTTCAATGAAACCGTCGAGATCCAAGGCATCGTTCAGCCTCGTTTTACTTGGCTGGGTACCGAGCGGCCTGCCGTTGAAAGCGGACTGGTTGAAGGCGTGAAGAAAGCCTCAACGGCCGCCGGATAAATGAGGTGCTCCTGCACGAGCACTCTGGCTGCCAGGGTGACGGCGGTGTCGTCTGGCAGAACAGGGACACGGGCTTGCGCCAAGATCTGGCCATGGTCCAATTCAGCGGTCACTTGGTGCACCGTCGCACCTGCAAATTGACAGCCCGCATCGATGGCCCGCTGGTGCGTGTTCAGTCCCGCGAAGTCAGGCAACAAAGACGGATGAATGTTGATCAAACGCCCCTCGTAATGGGTCACAAATGCTGGCGTCAAAATGCGCATGAAGCCGGCCAGCACCACCAAATCGGGGGCGTGCTCATCAATGCGCGCCATCAAAGCCTCGTCAAAGGCCTCACGCGACTCGAATTGGGTGTGAGCCAGCACCTCGGTGGCGATGTTGGGCAACGGCGCTTGCGTGTGCACCCAGCTTAAACCAGCAGCCTCGGGCTTGTTGCTGATGACCGCAGCGATTCGCACCCCCAAACGAGCTTGCCATTGGCCTTGGTGTGCCGCTTGAACGATGGCCGCCATGTTGGAGCCCGTTCCAGAAATCAAAATCACGATGTTTTTCACAAATACCCAGCAGGCAGCCAGCGCTTATTTCAAAATATCTAAGGATTATCCCTGCACTGCAGGCGCCAAATTCAAATTTGTCGCTGCCAAGACAGGCTATTTACGCACGGTCGTGCTAAAAACGCATCTTTCCTATTCTGACTGGCTTTGACCGGAGACACATTTCATGGATTTGGCATTCACACCCGAAGAGCTCGCCTTCCGCGAAGAAATTCGCGCTTGGGTTAAAGCAAATTTACCCGCCGACATTTCGAAAAAAGTCCACAGTGCCATGCGCCTTTCGCGCGATGATTTGCAACGCTGGGCCAAAATTTTGGGTAAAAAAGGCTGGCTCGGTTGGGGTTGGCCAGCGCAATTTGGCGGTCCAGGTTGGACGGCTGTGCAAAAGCACTTGTTCGAAGAAGAATGCGCCTTGGCCGGTGCACCGCGCGTGGTGCCTTTCGGCCCTGTGATGGTGGCCCCCGTCATCATGGCCTTTGGCAATGCTGAACAACAAAAGCGTTTCTTGCCGGGCATCGCCAGCGGCGAAGTGTGGTGGAGCCAAGGCTACTCCGAGCCAGGTTCCGGCTCCGACTTGGCCTCCCTCAAAACACGTGCCGAACGTGTGGGCGACAAGTACATCGTCAACGGCCAAAAAACATGGACCACCCTGGGCCAATACGGCGAGTGGATTTTCTGCTTGGTCCGCACCAGCAACGAAGGCAAGCCCCAAACCGGCATCTCTTTCTTGTTGATTGACATGAAGACCCCCGGCATTACCGTCCGCCCCATCAAATTGCTGGATGGCGAATGCGAAGTGAACGAAGTCTGGTTTGACAACGTCGAAGTGCCCGCCGAAAACTTGATCGGTGAAGAAAACAAAGGCTGGAACTACGCCAAGCATTTGTTGGCCCACGAACGCACCAACATTGCCGATGTGAACCGCGCCAAGCGCGAACTCGAGCGCCTCAAGCGCATTGCCAAAGCTGAAGGCGTGTACGACGACATGCGTTTCCGCGATGAAATCGCCAAACTCGAAGTCGACATCGTGGCTTTGGAAATGCTGGTGTTGCGAGTGTTGTCTGCCGAGAAATCTGGCAAGAACTCCCTCGACATTGCAGGCCTCTTGAAAATCAAGGGCAGCGAAATTCAACAGCGCTACAGCGAACTCATGATGTTGGCCGCTGGCCCCTACAGCCTGCCCTTCATCTTTGAAGCCATGGATGCAGGTTGGCAAGGCGATTTTCCAGGCCACGAGGTGTCGAATGCACCTTTGGCTGCCAACTATTTCAACATGCGTAAGACCACGATTTATGGCGGCAGCAATGAAGTGCAGCGCAACATCGTGGCTCAAGTGGTTTTGGGTTGATTCATTGAACCGTACAAGGACAGATCATGGATTTCGATTTTTCAGACGACCAAGAACAACTGCGTGACGCGGTGCGCAAATGGGTGGACAAGGGCTACACCTTTGACCGCCGCCGCGAAATTACCAGCGCTGGCGGCTTTGACCGTGCAGCCTACACCGAACTGGCCGAATTAGGCCTGTGCGGCCTGTACATCAGCGAAGACCATGGCGGCATGGGCATGGGCCCGGTTGAAGGCATGGTGGTGATGGAAGAGCTGGGCCGCGGCATTGTGCTGGAGCCCGTTCAGCAAGCCTTGATTTCAGGCGCCGTCTTAGAAGGCTACGCTCCCGAAGCACTCAAAGCTGAATGGTTGCCCAAAATTGCAGGCGGCGAAGCACTTGTGGTGTTGGCGCATCAAGAGCGCAAGTCTCGCTACAACATCAGCAAGTGCGACGCGCAAGCGCAGCAGCAAGATGGCCAGTGGAACATCACCGGCACCAAGAGTGTGGTGGCTGCAGGCGACCATGCCGACGCCTTTTTGGTGCCCGCGATGGCCGCAGGCAAAATGGCTTTGTTCTTGGTGGCCAAAGGCGCCAAGGGTTCTGCCACATCGGGTTATGTGACCCAAGACGGCGCGCGTGCTGCCGAGTTGACGCTCAACCAATCACCTGCCAGCTTGGTCAGCTTGGATGGCCAGACAGCCCTCAGCCACGCCGTCGACATTGGCATTGCCAGTGTGTGCGCCGAAGCGGTGGGCGTGATGGACAAAACCATGGCCATCACCGTGGACTACATGAACACACGCAAGCAGTTCAACACCACCATTGCCACCTTCCAAGCCCTGCGTCACCGTGTGGCCGACATGAAGATGCAATTGGAACTGGGCCGCTCCATGAGCTACTACGCCAGCTTGAAACTGAACACAGCAGCGGCAGAGCGCCATCAAGCGCTGGCCCGTGCCAAGTACCAGTTGGGCAATTCCATGCGCTTTGTGGGCCAGCAATCGGTTCAATTGCACGGCGGCATTGGCGTCACGGACGAGTACATCGTCAGCCACTACTTCAAGAAATTAACGCAACTCGAAATGACCTTTGGCGACACCCTGCACCACTTGGGCGAAGTGTCCAACAGCATGCAGGACACAGCAGGCGTTTTTGCCTAGGTCTTTCAACCTGCCATCGCATTGTTTGCGCAATGCTTTGGCATGGCCTGAAACCGCCCTCGTGGCGGTTTTTTCATGGCCCTGAAGTGGGTCACAATAGAGCCCATTGAATTCCAGCATCACACACCACAGGCATGAAGGTATTTCGCGGCTTTAACCATCCCGACAGGGCCACTCAGTGTGCCTTGACGATTGGTAATTTTGACGGTGTCCACCGCGGCCACCAAGCCATGCTTGCGCTTTTGAAAAATGAAGCTGCGCACCGCGGCGTGCCCAGCTGTGTGATGACCTTCGAGCCCCACCCCCGCGACTTTTTCGCAAAATTGCACAACAAGCCCGAATTGGCGCCAGCCCGCATTGCCACGCTGCGCGACAAATTGCTAGAACTTGAACGCTGCGGCATTGACCAAGTGGTGGTGCTACCCTTTGACGAACGCCTGGCCAGCCAAACCCCTGCGGACTTCATTCAGCGGGTTTTGGTGAAGGGCTTGGGCGTGAAGTACTTGTTGGTGGGCGACGATTTCCGTTTTGGCGCCAAACGCGCGGGCGATTACGCCATGCTGGACGCAGCTGGCCAGCAACAAGGCTTTGACGTGGCCCGGATGAACAGCTACGAGGTCCATGGCCTGCGTGTTTCGAGCTCCGCTGTGCGGGATGCGCTGAGCTGTGGCGACATGGACGGCGTGGCGCGTCTTTTGGGCCGCCCCTACAGTGTCAGTGGTCACGTTGTGCATGGCCGAAAGTTAGGCCGTGGCTTAGGTGCCTCGTCAGAAGGCGCCGATGACGGCTTTCGAACCCTCAATTTGCGTTTCAGCCACTGGAAACCCGCGGCCAGCGGCATTTTCAATGTGGAAGTGCACGGCTTAATGCCCGAGCCCCTGCCTGGCGTGGCCAATTTGGGCATTCGCCCTTCCTTGGACCCCAACGATGTGAACGGTGGCCGGGTGCTTCTGGAAACACATTGTCTTGACTGGCCAGACAGCATCGGGCCCGAAGGGGGCTACGGTAAAATCATCCGAGTTGACTTGCTGCACAAACTCCACGACGAACTCAAGTACGACAGCTTGGAAGCCCTGACTGTCGGCATTGCCAAGGACTGTGACGATGCCCGTGCTTTTTTCGCTGCAAGATATGCCTCGTTGCAGGCCCCTTCCAAATGACGCTTTGAACAATGTCCGAACAAAAAACAAATTACCGTGCCACCCTGAACATGCCCGACACCGCGTTTGCGATGCGCGGCGACTTGCCCAAGCGTGAGCCAGCCTGGGCCAAAGCTTGGAGCGATCAAGGTTTGTACAAAAAACTGCGTGTGGCTCGCCAAGGTGCACCCTTGTTTGTGTTGCACGATGGCCCCCCTTACGCCAATGGCAAATTGCACATTGGTCACGCGCTGAACAAAGTGCTCAAAGACATGATCGTCAAGTCCAAGCAATTGGCTGGCTTTGATGCGCAATACATTCCCGGTTGGGACTGCCACGGTTTGCCCATTGAAAACGCGATTGAAAAATTGCATGGTCGCAAACTGAGCCGCGACGACATGCAAGCCAAGAGTCGCGCCTTTGCCACCGAGCAAATTGACCAACAGCGTGAAGACTTCAAACGCTTGGGTGTGTTGGGTGATTGGGAACGTCCCTATCGCACCATGGACTTTGCCAACGAGGCCGGTGAAATCCGCGCCTTCAAACGCGTCATCGAGCGTGGCTTTGTCTACCGCGGTTTGAAGCCCGTTTACTGGTGCTTCGATTGCGGCTCTTCTTTGGCCGAGTTTGAAATTGAATACGCCGACAAAAAGAGCGACACCTTGGACGTGGCCTTTGAAGCGACCGACAACGCCGCATTGGCCAAGGCTTTTGGTTTGCAAGAATTGCCAGGCACAGATGGCACCGCCAAATCAGCCTTTGCGGTGATCTGGACCACCACCGCATGGACCCTGCCAGCCAACCAAGCATTGAATGTGAACCCCGAATTGGTTTACGCCTTGGTGAACACCGAAAAAGGCGCATTGGTTCTGGCTGAATCCTTGGTCGAGAAATGTTTAGAACGCTACAAGCTTGAAGGCCAAGTGGTGGCCACCACCACCGGCGACAAATTGGGCGGCTTGAACTTCAAACACCCTTTGTACGATGTGCATGAAGGCTACAAACGTTTCTCGCCTGTGTATGTGGCCGAGTACGTCAGCGCGCAAGACGGCACCGGCATCGTTCACTCGTCTCCCGCTTATGGTGTGGATGACTTCAACTCTTGCGTGGCCAATGGCATGGCTTATGACGACATCTTGAACCCTGTTCAAGGCAACGGCAGCTATGCCGACGACCTGCCCTTGTTTGGCGGCATGAACATTTGGAAAGCTTGCCCCCGCATCATTGAAGTGCTGGGCGAAAGCAATCGCCTCATGGCCACCTATGGCATCACCCACAGCTACCCGCACTGCTGGCGCCACAAAACGCCCGTGATCTACCGCGCTGCAGCGCAGTGGTTTGTGCGCATGGACGAAGGTCCTGGCGTCTTCACCAAAGACAAAGCCCCGAAGACTTTGCGTCAGTTGGCCCTCGATGCCATCGACCAAACCCACTTCTATCCCGAAAACGGCAAGACCCGATTGCGCGACATGATTGCCAACCGCCCTGACTGGTGTATCTCTCGTCAACGCAGCTGGGGCGTGCCCGTGCCCTTCTTCTTGCACAAAGACTCAGGCGAGTTGCATCCCCGCACCATGGAAATCCTGGACCAAGCGGCCAACATCGTTGAAAAAGGCGGCATTGAAGCTTGGAGCCGCGTGACGGCCGAAGAAATTTTGGGTGCCGCCGATGCGCCCAACTACACCAAGAGCACCGACATTTTGGAAGTCTGGTTTGACTCCGGTTCTACCTTCCAACACGTGCTGCGCGGCAGTCACAAAGATGCGTACGATCGCAACCCTTTCCATGACGCAGGCCCAGAAGCTGACTTGTATTTGGAAGGCCACGACCAACACCGCGGCTGGTTCCACAGCTCTTTGTTGCTCGGTTGTGCACTGTACGACCGTGCACCGTACAAAGGTTTGTTGACCCACGGTTTTGCCACCGACGGCCAAGGCCGCAAGATGAGCAAGAGCTTGGGCAATGTGATGGCGCCGCAAGAGATCAGCGACAAGATGGGCGCCGAAATTGTGCGCTTGTGGGTGGCCTCCACCGATTACTCTGGCGACCTCAACATTGACGACAAAATTTTGGCGCGCGTGGTGGACGCCTATCGCCGCATTCGCAACACCTTGCGTTTCTTGTTGGCCAATGTGAGCGACTTTGACCCCGCCAAAGATACTGTGGCCGATGCCGATTTGTTGGAAATTGACCGCTTTGCTTTAAGCCGTGCCGCGCAGTTGCAAGCCGACATCTTGACGCACTTCAAAGACTACGAGTTCCACCCTGTGGTCTCCAAGTTGCAGGTGTACTGTTCTGAAGATTTGGGTGCGTTCTATTTGGACGTGCTCAAAGACCGCCTCTACACCAGCGCGCCCAAATCCTTGGCCCGCCGCTCTGCTCAAACCGTGCTGTATCGCATCACACATGCCATGCTGCGCTTGATGGCGCCATTCTTAAGCTTTACAGCGGAAGAGGCTTGGCAAAACTTTGGCAGCTCAGAATCGATCTTCTTGGAAACCTACAGCGACTTGGGCACGCCCAACGAAGCGCTGCTGGCCAAATGGGCTCGCATTCGCGAAATTCGCGATCAGGTGAACAAAGACATTGAAGCCTTGCGTGCCGATGGCAAAGTGGGCGCCTCTTTGCAGGCCGCTGTGACCTTGCAAGCCGGCCCCGAAGACCATGCCCTGTTGGCCAGTTTAGGAAACGACTTGAAGTTTGTGTTCATCACCTCACAACTCAACTTGGAAGCCGGCGACAGCCTGGTGGCCAAAGTGGCCGTGAGTGAAGACACCAAGTGCGATCGCTGCTGGCATTACGCCCCTGACGTGGGCATGAACCCAGCCCATCCCACACTGTGCGGCCGTTGTGACAGCAACCTGCATGGCGAGGGCGAGAAGCGTTTGTTCGCTTAAGCCAGCTGCGCAATGGCCAAATCCAAAAGTGCATTCACATCCGGGTCAGGCGTCTGGCTTTGGTTGGGCATTGCGCTCATCACGCTCATTCTGGACCAGTTGACCAAAATTACAGTGGTGGGTGCATTCCAGTTGGGTGAGGCATTGCCCATCACTTCTTTTTTCAATTTGGTTCGCGTTCACAACCCGGGTGCCGCGTTTTCTTTCTTGGCCGATGCCGGGGGGTGGCAACGCTGGTTCTTTACCGGACTGGGTGTGGCGGCAGCAGGCGTGATGGTTTATTTGCTTCGCATGCATGCCGGTCAAACTTTGTTTTGCTTGGCCTTGTCTTTGTTGCTAGGTGGTGCCATTGGCAACGTGATCGATCGTTTGCTCTACAGCCATGTGATTGACTTCTTAGATTTCTATTACGGCACATGGCACTTCCCTGCCTTTAACGTGGCCGACAGCGCCATCACACTTGGCGCAGGTTTGCTCATCTTGGACGAGCTGCTGCGCGTGAAACGCGGTCGATAAGTCGTCAACGACAAGGGCAAAAAAAAGGCAGCCTCGGCTGCCTTTTTGGTAAATCACCTCGCACTCACAGCGTGAGGATGGTGCAACCCGTTGTTTTTCGGGCTTCCAAGGCACGGTGTGCCTCTTGAACTTGTGCCAAAGGAAAAGTTTGATCGATGTGAATTTTGACCTTGCCGCTTTGCACCACCGCAAACAAATCGTCGGCCATGGCTTGGGTACTTTCGCGTGTGGTGATGTGGCTGAACAAGGTTTGACGTGTGACGTACAAAGAACCTTTGTTGCCCAAAATGCCAGGGGCAAAGGGTGCCACGGGACCAGAGGCATTGCCGAAGGTGGCCATCAAACCGAAGGGGCGCAAGCAGTCGAGTGATTTGTCCCAAGTGTCTTTGCCTACAGAGTCGTAAACCACTTTCAAACCTTGACCGCCTGTGATTTCTTTGACGCGTGCCAAGAAGTCGTCGGTGCTGTAGTTGATGCAATGCTCGGCGCCATTCTCGATCGCCAGCTGGCACTTGGCGTCAGAGCCTGCGGTGCCAATCATGCGGAAACCCAAGGCCTTGCCCCATTGGCAGGCAATGAGGCCCACACCACCCGCCGCCGCATGGAACAAGACATGGTCACCGGCTTGCAGGCCTTCAACAGGTCGTGTTTTCATGAGCAGGTATTGCGCGGTCAGGCCCTTGAGCATCATGGCTGCACCTGTTTCAAACGAAATGTCGTCGGGCAATTTGCAAACGCATTTGGCGGGCATGACGCGCTCTTCGCAATAGCTGCCTGGGGGTTGGCTGGCATAGGCTGCACGATCACCGACTTGAAGGTGGGTCACGCCCTCTCCCACGGCCTCGACAATGCCTGAGGCTTCCATGCCCAATTTAAGGGGCATGGGCAAGGTGTACAAGCCACTGCGTTGGTAAACATCGATGAAATTCAAACCAATGGCTTTGTGGCGAATGCGAATTTCGCCAGGGCCAGGCTGGCCCACTGTCACATCGACCAATTTGAGTTGTTCTGGACCACCGTGTTGGTCGATTTGGACGGCTAAGCTCATGAGTGTCTCCTCAAAAAATGAAGTCAAGATTGAAACGTGACAGGGCGCGTGTGAGCCAAAATCACATGACCGCTACTTTGCCACGATTTGGAAGCCCCTGCGCCAAACAATGATCCTGCAGATGCCGTTAAAGTCACGGGCATGACACAAAAACTCTCTCCTGGCACGGCCTTGATGCTCACCGTGCCCCCTTTGCTGTGGGCGGGCAATGCGGTGGTGGGCCGGCTGGTCAGTGAGATGGTGCCGCCCATTACCCTGAATTTTCTGCGCTGGCTGATTGCCTTTTTCATTTTGCTGCCCATGGCCGGGCACCTGCTCAAACCCAGCAGCCCGCTATGGCCCGCTTGGCGCCGTTTTGCGGTTTTGAGTTTATTGGGTGTCGGTTGCTACAACGCACTCCAATATTTAGCGCTGCAAACCTCGACGCCGCTGAACGTGACCTTGGTGGCCGGCAGCACACCCGTCTTCATGTTGGCCATCGGGGCCTTGTTTTTTCAAGCGCCTGTGCGTCGCGCGCAGTGGCTGGGTGCGGCGCTTTCTATTGCGGGCGTGATCATTGTGTTGTCGCGCGGCGATTGGCAACAACTCTTGAACGTGCACTTTGTGGTGGGCGACATTTACATTTTGTTGGCCACACTCTGCTGGGCACTCTACAGCTGGCTTCTCAGCCAGCACAACGAACCCACAGAAATTCGCAAGCACTGGGCTGCTTTCCTGATGGCACAAGTGATTTTCGGCCTTGGATGGGCGGGCATGTTCACCGGGGCTGAGTGGGCTCTGACCGATGCGCACATCACCTGGGGGCCCTCCCTCTATGCCGCGCTGGCGTTTGTCTCAGTCGGCCCTGCCGTATTGGCTTACCGCTGCTGGGGCTTGGGCGTGCAAACGGCCGGCCCCGCAGTGGCCGGTTTTTTCTCCAACCTCACGCCGCTGTTTGCCGCCATCATGTCGAGTGTCTTTTTGGGCGACTTGCCTCAGCTTTATCACGCACTGGCTTTTGGCCTGATTGTGAGTGGCATTGTGGTGTCATCACGCCGCCCTGGCTGAAGGCCACTCGCTCAGTCAATACGTGCCTGGGTAGGCGCCACCATCGGTCAACAAATTTTGGCCTGTGATGTAGGCCGCTTGCTGGCTGCAAATGAAAGCACACAAAGCGCCAAACTCTTGCGGCGTGCCATAGCGACCTGCGGGCACCACGGCCTGTTGTTGGGCGCGAATTTCAGCCACAGTTTTGCCTGATTTTTGCGCCGTGGCTTCCACCGTGGTGCGAATTCGATCCGTGTCAAACTTGCCAGGCAAGATGTTGTTGATGGTGACACCTTGCGCAGCAATTTTGGTGCGTGCCACGCCGGCCACAAAGCCTGTCAAACCGCTGCGGGCGCCATTGGACAAACCCAAAATGTCGATGGGTGATTTGACCGAACTCGACGTGATGTTGACGATGCGACCAAAGCCGCGTGCGGCCATGCCATCGACTGTGGCTTTGATGAGTTCAATGGGTGTGAGCATGTTGGCGTCAACGGCCTTGATCCAGGCTTCGCGGTCCCAATGGCGGAAGTCACCAGGCGGTGGGCCACCGGCGTTGGTCACCACGATGTCAAAGTCTTTGCCTGGGCCGCCAGGCACAGAAAACAAAGCGGCTCGCCCTGCTTCGGTGGTGATGTCGGCCGCCACACCGATCAAGGTGACACCTGGCGCTTCTTTTTGCAAATCGGCCACCGTCTGCGTCAAGACTTCGGCGCCACGCGCCACCATGACCACATTCACGCCTTCCAATGCCAGAGCACGTGCACAGCCCCAACCCAATCCTTTGCTGGCACCGCCCACCAACGCCCACTTGCCTTTGATCCCTAAATCCATGATGACTCCTTCAAAATTAAATTAGCAAACATTCCAAATTATTCAATCACTTTGGGCGTTTGGGTGACCCAAAACACACCGCCCAACACCAAGCTGGTGCCCAGCACAATCCAAATTGTGAAGGGCTCGTTCAACAAAAATGCGCCCATCGTCAAGGTTGACATCGGGCCAATCATGCCGATTTGCGAGGTGAGACCTGCGCCGATTCGCTCAATGGCCATCATGACCATCAACACTGGCAAGACGGTGCACGCCGTGGCATTGAGCAAAGACAAGTAGATCACCTCAGGTGCAACGTCCAAGGCTTGCACAGGCTCGAGCGCCACGAACTGCAAAATGCAAAAGAGACAAGCCACGCTGGTGGCCAATCCGGCCAATCGCAGGGAACCCAATCTTTGCACCAGTTGACCGCTGTAACTGAGGTAAGTGGCATAGGAGATGGCACTCAAGAAGACCCATGCAGCGCCCAAGACCACGTGCTCCCCCACCAAAGATATTTCATGGCCGAACACCAGCAAGACACCGCTGTAACTGACCGCCATGGCCACACCTTGTCGGTGGCTGATTTTGCGTTGGTAGAGGATCCAACCCAAGACCAAGACCAGGGTTGGATTAAGGTACAAAATCAAGCGCTCCAAGGAGGCGCTGATGTACTGCAAGCCCAGAAAATCCAAAAAGCTGGACAAATAGTACCCACTGAAACCCAGACCCACCACGCCCACCCAGTCCCGCCGTGTCAAGGGTGCTTTGCCCCGCCCAGCCCACCAGGCCAAGGCCAAGAAGAAAGGCAAGGCAAAGAGCATGCGAAACATCAACAAGGTCACGCCATCGACGCCATGTCGGTAGGCCAATTTGACGATGATGGCCTTGCCGCTGAATGCAATAGAACCTGCCGCAGCCAGCAGCAAACCTGTCGTGAACTTTGACGCTTGCGCTTGGGTCAAAAGCCCACCGCCTGACCATCACGCCGCGGGTCAGATGCTGCCAAATAGCCTTGCACCTTGGGGTCGCCCATGCGCCAAATGAACTGGCCTGCACCAAAGTCTTGGTACGAATCGTTGATCACTTCCAACTCATGACCTAAGTCATTCAAACCCTGCACCGTGTGGCGGTCGAGATTGGCTTCCACATTGATGGACATGCCCTCGTTGTAGCGCCAGCGCGGCGCATCACAAGCGGCCTGTGGATTTTGGCCGTAATCGAGCATACGCACCAAGGTTTGCATGTGGCCTTGCGGTTGCATGTTGCCCCCCATCACGCCGTAACTCATGACCGGCTGGCCGTTTTGAGTGAGGAAGGCGGGAATGATGGTTTGGAAAGGCCGTTTGCCAGGCGCCACCAAGTTGGCAGGGTTGAGATTTTGGGGGTCGGTACTGAAACCAAAGCCCCGGTTTTGCAAACTGATGCCGTAGGTAGGCTCGACCACGCCCGAACCAAAGCCCATGTAATTGCTTTGAATGAAGCTGACCATCATGCCGTTTTCATCGGCTGCTGTGAGGTAGATGGTGCCGCCTTTGACAGGGTTACCCGCCTTGAAATCTTGCGCCTTTTTCATGTCGATCAACTTGGCACGGCTCTTCAAATAGGCGGGGTCGAGCATTTGCGCGGGTGTAACTTCCATGTGGCGCGGATCGGCCACATAACGGTACACATCGGCAAAAGCCAGCTTCATGGCTTCAATTTGCAAGTGCTGCGAATCAATGCCATCGACCTTCATGCTGGCCAAGTCAAAGTTTTCCAAGATGCCCAGTGCGATCAAGGCGGCAATGCCTTGGCCATTGGGTGGTATTTCATGCAAGGTGTAACCCCGGTAATTTTGCGCGATGGGCTCGACCCATTCAGGTCGGTATTGCGCCAAGTCTTGCAGTGTCATGGCACCACCATGCTGATCGGAAAAGCGCACCAGAGCCTGCGCAATTTCACCTTCGTAAAATGCGCGACCTTTGGTTTCGGCAATGGCCCTCAGGCCTCTGGCCGCAGCTTTGAATTGAAACAATTCGCCGACATTGGGCGCACGGCCCCAGGGCAAAAAGCTTTCGGCAAAACCAGGCAAGGATTGCAGCAAAGGCGTGGCCGCAGCCCATTTTTGCTGCACCACCACGGGCATCAAGTAGCCACGTTCAGCGATTTCAATGGCTGGCTCCATCAAATCGGCAAAGGGCAATTTGCCAAAGCGTTCGCTCATGGCCGCCCACGCGCTCACCGCGCCGGGCACGGTGACCGAATCCCAGCCGCGCTTGGGTGGATTGACAGCGTCTTTGCCGTATTTGTTGTGAAAGTACTCAGGTGTCCATGCCTGAGGTGCAGGGCCGGATGCGTTCAAACCATGGAGTTTTTGGCCATCCCACAAAATACAAAAAGCGTCCGAGCCCAAACCACAACTGACAGGCTCGGTCAGGGTGATGGCCGCAGCGGCCGCGATGGCTGCGTCCACGGCATTGCCGCCTTTGAGCATCATGCGCAAGCCCGCTTGCGCGGCCAGAGGATGCGAAGTGGACACAATGTTGCGCGCAAACAGTGGCAGGCGCGTCGAAGAATAAGGCGTGCTGAAATCAAAGCTCATGGTTCAATCCAAAATGATTTTGCGTTCGGTGAGGGGCATCTTCCAAACGCTACAAAACGTTCATTGTGTCAGGAAAATTTGAGGATGCGTTCAAGTTCGATGGATGGCCAACGGCAGGATCAAAAACGGCACCCGAAGGTGCCGTTTGAACGAAGCTCAAGCTCGGTCAATCTTCCACGAAGGCTTCTTCGCGTTTGGATTTGACAGAGGGCAACAGCACAATGATGAGCAACACGGCAGCCACAGCCAACAAACTGGCAGACAGACCACGCGTCACAAACACGGACCAGTCGCCGCGTGACAGCAACAAGGCACGGCGCAAGTTCTCTTCCATCATGGGGCCCAAGATGAAACCGAGCAACAAAGGTGCAGGTTCAACGCCCAACTTGATAAACAAGTAACCGATCACACCAAAGGCACCGACCAACCAGATGTCGAAGGTGTTGTTGTTGGTGGAGTACACGCCAATGGCGCAGAACAGCACAATGGCAGGGAACAACCAGCGGTAAGGCACTGTGAGCAACTTGATCCACATGCCAATGAGTGGCAAGTTCAAGATGATCAGCATCAAGTTGCCAATCCACATCGAGGCAATCAGACCCCAGAACAATTCAGGGTTGCTGGTCATCACTTGAGGGCCAGGCTGAATGTTGTGAATGGTCATGGCACCCACCATCAAAGCCATCACGGCGTTGGGTGGAATTCCCAACGTGAGCAATGGGATGAAGGAGGTTTGCGCACCCGCGTTGTTGGCAGACTCAGGGGCAGCCACACCGCGAATATTGCCTTGGCCGAAGGGAACTTCACCTGGACGCAGTTTGGTTTTCTTCTCAATGGTGTAGGCCGCAAACGCTGCCAACAACGCACCGCCACCCGGCAAGATACCGAGCAAAGAACCAATGGTGGTGCCGCGAAGCACGGCAGGCAACATGTTGCGGAAGTCTTCTTTGGTGGGGAACAAGCCAGTGACTTTGCCGGTGAACACTTCACGCTTGTCTTCAGGTTGAGACAAGTTGGCAATGATCTCGCCATAACCGAACACACCCATGGCGATGGTGATGAAACCAATGCCGTCTGTGAGTTCAGGAATGTCGAAGCTGAAACGTGCCACGCCAGAGTTAACGTCAGTTCCGACCAAGCCCATCAAGAGGCCCAGCACAATCATGGCCACCGCTTTGAGCAAGGAACCAGAAGCCAACACCACCGCGCCGATCAAGCCCAAAATCATGAGCGAGAAGTACTCGGCAGGGCCGAACTTGAAGGCCACTTCAGTCAAAGGCGCTGCAAAAGCCGCCAAGATCAAAGTACCCACGCAACCGGCAAAGAATGAACCCAAACCAGCAGCCGCCAAAGCGGGACCTGCACGGCCTTTACGGGCCATCTGGTAACCGTCAATCACCGTCACAACGGAGGAGGACTCACCAGGCAAGTTGACCAAAATGGCAGTGGTGGAACCACCGTATTGGGCACCGTAGTAAATACCGGCCAACATGATCAAAGCCGCGATAGGGGGCAATGCATAGGTGGCAGGCAAGAGCATGGCAATGGTTGCCACGGGGCCAATGCCTGGGAGCACGCCAATCAGGGTGCCCAGCAAACAGCCGATGAAAGCGTAAATCAGATTTTGGAAGGTGAAAGCCACCCCAAAACCCATCGCCAAGTTGTCAAATAGTTCCATTTATAAACTCCTTAGCCGCTGATGAAAGTAGGCCACACAGGGAACTGCAATTTCAGCAGCAAGATGAACGCGGCGTAACTCATCACAGACAAGATGGCGCTCAACACGAGTGTTTCTTTGAAGTTGAATTCATCACCCGCCAAGCTCACCACGATGGTGGTGCCAAAAATGGCAGCAATCAAACCCATGGCTGGCAAACCGATGCTGGGCAATCCGCCCAACAACACGCCAAACAACAAGTTGCCGGCAATGATGAAGGTCAGGGGCTTCCAGGCCCATGCACCCACAGGCTCGCCATCAGGGGTTTCAACCACCAAGGACTTGAACAAAATCACGGCGCCCAACAGCGCCAAGATCACGCCCAGCAGCAGTGGAAAGTAGCCTGGGCCCATGCGGGCACCGCTACCGACGGTATAACTTGTTGCTCCGTAGGCAAATGCAGCACCGACAACGGTGAACATCAGACCGGAGAAAAAGTCTTTTTGACTTTTGATTTTCACAGGGACACTCCTCCAAAAAGTTTGGGATGCGGCATTGTCAGCCGAAAGTCAGCGATTCAAAATGTGGATTTCACCTACAGCTTGGCGATTTACAGGCCAAAACCTTGGGTAAACCCTAGGTTTGGTGTGAATTCATTTCACCAAAGGTTTAAAAACTCTCAACCATTTGGTCGCAGGCAAGCCAAACCTGTTTTCAATGGCCTCTGCTTGGGCCATCATCACATCACGTTTGGGCCGACTGGCATGACGCTGCGCCATCACCACCGTGTTGCCCTCGCGCGTGGGCTTGAAAGCCCACAAGGCGTCTTCACCAAAAGCTTCTGCCATCTTGGCCACGCTCTGCTCGTAACTGGCTGAGCGGCCAAACAAATTGACGGTCATGGTGCCTTCATCGGCCAACACCGCACGACAGTTTTTGTAAAACGCAACGCTGTCGAGCACCGGGGCAGCGGCTTCGTGGTCATACAGGTCAACATGCAAGATGTCCACCGTGCCTTGCCATTCATCGCTTTGTATTTCTTGCGCAGCATCGGCCAAAATAACCCGCATTCGAGGACCATTTTCTGGCAATTTGAACCACCCACGACAAGCATGCAAGACGCCAGGGTTCAATTCAATGGCGGTGCACGTCCAGCGCATTTTTTTGTAACAAAACTTGGTCAGACTGGCAGCGCCCAAACCCAATTGCATGGCATGCCGCCCCGCCACAGAAGCTGACTTGAAAAACAACAAGCCCACCATCATGCGCTGAATGTATTCGAGTTCCAACTCAAATGGTTCTTTCAGGTTCATGGCGCCTTGGATCCAAGGCGTGCCCAAATGCAAATAGCGCGACTCGCCGTCTTCAGAGAAATTCACTTCAGGCAGTTCGAGGGCTTTGGATTTTTTAGCGGTCATGCTGATTTGAAAAATGGGAGTTGAGGCAAGACGCGTTGGGTGTTGTGCACCGTGGCCATCGCAAGGTCTGCCAATGGCATGCGTCTGAGTTGCGCCATGACGGCCGCGATGCGCGGCAATTGACAGGGTTCGTTTCGGCTTTGCGCTTGCAGCGGATCTCCCGATTGTCGCTGGCTTTGCGTGCGGTACAACCAGTGCGGCGGCATATCGGGCGCATCGGTTTCTAAAACGATGGCAGACAAGGGTAACTCAGTGGCCAAGCGCCGCAGTTGCAGCGCCCGATCAAAGGTGAACGCACCGCCAAATCCCAAAGCAAAACCCACATCAATGAAGGCGTGTGCTTGTTGCATACTGCCATTGAAAGCATGCGCAATGCCGCCTTGCACTGGCGTGCGCCGAAGCCCTCGCAGCAGTTCATCCGCCGATTTGCGGACATGCAAGATGACGGGCAATTGGTATTTCTTGGCCAACTTCAGTTGTGCTTGGTAGAAAAATTCTTGTTTCTCTCGCAGGGCTGGATCGCACAAATGGGGCAAAAAGAAATCCAAGCCTATTTCACCCACCGCCACCAAGCGAGGGTCATGGCGCTCGCTTTGGGCATTGCGTGCCATGGCGATTTGCAGACAGGCTTCTAAATGGTCCAAGTCTTGGGTTTGTGCTTGCGGTACATACATGGGATGAATGCCCAAGGCGTAAGGCTGATTGAGTTTCAACGCCAAGGTTTGCAGGGCTTCAAAGTCTTGGGCTTGAACGGCCGGCATGACACACCAAGACACGCCAGCCTCACGTGCACGATGCACCACCGACTCGCAGTCTGGCAAAAATTCAGGTGCATCCAAATGGCAATGGCTGTCGATCCACTGCACCATCATGCTTGCAGAACGCCCCTGTCTAGGCGCAAGACACGGCTGCAACGCGCAGCCAGCAAAGGATCGTGCGTGACCACCACAAAGGCCGTGCCTTGTTTTTGCGCAGTGTTCAACATCAAATCAAACACGGCTTCTGCTGTGCTTCTGTCTAAGTTGCCAGTGGGTTCATCGGCCAAGACACAGGCTGGCTGGGTCGCCATGGCGCGTGCAATGGCGACACGCTGACGCTCCCCGCCAGAGAGTTCGGCGGGTCGGTGAGCGGCGCGGTCTTTCAAGCCGACCAAATCAAGCCATTGCATGGCCACTGCCTGCGCCGTGCTGTGCAAATCACGGCGAATCCACAAAGGCATGGCGACGTTTTCAAGCGCGGTGAACTCTGGCAGCAAATGATGGAACTGATACACAAAACCGAGCAACTGATTGCGCCGAGCACCTTGGTCCGCTGCATTCAAAGCCGACCAGTCTTGCCCCTGCAACAACACCTTTCCTTGTGAAGGGCGATCCAGCCCGCCCATCAAATGCATGAGGGTGCTTTTGCCAGAGCCCGAAGCACCCACAATGGCCACGGTTTCGCCAGCGGCCACACACAGGTCAATGCCTTGTAGGACCGACACGTTCAAGCCGCCTTCTTCAAAGCGTTTGCTCAAGCCACATACTTCCAACACGGGCTGGTTTTCTGCGTCGCTGATGGGCTTATTCATAACGCAAAGCCTCCGCAGGATTGACTTGGCTGGCATGCCAGCTGGGATACAAAGTGGCCACAAAGGCCAGCAGCAATGAAATGATGGCCACAGGCAAGATATCGCTCATCTGCGGATCGCTGGGCATGCGGCTGATCAGGTAAATGTCTTTGGGCAAGAAGCTGGCGTGAAACAAAGCCTCTAAAGCTGGCACGATGACATCGATGTTGAATGCCACCAACAGACCCAGGAGCAATCCACCCAGCGTGCCGATCACACCCACCATAGCGCCTTGCACCATGAATATCCCCATGATGCTGTGCGGGCTGGCACCCAAGGTTCGCAAGATAGCGATGTCTGCGCGCTTGTCCGTCACGGACATCACCAAGGTGCTCACCAGGTTGAACGCTGCTACGGCCACAATGAGCGTGAGGATGATGAACATCATGCGTTTTTCAACCTGCACCGCGGCAAACCATGTGCGGTTTTGTTGGGTCCAATCGCGGATGGCCATGCCTGGTGCCAATTGGGGGGCCAGTGCTTTGGCCACATTGCGCGCTTCGTGCAAATCTTTGATCTTCAAACGTATGCCCGTGGGGCCTTCCAATCTGAAAATTTTGCCGGCATCTTCGATGTGCAACATGACCAAGGCCGAGTCGTATTCGTAATGACCCGAGTTGAACAAACCCACCACTTGCATTTGCTTCAAGCGAGGCAATACCCCAGCAGGTGTCACTTGGCCATTGGGGGCAATCAGGGTGACGGGGTCACCCAAACGCAAACCCAACTGACGGGCCAAGTCCATGCCCAGCACGACACCAAACTGGCCTGGCACCAGGGCTTCAACGCCCGGGAGGCTGGCTGTGCGGCGTGCAAAACCCATCGACAAATCCACCACACTGGGCTCTAGGGCCGGATCGATGCCACGCACCAACACCCCCTTCATGTCTTCACCGCGCGCCAACAAAGCTTGGGCCGCAATGAAGGGGGCAGCACCGATCACGTCAGGATTTGCGTGCACTTGCTGCAAACTGTGTTTCAAACCTTCCAAGGCCGAACCATCTGCCGACACAATTTCAATGTGAGACACCACGCTGAGCATGCGGTCACGCACTTCTTTTTGAAAACCATTCATGACCGACAGCACGATGACCAAAGCGGCCACCCCCAAGCCAATGCCCAACATGGACACGCCCGAGATAAAGGAGATGAAGCCATTGCGACGCGTGGCTCGGCCTGCGCGGGTGTAGCGCCAACCCAGAACCAATTCGTAAGGCATTTCAAATTTCATCGTGCTCGATTCGCTTCACTCTGCTTTTCTCAATTCTTTGTTCAAAGGCTCAACAAGCCAGATATCTCTAGGGGGGATTGTGTCATCCCCGACAATAGCGCCATGAATGCCGGTTTTACCTCACCCCTCGCCTTGCATGCAAATGGTGCGCAAGACAGTGTCATTGCCTATGCCAGCAGCAGCTCGGCGCCCCTGCAACAGGCCTTGGCCACATTGTATTTGCCTCACCTGCAGCAAGTCTTGACCCGCATGGTGTGCGTCTCTGAAGGGCGATGGGACCCGGAAAACCCAGCACAATCGAACGCAGACGAGGCACGCCTCATGCCCCACGAAAGTGTCTTGAAACTTTGGGGCCACACGCCCAATGAGGGTCAAGACGTGCTCATCACCCCCTGCCACTGGCAAGTGGGCATGAACGAGGTCGTGATGCTCAAGCCCTCTGAGATGCACTTGACGGAAGCTGAGTCGCAAGCTTTGTTGGCCACCATGCACCCCTACTTTGCCGAAGATGGGCTCGATGTGACCTACGAAAGCCCTTTGGTTTGGCGTGCAAGCGGTGCCATGTTTGACAACTTGCCCTTGGCCGCCTTGGACCGTGCGGTGGGGCGCAACGTCAACCCATGGCTGCCCTCGGGCGACAAAGCCCGGCATTTACAGCGCTTGCAAAGTGAAATGCAAATGCTGCTTTACCAGCATCCTGTGAATGACCAACGCAGCCAACAAGGCCGCTGGACGGTGAACTCTTTTTGGGTCTACCGTGCATTGCACCAGTTGTATCCCGCCTTCCATGCAAGTCCTGCCAAGCTTCAACCGCAAGTGCACTTGGGCCTTCAAGCGCATGCCCTGGAAGGTCGCCCCGAGTTGTGGCGCGAACAGTGGCAAAGTTTGGATGGCACGCTCTGTCAAAGCTTGTTGGCGAGCCTGGCGCGCCAACAAGATGTGTCACTGACCCTTTGCAGCGAGACAGCATGGCGGCATTACCGCCCGCAAACACCTTCTGTTGTCAACAAGCTCAAACGCTGGTTGTCACCCATTTCCATCACCCAAGAATTACGCGCCTTGACACAAGGTGCGCCCGCCCCATGAGTTTTCACATTCTGACCCGCGACGTGCCACCTCGAAGCGCCTGGACGCTTGAGCAAGCTGGCATTCATCCCTTGCTGTCTCGGCTGTTTGCCGCACGGGGCGTTGTGAGCCCGGAAGAACTGGACGACGGCCTGGCCAAACTTTTGCCGCCCCATACTTTGAAGGGCACACAGGCCGCCGCCGTGTTGTTGGCAGATGCCATGGCGGCACATCAGAAACTGTGCATCGTGGCCGACTACGACTGTGACGGCGCCACGGCTTGCGCAGTGGGCCTTCGGGGCCTGCGCATGTTGGGTGCGCACCATGTCAGCTACATCGTGCCCGACCGGGTGGTCGATGGTTATGGCCTGACGGCCCCCATTGCCAAACGCGTCAAAGCCGCTGGCGCAGACGTCCTCATCACGGTGGACAACGGCATGGCCAGCATCGAAGGTGTGGCCCAAGCGCAAAGCTTGGGCATGCAAGTGCTCATCACAGACCACCACTTGCCAGCGGCCACTGTGCCTGCAGCAGAGGTGATCGTGAACCCCAACCAAGCAGGCTGCGACTTTGAAAGCAAATCCTTGGCGGGGGTGGGGGTCATGTTTTATGTCTTGCTGGCTTTGCGCGCTGAGCTGCGTCAGCGCGGTCTGTTCACCGCAGAAACACAACCTAAACTGGATACTTTGTTGCCCTTGGTGGCTTTGGGCACCGTGGCCGATGTGGTGAAGTTAGACAACAACAACCGCCGCTTGGTGGCTCAGGGCTTGAAACGCATTCGCGCTGGCCACATGCCTTGCGGCGTGCAAGCTTTGTTCAAAGCCGCAGGCCGAGACACCCAAGTTGCCACGACTTTTGACTTTGGGTTTGCCTTGGGTCCGCGCATCAATGCAGCAGGCCGTTTGGCCGACATGACGCTGGGCATTGAATGCCTCACCACCGATGATGCAGCGCACGCCGATGAACTGGCCCGTCAACTCGATGCCATCAACCGCGAGCGCCGCGACATCGAAGGCGACATGCGCCAGCAAGCCATGGAAATTGCAGAGTCTTTGTTTGACGACAGCGATGAACCGCCAGCCGCCATTTGCGTGTTCGACCCCGATTTTCATGAAGGTGTGGTGGGCATTGTGGCCTCACGCATCAAGGACAAATTCCATCGCCCCTGCTTTGTCTTTGCAGCCAGCAATGCGCCCGGCAAAGAACACGAGCTCAAAGGCTCTGGCCGATCGATACCCGGCTTTCACCTGCGTGATGCCCTTGATTGGATGGCCAAAAAACACCCCCACATGCTGCTGCGATTTGGCGGCCATGCCATGGCAGCAGGTTGCACCATTGAAGAAGAAAATTTAGAACAGTTTGAAGCCAGTTTCATGGAGGTGGCCGCACAACTGTTGTCGCCCGCGACCCTGCAACGCAAGTTGGAAACTGATGGTCCCTTAGAGGGCCAGTACCGCCGCGCCGAATTTGTCGAAGTCATGCACCGAGAGGTCTGGGGACAAGGCTTTGCGCCGCCCGTCTTCAGCGAAGAGGTGGACGTTTTGTCTCAAAGACTGGTGGGCGAAAAACATTTGGCATTGAAGCTCAAGCACCAAGGTCAGCCAGTCGATGGCATTTGGTTTGGCCGAATTGAACCCTTGCCAGCTCGCGTCAAACTGGCCTACCGCTTGGATGTGGATGAGTGGCAGGGCCAAAAGCGGGTGCGTTTTTTGGTCGAAGCGGCGGAACTTTAGAGCGCTCAGCGCAAAGCCTCAAGCCTGCTTGGCTTGCAAGGCTTTGAGCACCGCCGGCGAGACCAAGCCTTCGACCTTGCCGCCCAAGCTGGAGATTTCTCGGACCAAGGTGCTGCTGATGTGCTGTACCGAAGCGCTGGTGTGCAAGAACACAGTGTCAACTTCAGGCGCCAGATGGCGGTTCATGCCGGCCATTTGCGTTTCGTAGTCGTAGTCAGTCACGGAGCGCAGACCGCGCACAATGACGCGGGCGCCTTGGCTGTGCACAAAGTCACACAGCAAACCTGAAAACGGCACCACACTCACGTTGCCCAAATCTTGCGTGACTTCTTGGGCCATGGCCAAGCGCTCATCCAAGGTGAACAAGGTTTTTTTGTGGTGCGCAGCCGCGACAGCCACCACCACTTTGTCAAACATTTGGGTGGCGCGGTAAACCACATCCTCATGACCTAAGGTGAGGGGGTCAAAAGTTCCAGAATAAACAGCAATGACGGATCGGCTCATGCGGGGCTCCTGATCAATGTCGGGGATTATCCCTCGGATGGTCGTTGCAGCAAATGTGCGTGCACCGCGCCAGCTTTCAGGTACTTCACATAGACCAAGCCACATGCGGCCAAGGCTTCGTCGGTCCATTTTTGAGGGGCTTCCAAGTACACCCACCCCTCTGGCACCACCGCGTGGGCCGAGGCCTGCAGGGCTTTTTCAAAAAACACCGCTTCAAAGGGCGGGTCCAGAAACACCACATCTTGACTGCTGGGCGCTAAGCGCTGTAAAGCCATCATGGCATCGCCCTTTTGCACCTGCACAGCCGTCGCAGAAAAGCGTTTTTGGGTTTCCGCCAAGAGGCTGGCCAGTTGGGCATCTTGTTCAAACATCAACACCGACTGAGCGCCCCTAGAGGCAGCTTCAAAGCCCAAGGCACCCGTGCCCGCAAAGGCATCAACGCAGCGCCAAGCGGTGAGGTCTTGACCTAGCCAATTGAACAGCGTTTCACGCACCCGATCGGGTGTGGGACGCAGACCTGGCTTGTCAATGACTTTGATTTTGGAGCGTTTCCATTGGCCGCCAATGATTCGCAATTCGTGCGAAGGGGAGCCAGTGCTGGTGATTGGACGTTGTTTCGTGCGCATGGTGTGAAGCTTAACGGCTTGTGAGGTGCCTGCTTGATGTGGATCAAAAAAAGACCGCTTTCAACTTGGCCACTTGAATGGCACGCTCTAGAGTGGACTTCATTGAATGCACACCACAAGGATACGTCATGCGCCAGAACGTCTTACTGTCCCCCGAACGCTACGAAGTCGATACCGACGCCCCCCTGCGCAATTTCAACCATTGCCACGTTGGCATCTTGCATCAAATGGATCGCCTGTCATCGCTGCCCGATCTTTTGGGTCCTGCCATGTTGGCGCAAAGAATTGCCCGCCAAGCGGTGGATTACTTTCACCTCGGCATGCATGCGCACCATCAGGAGGAAGAAAAAGAATTGTTCCCCGCTGTGCAGCACAGCGCGCAAGCAGGTGAAGAACGCCTTCTGGTGGACCAGCTGGTTGAAAATTTGATCGACGAGCATCGAAACTTGGAGCACCTGTGGGCTGAACTCGAACCCGCCTTGAAAAAAGTGGCCAAGGGTCAAGAGGCGCCACTCAACATGCCGCAACTCGAAAGCCTGGTGCGACGCTACACCGCACACGCAGACTCAGAAGAGCGCGTGTTTTTACCCCTGGCGGAAAAGATCTTGGGACGCAACAGCAACCACATGGCGGCCTTGGGCTTGTCATTGCACATGCGGCATGTCCCCAGAATTTTGAGCCATATCTGAGCCCAGGCACGGGTTTTGCAGCCAGTTTTTCATAGAATGGGCCACAACCTCCTGCCCATCTATGTTCAGC
The DNA here is from genome assembly GCA_947373185.1 of Comamonadaceae bacterium. Classification (GTDB taxonomy): domain Bacteria; phylum Pseudomonadota; class Gammaproteobacteria; order Burkholderiales; family Burkholderiaceae_C; genus Limnohabitans_A. Next base: position 19,665 of record CANBWP010000004.1, on the reverse strand, counting down.
TTTTTCCGATCTTCCCCCAAACCCGCGCCTGTTGAAAGCCCCTCTCCCGTCCAAGCTGGTGAAACGGCAGCGCCTTCAACGGCTGAACCCGTTGCTCAGCGCCAAACTTGGTTGGGCAAACTCAAAGCGGGGCTGCGCAAAACAGGGGGCAGCATTGCGGCTGTTTTCACGGGCACCCAAATTGACGAGGCTCTGTACGAAGAGCTCGAAACGGCACTGCTCATGGCCGACACCGGCGTCAAGGCCACCGAACACTTGCTGCAAGACCTCAAGGCCCGCGTCAAAGCCGCCAAAGCCACTGAGCCTTTGGTGGTCAAAACATTGCTCATCGATGCATTGACCGACCTGCTCTTGCCCTTGCAGAAACCCTTGGTCATTGGCGCCCAAAAACCCATGGTCATCATGGTGGCTGGCGTCAATGGTGCAGGCAAAACAACCTCGATTGGCAAACTCACCCATCACTTGGCCGATCAAGGTGCCAGCGTGTTGTTAGCGGCCGCCGACACCTTCCGAGCTGCAGCCCGCGAGCAATTGGCGGTATGGGCGCAGCGCAATACCGTCGAGATCGTCAGCCAAGAAGGCGGCGATCCGGCCGCTGTCAGTTTTGACGCAGTGTCAGCCGGCAAGGCGCGTGGCCGCGACGTGGTCTTGGTGGACACGGCCGGCCGTTTGCCCACCCAACTTCACCTGATGGAAGAGCTGAAGAAAATCAAACGCGTGGTGCAAAAAGCCGATGCCGATGCGCCCCACGAAGTGCTCTTGGTGATTGATGGCAACACCGGCCAAAATGCCCTGGCACAGGTCAAAGCCTTTGATGAAGCGCTGGGCCTCACCGGCTTGATCGTGACCAAACTCGACGGCACCGCCAAAGGCGGCGTGATCTGCGCGATTGCCCGCGAAAAAGCCATTCCAGTTTATTTCGTTGGTGTGGGCGAACAGCTCGACGATTTGCAAACCTTTGATGCCCGCGAATTTGCAACGGCCTTGCTGAGTTAATTCAGCAGCACATCAAGCCACTTCAAAGCGCTCAGGCCTGAAGGGCCTCGGGTCAATGCTGGTGGGCTCACTGGACATGAGTTCTGCCAACAATACACCCGTGCCGGGCCCCGTGCTGAAACCAATGTGCTGATGGCCAAAGGCCAGCCACAAACCAGGGCAGCCTGGCAACTCACCGATCACAGGTCGGCTGTCGGGTGTGGTGGGCCGGGCGCCCAACCAATCCGATTCGGGCACCGCCTCTCTCATGGGAAAGATTTTGCGTGCCGCATTTTCAGCGGCTTCCAACTGAGTCCGATTGGCCTTCGCATCAAGCGCTGCCAACTCCACGCCTGTGGTCATTCGCATGAGACTCTCGCCTGCCTCGTTGCACATTGGCGAGAGCACATAAGCGCCAGCGGTATCGTAAAGGGGTCGCCCCAATGAAACCCCGTCCACGGCTTTGAAATGGCGGTGATAACCTCGCTCAAAACCCATGTGAACTTTGAAACGTGAGGGCAATTGGCTGGCAGCCAACACACTTTCAGACCACGGCCCCATGGCCAGCACCAAATTGGGGGCCCAGTGCACGTTACCGTCATGGGTCTGCCATTGCCAACCGCTGGCTTGCTGCGACAGGGATTGGATGTGTGCCGTTTGAAACACACCACCGGCCGCCACAAATTGCGCGGCATATTGCGCCACCACGGCTTGGGGGTTGCTGACCGATGCCGCATCTTTGATCCACAGCGCATGGCTGAAATGGGGCGCCACATGCGGCTCCAAGTCATGCAAGCCCTTGGGCGTCAAGACCTCGGTGGCCACTGAAAATTCTTGCAGCACTTCTCGCGCGAAGGCGCTGCCTGCAAACGCCAGATCTGATGGGTACAACCAAAGCCAGCCCGTTTCGCGCAAGTGGTGCTGCGCTGACCTCAACCAAGCTCGGTGGGTCGCGCCTGACAACTGAATCAGGCCGTCCAAGGCCACGGTCGTGGTGTCGAAAGACGTGCGCCGGGCGTGCCACAAGAAGCGCCAAAGCCAAGGCCAATTTCCAAGTGCACTGGCGCGCACGCTCAAACCAGGACCTGGCTTGAGCAACATCTGCGGCAAAGCCTGCCACAAGCCGGGTCGGTTGAACGGCAACAAAGAACTGCGCGACAAAACGCCAGCATTCCCGCCGGATGTCTCTTGACCAGGGCCCTGCCTGTCCACCAAGGTGACGCGCCAGCCCTTGGCCTGCAAAGCCAATGCACAAGACACTCCCACCATGCCGGCACCCAACACGGTCACTTGACGACTGGTCTCGAAGAAATTCATCCGCTTATTTTGCGCGCAAAACCAATCCAAGCTTGACTGCCAAGCGTTGTCACTTTAATTCATGGCGCGTGTTTACATCCAAACGAGAGCGCCTTATAGTGCAACGCACTTGAAGTAGAACCAAAGATCTCCATGAAACTGCCACGCAAACCATACATCGCCCTGGGCTTGCTCATGGTGCTGCTGAGTTTGGGGTACATGAACCGGCTCTACCTTTTGCAATACAGCCTGGGGTGGTACACAGATTGGGCGCACCCACGCAGTGCACCCCAAGACATTGCATGGACCGCAGGCCCGCCTTCAGCGCAAGTTCCGCCAGCCCAAAGGCCACCCAACATCATTGTGATTTTGGCCGACGACTTGGGCATCAACGACGTCAGCCTCCACGGTGGTGGCCACGGCGGCGAAGGCGTGCCCACCCCCCACATTGACGCCATTGCCAAAGCAGGTGTGCGATTTGACCAAGCCTATGCAGGCAGCGCTGTTTGTACGGTCTCAAGGGCTGCATTGTTAACGGGGCGATACCCCTGGCGATTTGGCGTTGAGTTCACGCCGACGCCTGGTGCTTTGGCCCGAGTCGCCGGCACTTTGTACACCGACCCCAGCAAAATCCATCCCGTCCTCGTCGACCACGAAAAGGCCAAAGCCACCGCCAGCTTTGACGAATTGGGCATGCCCGCTTCAGAGCGCACCGTGGCAGAGCTTTTGAAAGATCGCGGCTACCACAACGTGCACATTGGCAAGTGGCATTTGGGCAGCACCCCCGAGATGCGCCCCAACAACCAAGGCTTTGATGAATCTTTGTTCATGGAAAGTGGTTTGTACCTGCCCGAAAAAGACCCCCGCGCGGTCAATTCCAAACAAGACTTTGACCCCATCGATCGATTCTTGTGGCCCAACATGCGCTTTGGTGTGAGCTACAACGGCGGCAAATGGTTCGAACCCAAACGGTATCTCACCGACTATTTCACCGACGAGGCCGTCAAAGTCATTGGTCAAAATCAAAACCGCCCCTTCTTCCTTTACTTGGCGCATTGGGGGGTGCACACGCCACTCCAAGCCAGCAAAGAAGATTACGACGCCCTGCCCCAAATCAAAGACCACCGCCGCCGCGTGTATGGCGCCATGATCCGTTCGGTGGACCGCAGCGTAGGCCGTGTCATGCAAGCCCTCAAAGACAATGGTCTCGACCAAAACACCTTGGTCATTTTTTCAAGTGACAATGGCGCGCCAGGCTACATCGGCATTCCTGATGTGAATTTGCCTTACCGCGGCTGGAAGCTGACGTTTTTTGAAGGCGGCTTGCGGGTTCCCACCGCTTTGCAATGGCCCGCTCAGATTGCAGCCGGCCAACAATTTGCCCAAGCCACCTCGCACATCGACATCACGCCCACCGTGGTGGCCGCAGCAGGCGGCATGATGCCCACGGATCGCCCCATCGACGGCGTGAATTTGCTCAATGCCCTGCAACACACCTCAGGCAAATCAGCGGCCAAAGCATTGGCAGATCGACCGCTGTTTTGGCGCGATGGCGGCCTTCGTGCGGTGCAAGTTGCGCATTGGAAACTCATTGAGTCAGCCAAACCTGCCAAAGACTTCTTGTTTGACTTGAAGTCCGATCCCACCGAGAAAAAGAATTTGGCAGACACGCAGCCTGCCAAACTGGCGAGCCTGAAGGCCTTGTTGGCAGCGCACCACAAAGGCATGCCTGAGCCCTTGTGGCCCAGCTTCATTGAAATGCCCATCATGATCGACAAGACCCTGAATCTGCCGCAAAACAAAGACGACGAATACACGTATTGGTACAACTGAATGTCGGGCAGAACTCTTCGCAAATGGCTATGGGCTGGGGGCCTGAGTTGCGCGCTCTTGATGTGTGTTGGGTGGTTCATGTGGCAGTCCAAGGCACAGCCTTCAGTGGCACGTCACACCCAAGCCCAGCGCCTGCAGTGCGCGCTGCCAACCTTCGCCGCTGACGCGCCCCACCCCGGCATGGTCTGGGTGCCCGCAGGCCGATTTGACATGGGCGACAGTGTGTATGCCGAAGAGAAACCTGTGCGTCAGGTAGCCGTCCAAGGATTTTGGATGGACCGCACCGAAGTCACCAACGATGAATTCGCAGCCTTTGTCAAAGCCACGGGCTATGTGACGCTGGCAGAACGGGAAGTCGATCCCCAAAGCCACGCCAATCTTCCCGCTGAGATGCTCAAGGCCGGTGCGGTCGTGTTCAAAATGCCCAGCCAACCCTCACAGGGCGATGACCCCAGACAATGGTGGCGCTACATCCCCGGTGCCAATTGGCAACACCCCGCGGGCCCAGCGTCAAGCATCGCTCAACACGGACAGTTCCCCGTGGTCCACATCACCTTCGAAGACGCCATGGCCTACGCAAAATGGAAGGGCCACAGCTTGCCCACCGAAGCGCAATGGGAGTGGGCGGCTCGCGCGGGTGCCACAGAGCTGCCCTCACACCACGATCAACCCGCAGACGCCAATACATGGCAAGGCATTTTCCCGATGGCCAATTCTGCGGAAGATGGCTTTACAGGTTTGGCCCCCGTGGCTTGCTACGCGCCGAATGCCTACGGTTTATTCGACATGGTGGGCAATGTGTGGGAACTCACCCGCGATGTGTTTGTGGCCGACAGAGCGCCAGCTTCGTTTCACAATGCAGGCGGGATGGACCCGGATGCCGCTCAAAAACCACCTGTTTTTAAAGGCGGTACATCGGGTGCACGCGTGATCAAAGGTGGCTCGTTTTTGTGCGCGCCCAATTACTGCATGCGATACAGAGCCGGTGCCCGGCAAGCCCAAGAAGAAGATTTGGCAGTGAGCCATTTGGGCTTCAGAACCATCTACCAGCCATGAAGCGAAGTCATTTCTTCAAACGAATTGTCAAAGGAAGTTTGCGCGCAGTCCTTGCCCTGGCAACACTGACAACGGGTGTTTTCTTTGCCTTCAAGGGCCCCATCACGTTGGGCGCAGAAGCCTTTGTCTACGGCTACCCCTTGGTCATCATGGACATCACGCGCGTTCACAGCGCGCTGACCATGGGCCCCGCAAATCAATTGCGCCGCGTGCGGCAATTTCCTGATGCCCACTTCAGGGATGTGGTCAGGCCCAATGTCGACACGCTTTACACCACGGCCTTTCTCAGCATGAAACAAGGGCCCTGGGTGTTTGAAATGCCTCGCAACGCCAAGCGTTACGAGCTCATGCCCTTCATGGATGCATGGACCAACGTCTTTGCCTCGCCAGGCACCCGCACGCGAGGCGGCCAAGCGGGCACTTTTTTATTGGCAGGGCCCACATGGCAGGGCACAGTCCCTCCGGGCATGACCTTGCTGCGCGCGCCTACAGACTTGGTGTGGCTGATTGGCAGAACGCAAACCAATGGCGTGGCTGATTTTGAAACCGTGCACCGTTTGCAAGACGGCCTTCAGTTGAACGCCTTGCACCCCCAAGCAGCGATTGCGCAAAACTCGTCAGATGCAACAGTTGAAGAGGTTCGGTTACCGCCACCCGTGCAGCAATTGCGCGACATGAACACCGCCAAGTTTTTTCAACGCCTGATGGCCTTGATGGTTGACAATCCCGCGGCCACTGAAGATGCACCGCTTCTAAATCGGCTCGCCCATGCTGGCATTGAACCTGGCAAACCTGTTCAACTCACAGCCATAACCCAAGCCTGCTTTGCATTGGGACGATGGCTGGCCTTGCAAAAAATCCAAGGTGTTTTGAAGACCCAAGAGCCCGAAGGGACATGGCGCACGCCACCGCTCAACTTAGGACGCTACGGCACCGACTACAACACCCGAGCCGTGGTGGCCATGGTGGGCCTGGGTGCGAATTTGCCAGAGGATGCGCTGTATCCCAACACCCATGTAGACCATCAAGGCAAGCCACTGAATGGCCGCTACAGGTATCAACTTCATTTTGATGCAGACAAGCTGCCACCCGTCAAAGCATTTTGGTCCGTCACCGCATATGGCGCAGACGAATTCTTCATCGACAACCCACTGCAACGCTACGCATTGGGTGATCGCGATGCCTTGGTTTACAACGCAGATGGTTCTTTGGATGTGTGGATTCAAGCATCGCCCCCTGCAATGCCGGCGCAACACCGCAATTGGCTGCCCGTCAAAGTTGACGAAAATTTCTTGCTGAATGCGCGTCTGTATTGGCCCCATGCGTCTGCCCTGCAAGGTCAGTGGCTCATGCCCCCAGTGCAGCGCTTGAAAGACTGAAGGGTGGCGCTCAGAATGAACTCACCACTTTGGTGACCAAGTAGTGGGAGATCAAGCCCTGCAGGTACTGCCGAATTTGCGGCGGGTTGACGGGTCGACTCAAGGCTTGGTAGCTGCCCACAATGGCCAAGTACAAGAGCGCCGCCAAGTCTCTGGCCTTTTGGGGGTCTTGCACAATCTTCACAAATTTGGCCTGAAACAAGGCCATGCGTTCGGTGTCGACTTCCACCAGGATTTGAGCTGCTTCTGAATTTTGATGACTCAGTTCGCGCATCGCTTGCTCAAAGCGCAAGTTTTCCAAATTTGAACCTGCTTGTGTAAACGCCGCGTCCACCACATCTTCTAAATCCTGGATCGGGTCGCCACTTTGGTGAGATTGAAGTTGTGCATCCAAAGCCAGCTGGGCCAATTTCCAGCGCATCAACAAGCAGCCAATGAGGTCGGCATGGTCGGTGAAATGCCAATAGAAACTACCGCGCGTGACCTTGAGTTTTTCGGCCAAGGACAAGACCTTGACTTGGTCAAAGCCACCCGCCACCACAGCACGAAAGGCTTCATCCAGCCAATCGTCTCGGGTCAGTCGGCTGGCTTCTGAGGCCACTTTTTTAGTTCGTGTGTTCGGTTTTTGGATGGCCATCTCAGTCATGCCCCATTTTGCAGCAGACTTGCTTGCGCACAAATGCCGCTCCGCTAGCGAAAACCCTAGACAGGCACTCATCTTTGCTGTGCTAGAGTGAATTGTCAATACACCTGTGTACTGATCCTAACAACAGACGGAGACACCCATGAACTCAGCAAATAAGCAGCGCTCACCCTCAAAGTTAGTCATGGCCTGTGTGCCTTGTTTGGCACTGATGGCCTGTGGCCTCAGTGCCCACGCTGCCGAAAACTACAAATTGCGCCAGTCACCTTTGGGTGCATTTGGCGGCGAAATTGCAGCCTCTGCGGACAACACCGGTTTCTTTGGCAACGCCAGCCTCACACAATTACAGATTTACAAAATTGCAGACGCTGCAGGCAATGACATGACGCCGCCAGCGCTAGACAGCAAACTTGTGCCCTACCCTGGTTACAAAGTGGCATTCCCCACAGGCAGTCTGAAATTCAACCAAGACCAGACTCAACTGAATTTGGTGGGCGGATACCTCACCGAAGGAACGTATGGCGATGGCCACATTGCCTTCGCAGTGAATGTGCCCTTCATTCAACAAAAACGCACTTACATCGTCCAATATCCCTCGGCCTACATCACGCCCACGCCCAGTGCACCTGTGGCGGCCGCCTTGGCACCTGCTGTGACAGTGGCCAATGCACAAGTTCAAGCCGCCATTGCTGCGGCCAGTCTGACGCAGAATCTGGACACCTCCGGCCTTGGCGACACCGAGTTGTCGACGGTCTGGGTCAGGCATGTCGACCGTCTGAAAATTGCTGCCGGCGTGTCTCTGTTTGCCCCGACAGGGTCCTATGACAAGAACCGTGGCCCCAATCCGGGTTTCGGAAATTTCTACACCCTGCGCCCCGGTGTGGCCGTCACGTACAACCTCAACCCCAAGCACTCAGATGAATCTTGGGATGCCGGTGTGACGGTGGCCGGCCGTGTCTCTTACGGCATCAACACGCGCAACAAAGACACCGACTACAAAAGCGGCAACTTCATTTACACCGAAGGCGGTTTGGTGAAAGTCAGTGGCGATTGGGCCTACGGCATCAATGTGTTTTCGATCCAACAAATTTCAGATGACACACTGGCCGGCAACCTGGTGTTTGGCAGCCGCTACAAAACCAATGGCGTGGGACCCTTTATCTCCTTCAAACTGCCTGGCAAAGATGCCGGTTTCAATTTGCAATACAGCGATAACTTTGGTGGCCGCAATGCCATCGTGGCCAAGTCGTTGCAGTTGAGATTTGTGAAGGCCTGGTAATTTCCAACGCGTCACACTGCAAGGCCATCTTGTTTCTTCATTGAGTGCCATGGCCTTGCGAAGTCTCCAAAGTTGGCTGATGCCCGTCATCAGCCGATATTTTTTGTCTCGGCAAAGGCTTCTGCGATTGCGCGCCAAAGCAGAGCGACAACGCCAAACTTCCGGCCGCGCGCACATTGTTCACTTTTTTCACCAGGCAGACGATCCATACTCACAGCTTTTGGCGCAAGTTTTGCCACACCTGCAGTCTCGGTATCGCGTCTCATTTGAAACCCACTGCGTCGACGCGCCTGACGATGCCGCAGTGCCCGAACGTTCTCTGCTAAAGGCCTACAGCGAACTGGATGCCCAACGATTGGCCCAACGGTTTGGTTTGCAGTGGCCTTGCACTGAACCTCCCGCTGAACAGCCCTCGCCTGCTGACGTCGCCAATGCCCGTGCACGCCGAAAAAAATGGGGCCACTACTTGGGCGCCACCCTTTACTACGAAGGTGAATGGTATTGGGGCATTGACCGTTTGCATCATTTGGAAGCACGTTTGCGTGAATGGGGGTTGCGCACAACGCCTGGCCAAGAAGCGCTGTTTCCATCCTTGCAGTACCAAGCTTGTCCGAGCGTTCCGCAAGGCACCCGCATTGATTTTTTCTTCTCATTCAGAAGTCCCTACTCTGCCATCGCCGCAGCCCAAATTTTCGAATGGGCACGGCATGCAGGCATTCGCATTCAACTGAAATACGTTTTGCCCATGGTCATGCGCGGCTTGCCTGTGCCAGCCAACAAAAGGCGCTACATCAGCCTCGATGCCGCGCGTGAGGCCTACACCCAAGGCGTGCCCTTTGGATGCTTGAATGACCCGGTGGGCAAGCCCACAGAACGCGGCTTGGCCTTGATGCCCTTTGCAGAAATGCACGATTGCGCAGAGGCCTATGTGATGTCCTTCATGAAGGGCGTATGGTCAGAAGGCTTGGATGCCGGATCGGATGCCCATTTGAAAATCATCGTAGAACGCGCAGGCTTGAACTGGCCTGCCGCCAAAGACATTTTGGCCAGCGCCAGCAACGACGCGCACTGGCGGGCCACCGCCGAAGAAAACAGGCTGGCCCTGTTCGCGCTGGGCTTGTGGGGGGTGCCCTCTTTTCGGTATGAACAGACATCGGCCTGGGGCCAAGACAGATTCTGGGTCATTGAACAGGCCTTGCACGAACAATTTGGCACAGCCGCACACACATCACCATGATATTTTTTCGCCCTATGTTTTCCAAGGCACTGGCCACAGTGGCCCTGCTTGTCTTGTGCGCAAGCACGCAAGCCGGGGCCAAGCGACCCAACATCGTGGTCTTGTTGGCAGACGATTGGGGGTACAGCGACGTCGGTGCCTTTGGCAGTGAAATTCAAACCCCACATTTGAATCAGTTGGCGCAGCGTGGCATGCGTTTTTCCAACTTTCATGTCAGCGCCTCTTGCTCCCCTACCCGCTCCATGTTGCTGACGGGTGTTGACAACCATTTGAATGGCGTTGGCAACATGCGCGAAACCATTCCACAATCGCATGTGGGGCGGGATGGTTATTTGAGTGTCTTGAACCAACGGGTGGTCACTGTCGCGTCGCTGTTACAAGACAGCGGCTACAGAACCTACGCTGCAGGCAAATGGCATGTGGGCAAAGAGCCGCACAACCTGCCACCGGCCAGAGGCTTTGATCGCTCTTTGGTGATGGGCGACAGCGGTTCTGACAACTGGGAAACAGGCAAGTTGTATTTGGACCTCACCGAAAAGGTCTATTGGTATGAGAACGGGCATGAAGCTCAGATGCCCAAAACCTTTTACTCGTCTGAGTTTTACATCAACCAAACGATTGGCTATTTAAAAGCCGATGCCAAATCGGACAAGCCTTTTTTTGCGTACGTGGCCTTTCAAGCCAATCACATCCCTGTTCAAGCACCCCAAAGCTTCATTGACAAATACAAAGGTCGTTACAACAAGGGCTGGGATGTGTTGCGACAAGAAAGGCGCAACAAGGCCATTGAACTGGGTTTGATGCCAGCCAACACCCCCATGGCACCGCTGCCCAGCACCCATGTGGCCTGGGACGCTCTGAGTGACACCGACCAAGCTTATCAAGCCCGCCGCATGGAAGTCTATGCCGCCATGGCAGAAGCCATGGACCATCACATAGGCAGATTGCTGGCCCACCTGAAAGACAGCGGCGAATACGACAACACGGTGTTTGTCTTCATGTCCGACAACGGCGCTGAAGCATCCGACCCCTACGCTTTGGCCTTGGGCCGTTGGTGGCTAGATCAACATTACGATCGCAGCATGGACCGACTGGGCGGTCCAGGCGCCTTCAGCATCATTGGGCCCAATTGGGCGCGCGCCGCCACTGCGCCCTTGAACACCTACAAATTCTTTGCGGGCGAAGGTGGCATCAGGGTGCCCTTGATCATTTCGGGCGTGCCCAACATGGCCAAAGCCACGACCCCACAGATTCAAACCAGCCTCGCGCATGTGAATGACATCGTGCCCACTTTGCTCGACCTGGCCAAGGTGCAGCACCCAGGCACCACTTACAAAGGTCAAAGCATTTACCCATTGACCGGGCACAGTTTGTTGCCCGTCATCACGGGTGCGGCCAGCCGCGTGCGCGGCCCCAATGAGGTCTTGGGCTACGAGCTGTCGGGCAATCGCGCGCTCTTCAAGGGCGATCACAAACTGCTGAGCAATTTACCGCCCGTGGGTGATGGCCAATGGCACTTGTACAACATCGTGCAAGACCCTGGCGAAACACACGACCTGCAACTCGCACAGCCCGTCTTGTTTCACAGCATGCAAGCAGATTACGCCAAATGGTCCAAGGACAATGGCGTGCTTGAGATGCCCAAGGGCTACGATCCGATTCAACAAGTCATCGTCAACGCTTTGGTCTTTGTGTATTGGCCACGCTATCAATGGCATTTGCTGGCCTTGCTCACCGCCCTGATGGTCGGCTTGGGCTGGTGGTGGCACCAACGCCTTGGGCGGATTAAAGCATCCTCATGAGCAGCTGCGCTTACTTTGACAGCCCATGGCCCAGCGAAGATGCTGGACCTTCGCGACTTCAAACACCCAAGTCTGGCACCGGCCTGAAGATGGAAGTCGGCACGCGCCTTGAATGCACCTCCCGCAAAACGCAACTGTCCACCATGGCGGTCTTGGGCGCACCGGGTGAAGTCTTTTTGCTCACCCATTCCGTACTTCGCGCTCATCTGGGCTTTCCCACCGCCGCACGTGTCAGCCGGATTGACCCACAGACCCTCCAAACCATTGCGCAATCGCCGCCACTTCCAGGTGGCCCCATGTGGCCGGGGGGTATGGCCGTTCACGCCAATGGCGCATTGGTGGTGGTGTACGGTCGCTATGCCCACAAGCTCGATCGCCAATGCCGGGTCTTGAGCTCGTATGTCTTGCCCGTCCATGAAGCCTACAACTCGTTTGTGGTGTTAGACAACGGCTTGATTGTCACCAAAAATTTATCGGCCACCACGCCAGCGCAGCTCACGACCTTGAACCCCCACAGTTTCAAGTCTGCTTGCCACGATGTGATTTGCCCTGAAGCGTCTATTGCGCGCTTAAGTGCAAAAGGCAACACGGTGTATGTGGTGGGCGTCACGCGCGTCTGGCGCTACCACTGGGATGAGGCCTCTCAGCGTTTGAGGCGCGATGTCGATTGGCAGTGTCATTACCTGAAAGACGCCCCTCAGAGTTTTGGCTGGGACATGGTGTTAGAGGGCGACAGTGGCTGGTTGATGGACAATGGACAGCACAACTACCGCCTGAGCATGTTGGGAGCAGGTCAAAACCCAGCGCCCAATCGCCTCATTCGGGTATGCCTTCAAGAAGCGGACACGTTTCAAAGCTGGCCGGTCTGCGGCGAAGCGCATGGCAGCATCACCAACCCTCCCCTGATCGACGTGCAACGCCGCATTGTGGTCGGTTTTGACTCAGCCAATCGACATCTGCGTGCTTGGCGAATCCTCGAGTCTGAAGACGGGGCGGTGCAATTGAAAGACCTGTGGCACCTCACCCATTTTGGCGCGGCCAGTCACATGCTTTTATTTTCAAACACCGGTGAGCTGTGTGTGAACGACTACCGTCGTTTCAATGAACACGTCGTGGTGCTGGACATCGAAAGTGGCCAAGAAAAAGCACGCGTTTCAACCGGCGGCCTGATGCAAGGGGTGGTCTTTCCTTGCCCGGGTTGGGACAGAGACTTTTACTGGTGTTCGATGGACCGTGTGTCTCGCATTCATGTGTCAAGTCCAAATCCATCTTCAATTCCCAAGACCCCCCATTGAGCATGCGCAAAACCATTTTGATCACCGGCGCGGGCACAGGCATTGGCAAAGACAGCGCCTTTGCGTTGGCCCAGCGCGGCCACCACGTGTTGGCCACCACCCAAACTCAAGCCCAGGCCGATGCGTTGCAACTGCTTGCAGGTGCGCAAGGCATCCCCTTGGAAGTCTTCAAACTCGACATCACTTCGGACATTGATCGTCAACGCATCGTGCCCTTTGCCATCGATGTGTTGATCAACAACGCGGGCGTGGGCGAGTCAGGCTCTTTGGCAGAGGTCGACATGCAGCGTGTGCGCCACATCTTTGAAGTCAATCTCTTCAGCACCTTGGCCCTCACGCAGGTGGCATTGCGCGGCATGATTGCGCGCGAAAAAGGCACTGTTTTGTTGGTCAGTTCCATTGCAGGCAGAATTCCCATGCCCTTTCTGATGCCCTACAGCATGAGCAAGTTTGCCCTGTCGGCCGCTGGCGCAGGTCTGCGGGCAGAAATGGACCAACTCAAAAAGAACATTCACATTGCCCTCATTGAGCCTGGCGCCATTCACACGGGATTCAACCAAAGCATGAGCGACAGCAAATACGCATGGATGGGGCCGTCGTCCTACTTTGCCCACCAAGCCGAAAAAATGAAGCGGCAAGAAAAGGCCACCTTCAAATTTTTGGAGGCCCGAAGCACCGCAAGCATCGTCAAGCAAATCGTCAAGGCCGCTGAAGCAGAGCGCCCCAAGCTGCGCTATGTCGCACCGTGGGTGCAAGGCTGGGGTGTGCGCTTGGCCAGAATTTTGGGAGTTTGAACATGCGTAACCGCAAACTGACGTGGACATTTTTATTCATCCTCTTGGTGGCGAGTACCGCCTATGTGTTCAGAGCGCCCCTGAGCCTTTGGGCCGCCCAGCGTGTGATTGTTCAGCGCATGAGCAGCCATCCACTCAAGGACTTGCCTGACGGCTTGCACATTGCAGTGTGCGGCGCAGGCTCTCCCATGCCCGACGAGCAGCGTGGCGGGCCTTGCACCCTGGTCATTGCGGGTCAGCAGCTGTTTGTGTTTGACACGGGCAACACCAGCGCGCGCAACATCAACAAGATGGGTTTCAACGCCGGCTTGATCGATGGTATTTTTCTGACACACTTTCACTCCGACCACATTGATGGCTTGGGTGAATTGCTGTTGCAGCGTTGGGTGTCCAACAGCAACGCTCAGCCCGTCCCTGTGCATGGCCCTGAAGGCGTGCAAACGGTGGTCAATGGTTTCATGCAAGCCTACAGCCTAGACCGCGGCTACCGCGTTACCCACCATGGCGATACCGTGCTGCCTGGCAGTGGCTTTGGCGCGCTTGCCAAAACGTTTGCGTTACAAGATGACAAAGCCACCTTGGTATTTCAAAATGCCGACACCCAGATCTTGGCCTTCAGCGTGTCGCATGCCCCCATTCATCCTGCGGTGGGCTACAAAATCATTTACAAAGACCGCAGCGTGGTCATCAGCGGTGACACCACACCTTCTGCACACGTTCAGCGTGAGGCACGCGGGGCTGACGTATTGGTTCACGAAGCGATGTCCATGGAATTGATGAAGTTGTTGCAAGCAGGGGCTCAAGCGGCACAGCGCCACAAGCTGGCGCAGCTCATGAAAGACATCACCAACTACCACACCTCTCCTGTGCAAGCCGCAGAAATTGCCCAGCAAGCACAGGTGCCCTATTTGCTGCTTCATCACATTGCACCGCCATTGCCCCTGCCGGGCTTGGTCGATGTCTTTTTGAAAGGCACCTCTGATGTTTTCAAGGGCACCCTTCAAGTGGCCCAAGATGGCGATGTGCTGAGTTTGCCAGCGGGACAAAAAGTCATTCTGAAAAGCCATCGGTTTTGATGCCCGATTCACCCTGAAATGAACTTCAATTCACTTCACTTCACTTCACTCATTGAACAAGGTCAGTGATCCACCATGCGCCCCTTACCTCACATCCAAGATGTCCTTCGCACACCCGAAGAACGGTTTGCCAATTTGCCCGACTTTCCCTACACGCCACACTACACGGAGATTGGCGGCCTGCGTGTGGCCCACATTGATGAAGGCCCCAAAGACGGCCCTGTGGTCTTGCTCATGCACGGCGAGCCCGCCTGGTCTTTTCTTTATCGCAAAATGATTCCCATCTTGGCCGGTGCAGGCTTTCGGGTGCTGGTGCCCGACCAAGTAGGTTTTGGCAGAACCGACAAGCCAACCCGAGCTGCCGACTACACCTACGAGCACCATGTGCAATGGATGAGTGCGTGGCTCGAATCGCAAAACGTTCACAACATCACCCTGTTCTGCCAAGACTGGGGCTCGCTCATTGGTTTGCGCATGGTGGCCGAAATGCCCGATCGCTTTGCACGCATTGCCCTGAGCAATGGCGGCTTGCCCACAGGCAAGGAAAAAATACCGCGCGCCTTTCACATTTGGCGTGCCTTTGCCATGTACAGCCCTTGGTTTCCAATTGGCAAAATTGTTCGCACCGGCTGTGCGCAAGGCTTGGACGATGCCGCAGTCGCGGCCTACGATGCGCCTTATCCAAACCGTCACTACAAAGTGGGCGCACGGGTGTTTCCCACCCTGGTCCCCATTGACCCAAGCAACCCCGCACG
Source organism: Comamonadaceae bacterium (assembly GCA_947373185.1). Classification (GTDB taxonomy): domain Bacteria; phylum Pseudomonadota; class Gammaproteobacteria; order Burkholderiales; family Burkholderiaceae_C; genus Limnohabitans_A. The sequence continues at coordinate 4,245 of CANBWP010000004.1, read as the reverse complement.
GCCCGCCAACGAGCGCGCATGGGAACTGTTCAAGGCCTGGCAAAAGCCCTTCATCACCTTGTTCAGCACCCGTGACCCCGTCACCAAGGGCGGCCAAGTGGCATGGCAGCACAAAGTACCAGGCGCAGCAGGTCAAAATCACACGCAAATCAGGGAGGCTGGGCACTTCATTCAAGAGGACAAAGGGGAGGAAGTTGCACGGGCTTTGATTCAGTTCATCCACGCCAATCCTCAAACTTCCTAAAATCTGAACTTGTCCTGAGGATTTCTGCATGTCTAATCTCGCTGTTCGCAAACTTCTGGTCGACCTGACCACGCCCTTTGACACCCGCTGGTGTGGCGGAGACGCCTTCAAATCGGCATTTTTCAATGCTTTGTCGATGAGCTTTCCCGTGGGCGAGCAGTTCTTCATTGACTCTGTGCGCGAGGGCGCGAAGCAAATGGACGAAGCCACACGCGAAAAATTTGCAGCCGAAGTACAAGGCTTCATTGGCCAGGAAGCAACACACCGACGCATTCATGCTTTGTTCAATGGCCACTTAGAGACCCAAGGTTTTGTGAACAACATTGCGCTGCGTTCAGCCAATCGCATCAAAGCCAATGCCCACCAAAACGTGCGCCAACAATTGGCCGCCACCGCGGCCACGGAACACTTCACAGATATATTTGCCGATTGGCTTTTAAGTCATCCTGAAATCTTTGACAACACCGAACCCCGCCTCAAAACGATGTGGCAATGGCATGCCGCCGAAGAAGCAGAGCACCGCTGCACCGCCTTTGATGTCTACAAAGCCCTGGGCGGCAATGAAGCATGGCGCATTCGCATTTTTCACTACGTCACCGTCACTTTCCTCACCGATGTGATGCTGCAAACCCTGCACAATCTCTGGCGCGATGGCAGCTTGTTCAAACGCAGTACCTGGCGCAGTGGCTACCAGCTCCTTTTTTCTCAGCAGGGCTTGCTCCGAAGCAACATCGGACATTGGAAGGCTTACAAGAGCAGCCGCTTCCATCCTGTTCAGCAAGACGACACGCTGTCTCAGCAATGGCTTCAAAACAATACGAGCGCCTACAGCCTGGTGGGTCGCAGTGCTTAATGCTTTAGACGCTTTCAGCATGGTCATTGCCTGAAACACGCCTGCTCAAACACCCATGCTGAAATCCCATGCCACCCCTTTGACGTTTCCACGCTTGCTGCTCACTGGGGCCGCTGGCCAGCTTGGCACTGAATTGCGCAAGCGCCTCAAGCCCTATTGCCGAGTGCTGCGCGTGAGTGACCAACAAGACCTTGGCCAAGCACAAGCGGGCGAAGAACTGATGCCCACCGATTTGGCCAACGCCGCCGACATGCAAAACTTGCTCAAGCAAGTCGATGCGGTGGTTCATTTAGGCGGCATCTCCACAGAGCAAGCTTGGGAGCCCATCTTGGCCAGCAACATCGTGGGCATGGTCAATTTGTATGAAGCCGCACGTCTGCAAGGCACCAAGCGCATTGTGTTTGCCAGCTCCAACCATGTCACAGGCTTTTACCGCCAAGATCAAGTGATTGACACCAAAATGCCTCCCAAACCCGATGGCTTTTATGGCGTGTCCAAAGCCTTTGGCGAAGACCTGGCCGAAATGTACTGGGCACGCTGGGGCATCGAAACCGTCAGCGTTCGCATTGGCTCTGCCCTGCCCGCCCCCAAGGACAGACGCATGTTGGCCACCTGGATCAGCCTGGATGACTTAGAACGTTTGGTGGTCTCAGCCCTGACAGCCCCCATCGTAGGCCACACCATCATCTTTGGCATGTCAGACAACCAAACCTCTTGGTGGGACAACACCCATGCCAAACACATCGGTTATCGCCCACAAGACTCGTCGGATGTTTTCCGTGCCGAAGTGGAAGCCAAACAATCCCACATCGACTTACAAGACAATGCAGCCATTTACCAAGGGGGCGGCTTTGTCAAAGTGGCGCCCCACGGTTAAGGCGTTGATGTCCAATTCTTCGCTGCATGGGAAAGGAAGCGAGTTTTGAAACGGCCCCTTCAATTTGTCGCCATGGGCGAGTGCATGCTTGAAGTTCAAGCCAATGGCTTTGGCGCCGCTGTGTTGTCCTATGGTGGCGATACTTTCAACACCTCTGTGTACTTGCGCAGATGCGCTTCGCATGAAGCCATTGAAGTCAGCTATGCCACCGGTTTGGGCACCGACGCCTTGAGTCAACGTTTGAAACAAGAATGGCAGGCGCTTGGACTCAAACTCGATCAAGTGGCTCACATCGAAGGCCGACTGCCTGGCATGTACCTGATTGAAACCGATGCGAATGGCGAGCGCAGCTTTCATTTTTGGCGAGACCAAAGTGCTGCCCGAGCTTACTTTCAAGCCCCCCCAACACCACTTGAGGAACAGGCTGCGCGATTTGACTGCATCTACTTCAGCGGCATCTCTTTGGCCATCTTGGACGATGCCTCGCAACATCGCTTGTTTTCACTTCTGGCACTGGCCAGACAAGGTGGCTGCCGCATCGTGTTTGACAACAATTTCAGACCCAAACTCTGGCCTGACCATCAGCGTGCCCAAGCGGCCTACCTTAAAGCGTTTGCCGTTTGCCACACTGCCATGATCACTCTGGACGACCACCACGCTGTGTTTGCTTGCGCCAACTTAGAAGATGCCTTGGTCCATGCGCAATCCCTGAAAGTGCCCGAAGTCGTTATCAAGCGCGGTGCACTTGACACGCTGGTGCGCTCAGCAAACAGTGCCGACTGGCAATCCATTGCAACACACGCAGTGCCGCACGTGGTCGACACCACAGCAGCAGGTGACGCCTTTGCGGCCGGCTACTTAAGCCGCCGCTTGTGCGGCGAGTCAGCGTCTGTGGCCGCCCAGTTTGGCAACGCCGTGGCAGCCCGCGTCATTCAACACCGTGGTGCACTCATTCCCCTTGAGGCCATGCAGGACCTGCTTCCAAACCCAAAGCATTGATAAATATCAATTAAATCAATAAGTTATGAAATTAGCACTCTTCGAAAGAGAGTGCTAAAATTCGACCATTGATGAAATGGAGTTCTGGAATGACACACCTGACTGGATCCCCCGACACGGCCATCACCCTGAAAAACCCATGGGCCGTCGTGCCTTCCTTGGGGCACCTTGATGCGTACATCTCTGCGGTCAACCGCATGCCCATGCTCACCCCCGAGGAAGAGCAAGCATTTGCCCGCAAATTGAAAAACGAAAACGACCTCGAAGCCGCCAGTAAGTTGGTGCTCTCGCACCTGCGCGTGGTGGTCTCTGTGGCACGTCAGTACTTGGGCTACGGCCTGCCCCATGCCGACCTGATTCAAGAAGGCAACATCGGTTTGATGAAAGCCGTCAAACGTTTCGACCCTGACCAGGGCGTGCGTTTGGTGAGCTACGCCATGCACTGGATCAAGGCCGAAATTCACGAATACATTTTGAAGAACTGGCGCATGGTCAAGGTGGCCACCACCAAGGCCCAGCGCAAATTGTTTTTCAACCTGCGCTCCATGAAGCAAGGCCTCAAAGCCGAAGCCGACGAAGCCACAGGCACGCACCGTGACACCCTCACCTCGGCGCAAATTGACAGCATGGCCCAAACGCTGAATGTCAAACCCGAAGAAGTGATGGAAATGGAGACGCGCATGTCAGGCGGCGATGTGTTGCTCGATCCGGCGCCTTCCGACGATGGCGAAGTGGCTTATGGCCCCATCGCCTATCTGGCCGATGCACAGCACGAACCCACCGCCATGATTGAAGCGCATCAGCGCGACATGTTGGCCAGCGACGGCATTGCCACGGCCTTGGCATCACTTGACGAACGCAGCCGCAGAATTGTGGAAGAGCGTTGGCTCAAAGTGAACGACGATGGCTCGGGTGGCTTGACGCTGCACGACTTGGCCGATGAGTTCGGCGTGAGCGCCGAGCGCATTCGCCAAATCGAAGTGGCGGCCATGAAGAAAATGAAAACCGCTTTAACGCAGTATGCAGAGGCTTAAAAACATTTTTCCAAAAAAATGAAAGTACAAAAAAACCGCTCATCAGAGCGGTTTCTTATGGGTACTGTGAGGTCAATGTGAAGTTCAAGTCAATTCACAAACTGCTCTGAGCCCACGATGCCCAACTTGTTCAGGCCCAATCGCTGCGCGCTGGCCATCACCAAGGCCACCGCTTCGTACTTGGCTTTGGCATGTGAACGGATGTGCAATTCGGGTTGCGGCTGAATGGCCGCCGCCT